>NZ_NWSV01000022.1 GCF_002531935.1 Rhizobium chutanense | reverse complement strand
CTCAACGGCGAAATCAAGCGACGCACCGAGGTCGTCGGCATCTTTCCGAACGACGAAGCCATCGTCCGTCTCGTCGGCGCACTGCTGCTCGAACAGAATGACGAATGGGCCGTTCAACGCGCCAAGTATATGACGCTTGAGACCATGGCCCAAATGAGATGAGCCCCAAATCAGCCTGCCCCGCTGTGGCACGCTGATATCCCCTTCCGACCCATGTCGGGAAAGCACGGCCATCAGCCGCGACCTACACCACCTCCCGGGACACGATCGTATCACCTTGTATTCCGGACTAAACTTATGCCGACAGCGTTGCGATAGAGGGCATTCGGAACCAGCATGCGGCTATTCCGGAAGGTCGGCACTCGCATGACGTCATCTGACCGACATCGTGGGGTTATTCGACAAAAATTGCGAAATGTCCTTGATCCAGTTTCCGCTGTTAGATCTAGTTGTCGCCGGCAGTCCTTCTCCTTCTCTATCATATTTGCTGGAGCGTGCCGCAAGTCCGACAAGAGCTGCGCCTAGGCCAACAGCTCTGTGCTGTCATTGACGGGTTAGGAACACGTCAATGATCAACGAGGCTGGAGCCTTATACCCGGTGTTCCTGCCTCAAATGTAAGGGCATGACGAGTGCCGCCCTTTCCTTCACTTGACCAGGTGGTTTCCGATCGAGGAGCCGCCATCGACCGTCAGAATGCTACCGGTCGCGAACCTCGAACGATCGGACGCAAGAAAAAGCATTGCTTCAGCAATCTCTTCAGCTGTCCCCATCCGATCCATGACGGCACGGGCGTTGAAATCGCTGCGAAGCTTCGCGGGGTCCTTCGCTTCGGCGAAGATTTTCGTGAAGTAAGGAGAGTCGATTGTCCCTGGAGCGACCGCGTTGACACGAATTCCCTCTTTCGCATGATCCATGGCCATCGCGCGCGTCAGCGAAGATATTGCTCCTTTCGATGCTACGTAGGCAGTCCTGTCCGCGATTGCTGAGGTTGCGGTGTAGGAAGTCGTATTGATGATCGAACCTCCGCCGTTCCGTCGCATAACAGGAATGACGTACTTTGAGCAAAGGAAGATCCCTTTGACGTTTACGGACATAATCCGGTCCCAAGTTTCTTCAGGAATGGTCACCACATTCCCCGTCGTTCCGAACCCGGCATTATTGACGAGCACGTCGACCCGGCCCCACTTTGCGGTCGTCTTCTCAACCATGCTTTCCGCGTCCTTGGCGGACGAGACGTCGACGCGAACACCGAAAGCCTTCGAGCCGATCTCGTTCGCCACACGAACCGCGGCGTCTTCATTGACATCAGCAACAACCACATAGGCGCCGTTCTTTGCGAAAAGCTCGGCTGTCGCACGACCAATGCCGCTGCCGCCCCCTGTGACGATACAAACTCTTTGATTCAAATCCATCGACCATCTCCTCATTTTTGGGTGCCTTAGAAGACATTTTAGCAGACAATCTGTCAATTGTGAAAATCCAGTTGACAGATTGTCTGCTGATCTGTTTATCTAGGCTCGATCGAATTTGGCCGTGGGAGGACAATATGGCCGATACCAGCACTGAGGCGCAGTTGACTTTTAAGGCAGCTATGCGTCGGTTCACATCAACCATCTGCTTGATCACGACCGAACTCAACGGGGTCCGTCATGGCATGGCCGCCACCGCGGTCCAGTCGGTTACCGCGGACCCACCAACTGTTCTTGTCTGCATCAACCAATCGGCTTCGGTGAATCAGCCTTTGAAGATCTCCGGGAAGTTCGCCGTGAACATGCTGCATCTTTCACATGCCGATCTTGTGCCGCTGTTCAGTGGGCAATTGAAGGGTGAAGAGCGCTTTCATTACGGCGAGTGGCTGTCTCTCGACGGCATGCCGGTCCTGTCCGATGCGCAGGCGGCGTTTGTCTGCAAGCTAAAAGATGTCGTTCACGTTGGAACGCATGATGTTGTGCTCGGAGAAGTGCTCGAAGCACGGTTCATCGAGTCAATCGCGCCGCTTCTCTACGAAAACGGTCAACTCGTCAGGTCGTCGTCCATCAGTGGATCGGCCGCATAGTAGGTGGCTTTAACCACCAATCACATCACTCATCGAAAGCCCAAGGGCGGCAAGGAGAAAAGCGTGAGCAATATGGCACCCGCAAGAGAAATTCATGGACGTGAAGTCACAGAGCGCTTTGAGCGCGGACTAAAGACCCGGCGCGAAGTCTTGGGGGGGGGCTATGTTGATGCGTCGGTCAGCAAAGCCACCGACTTCAATTGGCCGATGCAAACCCTCGTCACAGAATACTGCTGGGACGCGATTTGGAATCGGCCGGGCCTGGAGCGCAAGCAGCGCAGCATCCTCAATCTCGGGATGATTTCGGCCCTCAATCGTCCGCATGAGCTGAAACTGCATGTTCGCGGAGCAATCAACAACGGTCTTACCAAAGAGGAAATTCGGGAGGTTTTCCTCCAGGTTTCGATTTACTGCGGTGTTCCTGCGGCCATCGACAGCTTCCGCGTGGCAGCGGAAGTTTTCGACGAGATGGGCATCTAGTTATTCAACGCATTTGAGTGGGCTGAGCATCATCCGTTGCCAGCCCGAGGAGGGACTACAGTGACCGCACAAGACGATTTCCGCGCTGCCGGAAACCCAATGTTCAATGATAACAAGCTCAAGCTCGGCGTATTTGGCACGAATTGCTCGAATGCATGCGCGATTACGCTCGCTGAGACAACGTTCGAACCTACCTTCGACCACAACGTCGAGATTGCAAAGAAGCTTGAGGCAGCCGGTTGGGAATGCATGGTGCCGATTGCACGCTGGCGTGGTTTTGGCGGTCCTTCAAACTTCAATGGCGTGAACATGGATACGTTCACCTGGGCGGCCGCTCTCGCGGCGGTCACCACGAAGCTCCAGTTCTTCTCAACGACTCACATTCCGACGCTAAACCCGATTGTTGCAACCAAGATGGCGACAACAATCGATCACATCTCGAAGGGTCGATACGGCCTCAATCTCGTTACCGGCTGGTTCACTCCCGAAATGGAAATGTTCGGAGTTCCTATGATGGAGCACGACACCCGCTATGAATACGCCACTGAATGGATGGATATCGTCGAGACGCTCTGGAAACGCAATGGCGTTACCTTCGAAGGCGAGTTCCTCAAAGTCAAAGACGCCTTCAGTGAACCCAAACCCTACAACAAGGCGGGTCGCCCGCTCCTGATCTGCGCCGGCGCCTCGGGCAAGGGACTGCATTTCACCGCCAAGTTCTGCGACTTCAACTTCGGCTTCATGCAAGACATGGAATCCGGCGCTGCCTGGGTCAAAAAGGTGAAGGACCTGGCGCGTACTGAATATAACCGTGATCTTGGCACATTCACAGCTTGCCCCGTTATCGTTCGCGAAACGGAGAAGGAAGCAAAGGAATACTACGACTACTACGTCAACCAGAAGGGTGACTGGGAGGCATGCGAGAACATCTGTGAAGTTCTGCAGGTGCAATCTCAAAACCATTCTGCCGAAATGTATCAAAAATTCAAGGAACGCTTCGTCGCTGGCTGGGGTGGATACCCGATCGTCGGCAATCCAGAACAAGTCGCCGACAAGCTCGTGGATCTCAGCAATACAGGCGTCAACGGCGCCTTGCTGACAATGGTCGATTACAACGAGGAACTTCCCTTCTTTAACGACCGTGTCATGCCGCTGCTCAAGCAAGCCGGTCTGCGCAACTGAACCAGTCCTCGGGACGGCGATTGCCGTCCCGACACGAACTCTGCCAGATTCTGGCAGGATTTTCGCGGCTGGCGGCCAAAGGGGCCGGCGGTTGAGCGGAACCACAAGGGGAGGAGGCCCTGAATGCTGAAGAAAATCGTTGCAGCGCTTTTTACGCTGTCGAGCCTTTATCACATGAACGGCGTGGCGAAGGCTGACGGCCTCGATTCGTTGCCGCCGGACCAAAAGGCGCTTTACGAGAATATCGATCCCGCCATTCCGCTCGGGGGGACGGTGTACAAAGATTTTGTTCCAAAACGTCCACCGCCGTGGAAAATTGGTTATGCATCCACATATGCCGGTAATACCTGGCGCGCGAACATCCTGGACGAATTCACCAACGTATTGCTTCCGAGATATAAGGAAGCAGGCCTAGTCTCCGATCTAATCGTCACGCAGTCTGACCTCAAAGACGCTGTCCAAATCCAGCAGATGCGGCAGATGGTTGACGACGGTGTTGATGCGATCGTCATTTGCTGCTCGAACATTACCGCACTTAACAAGACCATAGAGTATGCTCATTCGAAAGGCGTGCCAGTCTTCTCAGTCTCGGGCTATGTCACATCACCCTACGCAATCAATGCCACAGAGAATAACACCGACGGTGGCTACAAGGCTGCTGAATGGCTTGCCAAGGAAATCGGTGAAAAAGGCAACGTCCTGATGGTATCGGGCATCCCCGGTTTCGCATCATCGGACAGCTTCGACATCGGCGCGAAGAACGCGTTCGATAAATTCCCCGGTATCAAAATTGTAGGCACGATAGCTGGCAAATGGACCGACCAGGTCGCCCAGGTTGAGGTTCAGAAGTTTCTTGCCACCAATCTTGCTGAGGTTAATGGCATTCTCGTTCAGTCCGCTTCAGAAAACGGTGTCGTGAACGCAGTACAGCAATCCGGCCGCGACATGATGCCTATCGTGCTCGGGGGTGAGGCTTCGGCAGCCTGCTACTGGCGTAAGAACCCTGATTTCATAAGCAAGAGCTTCCATTTCTGGCCGCCGCGGTCTGATGCCCGCCTTGTGTGGGACGTCATGATGCGAACGCTCGAAGGCCAGGGACCAAAGATCCAGTCGATTCTTCGTCCTGCGCTTCCTTACACCATTGATGACGTGAAGGAAGTGCTGAAGGAAGATTGCGATCCCAATTCCACGGATTGGATCGAGCCGAAGAACAACGGCTGGTGGCCTGCAGACGTCGCTGCAAACTACTTCGAACGTCCTGAAGATCCGTTAGCTTGGCGGCCGAAGAAGTAATGAATGTTCTCCGGAAGGAGACCTCCCAGCCTCCCGCGTCGGTTTCTATAATCGGCGCGGGAGGTATCTGCGATTTGATTGGAAATAGTGTGCTGGACTTTCACAGAATTCAACGTTTGCCGCCTTATGTTTTCGAACAGGTCAACCGTTTGAAAGCAAGCGCGCGAGCGGGCGGCGCCGATATCATTGATCTCGGCATGGGAAACCCCGACCTTCCCACTCCTCAGTCGATCGTCGACAAGCTGTGCGAGGTCGTGCAGGATCCGCGCACCCACCGCTATTCCTCCTCCAAGGGCATTCCGGGGCTGCGCCGTGCCCAGGCCGCCTATTATGCCCGCCGTTTCGGTGTCAAGCTCAACCCGGATACCCAGGTGGTCGCCACCTTGGGCTCCAAGGAAGGCTTCGCCAACATGGCGCAGGCGATCACCGCGCCCGGCGACGTGATCCTCTGCCCGAACCCGACCTATCCGATCCACGCCTTCGGTTTCCTGATGGCGGGCGGCGTGATCCGCTCGATGTCGGTTGAGCCGGATGAGAGCTTTTTCCCGCCGCTGGAGCGGGCGGTCCGGCATTCGATCCCGAAGCCGTTGGCGCTGATCCTCAACTATCCGTCGAACCCGACGGCCCTCGTCGCGACGCTCGATTTCTATAAGGACGTCGTCGCCTTCGCCAAGAAGCATGACATCATCGTGCTTTCCGACCTTGCCTATTCCGAGATCTACTTCGACGGCGCTCCGCCGCCATCGGTTCTCGAAGTGCCGGGTGCAATGGATGTGACCGTCGAATTCACCTCGATGTCGAAGACCTTTTCCATGCCCGGCTGGCGCATGGGCTTTGCCGTCGGCAACGAGCGGCTGATCGCGGCGCTCACCCGCGTCAAGTCCTATCTCGACTACGGCGCCTTCACGCCGATCCAGGTGGCCGCGACCCATGCGCTGAACGGCGACGGTTCCGACATTGCGGAGGTTCGCAACGTCTACAAGCGTCGCCGCGACGTCATGGTCGAAAGCTTCGGGAAGGCCGGCTTCGACGTGCCGCCGCCGGCTGCCACCATGTTCGCCTGGGCAAAGATCCCGGAAAAGTTCCGTCATCTCGGTTCGCTGGAGTTTTCCAAGCTGCTGGTCGAGAAGGCCGACGTCGCCGTTGCACCGGGTATCGGCTTCGGCGAAATGGGCGACGACTACGTCCGTCTGGCGCTCGTCGAGAACGAACACCGCATCCGCCAGGCTGCGCGCAACATCAAACGCTGGCTTAGCGGCGACGAGAAATTTGAAATCAACGTAATGAATCAGTGAAAGGATACCCGATGCCAATCTTCGGATCATGCCAATGCAAAGCGGTAACGTACCAGGTTCAGGAAATTGATGGACCCATGTGGAATTGCTTCTGTCAAACATGCCGGAAGTCACACGCCGCTGATCACAATACCGCTGCGAAGGTGAAAAGCGAGCACTTCAAGATCCTTACAGGCCAAGATACGCTTCATAGCTTCGAATCGACGCCTGGAAAGCTGCGGTGGTTTTGTTCGGTATGTGGCTCGCACGTTTATGCGGAGCGGCCGGCCAGCCCGGAGCTCAAAGTCGTTAGAGCCGGCACGTTCGATACCGATCCTGGAAGTGTGCCGATGTCAAACGTGTGGGTATCGCATGCGGAACCTTGGCTCGCCCATGATCCATCGAAGGCAAGCTCACCAGAGTTCCCGTAAGTGACCGGGATACTACCTGTCGTAACTGAGGTGGAGCCACGGCGACCGTATATCAAGCGGCAACGCCTCATTCCGTGTCCAGGAGGTTCTAACGCAAACGTGCTGGGTCGGTAAAAGCGGCAGGGATTGCAGACAGTAGGTGCGCTTGCACGGCGAGCCCACCCATTGAGAGAATAAAGTCGTACGAGACAGAAGACTTCTGCGAAGCAATCCAGCCTTCGAGGTTGGGAAATTACGGGTTGTGAGGGCTCAGGACACCGCAGGACTATTTTTGCCCCCACGGGTCCTCAACGACCTCCATTGCGGTGTGAGTGAAAATTGTAAGATTGTCTTATGCGAGAATGTTGGGAGTCCTGTGACATGAAAGTTGTTGTAATAACGGGGAATTTATCGCGCCCCTCGAAAACCCGGGCCGTAGCAGACTTCATGGTGGATCGGGTGCGCGCGTCCGGCAACGAAGCAAGCTGCTGGGACCTTGTCGACCTTCATCCGCACCTTGGGGCAACAGTGTTGCCCTCCAGCGCCGCTGAGATTGTTAAAGCGGCACTCAACGATATTTTGGCTAGTGACGTGCTAGTTGTTGGTAGTCCGGTCTACAAAGCATCTTACACTGGGTTGCTGAAGCATTTATTCGACCTTGTCGACATGAAAGCGCTTAAGGGCCGCTATGTGATCCCTTTTGCAACCGGTAAAGCATCGAGTCACAAGCCGCTCGTCGAAGCCTCGATGGAAGCCTTATTCGACTTTTTCGAAGCGCAAATACATAGCCGTTTCATTTTCGCTCTCGATGAAGATTTTCAGAACGATGCTCTTTCTGAGAACCTGCGCGCGCTTGTCGACAGAGAGCTCGATGCCGCGCGTCGCGCCGTCAGCCCATAATAAGGAGGAGGATTCCATGTCTTTTTCGAGCATAGATGAGGCGATCGAGGCGATCGAAGCGGGCGAGATGGTTATCGTGGTCGACGACGAAAACCGGGAGAATGAAGGCGACCTAGTCGTTGCTGCCGAAAAAATAACAGCTGAGCACATCGCTTTCATGATGAAATATGCGAGAGGCCTTATCTGCGTGCCACTTCCAGCCGAACGTCTCGACAAACTCGAGATCCCCCTGATGGTCACACGTAATTCGGACTCACTGCAGACGGCATTTACCGTTTCCGTCGATTGCAAACACGGCACAACGACAGGGATTTCAGCCGAAGATCGAGCAGCAACCGTCAAGTCGCTCATCGATCCGCAGACGCGGCCGGAAGACCTATCGCGACCGGGTCACATTTTTCCTTTGCGTGCAAATCGTCTCGGTGTCCTGGGCCGTCCTGGCCACACCGAAGCTGCCGTGGATCTTGCACGACTTGCCGGCCTGGCGCCGGCTGGCGTAATCTGCGAGATCGCCAATGACGACGGAACCATGTCTCGACTGCCAGATCTCGAGAAGTTCGCAATCGAACATGGCCTGCACATAGTAACGATCGACGCTTTGATTGAGTACTGCAGGAGTCGTGATACGAGGGTAAAGCGTTACGCGCAGTCCTTTATGCCAACGCGGTTTGGGGATTTCAAGGCAATTGCTTATCGCGATAGTTTGACGGGAACGGAACACTTAGCTTTGACACTTGGCGAGTTGTGCGAGAAGGAAGACGTTCTGGTACGGGTGCATTCTGAATGTCTGACAGGTGAGGCGTTCCGGTCCATGCGATGCGACTGCGGTCAACAGCTCGAAATGGCTCTTCGGGCGGTCCAGTTAGCGGGCGCTGGTTGCGTGATCTACATGCGTGGGCAAGAGGGGCGTGGCATTGGCTTAGGAAACAAAATTGCGGCTTACAGCCTGCAGGATCATGGTCGTGATACTCTTGAGGCAAATTGGGAACTCGGCTTCGCATCTGATTCCCGCGAATATAACGCAGCGGCGGATATCATCCGCGACCTCGGTATCGGCAGCGTTCGGCTTCTGACCAACAATCCTACAAAAATAGAGGCGCTGCGAACGTCAGGCGTCATCGTGTCGTCTCGCCAGAGTCTGATCGCCGCATCTAGCGCGTCCAACATCACTTATTTTAAGACAAAGCGCGATCGGTTTGGCCACCTGTTGGACCAGGACACGTCAGCTGAACACGTCGGCCGGAGCAACGTCTTTTCAGTGTTTGGCGCGCAGGTGTTCTCTGGACCCCTTGGATAACGGAGCCGCCCTCGCCACTTACCTGCCGGTGATTGTAGGGGGCCGCCTTTGACCGGCAGAGTCCTAGAGCTTTTGCGTGGGCCCTGCCAGCACATCATTCGTGCAGGCCTATCGGAGTGATGTGGCCCGCGATTGCATCGAAAGCAGCGTTCGACCATATCTCGTCTTGAGCACGGCTGTTCCGACGGATCGCATTTAATCGCGGTCCGTCTTGTCTTTCGAAAAGTCTCGCAAAACTAATGCTTCATGCGAAGGATCGGCTTAATGACTTTGCCGCTCTCGGAATCAGCCATCGCCTCGTTGATCTGGTCGAGGTCATAGAACTGAACCAGTTTGTCGAACGGGAAAAGTCCCTGCTGCCAATACTCGATCAACTGCGGGACGAACTCGGACGGAACGCTTTGTCCTTCGACAACGCCGATCAATGTGCGGCCGAAAAGGAAGTTCCCGATATCGATCGTGCCTTCAGTGCCGAGAGCGGACGAGCCAACGAGACCGCATGTTCCCGGCGTACCAAGGCAGTCGACTGCCTGACGGAAAACTCGCGGCGAACTCGTGCATTCCAAGCTGAAATCAACGCCTGCGGGGACGATCTTCCTGATCGCGGCAACGCTGTCCAATTTGCGGGCATTTATCGTGTGCGTCGCCCCGAGTTCGCGCGAAAGTTCCAGCCGTTCATCGTTCAAGTCGATCACGATGATGGTCGCGCATCCGGCGATTTTCGCGGCCATCGTAGCCGCCATGCCAACCGCACCAGCACCGAACACTGCTATTGACGAGCCGGGCTTCGGCTTGAGGCAATTCAGTACCGCGCCAGCACCGGTCTGAAGCCCGCACCCGAGCGGTCCGATCAACTCGAGTGGAACATCCTTTGCAACCTTCACGGCGTTTCGTTCGCTGGCGATGGCGTAGGTTGCAAATGACGACTGCTCGAAGAAGCAGCCACTAATCTGTTTCCCGTGAGAATCATGGATCGGGCAGGTGCCATCCGGACGAGTGCCGCGGAAATTGCGACCGAAGAAGTCCTCGCAGTAGAAAGGTGTACCGGAAAGGCACTTTTCGCACTTGCCGCAATAGGCGTAGCTCAAAGCAACGTGATCACCGGGCACAAGATCTTTAACTGCGCTCCCGACGGCCTCGACGACGCCAGAGCCTTCGTGTCCCAACACAACAGGTTGAGGTACGTCATATCCCTGGTCCCTGACCACCAGGTCGGTATGACATACCCCCGATGCGACGATGCGGACCAAAATCTCGTCTGCACGAGGTTCCTCAATCCCTATGCACTCCAAGATCAAGGGCTTCGCCTTTTCGCGCGAGACCGCCGCATATGCCTGCTTCATGTAACTGTTCCTCCAAGGCTCACAACGCAATTCGCGCGAACGTACTCATCGTCAGACAATCAGTCAATAATTACTCTATTAAATTAGATCAGTTCAACCGGAGCAGGGCTGCATTTTTGCAAAGTCACGAGTGAACGCTGATTTGAAGTGATCAAAGGGTTCCGATGCATGTTCGAAAGGGAGCATGCGTCTTGTCCCGCTTTGGGCTGAAAGATCGGCAGACGAAAATTTAGTAGCAACGTGTGAGGCGAGCCGGATGGCGTCGCTTGCCGACGTCGAGCCGGTTCTGAAGGCTATCGACAGCTTCGAGACACCGGTATTGCCAAGTTCAACCGACTACAAACGATGCTACTGCCAGCCAGGCTTAACAGACAGTACCAACCAGGACGTTAGTCTTCTCGATGATCGAGAGGTCCGACGCAATCCGGTATACAGTTGGCGCGGCGGTCGGTGACTCAATAGCGAGCGTATCCTGGATCGTGAGGCGTTCGATGCCCTGCTTTAGTGACCTGATCGTATTCCCGTGGGCCACCACAAGAACCGATTTCCCTCTCAACAAGGGGGGGAACGCTTCGCTTATCAAAAAGGGCAGAACCCTCGCGCTTATGTCCCGTATGCTTTCTCCCCCAGGTGGTGGAGTGCTGTACGAGCGGCGCCAAACCTGGACAACATCCTGGCCCCACCGCTCACGTGCCACGTTCTTGTTGATGCCGGTGAGCTGTCCGTAGTCGCGTTCGTTCAACTCGGTTCTCCTGATTGGCTCCAGCAGATCGCCGTTGGTTTCGTTCAAAATCGCTCTGCAAGTGTCGACTGTGCGCAAGAGGGCAGAGCTAAACGCAATATCGAACGAGATGCCGAGGTTCGCGAGCAGTGAGCCGGCTCGCCTGCTCTCAGACCAGCCCTCCTGTGTGAGCGGCACGTCGCTCGTACCCGTGAACTCCCCGCGCGCGTTCCCTTCGCTTTGGCCATGCCGGACAATCACCAGAGTGGACATTCATAACCCTCCCATCGATTTAGCGAACACGAATATTGTCGCACTATCGGACAATCCGTCAAGTGCGACTATGTGCAAGTGAAAACAAAACGATGTCGAAAAAACAAACGTCGAAGTTTATATTTATTGACAGATTGTCTGATAGCTCATACCAATGCACTCCGCCGTATTGAGGAGAGTCCGGCACGGCTTGGGAAGGCAAGGCTCTCGCCTTAACAGACAATGCCGCCCAGAGCGGCCGGAGGAGGAATTTTCATGAAGAGACGTACATTTCTACAAGCGAGCGGGGCAATTGCTGTAGCCGGCACGTTCGGAATGCCGGGGATTCTTCGCGCCGACGACGCGATCAGTCTCCTACCTGACACTTGGCCCTCCGAAGGCGCCAACCCAATTGTCGACGCGGGTAAGTTCAAGAAGTCAGGCCCGTGGAAGATCGGACACAGCCACTACGGCCTCGCTGGTTCAACGCATACCTACCAGACGGCGTTTGAAGCCGAATATGAAATAAAAAAGAACAAGGATCGGATCGCTGATTACCAGTTCCGGAGCGCTGATCTCAATGCCTCCAAACAAGTTGCCGATATCGAGGATCTGATCGCCCAGAAGGTCGATGCGATCATCATCGCACCGCTAACCACCGGTTCCGCCGTCGAGGGCATCAAGAAGGCAAAGGCTGCTGGCATTCCAACCGTAGTCTATCTCGGACGCGTCGACACCGAGGAGTTTACGGTTCAGGTCCAGGGCGACGACTTCTATTTCGGGCGCGTGATGGCTCAGTTCCTCGTCGACAAGCTTGGCAACAAGGGCAAGGTATGGGTTCTGCGTGGCGTCGCCGGGCATCCCATCGATGCAGATCGTTATGCAGGCGCCATGGAAGTCTTCAGCAAGTCTGGACTTCAGATCACGTCGACCCAGCACGGAAGCTGGTCTTATGAGGACTCAAAGAAGATCGCCGAAAGCTTGTATCTCTCCGACCCAGATGTCGCGGGCATCTGGACCGATGGAGCCAACATGTCTCTTGGCGTTTTGGATGCCTTGCAGGAGGCTGGCGCCTCAACGATCCCGCCAATCACGGGCGAAGCACTTAACGGCTGGATGCGTCGTTGGAATGACGAAAAACTTTCCTCGATCGGTCCGATTTGCCCACCCGCTCTGTCTACTGCCGCGCTACGGGCCGCCTTCGCCTTGCTGGATGGGAAGCCGATTCAGCGTAACTGGACGAACCGCCCCAAGCCGATCACCGACGAGACGCTCTCCCAGTTCTATCGCGCAGATCTCACTGATGCGTACTGGGCGCCGACCGAAATGCCGAACGAAAAGCTCCTTGATTATTTCAAGGCTTGATGAACTACGGGCACGATCACTCGTGCCCGTATCCCTGTCGAAGATGGAAATTCCCATGAGCACGCTTGTCGAGATGGTCGGCATCAACAAATCGTTTGGTTTCACGAAAGTCCTTTCGGACGTTCGCTTTTCCCTGGAACGTGGCTCCGTGCACGCTCTGATGGGGGAAAACGGCGCGGGGAAGTCCACCCTGATGCGTATTCTGGCGGGGGTATATCAGCCGGGCGCAGGAAGTGTTCGGCTCCGCGGGGAGGAAGTCAATTTCCGTTCCCCTAAGGAGGCACGGTTGGCGGGAGTGTCGACGGTGTTTCAGGAGTTTACCCTGATCCCCAATCTCACCGTTGCTGAGAACATGTTCCTGGGCCACGAACCTCGTCGCATTGACGGTTCGATCGATAGCGTCGAGGTAGTGAAACGCGCTCGCGCTTTGCTGGCTGACGTATTTCCACAGCTCGACGCAACCGCGATCGTCGAGACACTGACTGTCGCGCAGCAGCAGGCAGTAGAGATCGCGAAGGGACTTACGTCGAACGCGGACGTATTCATCTTCGACGAGCCAACGGCGGCGTTGAACTCGACCGATGTCGCGCATCTTTTCAAGGTTATCCGCGACCTTAAGGCTCAACATAAGGCTGTCGTCTACATCTCTCATCGCATGAATGAAGTCTTCGAACTATGCGACACCATCACCGTCATGAAAGATGGCGCTTGGGTAAGGACTGCAAGAGCGCAGGACTTCAACTTGCAAACGCTGGTAGCGACAATGGTTGGTCGCGAACTTCAGAACTTCTTTCCGCCGCGCTCGCAGGCCACCGGAGCGGCAATGCTGGAGGTTTCGGACTTGCGCCTCGACGACAGCAGCTCGACAGTCACTTTCGTTGTCAGAAAAGGTGAAATCATCGGGCTGGCAGGGCTCGAAGGACAGGGCCAGCGAGAGATAATGCGTGCCATTGTGGGCGTTGAATCGCCAAAGGCCATCGCCGTGTGGCGTGCCGGCCCCGACAACAGCATGCACGTGGTGAATGTAGGGTCAGGGTTCGCTCGCGCGGTCGCATCAGGAATCGGTTTTATCCCTGAGGACAGGAAGCAGGAAGGGCTGTTCCTGCGCCTGCCTATCTACGACAACATCGCGCTGGGAAAACAGCTCAATCGGAATATGGCAAGCGTTGCGTGGCGATCGGCGTCGAGGGTCCGCGAGGTGATCAAGTCGTTACGAGTTGCGGCCGCCGATCCCAATGCGCCCGTAGGTAAACTCTCGGGCGGGAATCAGCAGAAGGTGCTGCTGGGCCGCTGGTTGCTCTCCGGAGTGGACATCCTCGTTATTGAGGAGCCCACGCGCGGCGTCGACGTCGGTGCAAAGGCAGAGATTTACAGATTGCTGCGGGACTTCAGTGATCGTGGCGGTGCGGTCGTGGTTTCGTCGCGCGAGCACGCTGAGCTTATAGGGCTCTGCGACAGCATTTTGGTCGTTCATGACAGGAAGATCGTCGGGCAGATGTCCGCAGAGGGGGCGACCGAGGAAAGAATCCTCGAGACTGCGCTGGGGGCGAGTGCGTCACCGGATCCCCGTGCTGCGGTGCATTGAGGAGGATAACTTATGAATTCATTTGCCAGTCGCCTGAAGCTCCCTTATCGCGCGGGAGCGATCGGGCTTTCCATTGGAACGCTCCTGGTGATGGTTGTCGCCTCGGTAATATTATTGCCGGACTTCATGGATCCGGAGAATTTGTCTAATCTCCTGGCGCAATCGACGGTGCTCGTCATCTCGGCTCTCGGTCAGACGTTCGTCATTCTCACTGGCGGCCTCGACGTGTCGGTTGGGTCCGTCATCAGTCTAACGACGACGATCATGACGCTTGATCTTCCTGAGATAACCCGCGTGCTTATCTGCATCGCGGTGGCGATGGGGTTCGGAGTAGCGAACGGTTACGGTGTCGCGCGCCTCAATGTACATCCAATCATCATGACGCTGACAACAATGGGCATCGGCCAAGGTATCGCGTTGATCATTTTGCCAATCCCAGGCGGGCGCGTGCCGGAGTGGCTTTCCGGCTCGGTAGCCGGATCCATCGGCCCCGTACCTAACTCATTGTTTTGGTTGATCACGGCATCGCTCTTCGCATCCTGGATTCTCTATCGTCGTCCCTTCGGCCTCTACCTCTTCGCTTCCGGCGGCAATGACTTCAACGCACGGATGAACGGTGTTCCCGTCGAGCGCACCATCATCAAAGCGTATGTTCTTTCCGCTCTATTCGCATGCGCTGCGGGGATGTTTCTTGCAGGTCGCCTTGCATCGGGTGATCCTAAGGGCGGCGCTTCATTCGGGATTGAGTCTGTAACGGCTGCAGCATTGGGTGGGGTCCACCTCGCCGGGGGCATCGGAAGCATTGTGGGAACCGTCGTTGGCGCGGCGATCCTCGGGACAGTGAATAATGTGATGAATCTGGCCAACGTCTCTGCATTTCTTCAGTCGGTCGTCAAGGGTGTGTTGCTTCTCGTACTCGTCGTTTCGCAGCGACGCAAAACAATCGGACTTTGAAAGAAATGGACTTCTCGATGACCACATCAGACTCGAAAACTGAAGCACCATCTCGCTCATTGAGGGGTAAGAGCGCCATTTCGTGGATACTCGGGCTACCGCCCGCATACTATGTGCTCGCAATCCTGGTTGCGGTTGCTCCAGCAGTGAGCGCCACGCTCATAAATCCCAACTACTGGTTTGTAATCCTCAAGCAGTCAGCGCCGCTCGGGATCGCGGTGCTCGCCCAGTCGCTTGTCATGCGGGTGCGATCCATCGATCTCTCTGTCAGCGGTATTTTCGCGTTCGCGATTTATCTGGCCAGCTCGGGCCAGCTCAACAACTATCCACCGCTAATGACCGTCCTCATGCCTGTTGTGATTGGGCTAGCTGTGGGGGGTGTAAACGGAATACTCGTAGCATACGTGCGCGCTTCTGCCGTTATCTCCACACTAAGTGTTTCGGCCATTCTGATTGGGATCGTCCAATACATGAGCGCCGGCCGCGCGCCCGGTTCAACGCCAAGCTGGCTTCGAATACTTACGAGCGGCAATATCCACGGCCTTTCCTATTCCGTGGTCCTGTGGATCGTCATCGCCGCCCTGATTTCTATCGCATTTCGCTTTCTCATCGTCGGGCGTTACTTCAGGGCCGTCGGCGACAATCCGAGGGCGGCGGAAACTACAGGAATTCCGTTGGCACGTACGATTTTTGTCTCGCACACGCTCGCGGGCGCCCTGACAGGCATCGCGGCCCTGGTCCAGGTATCCGCGTTGGCGGTCGGCACCATCAAGCCAGGCTTCGACACCTTCATGAATGCTCTCGCCGCCACGATCCTCGGCGGTGTGACGTTCGGCGTCGACCGGGGCGGCGTCGCCGGGCCGTTCGTTGCCGTCGTTGCCTTCAGCTTCCTGTTCGCGATGCTGACCGTCTTCGGCATCCAGGAGCCGGGCAAGCTTATCGTCCAGGGCGTGATCATTGCATTTGCCGCAATCATCTACGGTGCGCGCGCGGGTCGCGTCTAGTCCGTCGGGCCGATCAAGTCATTCCCGTAGCAATTGCGGGAGAACGCAGGAGAATATAATGGTGAAAATCACTGCGGCTGTCGCCGTGAAGCCAAAGAGCCCGCTGGAGTTCCGTGAACTCGAACTGGCTGACCCCGAAGGCAACGAGATCCTGGTTCGCACGGTTGCGAGCGGGATCTGCCACACGGACTTGCTGCTTCGCGACGGTATTTTTGGCCCGCCGGCACCGGTGATCCCGGGGCACGAAGGCGTCGGCGTCGTCGAGGCGGTCGGACCAGAAGTTCAGAGCCTCAAAGTGGGTGATCACGTCGCACTGAGCCAGAGCTCATGCGGATTCTGCGCCGACTGCCGCCGTTCTCACCCAATGAACTGCCAAAATTATACCCAGTACAATCTTACGGGGCTTCGTCCGAATGGTAAGAAGGCATTGCTCTGCGATGAAGTTGGCATTGGCAGCAATTTCGTGGGCCAGTCGTCCTTTGCGACGCATATCCTTGCGACTGAAAACAATGCAGCGCTTTTGCCGAAAACAGACCTCGACCTTACCGACGCTGCGCCACTCGGGTGCGGCATGGCAACGGGTGCAGGAACAGTGATAAACGCGATGAAGCCGGAAATAGGGTCGACGATAGCCGTTTTCGGCGCAGGTGCTGTCGGCATGGCCGCCGTGATGGCCGCCAAAGTTCGTCGGTGCAGCAAGATTATCATCATAGATCTGAATCAGCAGAGGCTAGACATGGCCATGGGGCTTGGTGCCACACATGCGATCAACGGCAAAGATCCCGACGTAGTCAACCAGATCCATGCGCTGACGGGCGGCGGTGCCGACTTCGCGATCGACGCAGTTGGCATCATTCCGGTTATTCTGAACTCGATCAAGTGCACCCGTGCCGGCGGGCACGTTGTCTTGCTCGGCCTCGACGCGCTCGGGAACGACATTCCCATCCCCCTCGATCTAATGGTGTTCAATCGCAAGATCCAGGGTGCGATCCTTGGTGATCAGATTCCACAGCTGTTCATTCCGCAGATGATGGATCTTAATCAGGCTGGGCTTTTCCCCTTCCAAAAATTGATCACCAAGTATCCCTTCGAGAAGATCAACGAAGCGATCGCGGACGCCGAAGCCGGGCGAGTGATCAAGCCGGTCGTCGTTTTCAATTAGGAGCCAGCGCAAATGACATCGAAGAAGTCAGAGGAACAGCACCTTGTCGTTGAATTCAAAACCACGTCCCAAAATCGAAATCGCGTAAAAGAACTCCTTCAGGAATTCATTGGACCCGCCCGCGAAGAGTCTGGTTGTCTCTACTACGACCTCTACCAGCGGTCGGACGATCCGAACACTTTCATCATCTTAGACGGCTGGCAGAATGAGGCGGCTGTCGTTGGCCATGGCGAACATCCTAATGTCAAGCGGGTGCTGGAGCCTCTTCTTCCACTGTTGGTGAGTCCACCGTCGATTAATGTAAATACCCGTATCAGCGACTGATCGGGCGCAATGGCCATTTCTACGAGGCGCGCGCCCCGAGCGCGCAGGTTTGGGGAGACGAAATGGATACGCATCGAGTTGTCGTAGTCGGCGGTGGCTTTGCCGGACTCCAGTTAGCGAAGGACCTCAAGTGTCCCGACACTTCCATAACGATCGTCGACAGGCGCAACCATCACCTCTTTCAACCGCTCCTCTACCAAGTTGCCACGACTGTATTGGCAACCTCGGAGATAGCCTGGCCCATCAGAGCATTGTTCAGAGGACGAAAGGATGTATCGACGCTGCTGGGCGAGGTTGTTGGCGTTGATACCGAGGCACGCGTAGTATCGCTCAAGGATGGGAATGCTATTCCCTATGACACGCTCGTTCTCGCGACAGGTGCAAGGCACGCCTATTTTGGCCGGGACGAGTGGGAGCCGTTTGCGCCCGGGCTAAAGGCACTCGAAGACGCGACGACCATCCGGCGGCGGCTTCTTCTCGCGTTTGAGAAGGCCGAATTGGAGGCTGATCCCGAACGGCGGAAGGCAATGCTCACGTTCAGCATAATCGGAGCAGGCCCGACAGGCGTGGAGATGGCTGGGATTATAGCGCAACTGGCCCAACGAACCCTTGTTGAGGAGTTCCGTAGCATCGACACCAGATCGGCGCGCATCCTTCTCATCGAGGCAGGTCCACGTGTCCTACCCGTGTTCCCGGAAGCACTTTCGAGATATGCCGAGCAGTCGCTAATCAAGATGGGCGTCGAAGTGAGAACAGGCATTCCCGTGACGGCATGCAACGAGAACGGCATCGCGATCGGAGATGAGTTCGTTTCAAGCCGGACCGTCATCTGGGCTGCGGGGGTGCAAGCGTCGAACGCCGCCGCCTGGGTCGGTGCTGAAAAGGACAGGGCGGGTAGGGCGGTCGTGCAGCCAGATCTGACTGTTGGCGGTAAGCCCGAGATTTTTATTATTGGAGATACTGCCTCCGTGAAGGCCGCTGATGGAACACCCGTCCCCGGAGTGGCTCCCGCCGCCAAACAGCAAGGCAAATATGTCGCTTCGGTAATTGAAGCACGACGTCTGGGTACACCCACTCCAAGTGCGTTCAGATATAGGCATCTGGGAAACCTGGCTACCATCGGGCCGAATTCGGCTGTTATCGACTTTGGGAAGATCCGGCTCAAGGGCGGAATTGCATGGTGGATTTGGGGGCTTGCCCATATCTACTTCCTGATAGGTACGAGGAGCAGATTGGCAGTGGGACTAAGCTGGCTATGGATCTTTGTTTCCGGCCATCACTCCGCACGTTTGATCACGCAAAAAGAAACCTTAAAGGATGAGGTTTAGTCGCTAGCGCGAGCACGCCCGAGTCTGCTGGGCCGTGAATGGAGACCATCAAAGGCCAGACATTTGGGAATCGGTTGCAAAGCGATGGTTGGCAGCAGGTAACAATTCTGTCGGAGTTCCATATATAACAATGATTGATCTTCGCACTATCAACTTAGGCGACTTCGACTGCGTCGAATTCACGGCGAGGACTGGCCGCGACAAGTCAATTGCCCTGTCCGCCTGTCGTTAGCGATAGGCGGGCCTCATGCTTGAATACCGTTTCGGGAAGGAAGTGATGATGTGGAGAGTTGAGAGTGTCCCCCTCTAAGATTGACCATTTCTCGCTCAAAGGTACCTGCAGCGAGGAACTCGCGGCAGCGCTTTCGAGGCTTTCCCCGCAATCTGAAGCGCATGTACATGGCGATAAGACGATCGCCTACGATGTACATGCGATTACCAATGGTCCGATTGCAGTTATTGCCGCGCACTACGAGGGCGACCTAACCGTCCAGCACCGGGGACCGGCGGAGGCAAACATCATCATGCTTCCACTACATGGGCGATCGGTCGTTACCGTTGACGGCAGACAAATCCCGTCAGAGGGAACGCGGGGCGTTTTCGTGAACAGTATGTCGGCGAGTACGACCCAATTCATTGGGCCCAGGAAACATTTGGGGCTTAGGATCGCCCATGATGAGCTGACGCGCCGTTTGGGATGTCGGCTCAATACGCCAATAAGAGGCAGCCTCGATTTTTCGCCAGAAATCGACCTATCGGTCGGGTTCGGCTCCCTTTTGGTTCAACTGGTACCAGTGCTGTATGCTGGATTACGAGACGGAACCCTCCTTCAATCACCGATAGCACTTCATCACCTCACTGAAACGACGATGGAGCTTTTGATCGAAGCTGCGCAGCATCGCTACTCATCTGAGTTATGCCGCGTTGCTGAATCACCCTTACCCAAGGCCGTTAAGCGGGCGGTCGACTATATGCGTGCCAATGTTACTCGGCCGCTATCTCTTGAGGAAATCGCAACGGCTTGTGGCGTAAGCCGACGCACTCTTCAAAGCGGTTTTCGCAACTTTCGGAATACGACCCCTCTGGCATTCCTGCAGCACCTACGGTTGGAATTAGTGCATCAGGAACTGATGACAGGCGAACCTGGCCTCTCGGTCACGCAGGTCGCTCTGAAATGGGGCTTCGTGCATAGAGGCAGATTTTCTGCGGACTATCGCAAGCGCTATGGGGTACTTCCCTCGGAAACATTGCGTATATCATAAGCAGATTGCGCCGACCGAGCTACGATCAGCCGGCACGCTCGACCGTCCTCAAGGCTTGCAGCAACAGCACTCTCCAGAAAAGCCGACTGCCTCGGCCCAAGATCTGTCTTGCAGATGATCCCCTGAACGCGACGATGTTCCGATCTGCGCAACGCAGTTCAAGACCACTACAGGAGTTAATCTTATAGTAATTATGCCGAGGTCATCTCACACATAGCGGTCAATGTCGCAATGTTCTGGACCGCGTCGCTAATGGAAGCCGGTGTAATTTATAGTCGTCTATGAGGAACATATGTCGAGACTGCCGCTATCTCTACTTTTAATGATTTTGGCAATTATCCCGTTGACGGCGTTCGTAATCATCGGAGTATCAACATCACTGGGATATTACCGAGAATACTCTACCTTCCGCAGCGCACAAACAACGCAGCGACTTGGGCGGGAAGGCGGATTCCTCGCCCAAGCTATAGCGGCGGAAGCGTTTGCAGGCGCCGACGTGCGTCGGGCAAAGCAAGCTGCATCGGACAGGGCTTTTACAGCGGTCTTTTCCGCTTACGACTCTTGGAAAAAGGCATTCGACGATCCGGCCATAGAACGGGCGGTACAGATCATTCGTGAAAGGCGGGACAATATCGATAGCTTCCGCCGGCGCGTCGATGACGGAACGGCTAGCGAGGCGGAGGGAGCTGTTGCTTTGCGCCCAGCTGCCCTTGCGGGCTTGGAGCTCGTCCGTCGCACTGGGGCGACTGTCAATGATTTGGATTTAGCACGCCAAATTACCGGTTTTCACGCGCTCATGCAGATCACGGAAGCTAGTTTGCTGGAGATCAGGCCCGGCCGAGCCTACGTCAAAAATTCAGCCATGTCCGTCGATCTATTTTCGTCCCTCTTACAGTCAAAAAATCTAAAGCAGCTTTATGTGCCTGCGATGCAGGAATTTCTCCCCGCCGATCTCGTCAAATCTTATGACGACTTCGAGGCCAGCGCCGCAGGCAAGTTCATCGCGGGCGTTCGCGATCAGATGTATGCAAACCAGCCGGGCGTTTCCTTCCCCCCCGAGACGTTGGATCGATGGAATGAAATCACCCAACAGCGGGCTGCTTTGTTGACCGCACTCATTATGCGCACCGGCGACGAGTTGGACGAGATGGCATTTCAGCGTTACGCCGATCTTCGCAATGCCTTTATCGGCTACTCCGGCGCCACGCTTCTGATCATGTCTACGGTACTCATTTTGTGCATTTCGGTCGTTCGGAGAATTTCAAGCTCCATTCGGACTCTGACAAGCCGAATGAAGGCACTCGCAGAAGGCGATACGTCGGCGCCGGTGCCCTTGACGATCCGACGCGACGAGATCGGGGACATGGCGCGTTGCCTTGAGTTTTTCCGCGGCGCGGCCATACAGAAAAGTAACCTGGAGACATCCGCGGAAGCTGAGCGCATTCGTTCTGACCAAGAGAAGCTGGATATTCAGGTAAGGGCGGAAAAAGAAGCAGAAGAGCGCCTCATCCGAGCGACGACGGCATTGGCAACCGGGTTGAAGCGGATGGCGGATGGAGACTTGATTTATGAAATTGAGGAGCCGTTAGCGCCACAGTTTGAAAGTTTGCGCAGGGATTTCAACGCTTCCATTCGTCAGCTCCGGGACGTGCTTGTTACCGTCGGCCATTCAGTCGAAACGGTCACGAATGGCAGCTCGGGCGTCTCGGCCGCATCTGAAAATCTTTCAAGACGCACGGAGCAGCAGGCGGCTTCGCTCGAGGAAACTGCAGCGGCGTTGGAGGAGATAACCGTCAACGTTGCATCGACCACGAAGAGGACGGCTGAGGCGCGCGGAGCCGTCCAACAGATGCGAGATCATGCGGAAATGTCCGGTCGGGTTGTACGCGATGCTATCGGCGCCATGAATCGCATTGAAAACTCCTCCAAGCAGATTTCCCAGATCATCAGCGTCATCGACGCGATCGCCTTCCAAACGAACCTCCTGGCGCTGAACGCCGGCGTCGAAGCAGCGCGTGCTGGCGACGCGGGAAAAGGCTTTGCGGTTGTTGCCCAGGAGGTCAGGGAGCTTGCACAGCGCTCAGCGACAGCGGCAAAAGAAATCAAGGATCTCATCGGCAATTCAGCTCTTGCCGTCGACGAAGGCGTAAGGCTCGTGAGTGAAACCGGATCGGGCCTGAGAACGATTGAAGAGCTTGTGCAGGATGTAAATCTTCATATGGACGCAATCGCAACGGCCTCCCAGGAACAATCGTCGGGCCTGCGCGAGATCAACGGCGCGGTTAACCATATGGACCATGCCACTCAAGAAAATGCGAGCATGGTCGCGGAGATGAATACTGCAGGATCGCACCTCGCTCAAGAGAGCCAAAGCCTAGCCGCACTGTTGAAACATTTCCACTTCAAAGACGAGAGCGGGAAGCCACAGAAGGTCACGGGCGAACTTGGGAAGAGCTTCCCGCCCGGTCAGACAATGGTTGACCGCGGAGACTATCCGATGCGCCGTGGTAACCTGGTGCTCGCGCCTTCGAATGATGATTGGCAAGCGTTCTAAATGATATGGGCGGCGTCGCCGACCACATGCAAATACACGTCTTTGATGATTCTGAATGAGAGCGATATCCCGGTGGGGTAGCGGCATGGTACTCCGCCAAATGACTTGTGCGGTCCTAACAAAATGCTGGCTTGACGCATGATTGCTCAGCCACGTGACAAAGCAGGACAGGCACATGAAACACGTACGTCAATCGGAACGCACATCCCGCCCCGAACAGCCTGTGGAAGTGCAGATGCCGACTGATGCTCAAATCGACCAGGGGCGTGGAGCCTTCCGCAACGCGGTCAATGCCAGCGCTCCGCTTGCCACGGGCACGGCCCCGCCATTTTCGGAAGCCTCCGTTGTCCGGCCATCGCACGGTCACGACGCAGATGTCGCAAGTCTGAAGCAACCGTTTGAGAAGGCTTTCCGGGCGAATCCCCGGCATCCTGCGACAAACATCGACTTGCCATTCAACGCCGAAGAGATGTCCAGTGCCGTCGTACTCGACGCGATCCCGTTACCCGTCTTCTTCAAAAACAGAGATGGGATACACCTTGGTTGCAACAGGGCCTTCGAAAGCTTCTCCGGCCGCTCAAAGGGAGATATTATCGGAAAAACCGTTTTCGATTTGGTGCCCGCACCCATAGCCGAGACGTATGCCGCGTTGGACGAGGCGCTTTTTGCAAATGGCGGTGTTCAGCAATATGAAGCAAAGGCCACCACCGAGAATGGTGGTGTCGTTGATCTTTTACTCAGCAAGACCGCAATCACTGATATCGCTGGTAACAGGATCGGCTTGGTTGGCGCGATGTTGGACATCACAGAGCGAAAACGTGCGGAGCATGATCTCAAAGAGGCTCTTGAATTCGCAGAGGGAATTATTGCCGCCATTCCTGACGTTCTGTTCGAGGTAAATGCCGACGGTCGCTACCTGCAGGTCTGGGCAAGGAATCAGGAGATCCTGGCGCAGCGAAAAGAAGTGCTGCTCGGCAAGCTTGTCCGCGATGTGCTCCCTCCAGATCAGGCCGACATCGCTATGCTGGCTCTTGAAGAAGCCGATGAAACCGGCGCCTCCTACGGTCGTTGTGTCCGTATAGCCCTACCAAACGGCGAATCCCGTTGGTTTGAACTGTCGGTCGCAAGGCGACCAAGCAGCAATCACTCAACCGTCACTTTTCTGGTGTTATCTCGCGATATTACCGAACGAAAGCACGCCGAGGGCACGACTATTGAAGCTCGGGCTCGCCTCCTAAGTGTCCTGCAGACCATTCCGGATATGGTATGGCTGAAAGACGTAACAGGCAAATATCTGTTGTGCAATCATGCCTTCGAAGAATTGGTCGGCAAGGCAGAAGCGGAAATCGTCGGGAAAACGGATTATGACCTGTTTACTCCCGAACTCGCCCAGTTTTTTCGTGACAAGGATGAGGAGGCCATGCAAGCCGGCCGTATTCTCATCAATGAGGAACGGTTTACCGCTCACGAGGACGGTCGATCAACGCTTTTGGAGACTCGTAAGGTTCCGGTATTCACGGGGGGAAAGCTGATGGGGATCCTCGGCGTCGCCCGCGATATCACCGAACTGGACACGTCCCGTAAGAAAATCCATCAGATGGCATTCTACGATTCTCTGACCGGCCTGCCTAACCGGACACTTTTCAATGAACGGCTACGCGAGATGATCGGGGACGCGGCTTCGGCGGGCCAGCGAGCCGGGGTGATGCTGATCGACATGGACCATTTCAAAGCGATCAATGACACTATGGGACATCCCGTCGGTGACGAGTTGCTGCGGCAGGTGGCGACACGCATGAAAAAAGGCGTCCGTGCCAGCGACACCGTGGCGAGACTCGGTGGAGATGAATTTGCAGTCTTGCTGCCCAATGTTCAGGACAATGACGATTTGGCTCAAATTGCCAGCAGAATGCTTGCCGCATTCGGCGAACGCTTCATGCTTTCCGACAGGGAGATCTTTGTATCCTGCAGCATCGGGATATCGGTATTTCCAAATGACGGCGACGCTCCCGACGATTTGGTGAAATATGCGGATTCTGCGATGTATTTGGCGAAGCGCTCGGGGCGTAGCAACTTCCGCTTCTACTCAAAGGATCTCACGATTGGGGCTGAAAAGCGCCTAGCGCTAGAATCAGACCTACGCCTAGCTTTGAAACATGAGCAACTTGAACTCCATTATCAGCCAAAGGTCCTATTGGACAACGGAAAGGTGATCGGTTCAGAAGCACTGCTACGATGGCATCATCCGAAGATGGGAATGATCCCTCCGGGAGAATTCATAGGTGTCGCCGAGGAAACGGGATTGATCATCGATCTTGGACGATGGGTGCTGCATGAGGCGTGTTGCACGGCTGCCGTCATGAATGCAGATGGACTGCCCCCGCACAAGATTGCGATAAATTTGTCTCCTAAGCAGTTTCAATGCCCGCGTTTGTCGCAAACGGTGGCGGACGTATTGCAGGAAACCGGTTGTCGTGCGGAGTGGATCGAGGTTGAAATAACTGAGAGTCTCCTGCTCCATAACTGCGAGGGCGTTTCGACGACACTCTCTCAATTGCATGCGAGCGGAATTTCCATAGCGATCGATGATTTCGGCACCGGCTACTCATCTCTGAGCTATTTGGCTAACTTTCCCATTGATACCCTCAAAATTGACCGGTCATTCATCAATCGATCCGACAAGCGAAGTAGAGAACTGGTCAAGGCAATTCTCTCAATTGCGCGCTGCCTAGGGCAAAATGTAGTCGCTGAGGGCGTGGAGACGGTCGATCAAGAAAAATTCTTGGCTGAAAGCGGCTGCGCTGTGGCACAGGGGTTCTACTATAGCAAGCCCATCCCGAAGTCCGAACTTCTCGCTGCAAACGCAGTGCTCGAGTTCTCTCGCGGTGATTCCCATCTTACGCCGATGCCCGCAGAGGAAGGGGTGGCACTCATGCGCTTGCCTCCCGCATCTGTTGGGACCCGAACCGCGTGAAGCCTACGGCTAACAGCGCGCAGGATCCACGCCACCTGCGGCGCTGTTTATACCGCACTCATCCAACGGAAGCCCAAACTACTCTGGGCGATTGGATAAAACGCGGACCAATAGGAACTACTTAAAACTTCAGGTGCTTTGATGTTCCGAAATATGCAGGCCCTGTACCGAATTGCGCGACGAAACATACGTTGACGTGTTTTCGCTTTCGATTGCCATTGCAAAGACTTGCCCAGTACAATCTACTATTCTGCGTCAATATCGTCAAAAGCATAACCGTGCAAAAGCTCATCCCATTTCCCCATCCGAATAGAAGTTCTGCGGATTTGAAAAGTTCAACTGCGAATTCGAATGGCTCCGGACATTTCGACATCATCCAATCGCTGAAATCGGAACTTCACGATTTGGCTAGTGCCGTAAATCAGTTGGAGGCGCTATGTGAGTCATACCGATCCCAAGCTGATACGTGCTCGCAACCTGACTGAACGACTGAGCGTCCGCGCTTGTCATCGTATTCCCTATGACCCTCTCTGGGCGTGGCGGCCAGTGGTTCGTTGAATCTTGCCAAACGTTCCCGGATCCCACCACTTCCCGAACACGGGAGCTTCAATTCGATCAACTCGAAACTTTCGGCCATTTGAACGGGTGGCGGAAAAAAACGCCAGCGATTGCGCCGTGATTTCGTAATGGTTCTGCCTATTTGCTGAAGGCGGTCGGCCGATTGGAATGCTCCATCAGACCTCAACTTACCGGCAGCAAGGACTGCAGGTTCGATAGCTTCTTTTCGTGGATGAGGATATACGGATCCTCGAACTCTACCCGCATCTTGTCCTGGTTGGCGACGAAGTAGGGGCTGAGGTACGGGTCGAATGCATGCGCGCGAAGACTACGAGTTTGGTCTCGGCGGTCTTGGCTTCCTCGACGAAATGGCACTCTCGTTGCTAACCTTCTCCATTGCGTCGACGAGGAACGGCCGCGCA
This sequence comes from Rhizobium chutanense, assembly GCF_002531935.1. GTDB lineage: Bacteria > Pseudomonadota > Alphaproteobacteria > Rhizobiales > Rhizobiaceae > Rhizobium > Rhizobium chutanense. The sequence goes on along the minus strand of NZ_NWSV01000022.1, from coordinate 82,496 downwards.
AGGTCGATGCCACGCTTCGGGTCCATCGATTCATCCCGGACGCTCCCGCCTTGCGTAATAGACTGGATTTTTCATTTCTGCCTGGGTTTCAAACCTGTCTCGCCGTGGTGTTGCTGCATCCCGTCCTGCCCCGGCTTTTGGTCCTGCCAGGCTCGCGCTGCCCGCAACGGCTTTGCCGTCCTTCACTTCGTTGCGGCCCTGCGGGTGCTGGCCGCACTTGCAGCCTGGCTTTTGGACCGCCGTAGCAGGTCGCGATGGCCGCGACCTCGAACGGAGGTTCAGAGATGAACAGGCAGCAATCCAATCAACGATCCGATATCTACAGCCGCATCACCACCAAGATCATCGCCGATCTCAAACAGGGCGTCCGTCCATGGACCAAGCCATGGACGACGGGAGGCTGGACAGCCGAGGTCAGCCGGCCACTGCGCCACAATGGCCAACCCTACACCGGCATCAATGCTCTGCTCCTCTGGTCTGAAGCCATCGCCCGCGGCTTTGCATCACCAAGGTGGATGACGTTTCGCCAGGCAATCGAGCTCGGCGGCGCCGTCCGCAGGGGCGAAACCGGCACGACCGTCGTCTTCGCCAGCTCTTTCATCCGCGCCGAGACGACGGAGACAGGCGCCGAAATCGAACGCGACATCCCCTTCCTCAAAACCTACACCGTGTTCAACACCGACCAGATCACCGGCCTTGATGGCCTTGCCCATTCCATCGCGCCTGACCAGGATTGGATGAGCCGCATCGGTGCTGCCGGCCGCTTCTTTGCCAATACCGGCGCCCTGATCCGCCATGGAGGATCGGCGGCCTATTATGCTGCTGCCCGTGACTACATCCAGATGCCGTGCTTCGACGCCTTCCGGGACGATGCATCCTATGTCGCCGTTCTCAGTCACGAGATGACGCACTGGACCGCTGCACCGCGAAGGCTCGATCGGGATCTCAGCCGCTATGCGAAAGACAGGAGCGAACGCGCCCGCGAAGAGCTCATTGCCGAACTCGGCAGCTGCTTTCTCTGCGCCGATCTTGGTATCGTCCCCGAGCTCGAACCACGCCCCGACCATGCAAGCTATCTCGATGACTGGCTCAAGGTTCTCGGCAGCGACAAGCGTGCCATCTTTTCAGCGGCAGCTCATGCCCAGCGCGCGGTCGACTATCTGCATGACTTGCAGCCGGACCTCAACGAGGAGGAGGCGGCGTGAGCCGTCTCCTTCTTAGCCACCCGGACGCCGCCCACTGCCGCGACCCGACGGCCGCAAGCTCCTATCCCGCGAACCGGCGTCTAAAATCGTCAGGCATTGACCTCGCGCAGCTAGTGGGGCGTGTTCACCGGCATATTGAAGTGACGCGCGAAGTATTCCGACGGCGTCGTCATGCGGCCCGTGGTGAGAACCAGCGCATCCCCTCGACCGTCGATGCTGAAAATCACGCGACTGTGCAGGCTTGCAACCTCCTCCGGCAGATCCTCCCTTAGCATCGCGATGGCGGAAGCCATCGTCCGCCGAGGGCGAACGAGAACGATGTCCCGCGCGAACGAGTCGTCGTGCGTAGCATCGAGAGAAGCGTTGATGACAGCGGGTCGTCGGATGATCTATTTGGAACTAGCAAAAAATATTGCTTTGATAAATTTGCGCTGACAGCTTTGGCCGCGGCCTCAACACGAGCGGGTGCCTGCAGCCGCTGGCGCGCATTGGAAAGATGGAGGCGGACGGTTTGAATGGATAAGTTTCAGTCTCCTATGGATAGCACCGTCACTATCGCCGTCGGATAAAAGCTGCAAACAACGTCTTTCCTGTTTCGTCAGATCCTGCCTGGGATTAGCGATCTCTCCGTCCAAACGCGTTGGACCCGTTCATGAAATCTGTTTTCGCTTGGCGCGTAATGCCGGATAGACACTGGAGAGCCAACCATCGGCGCCCTCACCGGTAGGTCATGTTCCAGCCGAGTTCGCCGGTGCGCAACGCGCTCCATATGCTGAGCGGCGACGGAGATAGGGAACGCACGGGCGGGGGCAGTCGGTCCCGCCTCCCTTGACGGCCGCTATGCTGAGGCTCCTGCGGCTGCCCTTGTTCCGCCCTTAGCGTGGCGAGAATTCCCGAAATCCGCCTCACGGCGCCGCTATGCTGATTTCTCCGATACTCTTCATTGTTTGATTGCAACCCGCCTGCGGACGGGTTGCCTGATCGTCCCTGATGACTACCGGCAGCCATGCGATCGGGCTGGCGGATGATTCGCATCTCACTCCATTAAAGCCGAAGATCAGTCAGTTTAACCCCGCCTCCTGGCTGGCGCGGAAAGAGCTCAGCTTGCTCAGGAGGTCCTGAGAGATCTCGAATTGCCGCGCCGTCCCCCGGCCCATGGCGTTCTTCCCCATCGTCTCCACCAGCATTCCCCGCTTTACCAAAAGGTCGACCGTCTCCTTCACACCGCTGCGTGTTAGCTCGGTAATCTCAATTATATTAGAGAGGGTTAGCTTCTGATGGGCCTGAGTCATCGTATAGAGGATCGTCATCATGCCGATCTGCTTCAGCCTCGCCTGCGGGGTCTCGTCCTCCAGCGGATGGTCGAGGATCTCATGGAGAATGAGTCCCGAGAAGGCAAGGTTGTGCCATTGCGTTTTAATCGCGCTTGTCATGTCATTTAACTATGTTATATACGACAGTATAAACGCGGGCAGGCAGATTGAGTCTCCCGAAACGCAATAGGGCGCCATCGTCTCGAAGGATCCTGTTCATGAAAAGCCTTCTCCTGAATTCACTGCTTACGGTCTGCTTCGTTGCGCCACCCTATCTTATTTTCGGCAGTAACGCGCGGGCCGAGGATTGGGGATGCCAGGTTATCCTATGCCTTTCCAATCCCGGCGGGCCGACGCAATATGCCGAATGCCGGCCGCCGATCCAGAAGCTGTGGCGGGAGCTTGCCGAGGGGCACTTATTCCCGACCTGTAGCGGCGTCGGTTTTCAGAGTTCGCGGCCGGGCTATGAACCCTATTATTGCGATGCGGGGTACAAGCTCACGACTGATAGCGGTCGCGGCGGTCGGCAAGCAACCTGCGTGTCGACATCGCCGCAGCCGGTGAGCAACAGCCTCTGCTGGGATGGGAACGACTATACTTCCCGCGACAATTCGGTCCTGTCGCCACATTGGCAGCGCGTGGACGGGCACCGCCAGTGCATGGGCTATCCGATAAGTCGTCCGAATGTGCGATCGCAGCCGCACTATGTCGATGTCACCATCGACGGCGCCGGTAAACAGCGCGTTTGGTACTGACCGATGGGTGCTGCATTCGTCGAAATCGCGCAAACCTGTGCGCCGATGGTTCAGGTCGAGACGCTGGCCGGCATTGTCAGCCTCGAGAGCCGGTTTCAGCCCTTCGCCATCCGCATCAACACGGGCCCGCCGCTGGCCGCTCAACCCGTATCGAAGGCGGAGGCGATCGAGGTTGCCACGTCCCTGATTGCCGATCGCCAGGATATCCAGATCGGCCTTGGCGGCCTTGGCATCGAGCACCTTCAGAAACTAAAGCTATCCGTCGCCGACGCCTTCGATCCCTGCCGGAACCTCAAGGCCACGGCCACGCTTCTCGACGGATACTACCGCGCCGCATTACGCGCGGGGGATCCGGCTCAGGCCGAAAGGGTGATGCTCCAGTCCTATTATGGCCGCGATGATCCATCCCTCGGCGCCATGGCCAAATATGACGAGCAGGTACGCCAGGAAGCAAAGCAGTTATCGCCAACGCTTGCCTCGCTCACCATTGGCGAACGCGCTGACCAGGACGGGTCGGGCGGGCAGCCACAGGATGAGGTGGTACCAGCACTTCCCGAACCGCCTTTACAACCCTCCCAAGCCGTCGAGGCCCCATCCTGGGACGTGTTCAGCTCAAGGCGGCAATCCTCGGTTCTCGTTTTCCAAAATGATCGATCGGAGCAAAGTGAATGATCTTCAAAGCCAGACTTCGCCCCCTTGCCGCATCCACGCTCATGGCGGCCGCCATTGTCATCTGCCTGGTCGAGCCAGCGTTCGCCCAGGCCGCCGGCATCGAAACCGTGCTGCAGAATATTGTCGACATGCTGACCGGCAATATCGCCCGTCTGCTGGCCGTTATCGCCGTCATCATCATCTGCATCGCCTGGATGTTTGGCTACATGGATTTGAGGCGGGCCGGCTTCTGGATCATCGGGATCGGCGGCATTTTCGGCGCCACCGAGCTGGTCAATACCATCGTGGGGAATTGAGCGCTATGGCGAGCATTCCGAGTCTCGAAGACGACACGTTGTTTCTCGCCTGCACGCGCCCGGCAATGATCGCTGGCGTGACGATGGAGGCGATGGGCGTCAACATCATGCTGACGACCATCCTTTACATCACTGCGGGATCAATCGCCTACGCGCTGGTCGGTATCGTTTTCCATGTCCTGTTTCGCGCGCTCGTCAAGCACGACCACAATATGTTTCGGATCCTCATTGCGTGGATCGAAACCCGTGGCCGCTCCCGCAATACCGCGTATTGGGGCGGCGCCACGCTCTCGCCTCTGAAGCTCACCCGGCGTTATGACGAAAGGGATCTCAGCTTTGTCTAACATTGCGACGCTCCGGTCGCGCGAGCTAGGGCCGGAAACCTTCATTCCCTATGTCAGGCATGTCGACGAGACGACCATTGCGCTCGAATCCCGAGCGTTGATGACAATGATCGCTCTCGACGGCGTTTCCTTCGAGACATCAGACGTCAGGAATCTCAACGGCCTGCACCGCAGCCTGAACACGCTCTATCGCAATATCGCCGACGAGCGACTGGCGCTCTGGACGCATATGGTGCGCCGCCGCGACAATGCCTATCCCGAGGGACGCTTCGCCAATCCCTTTTCCGACGGTCTGAACGCGCGATATCGGGAGCGGATGGTGAATGAAGACCTGTTTGGCAACGATCTCTACCTCACCCTTGTCTGGCATCCCGGGCGGGATCCCGCCGAAAAGGCCGCCAAGCTTCTCTCTCGACTCAGCAAGGCGCGCCGATCCGATGCCGAGCTCGACGGGCAGGCTCTGAAGCATCTGCGTGACCGGGTGGCGGATGTCGCCGCCGGCCTGCAGCGCTTTGGGCCGCGGCAGCTTACCCTCCACGAACATGACGGCATCCTTTTCTCCGAGCCGAGCGAAGTTCTCCACCAGATCGTCGGTGGACGGCGGGAGCCGATCGCATTGACGGAGGGACGAATTTCCTCGGCGATCTATTCCGACCGGGTGATTTTTGGGCGCGAAACCATTGAAATCCGTCACGAGGCCGACAGCCGCTATGCCGGCATGTTCGGCTTCAAGGAATATCCGGCGACGACGCGCAGCGGCATGCTCGACGCTATCCTGACCGCACCTTTCGAGCTCATCCTGACGCAGTCCTTCGCCTTCACCTCAAAGGCCGATGCCCGCACGATCATGGGTCGCAAGCAGAACCAGATGGTCAGTGCCGGCGACAAGGCAGCCTCGCAGATCGAGGAACTCGGTGAGGCGATGGACGATCTCGAATCCAATCGCTTCGTTCTCGGGGAACATCATCTTACGCTTGCCGTCTTCGCTCCCTCGGTCAAGGAACTGACCGATCACATGGCGAAGGCGCGCGCCTATCTCACCAGCGGCGGCGCGGTCGTCGCCCGCGAGGATCTTGGGCTCGAGGCTGCTTGGTGGGCACAACTGCCGGGCAATTTCCGCTATCGCGCGCGCTCGGGAGCGATCACGTCGCGCAACTTCGCAGCCCTTGCTCCCTATCATTCCTATCCGGCGGGCAAGAAGGACGGCAACGAGTGGGGACCGGCGGTCGCCATGCTCAAGACCGCGTCCGGCTCGCCCTTCTATTTCAACTTTCACCACGGCGACCTCGGCAACACGTTCGTCTGCGGCCCGTCGGGTGCGGGCAAGACGGTGCTGTTGAACTTCATGCTGTCGCAGCTCGAAAAGCACGATCCGCATATGGTCTTTTTCGACAAGGACCGCGGCGCGGATCTCTTCGTGCGGGCGGCCGGCGGCACCTATCTGCCGCTGAGAAATGGTGTCGCCACCGGCTGCGCGCCGTTGAAAGCACTGGAATTCACTGCGGAAAACAAAGTATTCCTCACCGGTTGGATCGCCAAGCTGGTCCGATCCGGACCTGGCGAATTATCGATTACCGAGTTGCGCGACATCACCTCGGCGGTCGACGGGGTGGCGGACCTGCCGGTGGAGCGTCGCTCCATCGGCGCCCTGCGCACCTTCCTCAACAATACCGATCCCGAGGGCATTGCCGCACGTCTGCGACGGTGGGAGAGGGGCGGGCCGCTTGGCTGGGTCTTCGACAACGAGGCTGACGATATCGGTATCGGCCCCAGGTTCATCGGCTACGACATGACCGATTTCCTCGACAATGAGGAGATCCGCACGCCGTTGATGGCCTACCTGTTCTATCGCATCGAGCAGCTGATCGACGGGCGTCGCATCATCATCGTCATCGACGAGTTCTGGAAGGCGCTGCAGGACGAAGGCTTTCGTGATCTCGCCCAGAACAAGCTCAAGACGATCCGCAAGCAGAACGGTCTCATGCTGTTTGCGACCCAGAGCCCGCGCGACGCCATCGTATCGCCGATCGCCCACACGATCATCGAGCAGTGCCCGACCCAGATCTTTCTTCCGAACCCGCGCGGCGACCGCGCCGACTATGTCGACGGTTTCAAGCTGACCGAACGTGAATTCGAGCTCATCTCGCGCGAGCTCTCCGTCGAGAGCCGCCGGTTCATCGTCAAGCAGGGGCACAACAGCGTTGTCGCCGAGCTGAACCTCAACGGCTTCGACGACGAACTTGCCATCCTCTCCGGCCGGACGGCCAATGTCGAGCTTGCCGATGCTATCCGTTTGGAGATCGGCGAGGGACGGGAGGATTGGCTTGCCGTGTTTCATCAGAGGAGGAAGACAGCATGATCCGAACAGGAACGATGCGGCCATTATTTGTATCGGCCGCTCTTTTAGCGTCGGCGATGCTGGCGTCGGCCCAGGGCATCCCGGTCATCGATCAGACATCGATCGCCAAGCAGATTGAGAGCATCACGCAGCTGAAGTCCCAGCTCGACGCCTTGAACCAGCAGCTCCAGCAAGCCCAGCAGCTCTACGGCTCGCTGAACAAGATCACCAACATGGCCGACGTCGCCAACCTGCTGAACGATCCGTCGATCCGCAAGGCGCTTCCGCAGGACTTCAACGCAATCGAGGGCCTGTTCCAAGGTTCCGGCAGCGGCGTCTTCGGCAGTTCCGCTTCGAAATTCCTTCAGGATAACTCCAGCTATCGCACCGATGCCGACGATTTCTATGCGCAGGAACTGTCGCGCATCCAGAACCAGAACGCCGGGCAGATGAGCCTCGGCCGGCAGATCTACGATGCGGCGACCAAGCGCATCGGCGGCATCGATGAGCTTCGCCAGAAAATCTCCGGTGCTGCCGACGCCAAGGACATCGCCGATCTGCAGGCCCGCCTCCAGGCCGAAACCGCCTTCTTGCAAACCGACGTCTTGCGCATGCAGGGCCTGCAGATGGTCCAGCAGGCCCAGGTGCAGGTCGATGACCAACGCAAGGCCGAGGACTGGCGCAAGCGCATGGACACGATGGGAGCGGCGCTCAAATGAAGTGGCTTCTTTTTAGCGCGGCAATGCTTTTTCTGGCGGCCTGCTCCCCGCAGGCGGAGAAGATTTACACGGTCGATGAGTTCATGGCGGACGATGCTCTGCTCGCGAAAATCATCGGCGAATGCCGTAACAATCCCGGAGAACTCCGTGATACGCCCAATTGCCGCAACGCCGAGGCGGCCGACGGCAAGCTGCGGCTGGAGCGGATGGGCAAATCGTTGGGAGGCTGACGATGTATCAGGTCTTCAGCTTCGTCGACGGGCAGTTCAAGGCACCGCTCGAGAACTTCATTTCGTCGGGCACCTCCAATATCGCCAGCTGGGTCAGCGGCCCGCTGACGGCCGCACTTACACTTTATGTCGTGCTCTACGGTTATCTCGTTCTGCGCGGCTCCGTGCAGGAACCGATCCTCGAATTCGCTTTCCGAGCGATGAAGCTCGCCATCATCGTCATGCTGGTGAGGAATGCCGGCGAGTATCAAACCTACGTCACCAATATCTTTTTCGATGCGCTGCCGCACGAAATCTCGCAGGCGCTGAACTCCGGCGCGGCGCCGAGCGCCTCCACATTCGACAGCCTGCTGGATAAGGGCCAGAGGTGCGCCAAAGAGATATGGTCGCGGGGTTCGTGGCCTATCGATATCGTCACCGGCGTGGGCGGCCTGCTGGTTATCGGCGCAAGTTTTCTTGTCGCGGCGATCGGTTATATAGTTTCGCTCTATGCCCGGCTGGCGCTTGCCATCGTGCTGGCAATAGGTCCGATCTTCATCGCGCTCGCCATGTTCCAGTCGACCCGCCGATTCACGGAATCCTGGATCGGCCAACTCGCCAACTTCGTCATCCTGCAGGTGCTGGTGGTGGCGATCGGCTCGCTGCTGATCACCTGCATCGACACGACGTTTACGGCGATCGAAAGCTATAGTGACGTGCTTATGCGGCCGATCGCGCTCTGCGCCATTTGCGTTGCCGCACTCTACGTCTTCTACCAACTGCCCGGCATCGCTTCAGCTCTCGCGGCGGGCGGGGCGTCGCTCACCTACGGCTACGGCGCCGCCCGCGATGCGCATGAAAGCACGCTCGCCTGGGCGACATCCCACACAGTCAGAGCGGTCGGCCGAGGCGCGCGTTCCGTTGGCCGCCGCCTGACTCCAGGCCGGACCGAATGACGGCCACCAACGCTTCAGACAATTGAACAGGTTTTTTTGGGATGCTCCGTATCGTTTTATCGTTTTTGCTGACCGCCGGTCTCGTAGGCTGCGGTTCGATTTCCCACCCGTTGCCCAAATGTGATGGTTATTCCCGCCGGCCGCTGAACCGCGCCATGTGGCAATGGCAGGACAGTGGAGGCGAGCAGCCGGCGACCCGGGCCGTTCCCGCTGAGCCGACCAGTCACGCCGCCGCCTATGTGCCGGAACCATCTTCAGCCACACCGGCCGCTTTCGCGCATTTCGATGTCGCGGGCTCCTACCGTCCATGCGAGGGCGAATGACATGGTGACCACGAATAACCTCAAAAGTTACTTCGACAAAGCCCGCCGGTTCGATCAGGACCGGATGATCCAGGTCGAGCGTTCCGCCCGCATCGCTTGGTTCGTCGCTGCTTGCGCCGGCACGCTTGCTGCCGTTTCCGTCTTTGCCGTTGCCGGCCTCACTCCTTTGAAAACCGTCGAGCCTTTCGTCGTGCGGGTCGATAATTCCACAGGCATCGTTGACGTAGTCTCGGCGCTGACGTCGGCCGCCGGCACCTACGACGAGGCCGTCACCAAATATTTCGCGGCCAAATATGTCCGCGCCCGCGAGGGCTACGTCTGGAGCGAGGGCGAGGAGAATTTCCGCACCGTCGCCTTGCTGTCGACGCAGCCGGAACAGACTCGATTTGCCGCAGTCTACCGCGGCAGCAATCCCGATTCCCCGCAGAACATTTATGGCCGCAGCGCCACGTCGCGGATCAACATTGTTTCCATCTCGCTGATCAACGCCAATGTGGCATCCGTCCGCTATATGAGGACCGTGACCCGCGGTGACGAGGTGCGCACCACGCACTGGGTTACGACCCTGACCTTCTCCTATGCCAACGCTCCGATGTCCTCGACCGACCGGCTGACCAATCCGCTCGGCTTCGTCGTCAGCGAATATCGCGCCGATCCGGAGGCCATCAATTGAGACTGCACTTTCTCCTTCCGCTCATTCTGACCACCGGGTTTTCGTCTGCAGCGCTCGCCCTCGAGACGCCGCGCGGCGCCGCGCAGGACAACCGCATCCGTTTCGTCGACTACCAGCCCTATAACATCACCAAAGTCGTCGGCACGCTGCGGTCTTCGGTGCAAATCGAATTCGCCGCCGACGAGGAAATCGCTCATGTGGCGCTTGGCAACAGCGTTGCTTGGGAAGTGGCGCCGGCCGGCAACATCCTGTTCCTGAAGCCCAGGGAAAATCAGCCGGTGACGAATATCTCGGTCGTGACGACACGACGGGACGGCTCGACCCGCAGCTACCAGATGGAACTCACTGTCCGCGACGGAAGCGTTGAAGCCGGTCAGAACACCTTTTTCTATGTGAAATATCGCTATCCCGCTGATGAAGCGGAGCGGCACCGCCAGGAAGCAGCTGCGCGCGCGCAGGCGGCGCAGGCCGGTGAGGCCGATCGCGTGCTTGCCCTTCACGAAGCCTATGGACCGCGCAACTGGCGTTATTCGGCGCAAGGATCCCAAGCGCTCGAACCGCAAGCGGTCTATGACAACGGCAAGGTCACGACCTTCGCCTTCGCCGGCAACCAGGAAATGCCGGCGATCTATATGGAAAATTCCGACGGCAGCGAAAGCCTGGTCTCGAAGTCGGTCGACGGCAATCTCGTCCTTGTTCACGCGATCAGCCGCAAGTTCATCCTGCGCCGGGGCGGCGACGTGCTTTGCGTCTTCAACGAAGCCTACGATCGCGTCGGCATCAATTCCGAGACCAACACGACGTCACCGTCGGTCGAGCGCGTCGTCAAAGTGCCGCCCGGCGCGGCGCAATAGGAGGTGACATGGCCGAGGAAGAGATTGCCCAGATTCCGGGCGAGCGGGCCGAGACGGCGGCCGGTGGCCGGCTCGACAATAACCCCACCCTCAAACGCGGCACTGTCGCGTTGGCGATCGTCGTCTTTGTCGCCTTCGCTCTCTGGTCGATGCGAGGGCAGGACAAACCGTCAGACGGTGCCCAGCCGGAGCGCGTTGTCATCCGGCAGACATCGGATTTCGAACCGGCGAAGGAGCCACAGCCGGTGGCGACACCGCCGCAATTTCAGCTCCCGACGCCTGTCGCCGCCGAGCAGGCGCCGACCGAGGATGACAAGCTGCTCGACGCTGCCCGCCGTGCGCCGGTCATCGCCTATGGCGGCGAGAAATCGCCGGCCACGCGGCGGCAGGATCAGGGCGAGGCGTCGGATCAGGCCTCGAATTACGTGCCGCTCGGCGCCAATCCCGGCGGCTTCGCCTCGCAGGGTGAAAACGAAGACCAGCGCTTCAACCGCTTGCTGACGCCGACGCAGTTGCAGGGATCGCGCGCCGGCACGTTGGGCAACCGCGATTTCATTGTCGCAATGGGGACATCCATTCCTTGCGTTCTCGAGACCGCGCTCTCCTCCGATCAGCCAGGGTTCACGAGCTGCGTCATCAACCGGGACGTTCTCTCAGATAATGGCCGTGTGGTGCTGATGGAAAAAGGCACGCAGATCGTCGGAGAATATCGCGGCGGTCTTCGCCGTGGCCAAAAGCGCCTGTTCGTTCTCTGGAACCGGGCGAAGACGCCGAAAGGCGTGATCATCACTTTGGCTTCGCCGGCGACCGATGCGCTTGGCCGGGCCGGCATCGATGGTTATGTGGACACCCATTGGTGGGAGCGGTTCGGCAGCGCAATGCTCCTGTCGATCGTCGGTGATGCCAGTTCCTATGCCAGCAGCCGGCTGCAGGACAGCGACGTCGAAGCGCAAAATACCACCAGCGCCGGTCAGCAGGCCGCGGCGATCGCCGTCGAGCAGTCGATCAACATTCCGCCGACGCTCATGAAACATCAGGGCGAGTTGGTTTCGATCTTCGTCGCACGCGACCTCGACTTCTCAAGCGTTTATCGGCTTCGCGTGACCGAGCCCCGCAATCGCGTCTACGACCGTGCTGTCCTTGGGGATTTCAGCCCCTCCTCGAAGCTCGTGACAAAATAGGTTCGGCAATGACTGAAGCTGCCGACTCCGGCGTCGTGCGCGAACTGCTTTCGCCACTATCACGCTTCCTACGCGACAAGACGCTCTATGAGGTCGTCGTCAACCTGCCGGGACAGGTCGTCACGGAGGGTAGGGACGGATGGCAGACCTATGAGATGCCCGAACTTTCGTTCGACCGGCTGATGCGTCTCGCTCGCGCCGTCGCGAGCTTCTCCGATCAATCGATCGACGAGACGCGGCCGATCCTGTCGGCGACCCTGCCGGATGATGAGCGGATCCAGATCGTCATCCCGCCGGCAACGACGAAGGGAACCGTCAGCATCACCATCCGCAAGCCGTCCTCCGTGTCGCTGACCCTTGAGGATCTCGATCATGGAGGATTGTTCGCCGACGTTTTGCGGGTCGACGGCGACGCGAGCCAATCGGACCAAAGGCTGTTGGAATACTATCGCATTGGCGCCTACAAAGCGTTTCTCCGGGAGGCGGTGTTTGCAAGAAAGAACATCATCATCTCCGGCGCCACCGGGTCGGGAAAAACAACTCTATCGAAAGCGCTGATCCGCCACATTCCGCAAAGCGAGCGGATTATTTCGATCGAAGACACTCCCGAGCTGGTGGTCCCGCAGCCCAACCATGTTCGGCTCCTTTACTCCAAAGGCGGGCAGGGGCTCGCCAAGGTCGGCGCGAAGGACCTGCTCGAATCCTGCCTGCGCATGCGGCCCGACCGCATTTTGCTGCAGGAGCTGCGGGACGGGACGGCATTCTACTACATCCGCAATGTCAACTCCGGCCATCCTGGCTCCATCACCACGGTCCATGCCGACTCGGCCCGCCTCGCCTTTGAGCAGCTGACTTTGCTGGTCAAGGAGTCGGAGGGTGGTGGGGACCTCGAACGGCACGACATCCGCGAGATGTTGACGATCGCGGTCGACATCATCATCCAATGCAAGCGGATCGACGGCCGGTTTCGGGTGAGCGAGATCTACTATCGAGACGCCGCGACTGACCTCGGCCGCTCTTCGTCGGATCGAGCTTAACGGGTTGCGTCCGGGCCTCAAACAATTCTGTCGGTCTCGACCGTCAGTCCAATTGTGCGGCCTTCTCACGCAGGACCACTGAAAACGCGCGGAGCCCCTGATGGTCCAGTGCATCAATGAATTCGTGAACCGCCGGCACCGTCTTCCGTAAATTCAACCGGCCGCGCCTGATGCTGTCGATCAATGCGCTCGAAAACGTGGAATGGAGGCCCACGAGGAAATTGTCTGGCGACACGCAGGCCACCCCATGAGGCCGAAGGTCCGCGGCTGGGAAATCCTTGAGATTCCACGTGACAATCAGAGAAGCCTTTCCGGCGATGGCTGCAGCTAAAACATGACGATCATCCGGATCCGGTAGCGAGAGGTCGGGGATGAGAATTCGGTGGTTGCCGACATCGGCATCGGGCAAAACTTCCTTGATCCGATCACGGGTCGCTTTCAGACGGGCGAAGGGTATATCGGGTGAGCCGATGGCCAGATTGCGAATCCACTCGGCGTGGATGTCGTCGGTCCAGCGTGCGTCGACGAGACCGTCGAAAGCACACTGGACCAAGACATTACGCAAATGGAAAGGGTAGAGGACGCAGGCATCATAGACCGCGACAGGCGGCTTAGAGGCCATGATTGACGATCAGATCCTCTGTGTCCTCGGCCAGCGCGTCGAGGCTTTTCTGGCGAGCATCGAGCTTGTCCTTGAGCGCGAGAACATCCTTCAACTTGGCTCGGCGGTGCTTGCCGACATAGCGGAAGGGCAGATCGCCGCGATCCATGCGCAGCACCACGAGAGGACGTGAGATGCCGAGGATGGTGGAGGCGTCGGTCGGGCTCAATTCCTGATCTTCCGTGAGCACGGCAACACGCTTGCCGCGCAACAGATGATCGAGGAGTGCTTCGACAGGTGCGAGAGCCGAGGCTGGGAGAGAAAGGGTTTGAAGTTGTCCACCTTCACGGCGAATCCGTAGTTCCAGTTGGTCGCCCTCCGCCAGATTTGGCATAGGCGCGACGGCCTTGCGGTCGCGATCCGACAATTTGGTAAATTGAAGAACATGGCTGGTCATGGCGAACACCTCTGACCATGTATATAGGGCAAGTCGCTTATAACTGCAATAACTGAAATATGCTCCGCTTTCCATCTCCGATTTCTGGGTGCCATAGGAGCGCGCGGCGAACAAGCTCGACCCGCCAACTTGAAGCGTGGGTTACCCGCCAACCGCAAGCGCTCCGCTTTCGATGTGGTCATGCAATGCAAAGGGGGCCGCCTCACCAACTATGCAGAAAAATAGGGCCGCTGGAAAACCAGGGCCCTTTAAGGTGTGAAGGTCAATAACCTCCAGAGGGGAACAGCTGATACGATGGCACTGGGAGGAAAACCATCGATTGCATCAACTGGAGGCAATATGCTCATATTTTGACCGCTTGGTAAACATTTTTTGTGCAGTGCAGCTATGCAGAAATGGCAGAGAGTTCTCTGGGCCGATTTGACCGGGATATAGCTTCACGCAGTCGAGATCGCCCGCTCGATGGCTTCCTTTTAGGGCGTCTACGTCGCTGACCAAGGAGGCTGGTGTGGATTATGGCAGCCGCGGCATTTCGCCGTCGGCTACACGCCAGATCCACGGCGTCATCTCGGCTCTCGCGGCGATCATCTCATTCAATGCAACGTCGTAGTCTTCGTCGGCCTTCGTCGGAACGATGAACATGGCGATCGGCGCTGGCCTTGCCTCCGGTAAGGTCACGGAGGCAATCGGCTGGTCGCGCGAAAGATCGAACCGGAGTCCTTTCACGCTCCTTCGCTTCAGGCTGGAGAGCCGCTCCAGGAGACGCTGTTCATGGATGGTTTCGAACGGGATCCAGTTCTCGTTGACCACCATCAGCGCCACTTCCTCGACCGAAGCTATCCCCGCTCCCGAAATGCCGAACGTGGCGATGACGATGAGATGAAACCCCTCGTTGGATCGCCACAGTTCCAGTTCGGTTTCATATCGGGCATTCAACCGTTTCCACGCCCCCTCATCGAGCATGAAGGGGAAAGGCAGGTGGCGCACCAGCATCTTCTGGCCATCGCGCGCTGAGGAAAATTCCTTTACCTCTCCGACGGTCATCATCAGTTTCCGCGGACCGGGACCGGTTAACTGGGCGCCGGCCAACATAGCCGCACGCCGCGCTGAAATCCCCTCTTTGTCGTCCTGATGAAACACTTCCGGGACAAACAAGATATCGCTGAGAGGGCCGCCGCGGACGATCATCTGCTTTGCCGCGTTCACCAGACTGCTGCGCACGCGCCCCCAGCCGCGTTTCCCGGCCCATAGCGAGGTCCATTCCGTCAGCTCCCCCATGTCCCAGAGATAATGGAGCATCGCCCTGAGCGAGAGCTTCTTGGGCTCGCTTCGCACAGTCTCCGACGGCTCCGAAGGCGATGTCGACGTCGATCGGCCCCCTCGTTTCGACAGCGAAAAATTGAGTTTCAGCGTTGCCGCACCGGTCGCCGCGTCGATTTGGATGGCGTTGCCGATCAACGGCCCGAGGCCGGATAGCTCATACGGCGGGTCGTAAGACGAGCAGCCGGGATCATGCTGCCGGCCTGAGAGCGGCATGCGTTTGATCAGGAATTGGCCATCCATCCGGGCAATGTACATCGGCACCGGCGGTTGCCGACACGGGCAAAGTGGCCTGAGCTTCTGTTCGTAAGCGCGTTCGAGCTGCGGCAGAAACTCTGGAGAACTGTCGTCGAACGCCTGGTTGCCGATCAAAAACTGTCGCACGTCGTTCCTCCCTTGCCTGGCCAAAGGCTGATCGAGCCGTAAAAGGAAGGCGTAGCATGAGCTTCGCGGACTTTACTAGCGCAAAATAGTTAGTATGTAAATGTTACGGCCGCTGGGGCCGATTTCAACGCCAAGGCAGGAAAGAAGATACGTGCATTCCAGCCTCCAAAAATTAAAATTAACGATCATGATAATTAGAAGTCAACGGTGCGTTGATTAGAAGTCAGCCGGTCAAAATGTAGAGGCTGCGCCAGCATGAAGTGAGTTCTAATCGCGTGCTACCCAGCCCTTCGAGCCGGCCGGCACTGAACCGCCGATCACCTTGCCGCCTTCCGACTGCCCGATGGCTGCCGGCGTCTCTACATCGCAGCTGACGCCGATGCGGCCGGCCGGCACGTATCGAGGGATTGAGCTACCGCGCCCAGGCGCTGGGGATCCTGCCGCTAGTGCTTGCCCCGGAGTTCGGCGACTTCAACGAGGATCTGCGCCGGCTCAGTCCGGAACGGCTCATCGCTAATCTCAGGGCGCAGCTCGTTCTGAAACGCTCTGGCCTTTCTGCCCGCATGATCGAGCCGGACGGGGAAGGTGAGGGCGTGAGGGCCTACAGGATGGCAGGTCTCTGCCGGTCGCCGCACGGGTAGGCGCCCGCCCGCGGGCCTGCCGAGAGGCGACCCTTACCATGCGGCGGGCGGGCCTTCAGCGGGTCGCTCAGGTTTCTTCCCCTGGCTTGGGCCGCGTGCGGCCCGCCATTCCTGGCACAGCAAGAAACCTCCCTTCCGCCGCCCGGCGCTTCGCCGCGGCGTCAGGCGCCGCGGTTCCGGCCCGTCTGCCGCGTGGACAGGGATCGCCGTCAGGCCGCGAGAGGCGCGGCCCAAATCCGACGGAGACCATCTGAACCTAAGTCTTCCCATCGACGACGCCTTCGAGCCCCGCCCCGCCTCGTCCCCAACCGACCGTTTCATCTACGAGATGCAGATCTACGGCCATCGCCCCTTCCAGGATGAACCGGACCCGCGTCCGCTGCCGGAGGAGCCGGTCGTCCAGTCGGCGCTGACCGCCATGTTCGATGCTCTATTCGAAATGCTCGGCGATACCCGCCTGGAGCCCGATCTCGAAGACCTCCTGTGGTCGACGGTCAATCTCTTCCACCGCGCCGGCGAGCGCATCCAGCGGGAGCTTCAGCGTAATGAGGATAGCCAACGCAACGGTCAGCGCGAGCAGGACGGCTCGGAGGTCAAGAGTGTCGAGTTGGAGCGCCTCGTTGCCGAAGGCATCACGCTGCTTGAGCGCCGCAATGCCTTCGAGTTCATGCGCGCCTATGCGGGCGACCACTTCGAAGCCAATGCGGCTCGGCATGGCGGCCGCGGACGGGCTCCAAGGTCAGCCACGCCAACATGACCGCGGCGATGATCGACTCCAGAGACTTTCCATCCGCCCGCCGGCGCGCCGAGACCGAAGTGCTGATCCCGGCAGGCACCAAGATCGCCTTCGGCGGCGGCATCGACTACAATGATCACGAACGAATCTGGGCGAAACTCGATCAAGCCCTCGCCAAATATCCCGACATGGTGCTGCTGCACGGCGGCTCGCCGAAGGGCGCCGAACGTATCGCTGCCTGCTGGGCAGAAGCGCGCAAGGTGATACAGATCGCCTTCAAACCGAATGGACGAAGCACGCCAAGGCCGCACCGTTCCGCCGCAATGACGACATGCTCTCGGTCATGCCGGCTGGCGTCGTCATCTTCCCCGGCTCCGGCATTACCGGCAATCTTGCCGACAAGGCCCGCCGACTTGGCATCTCCGTTTTGGCAAGCGGCGGGAGATGGCGCGTAAGCGCCATCTGTCCATACGGCTGAAGGAGATGCTTGCATTTCGCAAAAATTGTGTACACATTTGCCGCTGAAACGGAGCTTCGCCATGACCCAATCTCGGCAGCAGATACCATCTCCCCGCCGTGTCGGCGTGCGGGAATTTCGCGGCAACCTGACGTCTTTCCTCAAGCAGGTCGAAGACGGCCAGCGGTTCGTCCTGACGTCGCATCACAAGGTTGTCGCCGAAATCGGCCCGCCGTCAGCCGGCGTCGTCATGCGGAAACCAGGCGCGTTGCGCGGAAAGATCAAAGTTGCCGATGACTTCGATGGTCTGCCGGCGGATGTTCTGAAGTCCATGGAAGACGGGACGTGAGGCTGCTGCTCGATACACATGCCTTGCTGTGGTGGCTGAACGACGACGAGAAGCTAGGGAACCATGCGCGTCGCCTTATTGGCGATCCCGAGAATGATGTCCTCGTCAGTGCTGTCTCCCTTTGGGAAATCACTGTGAAGCTGCGCATCGGCAAACTTGATGCCGATATCGAAGAGATTGTTGCGATTTTGCCGGATCAAGGTTTCGACCGGCTGGATATCTCGGACGCGCATCTTATCGCTCTCGCTGCTCTTCCACTTCATCACCGCGATCCTTTCGATCATCTGCTCATGGCGCAAGCCGTGGCGGAGGGAGCGTATTTGGTTTCGGACGATCAAAATGTCGCGCTTTATGGCATTCCGTTTGTGACTTGCTCCGATCCTGTTGCCTTGTGATCTCACCGAGCTTGGCTCCGCGGATGAAGCCGGCTCAGATCGTTCCGGTTGCGTGTTTGCCAATGGCGATGTACCTGGCGACCCATCGGCGGCTCAGGTGCTTGGGAGCGGGCACGTTTGGGGAAGATCACTCATTCGACGCCCGCGTGAACAGCTTCACCCGGGATTGGAGCACGGTGTGCAGACGGCAATGCGGTGCCGCGGCGACCTCGCCGATCAGCAGAAATGTTATCGAGGTGCTCACAGCCTGCCGCAGCCGGGAGCGGGCGAGGGTATTGTGTTGATCGACATGCGGGCGAAGCGTCCGTGGAGTGTGCGGCCAATATCCCCCAGTGCTTGGACCGGGAGGCCATGGTTTGTTGTCTCCTTCGATTGCCCCGAACCATTCCCGTTTTATATCGCTCGTATAGACGACCGCCTGCTTTGGCGGCCAACCCCTGAAGGGGTAAGACTCGCCCGAAATTTTTGCAAAATTCGATTTCGGTTCGTTTATCCTGGTGGAAAATAGAATTTTGCAAAATTTTCAGGCGAGCTGACCGCAGCAGGTCGGCCGTCTCTTCGTGCGCCATCGGGAATGGTCCCGAGCAACCGAAGGAGACAACAACCATGGCCACCACGATCGCAACGCTCACGCAGAAGACCGACGGCATCCTCGAAGGCGTCTTCGCCACGATCCGGGTCAACGCCCCGATCGCCATCGTCCCAAATGCCAGCAAGGCAAGCGAAGAAGCGCCCGACTACCGCGTCATTCACCGCAAGACGGGCTTCGAGATCGGCGCCGCCTGGAACCGCATCGCGCGGCAGACCGGCGAGGAATACCTCTCAGTGAAGCTTGAGGCTCCCGAGATCGGTGTGATCTTCGGCAATCTCGCACCGGCACCCGGCGGCGATCCTAGCAAGAAGGTGATCCTCTGGAACAGCCCGAACTGAAGAACAAAGCGAGCGGCCCCGAGCAATCGGGGCCGGCTTCGCCGTATCTCAGGTTTTGCGCGCAATAGCGGGATTGAAAGCGGGCATCGAGCCCGCCTTCAATCCTCCTGTCGTGCCACACGAGACCAAGGACCCTGTCTGCTCAGATACTTGAAGTCTGCCGTGAGGCTCGTGCCGCCTCAAGGACTTCGCGGCCCCTCCTATTTTCAGCCGGCGCCCTGAAGGGCACCGTCAGAAAATCGGTTCCTCCGCTCGCCGGCTCCGCCGGTCGCTGACGCGATCCTTGACCCGGCCCGATCCTCACGACCCCGGGCGTCATCTTTCACATTTCAGGAGACGACGATGACGATTGCACTCGAAATTCAGGTTGAGGAACTGCGGGCCGAGCTCAGAAACGCCGATCCGGCTGAGCGCCGCCAGATCGAAGCGGAGCTGGAGATCGCTCGGGCCGAACTGAGGGTAGCGATCGCCGAGCAGGAGGGCGCCATCGACGCCGCGCCACCCTTCTGAGGCGGCGTTTGCCTCCTCGCCTGGGCCGGCACGCCGGATCGACCGGCGCGTCGACCCGAAGCTGCGCTTCACGCCGATAATTACCGGCAAGGACCAGGAAGACTTCCGCGGACAGCCCGGACCATGGGTTCCCGTCCGACATTTGTGTTCGGCCTATAGCCGCGCGCCCGTTTTGATCGGAGAAGTTCGAGGAACATACGGACTGCATCCTCCTCTCTGTCGAAGTGATGCACCATGGCTTGTCCGATCGTTCCGATGCGTCCCCATCGCCGCGTCAGGCATGGTGTGCCGAACAACGTCGGTTCGATTGCGAGCGCGTAGAAGCGCGCCATGTTTTTCGTCGCGTCCCTGCGTTCGATGTAGAGCTGATAGGGTTGAGTGAGCATGACGGAGAGTCGCCTCTTCCAGCTTTTGCGTCTAACGACACTTATGAATCGGTCGGCCCACACCGATTCATTTTTGTGATGATCGTTGAAGCCGAAGATCATGGATTTGGGCGAGCCGGCCAATCGGCGGCCGGGTGCTATTCGCTCCGCTCACGGAGCCCGAACACCGTCTCCGCCTCCGGTCACGCCCCCTCTCGCGGAATGACGTGAGCGAATTGCCCAGCCGCAGGGCGGCGGTTCTATCCTCGACACCTCCTGCCGGCTCACGCCGGAAACGGTCGCGTCCCCTTCGGGTCCGCGGGTCTCTTCTCTCTCTGACGTCCAATTTTACTCCAGCAAATCCGGCGTCAAGGACGGCGCGTCTCCCCCAATTTTTCCGCTGCTGCGTTTCACTGCGCTCTGGAAAAATCGGTTCCCCCGCTTGCGAGCCGCGTCCCGCGGTCCTTGACCCCTCTTTGCAAGAGAGTGGCCGATCTCCGTCATCAACGAAGGAGATCACATTATGACAACCGATCAGAACCTCATACTCTACACCAAGTTTGCCGGCTTCCGGCTCGTCGTCCTGGCAAACCGCTTCGGCTGCGACAGCGATTTTTCGCGAGAGCTTCACGATCGCCTGGTTGAGGGGCTCGACGCGGCAATCGATCGGATCAGCGTCATCATGGAATTGGAACGAAGTGTTCTCATCGGGGAGGATGAATTCGCCGAATATCAGCTGGAGGGCGAGATCGAGATTTTCGGGCGCTTCACTATCAATCTGCTGGACGAACTCGAAATTGATTACGACACGCATGAATTCCGCGTCAACGGCGGCGATTGGATGAGCGCTTGGGCTGCCGACGACACTGGCGTCGATATCAACTATCCTGAGCTCGTTGCGCTGATTGCGGACGAACTCGGCTCGCTGGCGCCGATCATCAAGGATATCACGTTGGCAACTCGCATCCCGGTCTATGCGGGGCGCGTCGTTTGGTCATGGTGGTAGCAGCACCATCTCACATACTGAGAGGCGACAGACGAGGTTGCCTCTCAGTTGCCGATGGCCCTCAAGTGAGCCGAGGAAGGACGGCTGCGAAGTTTCACAACAATCGCAGTAATGTTGTAAATGCTGTAAATTCCAGCGATAGCAAGGAAGCCCAATGCCGAAGCCAAGCGGGACGTATTCAACCAGTGACCTCTCACGTAAATCCGGCGACATCATCGCCGAGGCGCTGCGTCATCCGGTGACGATCACCCAGCGGAACAAACCCCGGCTGGTTCTCCTCAATATCGAAGATTATCAGCAACTGATCAGGCAGGCAGACCGACGCACCGTCGGCACTATCGAAACGATGCCCGATGAGCTTTTTGCCGAACTCGAAAACGCCGTCGACGCCTATGCCGGCGAGGACGAGGTGGGCCGCTCATAAAACCACGATCATAGCACCGGTTTGACGAAACGATTGACCTTCGCTGCCTGATCCATCTCCTTTCGCCGGAAGTAGATCGCCCGGCCGCAGCGGATCGGACTATGCCCCTGGACGATGATGATCTGCTCGTCCTTCCTCATCGACTGGGTGATCTCGTGCGGCATGATCAGCGGCCGGCGCTGGAAGTTGACGTTCTCGGATCTCCTGGATGCATTGTTCTTCGTGTCCCAGCCGATGTTGCGGGAACTGCCCTTCACCTCCACCGTCATCTCGCCACATTGCGCAGAGAGGTTGCGCGCCGTGTCGAGCGCCTTGATCGCTGCGTAAGAGGCGAAAGCGCAGCCATCGATCCATGACGTCGCGCCATCCTTCCCGAAATGCCGCTCCAACTGCCCGACCGACTGGTACATCAACATCATCGAGATGCCGTACTTGCGGCCGCGGTCGCGCGCCTCCTCGAGCACCCTCATGTAGCCGAGCAGATCGACCTCATCGAGCATGAACAGCGCCCGGCGCTGGAAGGCGCCGTCGGCCTGCACCATGGCGTTGATGAGCGAGCCGATGATCACACGAGCGATGCCCGGATAGGAGCGCAAGATCGATGCGGAGATGTTGAGGAAGACGTCCTTCTTGCCCGAAACGATATCGCTCGGTTTGAAGGCATTGCCGCAGACAAGCGCGGCATAACTGTCGAGCGACAGCCACTGCGTATCCTTCGATGCGGTGGAATAGACGCCGCTGAAGGTCTGCTCGGTCATGTTGGTGAAGACACCCAGAGTTTCGCGGATGAAGTCCGATTGCGAGTTCTCCTGAATGTCGCGCAGCATGGCGAGCACCGAGGGCTCCGGCTCCGAGACGATCTCCCTCAAGCTTCGCAGATTCCGCCGGCCGGCATATTCCGGCGACAGCATCACATGAGCAAGCAGCCCCGTCAGCAGATTGTGCGCCTGACTCTGGAAATAGGAGCCCGTCGAGCTTTCGAAGCGCACGCTCTCCGATAGCAGCATATGCGCGATGCCGACAATATCCTCTTCCTTTTGGCGCGACGTCTCTATCCCGTCAAGCACGTTGAAGCCCATGATCGGGTTTGTGGGGTCGAGCACCATCACCTCGCGCCCGAGCGCATGGGTGCGGTGCTCGACGACCATGGGCGCCACCTCGGTGGAGGGATCGAGGCAAATCAGGGGCCCGGTATATCTGAGCGCCGTCGGCACAACGTTGCTGGTCGTCTTGTATCCGCCCGATCCCGCGAAAAACAGCATGTGGGTGGAATCGAAGTCCTGCTTGTATGTCAGCAGCGGCGCCTTGCCGCCCTGTCCCCATGTGCCGCGATCGTTTGCATCGAAGGGGAGCTGATGAACAATTTCCTTGTCGACCCGATAGCGCTCGCCGACGACGATCTCCCCATCGGGCGGAAACAGTTTTGCGGCCGCTGCCATGGACAGCCAGTCGGCGTCCCCGAACGTTCCGCGCCGGGCGCGGTTGATCTCATCCGGCACGACGACGGAGATGCGGGCCGATACCGCCACTGCCAGGAATCCCGCGACAGCGCCGAGGACTGCGACCATATCAAGATAGGATAGCGCTCGATCCCATGTGATGACCCCGGTTTGCACCGAAGGTCCAAGCCGCGCGAATTCGCGCATGGCATAGGAGGCGGAGACGCCCAGATAACACAGAAGGCTTGTCATCGCGACCGGCCTTCGCCGATGCAGCGGCAAGGCCCAGACGGTCAGTAGCCCGGCGAGCGGCCCGAACAGCAGCGCCGGCACAGGTGCGGCTCGCAGGAACCAGTATTCCATCCTTCCCGGCATGCCGGCGGCGAGCCCAGGCCAACGCCAGCCTGCAATGTAGACTGCAATTGCCGTGACCACGACAGGCGCGAAAACGAACAGCAGGCTCGGATGCGGCTTCCCTCTCGCTATCATTCAGCCACCTCCTCGATACGCGACGGAATGCCGTTCAACGAAGTGATTTTGAAAGCGTCTTCGCCGATATGGCTGAGGCGCCGATGCTCGGGCGAGCCCGGCATCAGTCGCGCCAGTTCGATGAGTCCGCCAAGCAGGAACGCCCGATCCGCCTTCGACAGTCCGGCTTTGATGACGATCCCGCCGAGCAGGATTTTCTCGCGTGTGTCGCGTTTGCGTTCAGCCGTCATGTGGAACCTGGCCCTGCGCTCCAGCGCTGCTATCTGCCGGTCGGCGCGTTTGAGGAGCGGGGCCAGCACCCCCTTTCTTTTCCCCTTTGCGAAATCGCGCGGCGATCTCCTCGATGATCCGGTCGACCTCCTCATCGGCGATCTCCATCTCTGCCAAGCCGGATTTCGTCGCGGCGCGGGCAAAACGCTCGGCCGATTTAACTATCAACAGACGTTTGCGTTCGCGCAGCTTCTCGATTTGCGCATCGAGATCGGAAATCGATGATTTGATCGCCATTCCTGGTTCCTTTCCGGTTCAGATAATCGAACACGAAGCGATTATACTAACTAGAAGACGATAGTAAAGTGAGGTACGTTGCAACGGGAAAGACGGCATCGGCCTTGTCAGGCCGATCTGTTTGAGGGCGCAATATACGTCGCTGTCGCGACGTGCTTGGGCCAGTCTGGAGACGCCAGTGGCGATCATGTTCGTCAGAGCGCAGGTGATCAGTAGGGGATCGGGACGCAGCATCGTCTCGGCTGCCGCCTATCGCCACCGCGCCCGGATGATGGACGAGCAGGCGGGAACGTCGTTCAGCTATCGCGGTGGGGCGGGCGAACTGATGTATGAGGAACTGGCGCTGCCGGATGAGATCCCGGATTGGCTGCGGTCGGCGATATCAGGTCAGTCCGTCAGCAAGGCCAGCGAAGTGTTTTGGAATGCCGTTGACGCCTTCGAGACGCGGGCAGATGCGCAGCTCGCCCGCGAACTGATCATCGCGCTGCCGGAGGAGCTGACGCGGGCCGAGAATATCACGCTGGTGCGCGAATTCGTCCGCGACAATCTCACCTCGAAAGGAATGATCGCCGACTGGGTCTATCACGACAAGGACGGCAACCCGCACATCCACCTGATGACGACGCTCCGGCCGCTGACGGAGGAGGGGTTCGGGGCAAAGAAGGTTCCAGTGCTTGGTGAGGATGGTAAGCCGCTGCGCGTCGTCACGCCGGACCGCCCGAACGGCAAGATCGTCTACAAAGTCTGGGCGGGCGACAAGGAAACGATGAAGGCGTGGAAGATCGCCTGGGCGGAAACGGCCAACCGGCATCTGGCGCTGGCCGGACATGACATCCGCCTCGACGGTCGCTCCTATGCCGAACAGGGCCTCGACGGCATCGCGCAAAAACATCTCGGGCCGGAGAAGGCGGCGCTGGCGAGGAAGGGCAGGGAGCTCCACTTCGCGCCGGCCGATCTCGCCCGCCGCCAGGAGATGGCCGATCGGCTGCTTTCAGAGCCGGAGCTTTTGCTGAAGCAGCTCGGCAATGAACGCTCTACCTTCGACGAGAGGGAAATCGCTAAGGCGCTGCACCGTTATGTCGACGATCCCACCGATTTTGCCAACATCCGCGCCAGGCTGATGGCGTCGGACCAATTGGTCATACTGAAGCCGCAGGAGATCGAGGCAGAGACAGGAAAGGTGTCGGAGCCCGCGATGTTTACCACGCGGGAGATGCTGCGCATCGAATACGACATGGCGCAGTCGGCGCGGGTTTTGTCGGAGCGTCGCGGCTTCGGCGTTTCCGAGCGGAATGTGACGGTGGCGATCGAACGCGTGGAGAGCATCGAGAGCGGCGATCCCAAAACTCCGTTCCGGCTCGATGCAGAGCAGGTCGATGCTGTCCGTCATGTCACCGGTGATGGTGGCATTGCCGCTATTGTAGGCCTTGCCGGCGCCGGCAAATCGACGCTGCTTGCTGCCGCACGTCTTGCCTGGGAGGGCGAGGGACGCCGGGTGATCGGTGCAGCCCTTGCCGGCAAGGCGGCGGAAGGGCTGCAAGACAGTTCCGGCATCAAGTCGCGGACACTTGCCTCCTGGGAACTGGCCTGGGCCAATGGCCGCGATACGCTCCATCGCGGTGATGTGCTGGTGATCGACGAGGCCGGCATGGTGGCCTCGCAGCAGATGGCCCGTGTGCTGAAGATTGCCGAGGAGGCTGAGGTAAAGGTCGTGCTGGTCGGCGACGCGATGCAGCTGCAGCCGATCCAGGCCGGTGCTGCCTTCCGGGCAATTACCGAACGCATCGGCTTTGCTGAGCTTGCCGGCGTGCGCCGCCAGCGTGAGGCCTGGGCGCGCGATGCCTCGCGTCTGTTTGCCCGCGGCGAAGTCGAGAAGGGCCTAGACGCCTATGCCCGCCATGGCCATCTGGTCGAGGCAGGGTCACGCGAGGAAACGATCGATCGCATCGTCTCCGACTGGGCTGCTGCGCGCAGAGAGGCAATCGAGCGATCAACGTCTGAGGGCAGGGATGGCCGTCTTCGCGGTGATGAACTGCTGGTGCTCGCCCACACCAACGACGATGTCCGCAAGCTCAACGAGGCGCTGCGTGAGGTGATGGCCGGCGATAATGCCCTCGGCGAAAGCCGCAGCTTCCGGACCGAGCGCGGGGCGCGAAAATTTGCCGCCGGCGACCGCATCATCTTCCTGGAGAACGCCCGCTTCCTCGAGCCGCGGGCCAAGCACTCCGGGCCGCAATATGTCAAGAACGGCATGCTCGGCACGGTCACCGCGACCGGCGACAAACGCGGCGATCCGCTGCTGTCGGTTCTGCTCGACAATGGCAATAAAGTCGTCTTCGGCGAGGACAGTTATGACAATGTCGACCACGGCTATGCCGCAACGATCCACAAATCTCAAGGGTCGACCGTCGACCGCACCTTCGTGCTCGCCACCGGCATGATGGACCGGCATCTGACCTATGTGTCGATGACCCGGCATCGCGACCGCGTCGATCTTTATGCGGCGAAAGAGGATTTTGAGCCGAGACCGGAATGGGGACGCAAACCGCGTGTCGATCATGCCGCCGGTGTCACCGGCGAGCTTGTCGAAACCGGCGAAGCCAAATTCCGGCCCGAGGACGAGGATGCCGACGACAGCCCCTATGCCGATGTCAGGACGGACGACGGAACCGCCCATCGGCTCTGGGGCGTCAGCCTGCCGAAGGCACTCGAGGAGGCCGGCATCCAGGAAGGCGACACCGTGACGCTGCGCAAGGATGGTGTCGAGCGGGTCAAGGTCCAGATTGCCGTTGTCGACGAGGAGACAGGTCACAAGCATTACGAGGAGAGAGAGGTCGATCGCAACGTCTGGACGGCCAGCCAGGTCGAGACCGCTAGCGCACGACAGGAGCGCATCGAGCGGGAAAGTCATCGGCCGGAACTCTTCAATCCGCTCGTCGAACGCTTGTCGCGCTCCGGTGCCAAGACGACGACGCTCGATTTTGAGAGCGAGGCCAGTTACCGCGCACACGCGAACGACTTCGCCCGGCGCCGCGGGCTCGATCATCTCTCGCTTGCCGCAGCCGAGATGGAGGAAAGCCTTACCCGGCGCTGGGCCTGGATTGCCGAGAAGAGGGAGCAGGTGGCCAAGCTCTGGGAGAGGGCAAGCGTGGCGCTCGGCTTTGCCATCGAGCGGGAACGGCGGGTCGCCTACAATGAAGAACGGAGCCAGACGATGGTCGAAGCGACATCCAGTGACGCGCGAACTGCATCCCACTCCGTCTCGGGCGCAAGTGCTGCTGAAACACGCTATCTGATCCCGCCGGCCACGTCCTTTGTCAGCAGCGTCGAGGAGGATGCGCGGTTGGCGCAGCTTGCGTCGCCGGCCTGGACAGAGCGGGAGGTGATCCTGCGGCCGCTGCTGGAGAAGATCTACCGGGATCCGGATGCAGCGCTCGTCTCGCTGAATGCACTGGCGTCGGATATCGGAGTCGCACCCAGCAGGCTCGCCGACGACCTTGCGGCAGCCCCTGGTCGGCTTGGCCGGCTGCGTGGCTCCGAGCTGATCGTCGACGGACGCGTGGCGCGTGAAGAGCGCAATCTCGCTGTCGCGGCCGTGAAGGAACTGCTTCCGATGGCCCGTGCCCATGCGACCGAGTTCCGCAGGAACGCCGTACGGTTCGAACTGCGCGAGCAGACGCGCCGCGCGCATATGTCATTGTCGATCCCGACGCTCTCCGAACGCGCCATGGCGCGTCTTGTGGAAATCGAGGCGGTGCGCAGCCAGGGCGGGGACGATGCCTACAAGACGGCCTTTGCGCTTACCGCCAAAGATCGATCGGTGGTGCAGGAGATCAAGGCGGTGAGCGAAGCTTTGACGGCCCGCTTTGGCTGGAGCGCATTTAGCGCGAAGGCGGATGTGATCGCTGAACGCAACATAGTCGAGCGCGTGCCGGAGGATCTCACGGATGAACGGCGCGGAAAGCTGATGCGGCTGTTCGAAGCCGTGCGGCGCTTTGCCGACGAGCAGCACCTCGCCGAACGTCGGGATCGCTCAAAGATCGTTGCCGGCGCCAGTGTCGATCTGAGGACAGAGACGGAGAAGGGGGTGGGGAAGGAGAACCTTCCCATTCCCCCGATGCTCGCCGCCGTCACCGAGTTCAAGATCCCCGTTGACGACGAGGCGCGATCTCGGGCTCTTGCTTCGCCTCTCTATCGTCAGCAGCGTGTGGCACTGGCGAACGCGGCAACGACAATCTGGCGCGATCCGGCTGAAGTCGTCGGCAAGATCGAGGAACTTCTCCAGAAAGGTTTTGCCGCCGAGCGCATTGGAGCCGCGGTGACCAACAATCCTGCCGCCTATGGTGCCTTGCGTGGTTCGGATCGCCTGATGGACCGGATGCTGGCCTCTGGCCGAGAGCGGAAAGAGGCGACGCGGACCGTGCCGGAAGCTGCAGCGCGTCTGCGCGCGCTCGGTGCGGCCTACACCAATGCGCTCAACTCAGAACGCCAGGCTATCACGGACGAACGGCGGCGCATGGCGGTTGCCATTCCAGCTCTTTCGAAAGCTGCGGAAGAGGCGCTGGTGCGCCTGACGGCCGAGGCGAGGAAGGACAGCAGAAGGCTCGGCGTCTCCGCCGCGTTCCTCGATCCGGGCATTGGCCGGGAGTTTGCGGCCGTCAGCCGGGCGCTCGACGAGCGCTTTGGTCGCAATGCCCTCGTCCGAGGTGACAAGGATCTTGTCAACCGCGTGCCGCCACCGCAGCGCCGAGCTTTCGCGGCGATGCAGGAGCGGTTGAAGGTCCTGCAGCAGACTGTCCGTCTGCAGAGCAGTGAGCAGATCATAGCGGAGCGGCGCCAAAGGGCTGCTAGCCGCGCTCGCGGCATCAACCTCTGAGACTCGAAGAAAAGCGGGGTGACGAAATGGTTGGTAGATTGGAAAAGCACTACGACCTGATTGTCCCGAGATCGATTTTCCTTTGGGTGGCGAAGTTGGACGAAGCTATTGTTCGTCGCTTCCGCAGCGGTCGTTGTGGAGGCGATTGCAGGTCTCACCAGATCGCGTGTCGTCTGCGTGACGCCACTCTATAGCCCCCTCGGACACGGACGTGGCCAGAAACAAGCCTGCTTCCAGCAGCGCGCGGATGCCACAGAAGGTGACGTGGTCTCGCGCTGAGACCCTGAAGAACAAGCTTTCACTTGTCGGCCTTATGATCGCGCCTCCACCTTCGAAAGCTAGAAACCTGTCAGGTCCCACGGAGACGAGGGATTGGTAGAAGTCCTCGATTTGCGTGCAGATCTTGTCGGCAACGTGCTGCGTGCGCGAGATAGCGACACACGCTTCGGCGACGTGTACGCACTTTGGAACATCTTCCTCATCCGCGAATGATGGCGCTCGTGGCAGGACCAGATGCGCGTTGCCCGGCGGACTCAGCTCAACGAAGTGATGGACTTCGCCAATCGATTTCTTCATGCTGTTCCTGCCTGTTTGGAGAAAAAGGGCTTTTCGAGATGGCAAAGCGCTGAGGGCTGCTCAACGTGATGGAGCGCTTTCTGCTGACGCGAACGTTGTTCCAGTTGAGGCTCGTGAAGACGTGACGCAGTTGCGCTCACGCGACGGTGAAGATGAGGAGCCGCTAAAGGGTCCAGGATCGCCCCGATAGCCGCCTTGCTTCGGATTCCGGGTAAAGGCGGTAAGGAAGGTCCGCATAGACATATTCTGCCGGAATCGCGGGTGGGGACAGCTTCGATAGGAACAGGTCGAGATTCTGCTGACTGTTGCTGGAGACAAGCGTGTAGAAATTGCCGCTGTTCCAGGTGACGAATGAGTGTCCAAAGAACCGGCGTAGTGTTTCGCTCATCTCCGAAAGGGTGACTTCGTTTCGATCCATTCGCGTCAGCACCGTCTCTTCCTTCGCGCGAATATCTGACGCGCTGAAGAAGCGAGCTTTGAAGCTATGGTCCTTCTGGCGTTCCCGCCGGCGATATTCCTCGTCGTCTTCATGCCTGAACTTCTCGACGAACATGAAGAGCCCGTTGGTCTTGAGATGCTGCGAGACGAAACGGATCTGATCGAAGCGATTTGGCGAATACATCTGGAAAGTCGTGTCCTCGAGGATGATATCGAAACCGCTGCCAAACTTTCGGAGCTCCACGTCTTCTTGGACCCTTTGCGATGTCAGATGATGAAATGGTCCGTGAAAAAACATGGCATGAGGAGGAACGCCATAGGCATAGAAGCTTCTAAGGTTCTCGACGTTGGGACTGCATGACAGTGTTTCTATCCTGCCCTTGCCAAGTTCGCCGATCACACGAGCCATCGTCCCCTCGGCTGTACCTAGCGTGTAGAGTTGCAGTTGACCCTTTCTGGCCCGCGCGTATTTGAGGATCGCGCCGCCTATGCGGCACTCCTCTTCGAGGCGGTAGGGTATGCTGCTCAAGTAGTGCTTATCGAATGGACCTTGGCGCAGCGGATGAAGGGCTGAAAAGCGCCTGAACGTCATGTCCACTGGGAACAAGCGGCGATCGAGCTCAGGCGGACGGATAGGCATTCCGGCCTCACCGGATGCGGTGGTCGAAAAAAACTCAGAAAGCTCGTTAAGGCGCGGGGCGCAGTCGCACTCCTCAATGAAGTCGGCAAATTCACGCATGCGAAAGCCTGCCTTTCTCTCGCACCATCGCGTTGTTGGGATTCAGGAGGGAAATCGCGCATCCCGAAAAGATTGTGCCGTCAGCGATGATGTCGGCAGAAGATGATCGCGAACGTCATGTTTTCGCATCCACGATTTTGATTGGTTTTCATGAAATTGACATGAAATTCGACCTGAGGTTAAAGCCTGGCTTGTTGACAACTTGGGGTGAGGTAGGGTCGCTAACACACCGGTTTTTCAAGGGAGCAGCTGTCGAGTGGGGATCATTCCATCAATTCACCCCGAGAGGATGAAGAAGTCACAAGGGGAGATCATCCTTCACCAGCAAGGCCATTGGAGCCATGCCCGCGCAGATGTCGTTCGCCGGCGCAGTCTCGGGCGACAGGTTATCGACGTTGTCGCGGATGACCACCTGATCTTCCTCAACATAAGGGGTACGGCGGCATCCGGCGAAAACTTTCTGGACGGACGAAGAGTCGAGTTCAGTCCGCGTCCAGACGGCTCGCTTGTTTACATTCCGCCCGGTTGCCACTGGAGCGGTTGGGATGAAGGGGATGCTGAGGGTTGTTATCTTATGATAACCGTGACGCAGGATTTTTTTTCAAACCTCACGACTAAGCTGCCGCGCGTCGGCACCTTGCGTCCGGAGCTTGGATTTAGAGATCTGCCGATCCAATGCTTGGCGCGGCAGATTGCCGGAGAACTTTCACACGACGATTCCATGGGGAGTGTGATCGTGGAAGGGCATCTCGCGGCTATCTTCGGACTTCTGCAGCGCCGCTCCGGCACATCTGGCAGATTGTCTCGAGGAGGATTGTCGCCTACCGTTCTCAAGCGCGTGATAGGGCGGATTGAAGCTCACATCGATCGACCTCCAAGCGTGCGCGCTCTGGCTGAAGAGGCGGGATTGACCTACGAGCATTTTTCCCGCGCTTTCAAGCAGTCGCAAGGCTCGACGCCCTATGGCTTCTATAACCAACGCCGTCTTGAACGCGTGACCGACCTTCTCCGCACGACTGCGATCAGCGTGACCGAGATCGCCATCGCCTGTGGCTACTCCAGCGGGAGCCACCTCTCGACCAGATTTCGCCGAGAGACGGGATTTTCCCCTGCCGAGTACCGGGCGCTCTGGAAGGAGTAGCCTGGTTCTGAACTAGAGATAATATCAAATTCGTGAAAGCCGCCAGCTCTTCAGAAGAATAGCATGTCCCCATGAACCTGCCAGTAGGGAGTGTGGATGAAGTGGGCGCAACAAAAAGCAGCGGCATAGGGTGTTATGCCTCTCGCGGCATCTATCTCTTCTGTGTTCTGGCGTCGGCCACTGGCCGGAATGTCTACTTCGTGCTGGCGGCATGGGTTGCGACAGATGTCAGCAAGAGCGCGAGCGCTCTCGCCATCCTTTTGGCGCTCGGCAGTGCCGCCGAGTTGCTCACCAGCAACGTTGGCGGCGTTCTAGTTGATCGATTTGATCGTCGCTTCGTCTGTATCGCTTGCGATTTATCAAGGTTGATCCTCATATTTTCAACGGGTATTGGTCTCATGTTCGGTGACCCACTTAGTGTTCTTTGCCTATCGTGGACCATCTTCGCGTTCATCGACAGAACCTATTCGACTGCGCTGCAGGCCATCATTCCAGACATCGTGCGTCCTAAGAACCTCACTTCATTCAATTCGGCGTCTTATATTGCGATGCAGGCGGGCAATCTCATCGCCGCTATCGTCACCGGGTACAGCTTAACCGCCATCGGGATGAATCTGACGTCGATCTTGCCTGGCGCCTTTTTCGGCCTATCACTGTTGGGGCTGCTGGCACTGCTCGGCCGACAGCCGCCTTCTCGTTCTCGATCGGATTTGCAGGCAAAGAGCATTCGTCGGATGGATCTGTTGCCGACGACCTTCGTCGTTCACCCACTGAAGACCATCGCCGTCATGTATGCGTTGACCTATGCGATGGGCATGCTTGTGAGTGTATTGGGCGCCGCATATGTCACTCGCGAACTCAAGGGGTCGGCGCTAGAGTTCGGTTATCTCGAGGCAGGTTGGGCCCTCGGTTCGATTGCGGGCTGTTCAACCCTTCTTCTCAGAAGGGCGCGTTCGCGACGACAAAGCATCCTCTTCCAGGCGGCGCTTGCTGGCATTGTTCTGTTGGGCTTTCCTGTTTTCCAGAGCTTTTTGTCCGCGCTCGTTCAACTGGTGTTGCTTGGCTTCTGCTACAATGTCACGCGGATCCTGATCGATGTACGGGTTCAATCGACTGTTTCGATTGACATGTTGGGGCGGGCGCGAAGCCAGATCCACACGATCTGTGTTTCGATAGGGCTTCTTGCGTATGGCATCATCGGGACGATCGGAGACGCAATTCCACCTTCGGGGATTTTCGGCCTCTTCGGGGCGCTGATGGTGACCGTCGCGCTCTTCTTTCACTTTAACATGGATCGGGGAGCGCCGGTGGAAAGCCGGTGCGTCTGAGGATGGAGACGTCGCCCAATAGCGACCTGGTTTCAAAAGGTGAGGTGTTGACCCTCATTTTTGAATTATTCCCTTGGTTGCGTCAGTTTGAGCAGGCATCGCTGAACGACTACGCAAAGGCGGCTTTCTCGGTTGGATCGGATCAATCGGGCTGCGTCGCGCGAAGCCAGGCAATGTCTCTATTGCGGTCACGCGTGGCGGCCGTCGCGCAACGTCAGGGTTATTCAGCAGGGGCCGTGACGCGCTTTCAAACCGAAATCGAAGTCGCTCCGGTGCTGCAGTGTGGCCCCCACCTCCACCTGTTGATCGAGCCTGACGCCTTTTACACCCATCTGTTCTCCCTGATGGGACTTCGCGCGCATGGCAGGACATCCTATATCTCCTACGCTTGCTCGACAGTGAAGTTCGTGGAACGCGGTCGCAAGGGTCCGGCCTGGCTCCACGTCGATGGCGATGCAGTCAATGTCTTCGGCCTGTCGCGCAGCAAAATGATCCCCTACAGCATTCTTGGCAGAAACGGCTGCTACAGATTCCATCTTCAAAACGTCGACAGGCCCGGTCATGACTCGGAGGCAATTTCCTGCTTGCGAGACCTTTTGCCTCTTGGCGAATTCCAGTCGGCGGCAGAGGCGATCAAAGCGGCAAATCTTTGCCTCTGGAAGCGGTATTCTGACAGCCAGGTGGACTTTCTTCAGCTTGACGATAGCGACGTTGCCGATCTGGTCGCGGACCACCTTTCCGATGGCCGGTCCTGGCTGCGAGCCTCGTTGATCGAGGACCGAGCATTCGCGATGCGCCTCATCCATTGCATCGATCAACTCGCTGACACGGCTTGGCGAGGCTGGCTGAAAAACTCGACGCATTTTTTCTGGGGCTGCATTGAAGGGCGGCTTTTTCCACTTTGGCTGGATGGCAGGGTCCTCCGGTCGAAGGAGACAGATGATGTCTGTGTTGAATTCTCGCCGCCAAGTCTTGTGGAGGCCCTGAGAACTGGCCGGATCGTTCCGAACCTTCTGCTGATGTTCATCGTAACGTCGATCCTGCCTGGCGTGCGTGTCCTGGGTGGAAGTCGGCATACGATCTATTATCCGTTGATGCGCTGGGCATTCTGCGAGGCGTTGAGGAACAACCATCGTGACACACAGCTTCTCAACGCACTGTCAAAGGACGAACGGCCGGGGGTTTGGGGCCATCGCATCATCTCCTCGCCGTGCGAGCCGTTTTCGCTGCTGAATGCAGTTAGCCGCGGGGGTATTGCAACGCTTCTCGAGCAGTTCGGCAAGATGAGCATTATCGACGCTTGCGGGCCCTTTTCCAGCTTCACCCAGGACCCCCTATGGGCGGAGCTTGCGGTGGCATACTCCTCCCGGAGGGTGGGCAGACACTCCTCGCAATGGGCGTTCCGCTGATCGCACCTCCTTTGGTTTTCTGTCCACTTTACCGCCCGAAGCGTGACCTCTCGCTTTTGAGACAAGTGTCCGCGCGTAAAGCGAAGCTATTGAATCTTGTAAAGAATTCGGTTGCGCGGCGGGCGGATTTCAACTAGGTTTCGCAGCGAGGCAGTACGCGCTGCCTTGGGGATTAGAACCCCCTGTTAGCGGTTGGTGTCGGCCGATTCGGCACCACACTCCTTGACCTTCGGTCGAGGAGCCTGTGGCGTATGTCCAGGTTCCTCGGAACTAAAGGCCACAGGGCCGTCTAGCACGGTGTTCTAACTCCCCGATCAGTGGGTTGAGCGAGTTTTCAGCGGGGGCGCACCGCGTGAAACTCTCCATCGGGGTGACCACCATGAAGCGCTATGTAGCAGCCCAGGTTCGGACTTCGAGACCTGCGCAAGCCAAACAGTCGGATGTTGCACGCGAGTCGGTACATCCAGTCGATCGGCATGTCGGACAGCAAATCCGTATCCGCCGAATGCAGTCGAATGTCTCCCTAGGGGATCTCGGCGCCGGCATCGGGGTGAGTTTGCAGCAGGTACAAAAATATGAAAGCGGTAAGAACCGCGTCAGCGCTTCGATGCTCTACGAGCTTGCCAATTGCCTCAAGATCCCGGTTTCGAGGTTTTTCGAAGGCCTTCCAGATCCCGAAACCACTCAGGGCCAGCAATTCATAACAGAGATCGATGGGAAGATTGCCTACATATCCACGGCGGAGGGACGGCGTCTGATAGACGACGTTTTGCTCCTTTCTCCGCGTGTGCGCAGCCGGGTCGTTGCCCTCGTCAGCTCGATTGTCGATGAAGAGATGGAAGAACACAAGGACGTTTCCCCATAAAAAGACCAACAAGAGCGCGGCCGCAAAAATTGGTCAGCGGTTCGTAGAGTTATCGCCGCATACTGCAGGTTCTAAAAAGCGATCTGGCCAACGTTCTTCTCTCGGTCAAGCACAGTGCCAAAACCGGCACTGCGGTCGGCAAGATCGTCAAGGATGTCTGCCGCCATTCTGCCATCGGCGAGCACAGGGAAGGGGAGGCGATCGCGTGCAGGATTCGATAATGCCTCGGTTCCACCGATCACAATCGGACGCAAGCGTACATTTTCCAGCTGTCCGCTAGATCCAAAATTGCAGGTCGCGATGACGCTCCTCCACACTTCCGGCGGGCTCCATTCCTGTTCGTCCTTTTCCGTATGGAAGAGGAAGTTGCCAAGGCCGTAGAAAATTGGCGTATTCCGATATATCTCAACCCCTTGAAGGACCGGAGCGCCATGGCTGACAAAGAGGCCTGCGCCCGCGTTAACGCAATCGTGCGCAAATTCGCGGACCCAGACGGGGACTTGCTGCCAGTTCGGCTCCCAATGGTGATGATGCAAATACACGATGACGAGCGTGTCGCGGCCCGCTTCTTCCGCGATCGCCGAAAGGTGAGCCCTGGCGCTGTGCCGGTCCATGACGATGCGGCGAGCGGTCTCATCTGATCTGCGAAACACGGTTCCATAGAAATCAATTTCGTCTTGGCCATGAAGATCAGGCGGATCCTCTGGCTGGGCATAATTCGCGCGCTCCAAGGGCGAACTTAGAAGACGCTCCTGAATGGAGCGAAGCAAGTTGAATGTTCCCGCTTCCAGGTCGAATACCCTGGAGACTTTCAGACTATTGATGCCGGGCCTTGCTATCCTGCCCTCAGTTGCGTCCTCGGCGTACATGAAAGACGGGCCTGGCCCGGCATCCATGGCAATCAGCGCGACATTTCGGGATCCGAACGTCATTTTCTGTGCCGTGGAAGCATGATGCTTGTTGTGGCCGATGCCGGCATGCAGGAAATTGTGTGCCGCAACCTCCTCCAGCGTCGAGAGGATCCCCGGCGGTCCAAGATCGAAAGCATGGTTGTTCGCCAGAGCCAGGCTATTGAAACCGAGCTCCTTCAACGCCGCCAAGACATCCGGCGCTGCAGCGCCGAAATAGCTGCCTTTGAGCGGCCATCCACCATGACGACCATAGATAGTCGTCTCGAGATTGGTGAAGGCAACATCGCTTGCTTTGAGGATCTCGGCGATCTCAGCGAGCCGTGGATCGCCGATCGTTCGAAGATCATGACGGATGAGCGACTGGCCGGTGACAGCAATGGAAAAGGGTGCGGACATATGGTCTACCTTCGATCTTTGGGACTGCCGACTGCTCACGCACTATGGCTTCGGGGGAAATGCGTGTCGGAAAGCCAGTGTCTAGTTCGATGTCTGCGGCGAAACATCGATCTTGAACCATTGCTCGCTCAGCCGCTTCAGGGTTCCGTCGCTCGTGGCGGCCTCGATGGCGCTATCGAATGCCGCAACCAGTTCGCCGTCATCTTGCCGGAGCCCGACGCCGACACCCGGGCCCCACAGGCCACCGGAGAGCCGCGGGCCGTAGAGCGTCGCAATCCCGCCATCCGTGCTGTCGAGGAAGGCTTTCCAGGTGAAATAGTCGGCAAGACCGCCATCGATGCGCTCAGCCACGAGATCGAGATGCATGTTGTCCTGGGAATCGTAGCTCCTGATCGTCGCGACCTTTCCGAACAGTTCATTGAGCACCGCTTCCGAATTCGATGATCGCAATACGCCCAAAGTTCTGCCGTTGAGAGCGGCTCGAAGCTCCTCGATCTTTGCCTGCTTTTCAGGGTCGATAGTTGTGAGGTCGAGCTCGGCCAACGTATCCGTGGGCGGAAGATTGAGATCTTTGCGTATGACAACTTGGTTGAAACCTCCGGCGTAGGGCTTGGAAAAAGCGATAGATTTCTTCCGCTTCTCAGTTATCGCCATCCCCGACATGATGGCATCGAACTTTCCAACGGTGAGCGCCGGTATGATTCCGTCCCAGTCCTGAGGCACGAAAGTGCACTCGAACTTCATCCTCCGGCAAAGATCGCGGCCGACGTCGATGTCAAAGCCGGCGAGCTCCCCTTGGGGGGTGATGGCATTCCAGGGCGGCGAAGCACCTTCAGAGGCGATTGTCAGTGTCTTCCTGTCCATTGCTCCCGCGTTGTTGGCGCAGACGACAAGAGACAGGGCAAGCAGAAGTGTTCGTTTCACGACGATGTTCCTTTCATTGCTGAGTTTGATTGTTGGCGTCCGGGATGTGGGCTGGCGTCAAGTTTCAGCCGAGGCGAGAGGCGGCTTTCCGTTCGCTCTTCGAGGTACAGGTTGCGCCGGCGGTGGACGGTTTGCCGTCGGCGTCCAACGCGTCTCCAGCATCTGGAAACCTTGCGTGATCAAGAGGGTAAGCAGCAGATAGAAAGCCCCCGCGGCAATGAAGACCTCGTATGGGGCGAATGTCTCCGACACCAGCTGTCGGGCGAGCCCGGTCACCTCAAGCAGCGTGATGGTGCTTGCAAGGGAGCTTGCCTTCAGCATTCCAACCACCTCATTTGCATAGGCGGGAAGAGCGATCCTGAGGGTCAAAGGGAACACGATAAGACGGGCAGTGTGGAAACGGGAAAGGCCCAAGGCTTTGGCCGCTTCAATCTGCCCACGCGGGACCGCCTGGATCCCGCCGCGCAGAACTTCTGTCGTATGGGCGGCGCTGTTCAGGGTGAAAGCAATGAAGGCGCACCAGAACGGCTCTCGCATCACGGCCCATAGAAAGCTTTGGCGGACGAGGGGAAGCTGGCCAATCCCGTAGTAAATCAGGAAAAGCTGAACCAGAAGTGGCGTGCCGCGGAACGCATAGGTATATGCCAGCACGGGCGCGGAAGCCCACGGATTTGATGATGCCCGTAGGAAGGCGAGCGGGACCGAGACGGCGAAGCCTGCGGCAAGCGATGCGAATGTCAGAACCAGAGTGAGAAGAAGGCCGCGGGGAAGGGTGAGAAACGCTTCAAGCGCGATGGTCATGCTCATTGCCTCAACCTTTCATCGCCGGGAGCGAATAGCGGCGCTCCAATAACCGGAACGAAAGAAGGGACAGGCTTGTGAGGGCGAGGTAGATTGCAGACGCTGCGAGATAGAAGGGGAGTGGAGCGCGCAGTGAGCCTGCGCCTATATAGGCGACGCGCATGACATCCGTCAGCCCGACGACGGAAATCAGCGATGTATCCTTTATCAAGGAGATGCAAAGGTTACAGAATGCCGGCAGAGCGATCGGGATCATCTGGGGAATGATGATCAGAAACCAAATCTGCGCGTTCGAAAGCCCGAGCGCCGCTGCAGCCTCTCGTTGGCCTGGTGCAACCGCGTTGATCGCACCACGGAATATTTCCGCGGCGTACCCGCTGAACACGACGGTCAGTGCCGCGACACCGGCCGCAAATGCATTAATCTCGATGTAGCCACCGGCAATCGCGCTCAAAAGGGCGGTTCCGCCGAAATACGTCAGGAGGATGATCAGAAGTTCCGGAACACCCCGGATGATGCCCGTGTAGGCCCGCATGCACGATGAAACCGACTTACGGGTCGAGTTGCGGAGAACGGCAATAAGCAAACCTAATAGGGTCCCGAAAGCGCAGCTCAAGGCAAACACTAAAAGTGTGTTCTTCAATCCAGATAAAAATTGATCTACAAATGCGTACAATGCAAGTCTCCAATATTCTTGCGAGCGCACCGAAATAGGAAAGGTATTCTCCCGACATATACAAAGGGCTTGCCGAGATTTAACCGAGGGTAGATTGGATTCATTAGCTTAACCGGCGCTCTAAGTTTGGCGTATGTCAAAAATATACTTTGACTTGCCGCCGTCAATTTATAAGATTCAGGAAGTTTTGATAAGCGCAGCTTATGAGGCGCGTCGCTCGACCACGATTGAGATTCCCGGCCATGGACGTCACCGACTCCGGAGTGAAGATCCGCCACCTTCAAATATTGCGGGAGGTTATGCGCGCCGGCTCGGAAAGGCTCGCAGCGCAGATGTTGCGAATAACCCAGCCGGCGGTCAGCCAAAACATCAAGCAGCTAGAGGAGACTGTCGGCTTCGCGCTCTTCCGCCGGGAAAACAACAGACTGGTGCCAACCGTCAAGGCATGGGAATTTCTACGCACAATCGACGCGGCGTTTGCCGGACTTGATCGGATCGGACCGTCAATCGACTTCCTGCGGAACAACGATACGCGAATGATCGGCATCGCGGCGCCAAGCGCTTTCTCCTTCGCGACCTTGCCGAAAGTGGTCAAAAGGATTCGGGAGAGAAGCCGCTCTTACGCCGTTCAGGTGAAATCAGGAACTTATGAGCAGATTGCAGATCATGTGTTAAACGGCCGCTCGGATCTTGGCATCTCCCGATTGCCTCTTGATGAGCGCATTCTTGATTGGGTGCCCGTCGGCTCGGCCACCAACGTATGTCTTTTTCCGGCCAACCATCGATTTGCGGCACAGCAGCTTGTCACTGCCGAAGATCTTGCTAGTGAGGCGATCATCGATATCGACCCGCAAATTGCCTCTCACCAAATGAGCGTCAATGCCCTTCGATATATGGGAACCGCTCCTGACATCGCCGTGGAATATGACGCCAATGGCCATGACATTGGCTATGTCATGGCAGGGATCGGCGTTTCGATTACGAACGAGATCATTGCGAGCGAATATGCTGAATTCGACGTTGCATTCCGCGAATTTCAGCCAGGGGCAACATATCACTACGTCGTCGTTTGGCAAAAAGATCGAAAGCTGAGTGATAGCCTAAGATTTGCATTGGAAGAGATAGTCGCGGCTTTGACAGATCGGGCTGCTTGACGATCGCATCGAGGTATGACCCTCGCACCGTAAAACAGATGTTGCGAGTTCATGCTGAACCGCGAGTTGTGCGCGTAAGCTTAGAGCGGGATGATTTTAGGTAGACCCGTGAGAAGGATTCCCTATGACGCAAATCAGATTCATCCTTCTGGCCGGTCAGGAGGCTGAGCTGGATGGCGAGACCTGTTTCGAATAACCGCGAGAAGTTGTAGAAGCGGTGATACAGGAGGGGTGTGGTGCCGGGCGGCGTCCAAGCGCTTCCGCATTGGCATCAGCATCGCGATCGATTGGGTGCGGCGCGTGACGCGACGGACAGCGCAGCCCGGCAGGATGAGTAGCCACAAGCCGCGAACGGCGGTGGCTTACCTAAGCCACCGAGCAGATAGTTGCGCCATATCGTAGAAGAACATCGCGACAATCGGAACTGCGTCGGTTGGCAGAAGCGGACCGGTTGTTTGTGCGATCATTGGTGCCATGTTCTCTTTAAGTGATTCTGCAGTTATCTTAAAATGGCGGATGACACTTCAATTGGACGCAATATCGACTAGAGCAAATCCTGTTCAATCCGGCTCATATCCAGCAGCCCTGAAGTAGTTTGCGCATTCTGTCGGCGTGAAGCGGAGCATCAATGCGCCTAGGACGTCCCATAGAGCATCGATCTTTCGTTCCGCGCCCTCCGTGGTTGACTGCGGCCCCTAAACCGGGACCGCGTGCCGGTGGCGACGGAAGCTATGAGATCACATGCTCAATGCGCTCGAGGTGGTGCTGAGGCACGATCTGAAGGGGTTCCTCGGCCGCTGCGATTTCCTCGACCGTAAGTCCGGTGGCGATGGCCAGGTCCTCAAGGCTGTAGCCCTTCGCAATCCTGGCTTCGCGGCGACGAGCGGCTGCGGAGGTGTTGTCGGCGGTAGCAAATTGATCCATTCCAAACTCCAAATCACGTTGATGTAGCGGCTGAGGGGGATCTGTCCCCGATGGGTTGGCTCCTTCGTGGTGCCGACTCGGTCAGAGGTTAGCCGCAACCTGCCGAGCCGCTTGGTTTCTCTTCGCAGACGACGCTCTTGCGTGGCTTCCGCCGCGATCTTGTTCTGCGTTCGGATGCCGAGCGCTCCTGCATTAGCGCTGTTGTTCTAGTCCTGCTTTCTATGACAATCAATCCATGGGTTTGCTCATAGGCACACGACGAGCCGTACCAACTGCCTGGGAAGAATTGTCCGCTACTGATTAACTGCGGTCGCAGATATGCCTTGCGCGATCTCATCGTCGAAGTGAACCATCTCGCCCGAGGCCATGTGCAGCGCGTCCGCGACATCGCCGAAGCGCGCCTCACCATAACGGAGGCCGGAACTTATTGAATCGGCGCCCGTTCGTAAGGACCGACATTAGGAGGATCTCAGTGGCAACCACATCCAAAGCCCGCAGCCAGGATCGTGCTCGCGTCGCAGGTGGTCAGGATCACGAGGTGAAGTACGAAGCCCGGAAGGAAGGCATTTCCAAGGAAGCGGTGAAGAAGACCGTGAAGAACGTAGGCAACAGTCGCAAGAAGGTCGAAGCCGAACTCGACCGGCACTAATCCGGGTTGGAGAGTTCAACCGTGAGGGTCCGCAGCCATAAAGTCAGCGGCGGAAACAGCCGCTGAAAGTCTGGCTCCGACGGATCATAACGCAGCGGCGGAAGGCGCCTGACTGCAGGAGTTGACGACCCCGCAGGAAGCGTTTCGGAGCAAGGCTATCGAAGCTGCGGGATACAGCGCCGTCGAGCAAAGCCAAAAGTATTGGGACGCCGGAGCGTTTCTTGCAAGGGGCGGAGCCGCATCGCATGAGGAAGGGGCTGGCGAGCGAACCCAACGAGCTCCAAAGTCGCGATACGCGACGGCGTCGGCTGACTTTACCTGCAGAACAGAATTCAGAGGCCCACAGACCGTGGGGCACCGCGTGCGGACGCCGGTCCCGACCGGTCCGTTCAATCGACTTCTAGAAGCTGCCATCCCGTTTTTGGGACCGGCCAGCATCGTCGATCTTCTCGTGCTCACTGCGCTGAATAGGAAGCGCGGTCGGTATTAAGCCATTCTCCCGTAACGCCAAAGGCGAGCGGCGGAGCGCCGATCAATCGCCCGAGTCGGGTCTCCAGTGTTTGAAACGATGCTCAGGGAAGCGGTCGACGTGAACCTCGCTTAAATCCTGCGGAGTATTCCATTGCCGACATGCCAGTCGATCAGATCCCGAAACAGGCTTAGCGAGTGCCACGTGCATCGTCGTCCCGATGTGGACTGTAGACTAGCTTCCTGCATAGGGCGATGCGATCCTGAGTTGCGTTCATGTGTCCTCTCCTTCGCGACGGAGAGACCCTAAGCTATGCCGACTAGGCGGCTGCTATGGTGCCGGAAACGTTGGCAAAGTCGGTTAATCGGCATAGTTTGCTGGTCAGTATAAACGTGCTTTTGCCGCGCGCGGCAAAATGCAGTTTGAAGCAGCGTCGCGATCGTCGCCCAAGTCCTGCCGCCGCCTTCCGAGCCGGGTTCATAATGCCGGATTTCCGACGTTTGAAGCAAGGGTCACCTATCCCTTCCATCCACTGGTTGACCAAACCGTCTTGGTAACCGGCAGCCATGAGCACGAAGGCGTTCACTATCTGCTCATTCTGGCACACGGTGGTTCATTTCAAATTCCGGCATGGATGTTTGATCCTGCGGCAAGTTCGATCGAGATCGTAGCTGCGCCGCGCCTTTCGGCAACCAAACTCGTTGAACTGCGCGCCAAGCTTTGTTGCCTGACTATTCCGTTGCGGTCGCTGCGGTCGCCGATTGCACATTCAATACTCCGGGAAAGGCGGCGCAGCGATATGTTTGTCGCGGCACGTTCGGCGCCATGGCGGTCGGCAACTGTATCGGGTTCGGCGGCATGCGGGTCGATCGGGCCGTGGCGCAGGAGGTGCTCGAGCGATTGCAACCTCCGGGAATCGAGGCGGCCTTGCGGGCAATGGAGGCGCACACGCAGCGTCATAGCGACAATCAACAGCAACTCGAGAACTTAATCAAGCAAGCACAATACGAGGCTGCCAGGGCGCGCCGCCAGTATGATGCTGTCGATCCGGGCAATCGGTTGGTCGCCGGCGAACTGGAGCGGCGCTGGAATGAGAAGCTGATCCTATTGCGTGATCTCGAGGTCCAGTTCGAGATGCTCTCGACCGACCGTAACACGCCTGCTTTATCGGCCGACGACCGTACAAGATTGATGATGCTCGGTAGCGATCTATAGTAAGGCATGGCACAGGTCCCGACGCGTCTATCGAGACACGCCAAAAGATCATTCGGCTGCTGATCAAAGAAATCATTGTCGATACCGTTGACGACACATTGGCGCTCGTCATTCATTGGCAGGGTGGCGATCACACCCGGATGACGGTGAAGAAAAACAAGATCGGCCAGACCCGCTGGGCAGTTAAGGCTGATGTTGTCGATCTCGTTCGCAACTTGGCGAGGCAGTTGCCCGATTTGTCGATCGCAGCGATCTTGAATCGATCCGGCAAGCGGACAGGGCATGGCGCCAGCTGGACGCGAAGCCACGTCTGCAGTCTTCGCAACATCCACGGCATCTCCGTCTATCGAGAAGGTGAACGGGCCGAACGCGGTGAGAGAACCCTCGACGAGGCCGCCGACATTCTAAAGGTGAGTCGAGCTACCGCCTACCGGATGGTCAGCAGCGGTGTCCTTCCCGCTCGCCAGTTATGCACCGGAGCGCCGTGGATCATCCAGCTTTCCGACCTTCAACACGAAACCGTGCGCCGCGAAGCCGATGCCAGGCGATCCCGGCGTCCGATATCTCAGGATCCGGTTCAAAATCCTCTTTTATAGACATCATCAGATGAGGAGTATGTCGCGCCCTCGTCACCTTCAGCAAACAGGCTATTTTTTCTTAACGCCTGGGGCTTGATTGCCCGCTCAACATGTGGAGTCCACTTCGACGCGGCCGTCTTTCAGGAAGCGCTCGAAGATATCGCGGCGCGATATGGAATAGCGGAGAGCTCCGCGAGTTTTGATTTTCCGGGTAACGCCCCTTAGCCACGAACAGGCACATGATCCTTGGCGCGATTTGAAGTCCACGTGAATTCC
This sequence comes from Rhizobium chutanense, assembly GCF_002531935.1. Lineage (GTDB taxonomy): Bacteria > Pseudomonadota > Alphaproteobacteria > Rhizobiales > Rhizobiaceae > Rhizobium > Rhizobium chutanense. The sequence goes on along the minus strand of NZ_NWSV01000022.1, from coordinate 38,266 downwards.
CTTGTCCCCAGCGCAACCGTCGACATTTCTCGCAAATGTCGGGCATCCGCCACTTTTGTCAGGTTTGTCGTGATTGGAACGTTTTGTTCGCCGGTCTCTCCGTCAAATACACATCAACCTGCCCTCAACCCGCCCATTGATAAAAGAAAATGATCTTCTTGGCGCGTCGGAGCAGTTGGCATGGTGTTTGCTGATCCCTGGTTACAAGCGGCAGAAAGCAGTCTGCATTATGCCGGTTCATGAAACGAACGGAACGGAGGCCACCTGACCGTTCGTCATCGGATCCGCGTTCTACCAAGCGGCCATGCATCCGCCGGCGGAAGGGTCAATCCCGATGTCACAGCTTGCAACCAACTCAAAGAGAAGGAAAATGCAATGACCAAGATTTCCGAAAGATCCTTTGAAACGATCGAAAACCCGGGGTCATCGTCGCTCAAGGTGCCAGATCAGTTCGGCGCATCTGTTGAAAAGGGGAACAAGAAGGTGACAGAGGCTTTTTTGAAATTTGCGTCCGGCGCTGAAGCGACACAGAAAATGCTGCCTCCGATCCTCGAAACGACAAGTCTATTCGGCAACGAATTGTGGTGGAAGACGATCGCTGCACTGCAGGCCGACGCCGAGGCCAGCTTCTCACATTTGCAAGCTTTGCTGGGCGCGAATTCGCCGTCGCAGATCCTCGAACAGCAGTCGACCTTTTTCCGCAAGCGGGTTGAGACAAGTTTGCAGCACGCCAAGGAAGTCCGGGTGCTCTCAAGCAGGGCGGTGGAGGAAATCTCAAAGCCGGTCAAGGATGCTTTTGACAAGGTGCTGACGGACCTCAAGGCGACGTAAAAGCGGACTCGCACTTAAATCGCCTGGACTGATCGGGGGCGGCCTACCTTATTCATGGACGGAAAAGATGGTGACGGGGACCATCAGGTCGGGAGAGAGCTGGAAAGTGTGTCCTGCGATCTCGATAGCTCCAGCTAACAAGCTCCTGAAAACGGATCGCGGGCGGCCGGCGTGACATATTGGACGGTTTGAACTGGCGAAGAACCCACCATCTTGGTATCTAACCGCGTAGGCGGCAGGGGGCAGGGGGCAGGGAAGTGGTAATGGATTCACGCAGGGACATAGCCGAGCGGGTCATCGCGCGTTGGAAGGCGCGAGGAATCCGGATCGATGAAGACCCGGGTTTCATGGAACTGGTCGCTCTTTGGACGGCAGGGTCGATTGCGTCCGGTGAAATGCGCCGCCGGTATTCGGCGCTCCAGCGCGAGCGGTCGCTGTCCAGGTCAAATCCACTTGATGTGTATCCCTGCGACGAAGGGGCGGAGGTCGATCATCGATCGATTGCGATTCCAGACGACGAACCAGATGAACGGGGAGGTCTCGGACTGCCGGCGCAAGGGTGACTCTTACAAAGGGCTCATCACGCACCATTTCCTGGCGAGCGCGAACTTCACGAAACAGCGGGTCGACAAGCGCTGCGTCGCGTTGTGCATATTCTCGGGAAGAGTCCGAAAAATCCTTGCCACGAGCCGCAATGGCTGGCGGCTCAGCAAGGTAGAAGGTGAGGAGCGGCCGGCGGTACTGAGTCGACATCTTTATCAACTGTGGGCGTGTCGGCTCAGGGCATCTTCAAGCATGGCAAGGCGGTCGCTGCCCGCTATACAGGGTGCATCGCTAATGCCGAGCTTGTCGGCACATCTTCAACGCTGAGTCCCTCAGTCTCGTGCGCCCAGCGTCCGACAAGTTATTGTCTTCCATGGGAGTCCGGCTTGCGCAAATTGCCCCCGATGAAGGTTGGTCCGCCCGGGTCTTCCGCATGGAAAACGCGCGTTGCCTCAAAAACGCCGGTGCGCCATGCATAGGTCGTATCGTCGATCATCTGCGGCAAGACCTCCTGGTTTGTCGGACGGCCATACCATTTGGTGACGATGCGGGCGACTTTGGCGACGAGCGCGGTACTCATGCGAAGGTTCGAGTGTGCATCGAACATCTCCGGCGCCAATAGCATCGAGACCTCGTTTGGGCGAAAGGTTATTCCTTTGCTGCAAAGCCTAGCTCAACGCGGCTGACATCTAAGATCGCCCGAAGGACGTCGATGCCGAATTTGAGGCTTTCCACCTCGACATCCAGCGAGATGCCCTCGGTGACTGTGCCTTTTGCGTTAGCGATTACCACCTCCTCCAGGTCTTCGAACCACTGAGGACTGTTCCCTTTGTGAAGCTTCGATAGTTCCGCAATCGCGACACTAAATGCCGATTGGACCGCGATTAGAGCGGCGCCGAGCTTTCGTTCGTCTACACCCGAGATGCAAACAATGGGGCTGTTTTTCTCATCCATGGGCTGTTCCTCTGCTGGCTCGCCACGAAAACTCTATTTCAACTAATAGGCGACAGAGTCGTCGATCGCCGACGAATGCAAATAGGCCCGTAGGCTGGAGTCTCGGGTAGTTAGATCAACGAATACGCGATGCTGGGGGTGGACCATGTGGAAATGGTGGATGCGCTTGAGGCCTGTTGAAATCTGGGTCCAGCTTCCGAACGTTCCAACCGGCGGCAATGCCTCTAGGCCGTACGCGTCGCACCTCCTGGTACGCGATAGCGGGTAATCCTTTGTACGAACTGGCTCGCATGCAAGGTCGCCCGAAGGACACAAGTGCCGAGCCTGGGCTTTCCGGCCATAGTCTTCAGTGAGACGTCTGTTGCTTCCACAACTCAACATATTCCGGCGAGCGGCATAAACCTGCAAACTCATTGTTTTTGATCCGCACGCGTCATACCTGGCCTGCACCCCACCGCCATGGCTTCGGCAAAAGGCCTTTTACTCAAAACGCAGGGACCTAGTTTGGCCCGTTTGTCAGGCAGCATCACAAAAAGATCTGCGGAAGGCTCGTCCCGCTTTGCGCGCTCAGGTGCGCCCGCAGTCGATCTGGCAGCGGATTGTTATTCAGGTACACTTTGCAATGAGGCGGAAGCTGCGACAGAATGTACGGCAGTGCAGTTCGCCCGTCGCCAAGTCCTCTCAGGTTGTTTCCACGAACGCTAAGCTCCTCCAGCCCCCTCGGCAGGTTAGGGGGCAGGTGGGTCAGTTCATTACTGTCGGTGCTGAGCCACTTTAGGGTGGCCGGGAGGTCCTCGGGTAGGCTAGTCAGTTCATTGTGAGGGACTTCGAGCCTCGTGAGCTTTGCAGGAAGGCGCTCGGGCAGGCGAATTATATTATTGAGTTCGGCGCGGAGATCCGTCAATTCGAGGGGGAGATTCTCCGGCAGGTGCGCGATTTCGTTGCGGGTGACATGAAGCTCCCTGAGCTCAGGCGGCAGGTTATCGGGCAAACTGGTCAGCCGGTTGTGGTTGACGTAGAGATACTTTAGTCCGGAAGGAAGCTCGTTCGGCAATCTGGTCAGCCGGTTGCCGTCGACGTAGAGCGTCTCGAGCATGTCCGGAAGAACCTCAGGCAGCGTGGTCAGCTGGTTGTCGCAGGCAGAGAGCTTTCGCAGACCGGGCGGGAGGTTGTTGGGCAGCCTGCCCAACCGGTTGTCATTGGCGTTGAGCCGCTGGAGGCCGGCCGGTAAGGTGGGGGGCAGTGCCGTTAGGGACAGCGATGTTAAGTTCAGGGGGGCACGAAAATTGCGGGTTTCCGTCCAGGCCTCGATCCGTGCCATTGCCTCGTGCCGGTCCTCGTCCTGCTCCTGCTGCCCGTCTTCCGCCCAGGCCAGTAAAATTTCTTTCAGTGCCGCTTCGCCGGACGAGGAGCCAGTCAAGCCTTCAACCCAGTTAAAGGTGTCTTCACCGCCTTGTTCGGAACTATTGCCAACACCCCCCTGCCTTCTGCCGTACATTGCGTCGTTCCTTAGGTCATTGCGTCACTGCTGATGTTACTTCCGTCGCGACCTTTCCTTCCAATACCAAATTCGTATCCCGTTATGCTTCGGGGGCATGGCCAGCGTCCTCCCTCGAGCTGGACAGCGCATGATTTTTATCGCGACGTTGAACAATCCCACCATTGACATGCTGCGCAAACTCGGCCTGACAGGCATGGCCAGCGCCTATCAGGAACTCGAAACGCAAATAGGAGCGAGACACCTTCGAGCATGGTGAAAGGCTTCGACTGCTGCTCGAGGCGGCCACGCTCCGCCAGAAGCGCTTCGAGGCGAGAGCCCGCCCTGCAAAGCAGCGCTGTAACGCCCAGATCGAGAACGCTGATTTTTGCGCCGCCCGCGCCCTGATCGCAATTTCGTGACGCCGAGTGATAAAGGTATTTCATCCACCAGTTTCAGCTTGGTGGAGACCTAAACCAGACGCATTTGGAGCCGCTTGCGGCCGATTTCGCGTGGCAACTCCATCTAACTGAGGCGCAAGTTCCCGGAACAAACGCTCACGCGCGATAACCTTTCCTCATTTTCGGGCAATCTCGCAGTGTCACGTTGATTTGGTAGGTCAGCTTACGACGCCGAAGCCGTTACGCTTTTTCTCTACGCCTGCAGGGCCCTGCCGACTTAAAGGCAACGACTTCCGGACAGCCGAGGCCCAGAACCAGTTCACCTTGACATCGTGTCACTCGGGCGTAACAGGCGGCAGCCCGAGTGTCGCAATAAGCTTCATTATCGACGGCGTGGGTGGACCCGGTGTCGGCGGCGGCATGGAGACGATGGACCCGAGCCGCGGAGGCGTTGCCATAACGCCAATCATCGTGCCGATAATGGCGATCCCATCGCCGCTGATTTCGATGGCCTGCGGGCCGGTTCTGCCCGATACTACAAGGCGGATCTTGTCGGGTGTTACCTCGACGCGGCTACCTAAGGCCGCTGCGGCAGGGGAGTCGGGCGCGGCGCCGCCCGAGGTCAGGAGGAAGTGTCTCTTGACGTCGATGCTGTAGATATTCCCGACCTCGACGGTATGATTCTTCTGGGCCTTCAAATAGACCTCCTCACGGCCCTGCTTGTCCTCAAAGCGCAGTTCATTGTAGGCATTAGCGGCGCCGCCATCGGTATGCGTCCGGAAGGTCGACCGCGTTTTGTCGGTCGGCAGGGTTTCAGGCGGCAGATTTGAGCCATTGTATACGACGCCGGTCACCAGGGGCGTGTCGGGATTGCCGTGGATGAAATCAACCACGACCTCATGGCCGATCCGTGGGACGACCAGGTTGCCAAAACCCTTACCAGCGAAGTTCTGGGCCACCCGAATCCAGCAGGAGCTGTTCTCGTTCTTTCCGCCTTCTCGGTCCCAGAAGAACTGAACCTTCACACGGCCGTACTTATCCGTCGCGATCGACTCGCCCTCGGGGCCCACGACGACGGCCGTCTGCGGTCCGTGAATCAACCGCGCCGGTGTGCGGCGCCTCGGTCGGTACTGGGTGGTCGCGGGGATAATCTCTACGTTGCTGTGATAGAGGAACCGCTCGCCCTTCCCCCCCACGGTGTCCGCAGTGAGATCGTCCCCCACCTCACCGATGACAGTGAAGTCCTGTCCGACTGCCAGAAAGCGATCGGTGGGTTTCGGGCGGGAACCGACCTGGCCGTAGTAGAAGGGATTTGCCGCCTTGAATAATGACCCGGTCGTTATCTGGCGCGCAGTGCTTTCGATCCGCGCGCGATAAGCGTTGCAGGCGAGTTCCTCGGCACGGATGGTGGCGTAGAAATCGCCATCGCTTTTTTTTGTATACTGGCCTGGATACTCGAAGACCTCCCGCATTGCCGTGCAGCCGCTGCTTGCCGACGAGGTCTCGCCCGTTCTGACCGCCACGCTCTCCCGCGGTCGGGTGATGGCGCTTCCCGTGAGCTTGCATGGCGGAATGCCGCCTGTCCTCACGGGAGGAACACGCGCGACAGACGTCAGTTCTGCCATCGGCTTCTCATGGTCATAGTCCCTGAGAACGACCTTGTTCGGCTGTAGCGATACGACCTCGTCCCAATGCAGGATGACATCTTCTTGGTAAAGACTTCGGGCAGGCCTGAGATTGTGGTGGGTCTCTACGATCTCAGGCGTGCAGGCCATGTGACTCGCGGCGTTGTCGACCAGCACCAGGTCATGTTGGTCCTCAGCATGTTCAAAATAGTAGTAGATGCCGTCCTGCTCCATGAGGCGGCTGACGAAGGCCAGATCCGTTTCATCGTACTGGACGCAATATGGGCGCTGTGGGAACCGTCGGGCGGTCTGATTCTTGAAATTGCCTTTATGTTCTCGAAAAATCGTGGTGATGATCTCGATGCTCGTCTTGTTCTGAAAGACCCGACTGTTAGAGCGATGCTCGAGCAATGAAATCCACGGCCGCACCTGCGCCACGTAGTTGAGGTGCTCGGTATCGTCGAGGCCGAGATATTGGAAGCGCGTAACAACACCGTTGAAGAAGCGGGTTTGCGAGTCCTTGAGCTTAAGGCCGATTGTCAGGTTTTGACCGGGGATCGTAGCAAAGTTCTGAACTGGATTGCGGCTGGCGAGCTTCACCTCGTAGAGGAAAGGTTCCCCCAGCCGCTCGGTGCCACTGAGCCGCCGGAGAGAGATTTCATTCAACTCGGACGCGGCCGAAGTGACCGCAACAAAACGATTGTGCCTTAAGAGACTCTCGATTCTTGACTCGACCATGGTGGTGTGTGTTCCGCAGATTTGATGAGAAGGCGCGGTTGCGCCCGATGGCGTGAGTAGGATGCTGCCGAAGCCATCGGCGAAGATGCCGAAAAGCGTTTATTTCGTGCATCGAAATCGCCGACCGTTGCTCAGCCAAGATGTCTTGCTGGCCCGCATCGTCAGAGCCAAGCGGGGGAGGGCGGGGTGAAGAAAGCGTGTGGGTCTCTTGGAACTCACCCACGCTAAATCCCACCCAAATCTCGCCATGCGGCCTTGTAACATCGATGAGTTGGCGGATTCCGGCGGTGCTAGCGACGACGTGTCTCCTGGAAGATTCAACCAGGCCCAGGGCGCAGCGCCCGAGCGGACAACCACGGTGGTCGAGTTTCGCCGCGATCGTCGGCTCGATAGGCCTCTCCGCTGCTGAAGCCTCAAGGGCGTCAAAATGGCGATAACGTTCCAAAGAGGCGTCACGGCGAATTTTGCAAAGGGCCTTGGCGGTCCCATTGCAGTTTGCGTTGAGCTTACTGAAGAGAGTCGAGCTTCCGATGCTTGTCATAACGGGCCTTCCAAGCCGCCGCCCGCCGTGCCGCCGCACTTGGTATCGAGGTTACGTGGGCCATTCACCCGTTCCAGATCGATCTCGCCAAGGAGATCTTCTCCCCGCCCGAAAAGAAGGTCGAGCGGGCCCGCCGCATCATGGATGTCCGTTTCAGGAGAGTGCCATGCGGCAGCCGGTGGGCCCCGGTCAGTCGGGGTAGTTGTCAAGTCATCGGCGTGCTGGCGCGTTTTCCGCTTGCCCATCCAACTGGACCATCCGAGTCTGCCGCAGCGACCCAACTGCACTTCCGGGACCTGCTCCTGACGGAGAACGAGGTTAATCTCCCAGTCAAGTTCATCTCCAAGGTAGTTGCAGATGATCTCCGCTATCGACTTAAGGCCGGGAGCTGCGGGCAGAAGCGATTCGTAATGAGCCAGGCTGAGGGGACCCACAATGAGTCGGAACCGATGGTGCCACACTCTGACCCTCGCACCTGCAATAGCGTTGCTGTTCAGCGTGCCCGTGGCCGGGTCGCGGCCCAGGAGGCAGAGCGATATGCGGGGCAGATCCACCCACTTTGGGACAAATTCACGGATATCAACCGGCGCCTCGACGAAGCTGGCGAGGATGGCAGCGAGCCCCTCGGCGTTGCGGGTGTGTGAGGCGAGACGGCCGGTGAAGTGGAGTTTGGCCAGATCAGGCATAGCATCCCGCGCGCGCAGGGAGGTCATCCCGAAGCCGGCTAGCGCGCCGAGCTGAAGGGCAAATCGATCTTCTTGTGGCCTGTCATAGCTCACGGTCGGTTCGCCCTCCGCCCATGCGCGGAAGAAGAACGAGGCCATTCGATGATGAAAGGTATCAGCAAATCGGATCAGCGTCTCATCCGCGGCGTTGTGCTGCCGGAGAAGGGCGTACTCCGTCAGATGCAATGGGAGGGGACCGTGGGGTCCAAACAAGCCGAAGGCGTAGGTGGAGATTACGGGGTCGTTCTCCTCGTGCGCAGTCACGCCCGCGATCGATCGAGTCGGAAATGCAAGGGAGGGCTGCTGGGCGATCCGCACGCGATCCAGGCTGGGACCGCTCGATTCTCCCAGCCGAGGCCGATCTGAGCAGATTGCATCGATCCGCCGCAGAGCCTGGAAGAAGTCGCAGGCATGCGGTTCGGCCCTGAGCGAGCTTAGGAAGTCGCCGAGTGCCCCCGAAATCAAAGGATCGCCCGGCGGCCGGCCATCGTCGGCCATCGCATTACCTCCCCGCGCTGTAGCGTCGAGACGACCATCTCGGTGAAGCTGTTGATGGATACGTATTTCGCGAAGAACTGGTTGAGCACGGAGGCGAGCGGAAAGATGCCAACGCCTTCGAAGGCCGCTTCGTCCAGGATGATACCAACCTCAATCCCACGTGCTACGGCGGCTTGTCCACCGCTGGACAATCGCCTGACCGCAGGCCTGGACCGAATCTCCCGGATCCCGTCGATCTGCCGTGAGGCGAAGGCATTGACTGGATCGACGTAGAGGCGGAGGAGTTCACGTAGCGCTTCTGCGCCCCGGTGGTCGTTCCTATCGGAATTGCTGATCGAGAGGTAGTTCAGTGAAAGATGGCTAATTAATCGCCAAGTGATATCGCCATTGGCGAAGGAGTGGCGCGGTCGGCTCGGGGGCGATACGCACCGGGTGGCGGTAACTGGAGCGCCGATTTCCAGGGTGAAGTCTGTCTCGTCCCGGCCGATCGGCAGCAGCAGCGCCAGATCCCGGTTCGAGCACAGGCAGTTTACAGACAAATGCCGGAGTTCCGCCGAATAGGGAGCCGCTTGGCGATCAACTAGAGAAACGAACGTTTCGCTGCCGATGTAGCCAGTCCGCGCGCCATTTAGACGCTGGTGCTCCGACATGAGGCGCTGCTCCCGGCGGATCGCGTAGTATCTGGAATGCTGCTCCTCCTGACCGTGCGCGCTGATGCTATAGAACGGGTAGAACCTCACGGGAGCCGCTTCGTTTTTCGCCCCGTCTCCGCTCATCTCGAGGATCGAGTGGACCTCAAAGTCGAGCGGCCTCATCCTGTCAACAATCACATGATGCTCGGTGTTCTTGTCGCTCACGTGGACGAGATCTGCCTGGCGTTCGAAGAGATTAATCGCGGGCGTTGCGAAGAGAACGATATTTTGGGGTCCGAGCTGTCGTTCCAGCCGTGGCTCGACACGTCTGAGTGCGAAGACGATCTCAAGGGTCTCGGCAGTTGACAGGGCTACTGCGTCTGCCAGCCCGCTAACCTCGACGAACAACGTCCGCTCCGCGAGGGCGAAATACTCCTGTAGGAGACGGTACCCGTCGAAAGAGCGTGGCACCTCGGGCAGGAGAGCACAGCTCGGCTCCAAACCGCGTTGCTGCAGCGCATGAACCGGAATCTTTTCCTGCCAAGGGATAGGCCGGCCGACCGGACGGGCTATGATATTGCATGCGTCACCGAGAAGCTGTTCGGCGAGTGCGGCGCCGATGCCACCGGGGCCTGTTAGGTGCAGTGTGAGAGCCTCTAGTCCGAGTTTATTGAACGGCATGCCATTGGTGGTGCGAAGGCGTAGTCGCAAAGCAGCCTTCGCATCTTGCCGGGCCGGAAGATCCAGTGCGGCGATCTGCCCCGGCGTCGAAAAATAATCGGCAGCGCTCACCACAATTGGCCAGAGATGCACATCATGGGCCGTGCGGAACTCGCAATGTGTGACGGCGCCCGGAGCAAGACGGCCCAAAAGCTTGGTTCCCCGCGGCACGAGGTATCCATTTTCAAGTCGTCCGGCATCCTGGTCGGGCTCGAAACGGACGATCGTCATCGAGGGGAGCGGCGGTAGAAAATGCGGATAGACCATCTCCAGGAGGTGCTGGGTGAATTCCGGAAAGCGAGACTGAAGCTTCAATTGCACCCGCGCCGCCATGAAAGCGAAGCCTTCCAGAAGCCGCTCGACGTAGGGGTCGGCGACCTCCGCTGATTCCATCCCGAGCCGGGCGGCGACCTTCGGGAATGCGCGGGCGAACTCGGCCCCCATCTCGCGCATATAAGCAAGTTCGTCGTTGTACAGTCGCAGGAGCCGGGGATCCATCAGCTTATCTCTGTACCGAGATGAACGCGGGCGGATTCGAGCTCGGAATCTACCTCCGTACGCATCACCATTCGCACCGGCAACGGCTGCGCCCACAGATCGGCTTCGATCCTAAAGCGAAAAGTGCCGCAACCCTGACCATCGTCCAGGACCGTGACCTTCAGGGTGTCCGGTAAGAGACGCGGCTCAAAGCGCTGAAGGCTCTCGATTATCGCTTCGCGCAATGCGCTCTTATCCATCCCTTCGCGAATTTGTCCGCTGAGAGGCCAGGCACCATAATTAAGTGCACTGGCCGCTACGTGAGGGTACGCTTGTAGATCTACGGTTGCACCCAATTGATTGGTGTTCAACAACCAGGAAACATCGCGTAGAATCACCTCTTCCAGTTGGCGAACAGAGAAGCTGCGCTTGTCCTGCGCTTCACACGAGCTGCGCGGCTCATCGTCCGTAAGCCGGTCCAGGAGGGATGGTTGCACGAGATCCCGCTTAACATCTCTGCCCATGTTACAATCTCCAGGTGCAATAGCGACGAGTCGATCCGTCGTTTTCGCGCGCAGCCCCGAATATTCCCGGGTTGCCGATGGCCCCATCAGCCGACGAGCCTATTGAAGTCGGTGCTGTTCGCGATTTGGTTCCAGATGCCCTCGCCGGCTTTGGTAAGAGCGCCTTTTTCATCCTGCCTGTAATAAATGACCTTGCAGGCGCCGAACCGGAATGTGATCGTCTCCTCGGGGGCCTCTTCCGCATAGGACCACTCGACCTTCTCGACTACCAGCATGTTGAAACTCCAGTGCAAGAACAGGTTCGATTCTGATGTAGCTTGTCCGCTCCCCGTCGCTTTGAAAAGTTTCAGTTCGACGCTATTGAAGTGGGCGCCGCGACCACAGGCAACGTACAGAGAGGGCGATGACGTATCCACCTGCTTCTTGATAGTGAAGACCTCGAATTCGGCCTTGCCCGCGCCCGCCCCGGCGGTATGAGGCCCAATGTTCAGCTTGTTTTCGAGTGAAAAGCTCCATTCGTCCGCTAGGGTGATACCGTCCTTTAGAATGATAGATTCGCCCTTGGGCAAAATGCCGTCCTTGGACGCTTGCGTGAATTTTATAACCGCGTCGAACGCCATGATGGACTTTCCTTTTCTCGTTGATCTGATTGGGCCTGGATTGCATCGGCCAGCCCGGGGCAGCTATTCCGGAGTTTTGGCGCCGAGAACGGAGCACAATCATCTGCGGGTTTTCTCAGTCCTTGCGGGCGGATGGCAGGCGCGAGACAAGTCTCAAAGAGATGGTTAGGCCTTCGAGCTGGTAGTGTGGCCGCATGTAAAATCTCGCAACGTAATATCCGGGATTATCTTCGACCTCTTCCACCTTGACCTCGGCTGAGGAGAGCGGCTGCTGTGCCTTACTCTCTTCGCTCCCAAGCTCGGGCGAGGGGTGGACATAGCCCTGAATCCATTGGTTGAGCCACTCCTCGACCTCGTGGCGCTCCTTGAACGTGCCAATCTTGTCCCGGACCATACACTTCAAATAATGTGCGAAGCGGCAGGTTGCGAAGATGTAGGGTAGCCGTGCACTGAGTTCGGCGTTCGCTGACGCGTCGGGGTCTTCGTATTTGACCGGCTTGTTAATAGTTTGAGCGCCAATAAATACGCCGAGGTCCGTGTTTTTGCGGTGCAACAGCGGTAGAAGACCGTTTTTGGACAGTTCGGCCTCACGGCGGTCGCTGATCGCGATCTCAGTGGGGCATTTTAGGTCGACGCCACCGTCGTCGCTGCGGAAGGTATGTACCGGCAGACCCTCGACCAGGCCGCCGGATTCGACGCCACGAATTCTGGAGAGCCAGCCATAGAGCTTGAACGAGCGCGTGATATTTACGCCCATGGCGTAGGCTGCGTTCGTCCAAAGGTATTTCTCGCTGTCGCCGCCGTCTGTGTCCTCCTCGAAGGCGAATTCATCGACCGGGTTGGTTTTGGCCCCGTAGGGCAGCCGGCCAAGGGTGCGTGGTAAGGTCAGGGCCACGTACCGAGAGTTCTCGCTCTCGCGGAACGCCCGCCAAGGGGCATGTTCGGGCGTGAGGAAGATTTTTGTGATGTCACGCGGGTTCGCAAGCTCACGCCAAGAATCCATCTGCAGCAGATGTGGTGAGACGGCAGATATAAGCGGTGAGTGGCTCGCCGCCGCGATCTGCGCCAGTCCCGAAAGCAACTCTACGTCCGGTGGGGTATGGTCGAAATAGTAGTCGGCAATCAGGCAGCCATAGGGTTCACCGCCGATTTGGCCGTATTCGTCTTCGTAAATTTTTTTGAATAGCGGACTCTGATCCCAGGTGACACCCTTATATTTCCGCAGAGTTCGGGACATCTCCACCTTTGAAACTGGGAGAACGCGAATCTTCAACGTTTCATCGGTTTCGGTGTTGATGGCAAGGTGATGCAAGCCCCGCCAAGCTGATTCCACGCGCTGGAAATTTTCGTGATGGAGGATCTCGTTGAGTTGTGCAGAAAGCTTCTGGTCGATCGAAGCAATCATTGCTTGGATAGTCGTGACGACATCGTCGCTGATTAGCGACGTGTTTTGAAGTGCCTGCTCGGCCAGTGTTCGGACGGCACTCTCCACCAAGTCACGGGAGTGGTCCGAGCGGATCTTGAACTCGAATCGAAGCATGCGGGTGAAATCGCCGAGATCAACGGTGGCGACCTGTACATCTGTGGCATCTGCAGGCATCATGATCAGTTCTCCTCTGTGTCTGGGGATGGCAATGGCGGAGCGGCAACCAATGCATCAGGCTTCTCAGTCTCGATGCCATTGCCGAGGGCGCTTAGCAGTGCCGAATCCGCGAGGAAGTGGGTGAGCAACTCTTCGGCACCGTTCTTACCGTCCATATAGGCCAGCAGATTGGAGAGCTCCGTTCGCGCCTCGAGCAGCCTGCTAAGGCTGTCGACCTTGCGCGCCACGGCCGCCGGCGAGAAATCTTCGAGCCGCTCGAACGTCAAGTCGACAGCGAGTTGGCCTTCTCCGGTCAATAGGTTCGGCACCCGCATCACCACCCTGGGCCTCAGCGATCTGAGCCGATCATCGAAATTGTCGATATCGATCTCCATCATCTTGCGCTCCGCGACAGGGGCAAGCGGCTCGGCAGCATTGCCGGCGAGGTCGGACATCACGCCGACCACGAAGGGAAGCTGAACCTTCTTCTGAGAGCCATAGGTCTCGACGTCGTATTCGATCTGTACGCGAGGCGGACGAACCCGCGCGATGAACTTTTGACTACTCGCCTTTGTCATGTGTTCCACTCTCCTGATAGGGAAGATTGCGCACGTCACGTGCCCTCGCCGACCGCCAGACCGGCAATCGAACGGTATTGGGCAACCCCTTCTGGCGCCAACTCTTTGATAAGAGCCATGAAGTCCTTCGAGACAAGTCGCTGCGCGCGCTCCAGGAGGGCTGGCAGCGGGCTCGCGGGCTCATTCACCTGGTACCAGTGGCAAATGCGGCCAAGAATTTCGACAACGTCATCGCGGTTGCGGATCACTTCGGGGTAAGAGGCCTTGCTAGAGTCTGGCAATGGAGATGCCGGGGCTGCAGGCTGGGCCCTTTTCCGATGGGCGTCGACCAGATCCTTGGCCTGGGTGAGTAGCACTATCAGAGGGTCGAATCGAACGGCCTCGTCACTCGCGACGTGCTGCCGAACACTCGCGTCTAGATGGGTGGCGGCTGCCAGGCTGGCGTGGAGACCAGTGCTGATCTGCTCGAGCTGCAGTGGATCGGTGTCGATGAAGGCGTGCTCGATGGTCGAACGATCAATTTCCGTAGATTGGGACCGTAGCGCACCAGCCCAATCGCGGAGCGTGAAAGTCCCGAATTGCCTGGAGGAGGTGAGTGGGACTTGGCGTATTTCTGCCAAGAGCCCGGAGAGATCGCAGAGGCTCGCTAGAGCGTTGAGGCGAACGGTCTGATCTTCGTCATCTTCTGGATCCGGTCGCGGATGTAGCTCTGACCAGTAGAGCTCGACATAGGCCGCGAGCAGCTCAAGCCCCCGACTTAGACCAGAGAAGCCGAACTGACTGAGGGCGGATCGTGTGAGCAAGATTCCGACTCTTAGATCCTTAGTGCGGGCAGAAAGGTCGAGGCCAAGCCGCCACACCTCTGTCCAATCGGGAGCCTCCTCGGTGGCGATGGAGTCGCCTATCTGCTGGTGCGGCTTGCCATGCGACGCTATCTCCAGCTCCAGGAAGCTCAAATCGTAATCGAGAGCATCCCCGCATGCGTTGCCGTCGCTGATCGGTTTTAATAGATGATCTGCATCGAGCATGACCCAAATCCCAGTTTTCCCGACATAAAAGATCGTCGCGCCTCTGTTTCTCAATGTTTAGCAATGAGCAGACGCGATTGCTCATGCACAATCGACATTCGTATATGTCGTGAATGCTTGGGGCGTGAATGCCGCCGCTTCGGATCTTGACGCAGCTATGTGCTGCTCAGGCGCGAGGGACACCTTGTGAACAACAAGAAGCTCTTCCGGGTCCATCGGGAGGAGAAGCTCACGATGCGCAAGCGCCGTGGCCGGAAACGAGCGAAAGGCAAGCGTTGGTGTTGATCCCGCTGGCTGCCAATGATCGTTGGCGCGGGTTCAGGCTTCTGATGGTCGTGAGGAAAGCCGGACTCTCGTCGCCGATACTTCGCTCTCCGGCCTGCGGTCGCCTGTGGACTGGATCGGGTTATCGAGGAGCGTGGCAAGCCAAGCACTCTGGCCTCGGCTAACTAACCCTGCAGAGTTCGCCCAGATCGGCAACCCGCGACGTGATGCAGTGCTGCGCAGCCGGAATGGTCTCCGCACCTAAACCCGCCGATGCCGCCGCAGATGCGCAACCCACCGCTGGAGCGAACCCCAAACTGGATAAACTTGACGGTACAAGCTCAGCCAGATTGAATTAACATCGTCGGGCAGTCGTTGCAAAGGGCAACCTGCGGAGTACCGTTGCAAACGTGAGCCTGAAGGCCTCCAACTACGAAGTCTTCGCGCGGCCGCCTCCGCGCCAGTTGCTGCATAAGGTGGATGGCGTCCTCGGCGATCGCTCTTGGGGGTGTCGGCGCCATCGCGCGTGCAGCGACCCGGCGTCAGTGGTAGAACGGCTCGAGCACTTCAACGGCATTATATCTCCTGCGCTCCGCCGGACCGCCGCACGAGGCATATAGGGCGACAATCTGGATGAGATCCGTATTGACCGCATGTAACGATGCTCCCCGAGATTCGCACGTTGCCTCATTCATTTTGCTCCCAGTTGGAGCGAAGGAGTGGGGTGCGGAGATGGCGGGGTTTCGCAGCGGCCGGCCTCCTTCGTGAGCGCCATTGCCGTTTTCGACGGAAGTCGAAGGTTAATAACCATCGTCGCGGTATTTACTTTTGACAATGGGTGTGATGCGGCTTTGCGTGATCTTCTAAAAAGAATCGAGTCCCGCCGCCAATCCCCCGTTCTATCGCGCACCTACCGCATCCCAACGTGACTGTCGACCCTGCTTCCATTAGTCGTGCAGGGCAACCACGCGGTCTCTCGTGCAGATCCCTGCGATTTCGAATTGACGGACACCGACCCCGTTTGACGGTCGTGGAGTGCACGCACTTAGTCACCCTAGCCGCCCGCGCACTGCAACCCCGCTGTAGCGATCCTTCTACCTCTATGCTAAAGAAAGTTTTGGAAAAACTTGCCTCGTCGCCATCGTTCGACGGCGGCCTTGGCGCCAATCTTGCGAGGAGCGGGCTGATGGTCGCAGCGGCATGCGAGCCGACATTCTGCGCTCCCGACCGTCGAAGACGAGGTCGCTCTCGGCGTGTTAGTCAGCCGGAATGCGCCGGCCGTCGTGCCCCTAAATATCGATCTCGAGCCAGGTATTGGCCTCCAGACTGAAGAAAAATTCGGCGCTCTCACATGCTCATGCAATCCCGTGGTGGACAACCAACGCACATGATGGTGCAGTTCCTAGGGAATGTGGTGATGAGTCATGAGCCGTCCTATATCACCTTGAACGCTGCCCTCCTGGCTATCCGTTTCTTCGAGGCACCCACGATTATGGCGGCATCGGCGGCGCTGAGATCGGGATGGGCCGCCTTCAGTGCGTCTGCCCACGCCCCCTTGCTCTGCCCCGGCAGCTGCGGTGTCTGCCTAGCGATTTCGTCCAGCCTCGCCTGGTCCTGGGCCGACACCGTCTGGAACGCCGTCCTCACGGCGATATCGCGCCTTACGGCACCCACGACTATGGCGGCATCGGCGGCGCTGAGATCGGGATGGGCCGCCTTCAGCGCGTCCGCCCACGCCCCCTTGCTCTGCCCCGGCAGCTGCGGTGTCGCCGCCTTGATCTCGTCCAGCCTCGCCTGATCCTGGGCCGACACCGTCCGGAACGCCGCCCTCCTGGCGATATCGTCCCTAAAGGTGCCCAGGATGGTGGCGGCATCGGCGGCGCTGAGATCGGGATGGGCCGCCTTCAGCGCATCGGCCCAGGCCGCATTGCTCCCCCCCTGCCGCGGTGTTGCCGCCGCGATTTCGTCCAGCCTCGCCTGGTCCTGGGCCGACACCGTCCGGAACGCCGCCCTTTTAGCAATATCCTGCTTTATGGCACCCACGATTACGGCGGCATCGGCGGCGCTGAGATCGGGATGGGCCGCCTTCAGCGCGTCCGCCCAGGCCGCATTGCTCTGCCCCGGCAGCTGCGGTGTCTGCCTAGCGAGTTCGTCCAGCCTCGCCTGGTCCTGGGCCGACACCGTCCGGAACGCCGCCCTCCTGGCGATTTCGTCCTTTGCGGCGCCCACGATGGTGGCGGCATCGGCGGCGCTGAGATCGGGATGGGCCGCCTTCAGCGCGTCCGCCCAGGCCGCATTGCTCCGCCCCTGCCGCGGTGTCACCGCCGCGATTTCGTCCAGCCTCGCCTGGTCCTGGGCCGACACCGTCCGGAACGCTGCCCTCACGGCGATATCGTCCTTTAAGGCGCCCACGATTGTGGCGGCATCGGCGGCGCTGAGATCGGGATGGGCCGCCTTCAGCGCGTCCGCCCACGCCCCCTTGCTCTGCCTCGACTGTCGCGGTGTTTGCCTGGCGATTTCGTCCAGCCTCGCCTGGTCCTGAGCCGACACCGTCCGGAACGCCGCCCTTTTTACAATATTATGCTTTACGGAACCCACAATTATGGCGGCATCGGCGGCGCTGAGATCGGGATGGGCCGCCTTCAGCGCGTCCGCCCACGCCCCCTTGCTCTGCCCCGGCAGCCGCGGTGTCTGCCTAGCGATTTCGTCCAGCCTCGCCTGATCCTGGGCCGACACCGTCTGAAAAGCCGCCCTCCTGGCGATAACCCGCTTTACGGCGCCCACGATGGCGGCGGCATCGGCGGCGCTGAGATCGGGATGGGCCGCCTTCAGTGCGTCCGCCCACGCCCCCTTGCTCTGCCCCTGTAGCTGCGGTGTCTGCCTGGCGATTTCGTCCAGCCTCGCGTGGTCCTGGGCCGACACCGTCTGGAACGCTGTCCTTTTAGCAATATCCTGCTTTACGGCATTCACGATTATGGCGGCATCGGCGGCGCTGAGATCGGGATGGGCCGCCTTCAGCGCGTCCGCCCACGCCCCCTTGCTCTGCCCCGGCAGCTGCGGTGTCGCCGCCTTGATCTCGTCAAGCCTCGCCCGGTCCTGGGCCGACACCGTTCGATACGCCGCCCTCCTGGCGATAACCCGCTTTACGACGCCCACGATTACGGCGGCATCGGCGGCGCTGAGATTGGGATGGGCCGCCTTCAGCGCGTCCGCCCACGCCCCCTTGCTCTGCCTCGACTGCCGCGGTGTCTGCCTGGCGATTTCGTCCAGCCTCGCCTGGTCCTGGGCCGACACCGTCCGGAACGCCGCTCGATTGACGAGATCGCCCGTTGAGGCCCCCACGATTATGCCGGCATTCGCGGCGCTGAGATCAGGCGCCAACGCCAGCGGCCTTTGAGCATATAACGTCTGCCTGCGGCTGGGCCTGGGATCTGCGTCCTTCTCAGTAGTCCGCCTCTTGCGCCCGCCACCGGTCGGATCGCTGGGCTCCGCGGGCACCTCGGACATGGCCGAATGCTCCTCTCTTCCACCCGGCACCTCGGTGGGCCCGGCAACCGCTGAGGCTTCTAAATTCCCAAGGCCATGCAGCCCCCCGCGCTGAGGGCCAGTCTCCAGCGGCTGGCCCTCGACGAGGTGAATAGTGCGATCGGCATTATTGTATTCATCTGTTGTCCTCGTGAGGTTGAACGCGGTCTCTGCCGGGACGACCGGAACTCTCGTCAGTTCCGTCATGTCAGCCATCATTTGCGGGGTTTGTTCTTCAGGGCTTTGAAGCTCGGTCGGCGGGCTTGGCTGGTCGACGCTTAGCCTTTCCACGTAACGCAATACCGAATTCTCTTGCCAGATGTCGTCCGAATTGAAGTTGTCGGCCACTTGATCGACACGCGCCACTGAAGACTGCGCTCTTTGATCCGCTGGGTGCCGGCCCTCATCCGGCCGCGAAGAGCCCTGCCCCTTAGTCCGAGGGTCCCTGTCAACCATGCTCACCCCCCTGGGATATGGCCTTCAGGAAACAAGGGGTCAGCTGTCGGGCACCGACTGCTGACGGAAGGTCAGAATTTATCAGGGGCTCAAGCGACTTAACCAGAGTGCAAGGGGCGCGACTGCGACCATCGACCGCTCCAGCTTGCCGAGCCTCGTTCGGACGCCGCTCAATCACCGTGGGTCCCGTTTTTTGCTGTTGTGGCATGGGGCGGCTCTGCGGAATCGAGCTCAGGTGACGGGAGGCCGGCAGATCCCGAAGACATGGCCAGGCCGTTGATAACTGGTAGCGTAAACGCATCATTGCAGCAGAACCTCAAAAACCACGGAGAAGAGCCCGCGATTCAAACTAGCGCAGTCCCGGTATTGGATTGCATGCACAGGTGATATGCTCGCATCCGGTTAGTGAGCGGCTATGGCGCAGCTCCTGCGTGAACCCATAACGACAGCGGCGATCCTTCGAGAGATGCAGCGACGACCCGTTCTCCAGACCGGAGGTCCGTGCTTGATGTGGCGATCGGCTCGGATTGCTATCAACGCTGACGGCCGCCGGTGCCGCGCAAGCCGGTTACGACGAAACATCGACATGATCTCTTCTATGGTGGGATTGGCCCAACGATACCAGGGTAGTGGCAACTGTCGCCAATTGCGGCGCCAGTGAGGTCGGCCTTCGTCTTCGAACTCCTTGCTGGCTTCCGCTAAACAACGCGGCCTTATCACAAAAGGCTGGGAGATCTAACGATGATCCCGGCATCCGGACTTCTGCGCATTGCCGGCCGGTAATAGCGCGAAAGACTTGCAGCAATCGCAGCGCCGGCGGCACCCGTGACTAGTATCCGCACTGCCTGGCCCGTAACAATGCGCTGTGACCAGCGGAAGCCGATCTCGTGGAAAGACAAGGCATGCTGCGGGCTGATATGATGAAAGACGCCGGCAATGGTGCGGCGGACCCGGGACCTGAAACCTCCCACCGAGTGGACGGCGACTTGGACGAATTCGCGGCTCGAATGCTTTACGTTCTCATGCGTAGCAAAGCTCTTGCCAATCGCCATGAACGCCTCACCGCCCATCAGGCAGGTTGCGGTTCGATCCCTTTCGCCGTCGCGCGCCCTGCATGTATCGAAAGGCCTTTTCGGCCCCGTCCAGGCGGTAGACCGTCCGGATCCATTCTCGGTCGCTCACCGAGATGAAAACGGTCGATCTCCACCGTGCCATCTTGCATGTGCTCGCGCGCCAACATGAGGCGCAGCGCATATCCCATTCGCTAGCTATTGGGCATCACCAAATGTGGAAATGCCTATCTTCGCCGCATGAATGATCCATGCCGCCAGGCTGCTATCCCGCACCTGGCGCGAACCGGGACTGCAACCGGTTCGTGGATCGTGTCCAGGAGGTGGTTGTCTAATCGCTAAACTGGTCGTCAAGGTGCTTTAGGGGCGGCGGCGCGTGAAGACGATGTTGGCGGCGGCACTGCCTCAGCGTATTCAGGAACATTTTCGACGAGGCAATGCGCATCACGTGTCACCTTGCCTGTTGCGCTGCTCTTTTGGCCCCGTACTTGCGGCGCCGGGTCTCAAGGCTTCCGGGCGGTCATTTGCGAGATTCATCCCGTACGAGTGACAGGACAGGCGAATTGGCGCGTTGTAGGTCAGTGTGAACATGAACGACCAATAAGGCTCTGAGGGCAACGGGCTACTGAGCGACAGTCTAGATGAGACCCCTTGCTTGTCGCGCTGCAAGGGGGCTCATGACCAATCCTGATGAGCTTCGGCGCTTGCATATCTGAGCTGTCCCGACACGCGATGCCCTTCTACCAGCGCATTGTTGGATATCAGATGTGCATGCAAGGGGGCAGTGAAGCTCTGCTACTTTTACGGAGAAAGCCGTTCTGTCAGGTGGACGCGAGGCGAGTCTTGAATGTCGTGGAATAATAGGGTCGTCTGGTCGGAGGGCTTGTTCCTCCGCCCGCAGCATTTTCAGCAGGCCGATCGTCACGTCGAACAGCTGGTGCGCAGCAGGACGGCGGTTTTGCATGGGTACGGGTGGGGTATCAGCGAGCTGCGGCTCAATCGAGAGCTGCTTGGTCTCGGTAAGATCGCCATCGAAGCGGCTCGCGGCGTCTTGGAGGACGGGATGCCCTTCAGTATTCCTGACGAAGCCAACCAGCCAACTCCCTACGACGTTCCGCCGGATTTTCGAGATTCGCTTATTCACTTGGCGGTACCGTTTTATCAACCCGGCGCTCTTGAAACCGACGCGCAAGCGGGAATTGACGTACCTATCCGCTTCGCAGTCTCCACTGAGGATGTTGTCGACACCAACGCTGGCGAGCGAGGCAGCGCCTCCATCGACGTAGCGAGGCTGGATTTTCGACTGCTGCCGGACGCGGCAGACCGGTCTGGCTACACTTGCATCCCAATCGCCCGTATCATAGAGGTCCGGGCCGACCGACAGATCATTCTGGACGAAACGCACGTGCCGCCAACCCCCGACTGCGCCAGCTCCCGGGTCCTCTCGAACTACATCACTGAGATCACCGGCCTGCTTCACCATCGTGGTGAAGCTCTGGCCACTCGGGTCTCCCAGTCGGGAACGAACCGGGTTGCAGAGCTCGCGGACTTCCTTCTGCTGCAGGCGATCAATCGGTACGAGCCGTACTTCTGCCACCTGTCCAAGGCCGCCGTTGTAAATCCGGAATCGCTGTATGTTCTCATGCTCCAGTTGGCGGGTGAACTAGCCACGTTCGCCCGCGTCGATAAACGTGCCCCGACCCTTGGTGTTTACAAGCACGACTCTCTCGCGGAGGCGTTTTTGCCAGTGATACAGTCGATCCGGGCTTCGCTGGGTGCAGTGATTGAGCAGACTGCGGTCCCCGTACCGCTGCAGCGGCAAAAATACGGTGTCCATGTGGCTGAGGTGGCCGACCGCTCTCTCTTTACGACCTCGAGCTTCGTGCTGGCTGCTCGGGCTGATATTGAGGTCGAGCGCCTCCGGCGCGAGTTCCCGTCTCAGATTAAGATCGGCCCGGCGGAGAAAATCACGGAACTCGTCAATGTCGCACTGCCCGGCATTATCATCAATCCCCTACCGGTCGCGCCGCGTCAGATCCCCTTCCATGTTGGATTCAGCTATTTCGAGATCGATCAAAATAGCCGCTTCTGGAAGGATATGCCCCAATCCGCCGGCTTGGCGCTGCACGTTGCTGGCGACTTCCCAAATCTCGAAATGGCTCTCTGGGCCATCCGAGCCGGACAGAACCCACATTTGAGTTAGCCCACCAATGCCCCTCACGCTACGTGTACACAGCAATAGATGTAGTTTTCCGGAATATCTCGTGCCGGGCGACGCGGCTGGTGGACTGACTACCAGCCGAGCAGGCAACAGCCTGGTTCTGCCGGATGATCAGCAGATGGTCTCGAAATCCCACTGCTCAATCGAGTGCATGGCACGGCGATACGTACTGATCGACCGAGGCCGCGACGACACATGTCAAAATGACGAGGCGGTGCCGCTTCCGTCAGAGGCGCCGGTCGCCCGGAAAACCAGCGATGTTATTCAGATCGGCGCCTATATGACCGATGTCGTCGCGGTGTCGCCTTCGATATCCATTGCGGAGAGTGCCGCCGAACCGGAGGGACAACTTGCAGCGACAAGTGAGGAGTTGAGTCTTCTTGGCCCCCTCGAAACGGCCTCGTCGCTCCTGGCGGGCAATTGCACCCGGGGTGAAGAAGCGCTGCTGGACCTGAGGGACGGCGAGTTCCTACCATTGCCGTTCTTAGGCACTCGTTTAGACGCGCTGGCGGGCATGATGAGAAGTCCGTGGGATATCTACGCAGACAGTGTGCCAGATCGGGCCCCCATCTTGACGCAACCCAAGGTGGAGCAATCATCTCGCCAAGAATCATCGAGCGGCGGTCACGGCTTTCCTTGCCGCCTGCGGCTTATCATTGGCAGATGTCCGGAATGCCGGCATCGTAAGCGTGCTGGATCGTGCAGGGAAAATGCTTCTGTATTCCGCCGCGCTGCACAGCATACTCTCCGAGCGAGAGCTGGCGAACAATTATTCAGAAATAAGAGTTCCGACGAAAAAACCCTGAGTCTCGTTCCCGATGTCGGCGAGGCGTTGCGCGCAGTTCTGTGCAATGACTCCAGCGGGTCCCTCCGCGGAGACCTGGCCGTTGAGCAAGCCTTCACCGACCGTGGGACGCATGACGTGTCATTCGCGGCTGTGCAGAAGGCTCTGTCCAGCGTCCGTGCACGCTTGTCCCTAGCAGGGATCGAGAAGGCGATGGGGCGGCCCCGTTCCCTTTTGCACCGCAACCATAAGGCGCGAAACCGGAGTGCGTACGTGCGCGTCTTCAATGACGTCGTATCGAGCATCGAAACCGATTTGCTCCGGAGCTTCGGCGCCGACTTCGCGCGCCCAGTGCGAGAGCGTAGTCGACCCGCCCGCCGATCCCACGATGAGAGCGTCCGCTCCGAAGGGAAGTGGGCGGGTTGATGATGGTGATTGAGGAAACGATGCCAAAATCCCAGCCACTCGTCCTCCTTCACGCCGAGGAGCAGTTGGCTGTCCCTTCGCCGTCATCGCCAGTGGCGGACGAACTTACCTGGGAGATGCTTGCGCTCGACCGACTTAATCCACTGGTCGCGGCCGCGGCGGCGCTGCTGGGTCTCAGCGCTCAGCTCAAGAGCAGTGCTAGCCATATCGACGTTGAAGCACTGCGCCTTAGGGTGCTGCGGGAGATCGATGCTTTTGAGCGTCGGATCACGCCGCTCGGATTGCCCTCGCGAGCGATCAAGGTCTGCAAATACGCCCTCTGCGCGACCATCGATGACATCGTTCTGAACACAGCCTGGGGCAGCAACAGCGTCTGGACGACGCGCAGCTTGGTGGGATCGCTGTTCAGCGATACCTGGGGCGGCGAGCGCTTCTTCGATCTGCTGACGCAATTGAAAAATGAACCGGCCATCAATATAGAACTGCTGGAGCTGCTCTACTACTGCATGAGGTTGGGCTTCGAAGGCCGCTACCGCGTCACTGCGGGAGGAGCCGCAGAGCTCAGTGTGCTGTGCGAAGACGTCTACCGCCTGATCCGAGCAGCCCGTGGTGACTTCGAGCGCGAACTATCCCCGCACTGGCGGAGGAACTCAAATAATCCGAAGCCACGCCGCACAATCGTTCCAATCTGGGCCGTCGTAGCGTTTGGGGCAGGATTACTCCTCTCGATCTATACCGGACTCCTGCATGCATTAAATGCCCGCGCCGACGCTGTCTTCAACGATATCGCGACATTGCCGCCGAACGGCGTTGTCAGATCGGCGAGAATCGCATTGCCACCAAAGGTTGTTATGAGCAGCGACCGACTGCGTAACTTCCTCGAGCCCGAAATCCGCGAAGGGCTTGTCACTGTGTCCGAGGACCCACAGCAGATCGTCGTTATCATTCGCGCCTCCGGGATGTTCGATTCTGCTAGTCCGGAAGTGAAGAAAATGTTCCTGCCGCTTCTTTTACGAATTGGTCGTTCTCTGAACGGTGAGTCGGGATCGGTCCTCCTGACCGGGCACACCGACGCCATTCCGGTGCAATCACTCGCCTTCCCTTCAAACGATTCCCTTTCGCTCGCGCGTGCGAGCGCAGCTGCCGAGATTATCAAATCCATGATGGATGACCCAGGCCGCGTGCGAGAAGAGGGCAGAGGGAGCGGAGAACCGGTCGCTTCGAACCACACGCCCGAGGGCCGCGCGCGGAACCGTCGGATTCAAATCATCATCACAAAGACACAATGAAGACAAGCCATGCAGTCAATCAAGAAAGCGCTTAGGTGGCAATGGCTCCGTGTCGGCGGGGCGGCGATCGTATGTGCCTTAATCTTCACGCTCGGACCGCATATCTCGGTCGGAGGATTTGCGCCGCTTGACAGCCTTCGCAGCCAGATCGCGGCATCGATGCTGATTCCGGTCGGATACACCGTGATCTACTTGATCCAGTCCCAGCTTTACAAGGTTCAGGCCTATTTTGAAGACCTCGTCCAATCACGAGTGTCGGGAGCGCTGGACGCGGGTGGGGCCGAGCAGAAGAAGAGAGACCCAAGGCCTTCCGACCGAAGTGTGGGGCAAGCCAGCACGCTTGCTGAAAGAGAGCTGGAGGCGATTCGTCATCGTTTCCGCGAGACCCTTACCACACTCAAGGGGCGCCGCTACGCAGGAGGTATCAGCAGGCGGTGGCTCTATCAGCGGCCCTGGTATGTGATGATCGGTCCGCCCAACTCGGGGAAGACCACAGCAATAGTCAATTCCGGGCTCAGCTTTCCGATGGCGGCGAGGTCCGGTCTGAGAGCCGCCGGTGGGTTAGCGGGTACGGAAAACTGCGACTGGTGGATCACCGATGACGCGGTGTTCGTCGACACTGCTGGGCGCTACACGGTACAGGAGGGTGATGCAGACCGGGACAAAGCGGTTTGGCGTGGCTTGCTTCGTATGCTCAGACGCTCCCGGCCACGGCAGCCGCTGAACGGTGTCTTAGTCACGATCGCAATCAGCGAGCTGAATTCTACATCCGAGGAAGTGCTCGCCGATCGCGCGCGCTGTATCCGTGAGCGGCTCCTCGAAGTGTACAGGGAGCTTCGCCTGCAACTGCCGATTTATGTGCTTTTCACTAAGAGCGATCTGCTGGCGGGATTTGTTGAATTCTTCGACGATCTGGGTCGCGAGGGGCGGGAGGCGGTGTGGGGGTTCACCTTTGCGCAAGAGGCGTCGGAGGACGAAGGCGATCCGATGGCGTTTGCCGCAGCATACGATGCGCTTGTTGGCCGCCTAAACGAAAGGCTGCTTGAACGAATGCAGCACGAAAGCAACCTCCAGCGTCGTGCGCTCATGTTCGGCTTCCCACAGCAGGTCGCTAGCCTCAAGCACCTGACGCAACAGTTCTTGAAGGAAGCCTTTGGCGGGAATTCGTTCCAGGAACCGCTTATGCTCCGCGGCGTCTACTTCTTAAGCGGCACGCAAATTGGCATGCCCTTCGATCGAGTTGCGAACGCCAGATCTCAGACCTTCGAGATCGCTCAGCCGCCCTGTACAGCGCTTCGTGGCCCGGGCCGTAATTATTTCATCAGCCGGCTGCTGCGCGAAGTCGTTTTCGCCGAAGCTGGGCTCGTCGATGCCAATCACCGCTTCGATCGGCGCCAGCGGCGGATCCGGTATGGCGCCTACACGATGATAGCGGCGGTCATTGTTACCGCCAGCGTCTTATGGACGTTCAGCTATATTCGGAATGTTCAGCTGATCGAGAGCGTTCGCCTAATGGCTGGCAGCTATGCCAGAGGGGCTGAAAAGCTGAAGCTCGACCGGGTTGAGAGTGGCGATCTTCGACCCATCCTGCCACTGCTTCAGCGGCTGCGTGATGCCAACGGCGACAGCGCGGGCGGCCGCCTATCAAGTTCGGGTCTCGACCAGAGTAAGAAAATCAAGGTTCAGACGCTCGCGGCGTACCGCCGCGCCGTGAACACCATCCTGCTGCCGCGGCTGATGTTCCGGTTGGAAACCTTATTGGTCGAGCGGCACGACGATGATCAGTTCGTCTACCAGGCGTTAAAGGTTTACCTGATGCTGGGTCAGCAGGGTCCGCTCCAGCGCGCGGTCGTCAAAAACTGGATGGCTGCCGACTGGCGAGTGATGTTTCCGGCCGAAGCCGATGCCGGCCTGCGCAGCGCGCTCGCTGATCACCTGGATGCACTCATGGAAGGGCCGCTGCCCCATAGTGAGCTTAATGGCGAACTGATCGAGAGGAGCCGCGCGAAGCTCCAGACCGTCTCGATGGCGCGCCGCGTCCTCGACATCATCGCGACCAGTCCCGAAGCCTCGCGGGCGCCAACCTGGCGTCTGGCCGACCATGCCGGGCCGCTGGCGCAGGGCGTCCTGGCTCGCAAATCGGGACAGCCGCTCAGCGAGGGGGTTCCTGGCATCTACACGAGGGCGGGGTTTTACGGAACCTTCCTGCGATTGCTGCCGCAAGTGGCTGACGCTGTCGCTGCAGAAGGCTGGGTTCTCGACTCACAGGTAGTCGCGCCGATTGCAGCCGGTGATGTGAGCCAGAAGCTGCGGCGTTCGGCGGCGGATCTCTACGCTCAGGAGTTCGCGTTGCGCTGGGACCAGCTCATTGGCGATATGTCCATCCGCCCGTCTGGGGGTATCGATGACGCGCTGCGCACCTTGAACACGCTGTCCGCGCCGACGTCACCAATGCGCCTGTTCCTTTTCGCGGCGGCGCAGGAGCTAAAGCTCAAGCAACCACCGGCTCCCGAGGACGGCTTGACGAAAGGTGACAGTGTCCCCCAGGGCGAGGTGTTGCCAAGCGAGCTCGAGGCACTGTTCCGGTCTCAACCGGCCGCGGACACGCCTGAAGCTCACGTCCAGCTCTATATGGGCGATCATTTCCGGTGGCTGCACCAGCTGGTCGAAGTGCCGTCGAACAGCCAAGCGGGCGCGCAGGCGCCGATCGACAGTGCTCTCCGGGATCTCGGCGAACTGTATCGCTCCCTCAGCCAGGCGCAGGGGCTGGCGGGTTCGAACATCTTGGAACACAACGGGCAGGCGGGCGTCGCCATCCAACAGATCGAGGCGGGGGCGGCCGATCTGCCCGAACCCATCCGGCAATGGATCCTCGGCCTCAGCCGCCACAGCTCGGACCTAACCGTCAGCGGCATGAGGCGCGGGTTGGCGAGCGGTTGGGCGGGCGGCCCCGGCGATTTGTGCCGACGGGCTACCGAAGGACGGTATCCCTTCGCGAGCGGATCCCGCCGGGATATCCCTTTGAGCGATTTCGCCCGGCTGTTCGGCCGCAAGGCGGAGATCGACACTTTCTTCGCCGAGAACCTTTCCCCATTCGTCGACAAATCCAAAGGTTCGTGGCAGTTTCGGCCAACGAGCGGTGTCGATTTCCCTATCGGCCGCAATACCTTGGCCCAGTTCCAACGGGCAGCCACGATCCGCGACACCATGTTCGATGATGCCGGCCAGGTGTCAGTTGGATTCCTGCTCACCGTCGCCGAGACCGATCCGTTGACAGACCAGGTGGTGGTAGACATCGACGGCCAGCGCCTCGAACATCGACGAGGAACGGCCGCGGCGGCCATGCATTTCCATTGGCCTACGGCCGGCGGCGTCGGCGGCGCTTCCGTCGCTTTCATCGGTTTTCAAGGCGCCACCCTCTCCAAGAGCGGCCATTGGGCGCTGTTTCGCCTCTTAAATGAGGCGGATAAGCAGCCATTGGGAGGAGGGGACCTTATTCAGGTACGACTGGTGTCCGGTCGCCATTGGGCAGTTTTTAACCTCCAGCCTGACAGCGTGATGAGCCCGTTGTCCCGCAATCTGCTGTCAGAATTCCGATGTCCAGATTTCTTATGAACGCCGGGATAGCATCCGACTGGCGCTGGGAAAGCCCTATGGGGTCACGAGACGCCCACGCAGGTCTGCGGCGGGAGAGGTCGGCATGTCGGTTGCCGGCCGGATCGGAGGCGGTCACGGCTGCGACTGGCGGCGATCGTCGCTTGATCTCGGCGCGCCGCTTTCCCGCTCGACTAGACCGCTGGAGAGCGCGGTCACCTCCATCAGGCAGATCTTCGGGAAGTTGGGTGATCAGATCCTGTCCCACCCTATCAACCGACGTACACTGATCTAGAACAGGAAACTGGAGAGATATAATGGCCGGAATGAAGCACAATAGGACAAGAGCGAAGAAATTTCTGCAGTTGATCGACCAGACGAAGAACAGAGCGGATTTGGAGTTCTGCTTTGCGGTCGGCACGGTTGGCGATCTGCGGAAGCCTGCTGTCCTGGTGAGTAAGAAAAAGCTCAATGGATTGGCACAAACTTTGAAAAACATGCCTTTTGAAGATGATGAGGATAGTAGTAAGGAGAACTTTTCGCTTCTGCGGAGAGGCACGGGCAGGATGAACGAAAACGGCGTTATCCTCGTCAAGTTGGCTGATGGTGGAAAGGCCGGGTTCCCGCAGGTCCAAAAGGTGATGAAGAAGTATTTCGTGAACTTCCGCATGAGGTTGCCTGACATGCAGGAAGCAGGAATCTTAACTGAAGAAGACATTCAGCAGTTTGAGATGAACGCCGAGGAGAACTCCCAATTTCTTCCACCCGACGACTCTGAAGAATTCAATCGGCCGATGACGGCGCTCGATAGCGCGGAAGGGAACTCTGCAGGGAGTGTTGAAGAAACTGAAGAGAGAAGCAAGCGTGAAGGCGGGGCTGAGCTCCTGGAGCAGCTTCTCCCGGAAGTGAAGGAGGGCATTGCCGCCGCGGCCGCGACCATTTCCAATCACGCAGTAAGTCTCAGCGCGCAAATTGGCGCGGGACAGACCGCAGAGTTGTCCCATCTGACCACGAAGATCGCGGATTGGCTGCAACGTGTGCTGGCTGCGACGCCTCCGGAAGAGCAGGAGGCAACGCTGCACAACTTCGCCGGCCGACTTCTGTTGATGCTGGCCTATCCTGAGAATCTGCGAAATCTTCAATATGTGGATGACATGCCCGATGGGGCGGGGCAGGGCGAGACAAACGGCGACCGCCGCGAAGAGGTCGTGGTGAATGGGATCGATCTGAACAGAGTTCCAACGGGCGCTCTCGATCAAGACGAGGTAGTAGAGTCCTTGTTCCGTCTGATCAAGGCAAAGGCTCAGGAGCGACAGCTTTCTTATCCGCTAGAGAACGCGAATTCTGAGAGGATTGCGAAGATAGTGTCGTCGCAATGGCCGAAGGAACTAGGCGATGCAGCCCGTAGGCGCGCGGTTGTGGAGCGTCTGATCGCAGCGGTGGTCCCGCGGCTCGGTAACGATGATCAACTTCTGGTCCTTCTTGGCATCGCAGACCAGCCCGAAAGGACCAAATCCATCGAGAACTCGGTCGAAAGTATCATAGCTATATGGCAGGCTCATCTCGACACTGCCTTGACGCTGCGGGATGAGGTAAAGAGCAAGATCAACCAGATGGTCGATGTGGAAGCCCGCGGCGGAACGTGGAGGTATGTCGACGACATCTTCCTGCAGTTC
This sequence comes from Rhizobium chutanense, assembly GCF_002531935.1. Lineage (GTDB taxonomy): Bacteria > Pseudomonadota > Alphaproteobacteria > Rhizobiales > Rhizobiaceae > Rhizobium > Rhizobium chutanense. The sequence goes on along the minus strand of NZ_NWSV01000022.1, from coordinate 8,467 downwards.
GGAGGAGAGCTTTCAGATCAGCTCTCCGCCATCACCGAACGCAACGGTGAGGCACTGTCGAGCGCGACCGAGCGTGTCCGAACCACAGTCCAGAAGAAGCTCGATTATCTCAACGGCAGCGACATTGTAGCCATGCTTGACAATCCTCCAATCGACATCGGTCCGGGCACTATAGGGCAGACGCTGCGGGAAGGGCTCGCGGCCATCACCGATGGACTGAAGCGCATCGAAACCTCGCGCGCCGCGCCCGCCGCGTAATAATCGCCTGTCTCGATGCCGGCCGACCCACCGGAAGGCCGGGCGAGCAGGCCATCAACGGCCTCATCAGCGACGGAAGGAGTTCCGCCGCTCAGGTGGGTCAGCGAAGCGGTGAAGGAGCGGCGCACCAACAGAGGCTCTTCTTCATCGGCTGCCGCTTCAACGACCAGATGCTGCGCACCTACGCCCGACGGATCATGACGCGATCCAACGCACCACGTTTTGCGGTGCTGGATGCGGCAGCGCCGACCAACAACCAACGCCGTTTCCTTGCAGCAAGCCCGATCACGCTTATCGACGTGCCGACTGGCGAAGCTGCGGCTAGGTTTATCGGCTGAAAACCAGAGTAGAGAAGGAGTGTTGCGGGTACGACGATACACGAGGATTTCGGAGGTCGGTCGTCGGCACCGACGTCGGAGGCGGATTTGCCGTAAACGTTGATCATCACGGCCGCTGTTTGAAAGTGCCGCTCGCCTTGCTATGAATCCACCCATTCCTTTTTGCACGCATTCCATCCACAAAAACGATTTTACTGCTCAAAACGATTGCCCTTAGAAAACGCTGAAGAGCGCTGTGTAGATTATGTGGAGTTCTAAAAAAATGGGTCCTCAGGTGCGGAGACGATGCTGGAAATTCGACCTGGAGCCCTCTGTCAGTTGCCTGGCCTCGATTGTTATCTTACGCTGGTCGTGATCGGGCAGAATCTTCACCGTTGCTTCTCCCGTTTCAGTGCTGATAGGGCTCTCACAAGAAGCACTGTTCCCTGGTCGACTAACCTGTGAGTGCATCTCCCACAATCACTAGAAGCCAGAGCAGGCGCGCTCGCAGCCGCGAGGACTTGGTCTGCGCCTTTTGCAGGGCCACCAAACCTCGTGATGTTTTCTTGCGGCTGTCGGGCCGAAATATGAAGGATTGAGTGATGTGGATAGGTTAGGCAGTTCTGCTGCAAGCGCTTCGGCCCGGGTTTCTGTGCGGCGTCGCAACAATGATCAAGAAGGTTGCGCAGGATCGGTTGTCGGCAATGTCGCCGCGCCGGTCACTAATGGTATCGGCTTCGACCCCGTGAGCTCTAGCTGCACTGTCAAGCGCCACCCTATGAAACTACGAAGGCCGGTGGCCAGGCCAGAGCGACCTACCTTCCGAAACGAACTGGAGAGCAACATGCTGTGTCTAGGGCTCAGTGGCGGTCTAAGCAAAGATTACGAAAATTCGTCCGATCTACCGAGCACCTTTATGCACGATGGGGCTGCGGTTCCCGTTCGCGACGGGCGAGTGATAGCGGCGGTCGAGGAGGAGCGCCTTAACCGGATCAAGCACTCCAACAAGTTACCAATGCGTTCGATTCAATATTGCCTCGCATCTGCAGGTGTTCACCTGAGCGACATCGACCGCATCGCGTATTATGCGACCGAGGCCTATTGCAACGCTGTGCTCGAGCGCGTGCGCCTCTTTCACCCAAGCACCCCAGCATCGGATCCGAGACTGTTGCAACGGGCTCGGGGAAGTCGACACGGGCGCTATATTCCTGTGGGACACCCCGATGTTCCATGTGATCGCCATCGTCACACAGATCTGGCCGCCCCTTGGACGCGTGATGGCACAATGCCATGAGGTTGTCACCCGCGCTCCACCGCCGAGATGAACTCGAAAACGTTGGACCCGGAATTGATTGTTGAGGAATGAACGTCATGAAACGCTATGTAGAAAAAGAGGTGACGGATCAACTCGCTTATAGGCGAAAGATGTTGCAAGATTGGAGAGGAGAGCGCCTCACTGGACACCAGATAAACTTGGCATCAATAGACCTCAACCTCCTGGTCGCGCTCGAGGCTCTGCTCGAATACCGGAACGTGACGCACGCGGGCCAGCACATCGGGCGGAGTCAACCGGCGATGAGCCGGGCACTGGGAAGGCTGCGCGGCATGTTCAATGATGACCTGCTGGTGCGGTCTTCAACGGGTTTGATCCCAACGCCGCAAGGCGAACACTTGGCTCAAAGGCTGCCGTCGGCACTGCGTACGATCCGAGAGATGGTGACAAGCCGCAGCGTAATCTCAAAAGAATGGGGGAGGGGGGCAACGCTGGCGATCCCCGATCATCAAGCTTTGGCTGTACTACCGCGCCTCCTGCCGTGGTTACGCGAGCGTGCCCCTCATCTCGACACACTCGCCTGTTTGCCGTTTGATCGTGCCGTGCGGGGGCTTGAGCAAGGTGATATTGATTTGGCCGTTGGGCATATTGACGTGCAACTGCCTGGCTATTTTCGGCGCAGTCTCTATACAGACCGCTTCGCGTGTTTGTTGCGCCACGACCATCCCGCGCTGGCGCAGGAATGGACGATCGACAACTTCGCGACCTTGCGTCACGCTGCCATCAGTACGGACTCCCCCGACCATTTCGGCCCGATCTACGACCACTTGCCCAACCTGCGAGAGGATCGTAGTCCCATACTTTTTTCCAGCGTTCTCACGGCAGCGGTGGTGGCTTCGGGGACGGATTTGGTATTGCTCGTCCCGCGCCGCGTTGCGACCCAAGTTTCTGCGATGCTGCCGCTTAGGGTTGTTGATCCACCCCTCGAGCCGGCACCGTACAAGGTCATGCTCATCTGGCACGAGCGGTGCCATCACGACCCGCAGCATAAATGGCTGCGCAAGGAGGTCGCCGCAGCGTTGGAGACGGGAGCAGACTGACACAGAAGCGGTGATCGGGATGCTCCCGAAGCATCAAAGAGAGCAAACGGGGATTTTGCGCGGGGAAATGACCAAGAGCTCAGCGCTGCTGCGCCCGAGAGTGCCAGGCATGTTGGACGAATATCGAGACTTGGATGCCTATGTGCTCGCGGGGTCTGCTTGTATCCGGGCTTCTGCTGAGCTGCGGCTCGGCCCTGCAGTGGCGCGGATATCTTCGCGCCGGCTCTCGGATCGACCATTTTGATGGTGATCGTCAAGTGATCAACATTTATGTCAGCAGGCTCGCCGACACGGTCTGGCACTGCCGGACCGTTGGTTGAAAGACACAGCTTGATATCGGGGACCTCTGTGGCTCCGCGTGCAAATGTCGCCTTTGTCTTCTTCCGGTCATAACAGGCATCGCTTGGTCCGGCGATAAAGAGCACGGAAAGCTGAGGGACTTCATTGGCGACCGCAACGACCTTTCGCAGCGCCTGGTCAGGCGTAGGCCGGCTTTCGTTGGCGCAGTATTTACTATTGCAGTAGTTGCACTGGATATTGCAAGCTGGTGCGGCTACGACGTGCATGCGCGCGAAATAGTAGTGCGCTTTTTCTAAATAGCAGGAAAGGTCCGTGATTTTCTCCCAGACAGCCGGCTCGACGTGGTGCGGCTTTGCGGACGAACCGCACAATGACGCGGCGCAAGCAGTGGACTTCGCTGTGGCCAGCAGTTGGTTCATAGTTGTCGTGCTGGTCAGGTTCTTGAGCGAAATCATTGGTGGGGGCATTAAAGGCTCCGTTGCTGCTTAACGTCGCGGTTCAAGAAGCAAGGGCCATGTCAATGAAAATTGCGTTAGTTTTCAATTGGTTAGAGTTTTTTGTCCGGTTCCCTCCATTTGCGACCCGACATAGGGTTGTCAGGCATTCGACAATAGACCTACACCGGTAAAATGGCGGCTCGCCTCGAGTGCTTGAGTTGAGGAGGGCAGGTCGGGCCGCTCGACCACACCAGGCTTAGAACTTTCTTTCACCCCGATTTGATGCCCGCGGATGGCATAACCAGCCTAACGTGGGGTGACGCCGAGAGGCGAGCCGCCTGGCCCCAGATTTCTCCCTCGCGTCGATCAGCCGCTCCCGCTCGGTCAGACGAGCCCGATTGGGAGCCAGGCAGGATCGTTCGGATACAGGCTTTGGAGGAGACTTCGCCGAGACAGGCACCGGCAGCCCCGGCGGCCGCAAACGGGGATCCAGTCGACATTGGGCTCTTTCTGGCGAACTCGTCGATCGCATTGTCGCCGAATGGACCGTTAGCTACCTTCCACACAAGCGCAGAGAGGCCCTGGCTGTTCTTGCAGACAAAATCCAACGCACCAATGGTCCTTGATTGCGCGGGAGTTGCTGTCCTACGCACGCTGTTTGAGTTCACAGACGTTCCCTGGGAAGTGGCATTGCGAGGCCAAGTCAAGCGCCGACGGCGCGAATGTCCGTTCGCAGATGCATAGAACGCCATTTTCAACTCAAGACCAGACTTGCGACGGGCCATGGACCACGAAAATGGGTCGAATTGCATGATCGCGAAACGATCCGCGACTGTCCTATCGGTATTGCCGCGGGATAGACGGGCGGACGAGGCGGGGCTGCGCAGCTCCTTCTGGCCTGATGCGCAGGACGTTCACGGAGCGTACACGGGCTCCGCCGAGGGATTCATTGAGTTCACGCTTGGTGTCTTCAAGACCGAACCGCGCAACATCCACCAGATCACCAACGTTCTGATTGAGTTTATCAGCCCGGCTGAAGCACCTGTCGAGAGCTACTTCACTGCGCTCCAACGAGGGCCGGACTGCGGCCGGATCAAACGTTGCCAGGTTTCTCCTATGTGGTCGATATTGCGACCATTTTCTGAAAAGGGAAGGGGGAGTGGAGAATTGCCGACCGCACAGTGGTCTATGATTGGCTCGAGGAGCAGACACAGCAGGCGGCGTCGCCAGAGTTTGAGCGGTTCGGTTTCAGGCAGCCGATCGGAACATCGCATTCTAACGACCCGGTCTATACGCTCGGAAGCGGCAAAGAGCATGAAAAGCCGAGGCGGAATAGCGGCGCGTTCAGCTGGTGCCGAACTCTTCTTTTCCGGGACGTGGTGCTAACTTGCTGTCATCTGGCTCCTTTAGCGTTAGATCGCATACGCCGGAGCAGGAGAAGCTAATCCATGAAGCAAGCAGACACCCGCCGTCATTACACGCGCTGCAGGCGGGATTGGCCGCGCTCTGGTCGATGCCTTTGCGACAAACGGCGACATTGTCGTTGCCGTGGATCTTCCTGGAAGCGGAACGGTGCGGTGCGGCGTTGCCGCGCGGCCCTGCGATCTTCAATGTGGCCTCGCTGGGCGGGTTGCTGGGCGCCCCAGACGCAACGGCTACGCTGCCTGGAAGGGGCCTGATCTTGATCACGAAAAGTTTGGCATGCGAGTTGGCGTCGCGTCGAGTGGGCCTGACGGCCATAAGAGCTCGGCTATGTGCGCACGCCGATGGTCGAGAACTGGAACGCGCCGACGAGACGGATCTCGCCGCTATTCGCCAACGCGTGCCGATGGGGCCCATGGGCGCGTCCCGATGATGTCGACCGGACCTTGCGGTTTCCGGTCAGCTCGCACGTCGATCATTCATCGACATCGTGTCGGACGGTCGCCTTGGGCTTGGCGACGGGTCCGGATACGAGCGATTCGAGTTCAAGCGCTTCGGTGTCGTTATTCATGAGGCGCCTGGGGAGTACCTGGGTGATCTTTTAGGGGCTCAACCAGAAGGTTTTCGAACCCGACGGCCATTATCAGAAGATACCCCCAACGGCGATATCGTTGCGGACCACCCAGAAGCCAGCCCCGCCAATCTGCATCGCGGCAGGATCGGAGTGCAGCATGAGGCGGGCCGTCGCAGAGAGTCGCAGCAATTATTGCAGTCTCTAATCTTCGCCTGCGTCCTCCCGTAATACAAGGGCGTATCAACTCAGCCGGCGGCGCAAAAAGTCCTCACGATGAGGCAAGCTTTTAGCCGCGGTTCAAATTGAGGTGTTCGAAGTACCAAGACGGGTCATCATCGGATGAATCTGTCTCGACACTGGCGTCACTCGAATGCTCCTCGACACCTGCTTCATCGTCGCTAAGATACTCCACGGTTTTAGAGAGATAACTCCAAGGTTTGTCGGCGCGCTGCCATCCACCCTTGCTATTCTTTGTCCACTTGTCGGGATGTTGCGTAGGGTCGAGCACCCAGCGATTTTCACCCACATTAACGAAACCCATCTGCTCTAGACGGGTTCCCATCTCCGGCGTAGCGGGACGTGACATGATCAACGGCTGTTCGCCGTCGAGTTGAAGTTGATGTTCGAGCAGAATATCGCCTGCGTTCTCGACAAGCGGATGAGTAACGCGAAGGTCTACAATCGACGTGATTCTTCTTCGACCGGGAAATAGTTCCCGCCACGGCTCGTTTTCGATGCTAAATCCATCCTCTGTTCTTAAAAGCCCAACGCTTCGTTCTCCCAGATCATAGCTGAAATATCGCGCGCTGGGCGTATCATTGTCGGTGCCGCCGTAGAGTCGAGCGATGGTAGCCGTACGCAGGGCTTTAGAGGACACGAAGGGCGAGTACTCTTGTGGATTGACGGAAATGTGCTTGATTTCATCACCGTAAAATTCCCTTACTTTTCTGGCAAATGTCGATCTGTCGAGCACCTTAATTGGAGGTTCGGAAGAGAGCGAGTATGGTCGCGTTGGCGACGAAGGCGAAAGAGCATGGGGATCTGGCGTTGATCGGGACGGCATGCCCGTAAGCGTTTGTGCCCCGGTCATATTCTCGATCCACCCCGCCATGGCCCGGGTGCGATCATCTTCCTCGGAAATGTTGTAGCGCAGCGATCGTTCTGAGTTATCCATGGCGGTCTCTCCTGAGAGTGAAAGGTGTGATGAAGCGCATTCTTTTCAGTCGCTTCACATGGGAACGGTGCGCTCACATGTCCGGCCTATAAAGCGGATACGTGACTGCTAGACTCGATGAAGCGGGCGGTGCGCGTTGCATGCGCCGCTCCTGATCCCTTTACCTCAGCCCAAGCCTCGAGGATCCGCGAAAGCGTGGCTCCCTTCGCCAGACCATCGTCGAATCGGCTGACAGTCCGTCGGAGGTGTCTGCGCCGCGGCAGGGCTAAGATTAGCTTGAATGTTAGAGGCGTCTCGGAAAATTTACCGCCCCGCGGGCCTGTTCTGTTTTCACCGTTGTTGGTCTCCAATTGCAGATTACGCATATGCTAGTGCAACCGGACTGGTCGCCATCATGCAAAATCGATATTCTAAAATGCTTTGGAAAAGCGGAGCCACGTGACCCCTTAGGTGGTGAAGGTGACCTGCCACTGCGAATTTCCTCCAGAATTGATTAGAGTCCGGCCCATCAAAGGACGGACGAATGAAGAAGCAGAGGTTTACCGAAGAGCAGATAATTGCGGTACTGAAGGAGCAGGAGGCAGGCGCGAAGGCGGCCGACCTCTGCCGTAAGCACGGGATTTCGGAAGCGACGTTTTACAACTGGAAAGCCAAATACGGTGGTATGGAAGTGTCCGAGGCCAAGCGGCTGAAGGCGCTTGAGGACGAGAACGCCAGGCTGAAAAAGCTGCTGGCCGAACAGATGCTGGATGCGGCCGCGCTCCGCGAGCTTCTTGCAAAAAAAATGGTAGGGCCTGCCGCCAAGCGTGAAGCCGTCACGCATCTGAAGGCCGTGATGGGTCTTTCGGAGCGGCGGGCCTGCCAGATCATATCCGCCGACCGCAAGACGGTGCGTTATCGGTCCTGCCGACCGCCGGAGGTGGCGCTGCGGGCAAAGCTGCGTGACCTTGCAAACGAGCGTCGGCGTTTCGGCTATCGGCGACTGTTCGTCCTGCTTCGACGGGAAGGAGAGCCGTCCGGCGTCAATAGGATCGAGGTTCCAAATTTGATTTCCGGAGGACCGGCATCGATGTACCCAAGACGGAACCAGCCGCGCGATGACGATTCTCGCGAAGTAAGTGAGTGGATCGAAGGCGTGACCGGAGCTTTCGATACGGACGCCTGGATCCGGGAGTACAATTCACAGAGACGAGATGTGGAACAGGATCTGAGCGACTTGCGCCTCGGTTCGCACGACAGTGACGCCGGCGACCGTGTGCCGCGTCGCAGATCCGTGGGCGGTTCGATGCGAGTGACGCCGCAGTCGTTGGCGCCGGAGAACTCGTTGAGCGGCGCCCGCCACAGCATAGACGTCTCTCGGGCGGGCTCCAGCAGCTTGCGATTCGGCGGCTCGGGGAGCAAGACATCGAGCAATATGGCGGAGGCGGGCGAAGTCGCCGCGGCGCCGCAGGGCAAACGCCGCGGATTTACGTCGCGCATGGCGTCAGGGTTCAAGAAGGCGTTCGGATTGAGCAGCGGCAAGACGTCGTCGCGGAGTTCGGGGCAGCAAGACGTCGATGCCGCAACGGAGACTCACGTGGTCTCAACCAAGGCTCGCGTCGGCGCCAAGCGT
>NZ_NWSV01000021.1 GCF_002531935.1 Rhizobium chutanense | reverse complement strand
CACAGTTTGTGAATCGTCTGTCCGCAATACAGCGGCCAACGCTACTGACGCCAGATGGGGTCAGCTTGTCGCTTACACATGTATTCTGCGGAGCAGGCGATCCTCCGAGCTTAACCATCTTAAGCCCAATCTGTTCGCGCGCGGATTTCTTGTACGTAGCCCAACGAACAAGAAACCCCCGGCAAGCCACCGGGGGTTTGTCATCAGTCTGGAGGCCGCGTCTTCACGCCGTCCAATTTCAGTCGGCATTGTCTTCGACAAACCGAATGGCGTCTTCCAAGAAGCCGCGGAAATAGTCCGGATTTTCGCACATCGGAAAGTGCCCAAGCCCTTCCATGACGACATGACGGCTTCCGGGAATGAGATCGGCGAGCTTTGCTCCGTCGGCAGGGGTGGCGGAGTAATCGTAAGTGCCAGAGAGAAGAACGATCGGCGTTCGCTTGGCATCGATCTTCGGACCAACGGCGGCGCCGTCAAACTCGTCGCTGTAGAAGGAAAGGTCGCCCGGATAAACCCCAGGAGCACCCTGGGAATAGATCCAGCTCGCACGGCGCCGCTCAGCTTGAGGGCTGAGTGGACTCATGATTCCGCGGACATAGGCAGAGTTGTGAAGCGAGCCATGAACATTGACGTTGTGCTGAAAGGGATTGCGACGCCCTTTTGACTTGAAAGGTGGCTCAATTGCGACCGCTCCCAGCATCCTTTCGGGCCGCTCCGCAGCCAGGACCATACACATCGCCGCGCCCATTGACCCTCCGATGACAATGGCTCTCTCTCCGACGATTTGCTCTAGTATCGCTGTGCACCAGGAAAGGTAGAGTTCTGTGGTGAGTTGATAAGGCGACCCGTCCCAAGTCAATGGCGGCATCGAGCGTCCATGAAACGGAAGATCGACTGCGATCAATCGGTTCGAGCGCGCGAGCCCGATGTCGGAAAGTTGTGGCAGAAACTGACGACCGTCGGCGCCTGCTGTGTGGAGAAAGAGGATTGGAATTCCTGCCCCTGCTTCCTCATAGTAGATGTCGTGCCCTACACCACCGATCTCCACCTGTTTATAGCGCCCAACGACCTGCTCTATGTTTCGATCGAGTTTTGGCGAGACAATTGCGGGAGATGACACAATGATTTCAAACAGCCGCTCCAGAGCGGGCCGAGCCTGCGCAATCGCTAGTGGCGTACCGGATAGGGTAAATTCGGGGTTCGCTAGCTGAAAGGCAGTGAACGAATGATAGGTTGCGGGAGGTGGCACCTGCATCACTTTCTCCCAAGCGATTTCCGAGGCGCTCAAAGTGACGTCAGCATTGTCCGACGTGCTATCGATGGCAACTACGCCGTCTTCAACAGCGAGCGACGAGGTATGTGATCCAACCTGCAACGAAATCCGTGTTGTGAGGCCCGGCGTCAGTCGCGGTAGCTCGGGATCTCCAACCGCTCTCGTTACGCGTTTAATCAGCTCTGCATGAGCGGCCATAGGTCCTCCTAACGAAATGGTGTTGACGGGGAGGCGCGCCCGTGGTCGTCTTCTCCTCCCGAAGGAGAAATAAGCAGATTCACAGACAATCTGTCAATGCAGGCGCGCGAATTCGCCCGTATTCGGCTGATTAATCTGTCGAATCACTCAGATTTTTGCTCAGGTGGTCTAGTGCCACCTTAGCCGCTACCTTGATGTGCTGCTTGCAGAGTTCAGCGGCTCTTTGGCCATCACGTTGCGCAATAGCCGCGGCGATCTCTTTTATCTCAGCGACACTGTGTGGCAGCCGCCCGGGCTGAGTCATCGATGTCATCCGCAATAGCGTGACCCGATTATGCAACGATGTGAGCATTTGTTTGACGAAAAGGTTCTTGCTACCCGCCATTAGGCAGTCATAAAAGGCGGTTTTCGCTTGGATGATCCGCGTACCTGAACCGCTTGCGGCAGCAGCCTCGAACTCGTCAACGGTCTCGAGAAGAGCGTGGATATCTTCCTCTGACCCGTTCTCGGCAAACTCTTGACCAGCAAAACTTTCTAATAGCGCGCGCACTTTATAGAGTTGTGCGGCCTCCTCGTAACTTATCGTGCTGACAACGGGACCCCGATGAGGGTAGCTTGTGATCAGACCTTCGGCTTCCAACTGGCGCAAAGCTTCACGAATCGACGTTCGGCCGACCCCGGTCACTTCACATAGCTCACGCTCCACAAGGCGCTGCCCAGGCTTGAAATGACCGCTTGAAATTGCCTGCCTGAGCTTGTCTTCAACCAAGATTCGCAAGGAGGCGTTTTGACGCGTAACCTGAAGGTCCATCGATCCCATTCACACATAATCCGTCGATTAAACCCGGCGTGGCACCGAAGCACTATATCTCTGGAGGGTTTCGTAGGACAGCCCGATTGTCTGCAAAACTGCAAAAAAGTTTATCAGTTCATTGGAGGGTCAGAGCAAAACTCTGGCGAATTCCATATCGGGCGCAAGTGGCGGGAATTTCCGCAGGACTTCTGGATCATGCCCCGGAATGATCAGGCCGCTCGCCCCAGCGAGCAAACGCAGCTTCTTGTACCCCTCAATTACGTCTGGATAATCTGCAAATAGCGGAAACGCGTTGTCGTTTTCCAGATACCGTTGAAAATGAAGCGCGTCCGAAGCGACGACCAGCAGGGCGCCGCCTGTCGCCACCGTAACAACCTGCAAACCCTTCGAGTGACCGCCTATCAGGTGCAGCTTGCAACCAGGAGCTATTTCCCCATCCCCATCATGGAAGCGGACCCTTGCCTGAAAAACGAGCCGAACCGCGTCGACGACGCCTTCTGCAGCAAAGGGCCTACGCATTCGCTCATGGCACATGCACCGCCCCGTTCCATATGCCATTTCCCGGTCTTGAATATGAAAACTCGCGTTGGGAAAGGCGGGGAGGTTTCCGGCATGATCATAATGCAGGTGCGTCACAACGACATCAGTAATATCGCTGGGTTCGATGCCAAGGCCGCTCAGAGCTGCCACAGGATGGATCAACAGTGTTCGCCCCCTGGCCGCAGCCTCGTCGGCATTGAAGCCAGTGTCCACGAGAATCAGGCGGTCTTCGAGACGGATCAGCCAAACGAAGTATTCGATTCGTGATAGGGAGTCGTGAACGTCATCGATCTCAAGGACCAGGTCGCTCACTGGTCTTTGCGCGGTGCCGTAATGGATGGCGAGCGCTTTCCACTCGTTTAATAGAGGACGTTTTGCCATTAGTCCATCACGACCAGGTGTCGATTGATCTCGGCCCTATCAAGGCGATCGAAAGCTTCGTTGATCTCGTCAAGGGGGCCGGTGCTCGACAGCAATTTGTCCACTGGCAGCTTACCTCTAAGGTATAGGTCGATATAGCGGGGTATGTCGCGCGACGGCACGCAGGAGCCCATATAGCTTCCCTTGATCGTTCTCTCTTCTCCGACCAACGGCAAAGGCGAAATCTCGAAACGGGAATTTACGTTGGCCAATCCGGCCGTAGCGGTCATCCCTCCCCGCCGGGTAATCTCATATGCGAGTTCGAATGCCTTCTTGGATCCAGCCATCTCAATGGCGTAATCTACCCCTCCGCTTGTTGCGTTTTTTACTTGGGCGACAATGTCTGGCGAGGTGGCCAGAAAGGTTTTCGTCGCTCCCAGTTCCTTGGCGAGATCCAGCTTGGCTTGAATGAGGTCTATTGCCACGATATCGCTTGCTCCGCTCGCGACGGCGCCGAGGATCGCGGAAAGGCCGACCCCGCCGAGCCCGATTACCGCCACGCTTTGGCCTGGGCGGACCTCGCATGTGTTCATCACAGCTCCAACGCCGGTCATAACGGCGCAGCCGAAAAGAGCAGCTTCTACCAAGCCGATATCCTTGGTCACTTTGACGACCGAGCTTTCCGAGACGACAGCATATTGGGAAAACGCAGAAACCCCACTATGGTGGTTGATTTCGTATCCTTTCAGGCGGATGTGCTTGCTGCCTGATAGAAGCGTTCCTGCTGCATTGGCCTGGTAGCCTGGTTCGCAGAGGCTCGCGCGGCCTTCAGCACAATATGAACAATGGCCACAAACCGGTAGAAATGACATAACGACATGGTCACCGACAGCGACTTTCTCAACGCCCGGACCGATTGCTTCAACGACACCAGACGCCTCATGGCCTAGAGCAACAGGAAGCGGGCGCGGTCTGTCGCCATTGATTGCGGATAGGTCGGAGTGGCAGAGGCCGGCAGCCTTGATCTTGACCAACACTTCCGAGGGGCCAGGCGGCGTTAGTTCCACGATCTCGATCGCAAGGGGTTTCGAACCAGAATAGGGCTTCGGCAGACCCGACTCCCTGAGGATTACCGAACGCATTTGCATCTCTGACGTCCCCTTAAATTGCAAGCAACTGCATTGGTGCCGGGATGTAGCGAAATCCATTGCCGCTCCGCGCCACGTGCCCAGTACCTGGCCATGCGAAATGGTAAGACATGACTGCGACGCGTTCCGTCGCCAGCATGTCAAGCACGCGGGTGCGGGATATGGCTGACAGTTTCGGGTCCGTGTCGTATTTGAATTCCATCATCGGCCTTTCCATCAGCAAGATATGGTGATGTGTAAGGTCGCCGAGGAAGCAGAGGCGATCGTTTCCGGATAGCAGCATGAAGCAATGATGCCCGAGGGTGTGGCCCGGGGCAGAGATCGCTTGGACGCCTGGTAAGAACTCTTCGCCATCCTGGAAAAAGGAGATGCGATCCTTGTTAGGGAGCAGGTTCCGCCGAGCGTTATCGATCTGGAATTGGAACGAAGAGTCGATCTTTGATCCGTCCGTCCAGTCGATGAAGTCTCGCTCACTGATAAAGATTTCGGCGTTTGGAAAATTTAGCCTTCCATTGGCATCACATAGACCACCGATATGATCGATATGAGCGTGCGACAGAACCACGGCGTCGATCTCCGTCGGCTCTCGGCCCGCTTCTTCGAGACTTGTCAGGAGCCGACCTGTAGTAGGCCCAAACGCCTTGGAAGAACCCATCCCGGTATCAAACAGAATTGTCCTTCCGTTTATTTCAACAAGCGGCACGTTTTGCTCGAGCACGACATTGTTCGTCGGCAGGAAATTGCGCTCTAGCATTCCGCTGACCGTGGCTCCGTCCACACCTAAGAAGTTCGTACCGGGATCGCCTAGCTCCAGCGGTCCGTCGGATAGAACTGTGATTTTTCCGTCGCCAAATTTGAACGGATAAAAATACGGAAGCTTCGCTTGGTGATGCTTGTTAAGAGACACCCGATTTCCTCCCTCGTGTTCCTCCGGATTATTCTTGGCAGATTGTATGATAATCTGTCAAATATCCAGATGCGGGAAAAGGTCTTAGCCTCCCCCGGTCATTGCGCCGCTTCATTGCGGTCGTGTCCTACTGGATGCGGCGCGATGGAAAATCTTGGAGATTTATTGAGGTTCATAATGTCAAACAGATTTTTGGGGCATGCGAAGAATAGTCTTGTCCGGAATCCTGCTTCGCCGAGCGAACCTGTCAAAGGAGCGGCACGAAGCGGAGTTTGCCCGGATGAGCTCTCAGAAATGTTGTCGACACCTAAATCCTTGATGAAGGTTACGGTCGAAAGTGACGCTCCAATTGGGTATTCCTGCAGGCTCGCTTTTGCGGAGGGAATAGAGGTTGCTGATTGCTCCTATCGAGGAGCACTCACTTTGAGGCGGGAGGCGCCCAGCGACAGAATGCTTGTTGTGCTGCCAAGACATGGCGGTGCCGTTTTTGACTACGTGGGTAAACCTATTGAATCGGTGCCTGGGCATGCCACAATTCTGGAATGCGAGCTTACAGCCGGCCTTCGGGTGTCCGGTCCGCGTCATCATCTAGGGCTGTTCATAGACAAGACGATATTCACCCGCCACTTGACGCAAATGTTCGACAGAACCGTTACGGGCACGGTCGACTTCTTTCCTCAAATCGACCTATCGACCGGTCCTGGACTTGCATTGATGCATGTGGCCGAGAATCTCCATTCCGGTCTCCAGGAAAGTGGATTCTTGCGCCAGTCGCCCTTGGCTCTCGCCGCCCTTCGAGACGCGCTGACCTGCCTACTTCTTGAGAACTTTCCGCATCGCTATTCAGATGAACCGGTCCATTCTATCCCGTTGCCAGCGCCTCGACACGTGAAGCGGGCCATCGATTTTATGCATGCGCATTATGCCGAACCGATTTCGCTCGATGACCTTGCCGTCGCAGCCAGGGTGAGCAGTCGAACTTTGCAAGAGGGTTTCAGGCAGTTTAGGAGTACGACTCCAATGTCTTACCTGAAGGAGATTCGGCTGGTAGCTGTACACCGCGAGTTGCTCGAAGGAGACTACAAGCGCTCCGTTGCAAGCGTAGCCCTTAAATGGGGATTTACGCATGTCGGGAGGTTTGCATCCGAATACAGGAAGCGATTCGGCCAGCTGCCATCGGAGACCTTGAAGCACTAGACACAGCTCTCCTTTCCCGACGCGCTTCGGTTGACAAGCGAGCCGGTGGACGTTGCGCCTTTTGCGCCCGTTGTGACAACGTCAGGAGGGCAAGCTGAGAGAACGATCGCAGATACTCGAACTGATCAGCACGCTGAAGCTCTTCGGCGTGCGCAGCGCCTATGAGACGAGATCATGGGCAATGCCATCAAACGCAGCACGAGCCGCCGCGGCATCATCGGCGACCTGCTCTCCATCACCCGCACTTGGCCGCCGTCTACAACCCCGGCCGCCGCCCGGGCCGGGCCAAGCGCTGATCCGCAGTGCGTAGAGTGGGTGATAATCGAGTCGATACGGGGTCAACGTTCAAACACGGCCTAGCCTCGCCGTTGGCTCTGGCCAACGATGGGAATTGCCGCGAGGTTCGGCGGCGTTCACCTAGCAATCATCCAAAACGCCTCATTTCAACTGAACCGCCGCCGGTGGCACACGAGTTCTCCCAAAGAGCAACGAACTCCCTCTTGGGTAAGGCCTTGCTGTAAAGAAAGCCTTGGGCCGAACCGCATCCGTTCGCCGCTAGGAATGCTGCCTGCTCGGCGGTCTCAACACCTTCTGCCACCACATTCTGTCCGAGACACTGCGCAATGGAGAGGATTGCCTTGACCAACTCCTCGTTCCTTTTGTCTGAGCTGTTTATGAATGACCGATCAATCTTCAGAGTATCGATTGGGAAGCGGGCGAGATAGTTGAGCGCCGAATAACCGGTGCCAAAATCATCGATAGCAATTGAAAATCCCATCTGACGCAGCTTGAGAAGCGTCTGCAGAGTATTGTCGTTCCGATCCAGAAGCAGGCTCTCCGTGATCTCGATTTCGATCCATTCCGCACGGCAGCCAGTTTCATCGAGAATCTCGGCGATCGAGTTTGCCAACCGTGCGCATTGGAATTGCTTAACCGAAAGATTGACTGCCACCTTGTGGGGTCGCTGGGCATCGGCGTTCAGTTCCTTCGCTGTCTCGCAAGCTTCACGCAGCACCCATCGCCCGAGTTCAACGATTAGCCCCGTATCCTCAGCGACCGGAATGAAGCGGGCGGGCGCAATCATGCCCATCTGGGGATGGGACCATCTCAACAACGCTTCCGAACCAACCATTGCGCCGCTGACCAGAAGCACCTTGGGCTGGTAGTGCAGCTCCAATTCTTCGCGCTCGATAGCGCGGCGCAATTCAGATTCCAAATGCATGCGCTCCTCCACGCCCACGGTCAGGTCCTTCGAATAGAAGCGAAAACTGTTCCTTCCCGAGCGTTTGGCTAAATACATCGCCGAGTCGGCGTATTTCACAAGGTCGTTGACATTTGTGCTGTCGTCGGGCGAGATCGCGATACCTACGCTGCATGAAACGTAGACTTCCTTGCCGTCCAGCAGGAAACAATCTTTGAACCTCTCGAGGATCGCGCAAGCAACCCGATCGAGGTCGTCGTCTTTCCGGATTTCTGGCAGCAGAATAGCGAATTCGTCGCCGCCGAACCGGGCAACGGTGTCGCGGTCGCGAACAGATGCTTTAAGCCGAGCAGCAACCTGGCAGAGTAATTGATCACCGATCGGGTGACCCATTGTATCGTTGACAACTTTGAAATGGTCGATGTCAATGAGCATTATCCCGGCACGCTTACCTTGCGATGACACGGCACTGACCACCTGTTGCAATCGATCGTTAAACATCAATCGGTTCGGCAAACAAGTCACCGCATCGTAGAAGGCCATCTGTTTGATTTTTTCGCGCGAGGCGTTCAGTTCCGTGACATCGCGAGATACACCGAGAACTCCGGTAACCTCTCCACCTGCGCCGAGGACCGCAACTTTACGTGTTTCGAGAAGAATGGATTGACCGTTCTCCGACGAAACCACCCATTCCTCGTCCATCAGAATGCCGCCGGCCTCGATTGTAGCCTTATCAGACTTTCGGAAAATCCGAGCTCTTTTAGCCCCGAACAACTCGAGGTCGGTTTTTCCAACGACCTCTGCCTCGGTCTTCCCAGTCAGCCGCTCGAAGGCGTGATTGCACAATAGGTGGACACCATCCACGTCCTTTACCCAAACCATATCAGGAATTGTTTGAAGCACGCTCAGCAGTTGCGTCCGCACGGAGTTGATGGCGTCTTCCGCCTGTTTTCGTTCGGTGACATCGCGCGAGAATGCCAGGAGCGTCGTGGCGGCTTCAGGATCGGCGCTCGGTCGTCTGGCCACCGACAGTTCGAACCACCGTCTCTCGCCGTTCGGCAAGGAAACGCAAATGCATCGGCCGTAGGCAACTCCCTCTCTGCTTGCAGTTCGAAGCGCCTCCATTGCGATGGCCGCTTGATCAGGCGCGAGAACCTGGTTGACCGTCCTGCCGAGGAGCATCTCCCGTTGCTGGGCTAGCAGTTCCGGATTTCTGGTCCAAACCTGAAGATAACGCCCCTCCTCGTCCACCTCGAAGAGAACATCTGGAATGGCAGTGACGATTCCTTCGGAGAGTTCAAGAGCGTTCTTGAGCTCCTGCTCGGCCAGCTTGTGCTCGGTAATGTCGACTATAACACCAATCAAACCGGCGGGCTCGTCGTCCTCAACTCTGAAAACGGCCATGTTACAGACAACATCTAGGACGGCGCCGCTTGCAATGGCGATCTTACGCTCGGAGACTTGGGACCCACCCCTTTCGAGAAGGGCGTTATCCTCGCTAGAATAAAGTTCCGCTAGTTGCGTCGAACCGAGATCAAGATCCGCTTTCCCGATGATATCGTCGCGCGAGTAACCAAGGAGGTCTTCGAACGCTTTGTTGCAGCCCACGTAACGACCATGCCAATCTTTGTAGAAAATCGGAAGGGGCAACACGCCGAGCAACGCTTCAAGAAGCGCTCTTCGGTCGGTTGAGGTATCGTGATGCAGCGCTCCGTCTCGCTGGCGATCACGCCTTTCCACAAAAAAAGAAGACTGCCCAAGCGGTTGTAATGGCGACTTCATCGTGAAGCTCCGTACCAAGGACCAAGATAGGATGCATCATCCATCCCATCAGGAATTCTTCCGGGGAACGCTGCCCAAGTCATTTGAGGCGCAATTTGTTGCAGTGGTGGTCGGACGGCCGCCCTTCCGGAGCCGCAACTTTCGCTACGCAGTGCGGATTGGTTGGCGCAGTGAGAACGTTGTCCGACTTCGCGAGGGGTGTGGCAGGAGAGTATGCCCAGCATCCAGGGCGAGAGTGCCCTGCAGGGCACATCGTTGCTCGATTGGAACCGCATCGTTTCTGGGATTTCTCCTGACGCGACCCGCGGCATTCCCCGCACTTGCCGACCTCGCCCGAGGCGGGGCGGGGCGGGGCGGGGTAGCGTTTCACCGCCTACACAGCATGCAAGCTCAATTGGTTGGTCTCCAAGAAAGCGGATCTGCTGGATTGTCGAAATATTTCGCGGCGGCAGCAGCAGGCCACCAAGCTGCATCCTTCGGCTCGATCCAATCTTCACTGTTAGGGTCGCAATCGGTTGGCAGTTCCGCTTTTACATCATCGATCGTGTAAGGAATTGCCGGTCGCAGAAGTGTCTGTATCTTCGGACCTTGACCCTCCAGAGTGCGCATCATCACGTCCCATACGAAACGAGCCTCGGAGCGTGGCGGCCAGAAGTGAAAGCTCCTACTTACAAAGTCAGGATTCTTACGCCAGTAACATGCTGCCGAAGCCTCTCCGCCAAGCACGATCGGCATTATCTCTCGTCCGGACTGGCGGACGGCGTTAATTACACCAGACTCGGCTCCCGACTGAACAATAATACCGTCAATTCGACCAGGGTTAGCGGCGAGGAATTTCTGTACTTCTGATTGTGCGACGCTGTCTGTCCACTTCCCGTCAACCTGTCCGACGACATTGATCTCGGGATAGTACTCCAAGGCCTTTGTGGCGCCGACGTTGAAGCTGTCTGAGGAGGCGAAGCCAGAGATTCCGGACACAAGCAGCACATTGCCGCTGCCTTCAATCTCTTCAGCCAACCACTTTGCCGCCTCAAAACCGCCTTGCATGTTGTTCTCTGTCGCATTGATTGCGAACGGCGACGTAACATAACCGGAGTATGAGATAACAGGTACGCCTTTCGAATAGGCGTACTCTATCGTCGGGTTGAGCGCTGTAAGGTTGGAGCAGCATATGATTATGGCGTCGACACCCTCATCTACCATCTGCCGCATTTGGTTGATCTGGGCGTTATCATCAAGATTGGACTGTGTAACGACGAGCTCGGATACCAGCCCAGCCTTCTTGAAAGTCGGCAGAAGCTTATTTGTAAACTCATCAAGGACGTTCGCACGCCACGTGTTGTCAGCATAGCTCGAGGCATAACCAATTTTCCACGGTGGCGCTCGCTTTGCTCTAAAATTCCGAAATATCGACTCTCCTGTGGGCAACCGCGGGTCCAATAACTCGTAGGTCTTCCGCTCTTCCCGCGGCAGTTCACTAAGCCCGCCAGCCGTCGCCTTCAACGGCACGGCTAGGGTTGCTGCGAGAAAAAATCCAATTATCAATTTACGTACGCACACGGATTGACACCTTTCATAGTCTGAGCACTGGAAGATAGTCTCATTGTCGTAGGTTGAGCCGGGCCGTGCTGAATCCTGCGCGACGGAGAGCGACAAAGAGCTACCAGGAGGGAGACCGGCGCATCGAAGCAAAAATCGGGCGCTTGGTATGTGAATTCGATTGGATGGCGGCATGGCCGCCATCGGAACGCATCGAATCTAACTACGCTGCCTTATGCAGCTAGGCTTTCCAGATGAGCCGTCCTGTGATCTGTCAACTTGAACCCAGCAAGCCGTTCGCTGAGTTCGACAGTCTGATCAGAAAGCGTCTTCGCTGCAGCGTTTGTCTGCTCAGCCATGGCTGCATTCTGCTGCGTCCCCTGATCAAGGACATTGACGTTATTATTGATCTCAGCAAGTGAAGTCGCCTGTTCGCGGCTGGAGCTCACTATCTGGTCGATGCGATCAGAAATCTGCACGATCGATGCCGCAATGCTGTGCAGGGCGTCCCCGGTCTTTCCAACGTAATCTGAACCGACGGCCACCTCTGACGAAGATTCTGAAATCAAGTGTCGTATCTCTAGCGCTGCGGCTGACGATCTTTGTGCGAGCTCGCGCACTTCCTGTGCGACTACCGCGAAGCCTTTTCCAGCATCGCCGGCACGAGCTGCTTCAACGCCGGCATTCAGCGCAAGCAGGTTTGTCTGGAATGCAATCGTGTCGATCAATCCTATGATCTGACCGATCTTGTAGGATGCATCCTGAATTCTCCCCATGGCGTTTATAGCATCAGTTACAATGATGGCCGCGCCCTCGGCATGTTCTTTGACTGCGGAAACGAACGCTTGTGTCTCACAGGCATTCTCAGAGGAATTCCTCACAGTCGCAGTCACCTGCTCAACGGCTGCCGCAGTTTCTTCGAGAGACGCAGCTTGTCGTTCAGTCCGGCGCGACAAATCATCAGAGGCTTTGAAAAGTTCATTGGTTCCCCATTTGATTTGTTGGGTGTTTTCGTCGATATGGGACACGGTATCCCTTAAGACCGACAGTGAGTGGTTGAAGTCACGCCGCAGTTGCTCGAGATTGGGATGGAAGTGGCGGTCGATGGTCTGCGAGATGTCTCCTCGCGCCAATCGAGACAGTGCCTCCCCGAGTGTTTGCACAGCGCTGGACACTTCTTTCTCAAGCTGAGCACGTTCAAATTCCCGATCCGTCCGCTCCTGATCAGCCATTTTCCGGTCGTTTTCTGCACGCGCTTCCACCTCGAGCTTCGAGACCGCATTTCCGCGAAAAACCTCAAGCGCGCGAGCCATATCGCCAATCTCGTCTTTTCGCTGGCAGCCAGCGATGTCTGACTGAAGATCGCCGGTTGCTAGCCCCTGCATGCGCTTTGCGATCCGTTCGATTGGTGCGCGCAATGTCGCCATCAGGCCAAGGCCAGCCAAGAGGGCGACCAAAACACCCGCGACGGTAGCAGCTGTGGACAACAGTCGGGCGAAATCGCTTTCCCGGTGAGCATCATGTTCCTGAGTGGACGCGAACGACACGAGATTTTTCCAGATCGACTGGACGGTCTTATCCGCGTCTGCGTACTGCGCCTGCCGCCCTTCCGCGATCTTGACCAACTTCTCGGTATTCTGTTGGATGGCATCCCCCTGTAAGAAGAGGATCTCCTCCATTTTGTGGAAGTCTGGCAATGAACTGGCTACGCCTCCAACCGCTACGGTGTCACGAGTCAGTTTCGTAAGTTGCTCAACGAGCCGCTTTTGATTTTCCGGGCTGGCCGCCCGCAACAGATTGTTTATCTCAATCTCTATCGAATCAGCGTCTTGGCTTACTGATGCCACTGCCGCAACGAGCGTCTCCGATTCTGCCAATGACTTATCCAAGGCTCGCACTGCATGGGTTCCCTCGATCATATGCTGTATGGCGTCATTTCGCAGTCGCGGGGCGAAGGCATTAAGATCGATCCCAAGACTATGAAGGAAAGCGCTATCCAGCCCGGAACCAGCGACGATCCTGGAGATTGCCTGTTCCAAGTTTGCGACTGCTTGTCCATCATCACCCGTTGCAACGACTCGCTTGACAGTTTTCATCGCCTTTTTGATCATTAGCGCCTGTTGCTGTTCCTCGGGGGTTTGCATCGCGCCGGCTGGCAGATTCACCAAGTTTTCCGACAAACGCTGCATAATTGACGCCGTGTCAATTGAGCGGGTAGCCTCCCTGAGCATCGTTTTGCCAGAGTTTTCCTGGTTGCGAACCTGCGCGCGGATTTTAACCGCGGCCAGCTCGAGGTCGGCCGCGACCCGCTTGATCTCGGTCAAGTTCGCGGTAAGGTCATGACGAATGGAGAGCTCATCGTTGTGCAGGGACCACATGCGGTCCATGCTGTCAGCAATAGCGGACATCGCTGACTCACTGCTTTCAAGAGCGCGAGTGTCACTACCAACGTCAGCCGCGGCTTCCTGAAGCGACAGCATCGTGGCGCCCTGCCGGTTTAGACTTGCCAGGGCCTCATCACGGTTCTCCGTCGAACTCTGCGCCAAAAACCGGTTCATGCTCTCGGAGACGTCCCGAAATCCGCTCAAAGTCTCAAGAACTTCGCTCGATAGCCGAAGGCGAGATTGCAGCAAACCGGTCGCCTGAAGGCTCACGACACCCACGGCCGCCAATATCATGACCAGCGGCACCAATACCAATAAGACTTTCGCTCTAATGCTGAAAGCGGATAGCAAGCGATCGACGAACATAAAACCTCCAGATGACTAAAGCGGGCACTGCCACCCATCTCTGGAATTTTAGTTATTCGACCTAAACGAAGAGGAAGAATGTTCGACTGCGGAAATGCAAACTGGTTTACATCCTGTTAGGATTTCCACGTCGAATTGACGTTCAAACTATCAACGTTAACAACAAGCTAATATCGTTACGAATTATCCTCGGAACGGAATATCCTCAGGTTTCAGGTCGATGTCCAAGACGTTCCCGGTGAGCTTTCCAGACATTTCTGAACTCGCGAGGAATTGGACAGCTTGAACAAGTGTCCTAAGCGTCTCACTTTGAATGCAAGATGTAGAACGCGCATTTCTGGCATGAACAGCGTTTATTCGAAGCCCCAAATTGAAATACTTCTTCGCCATCGCACTCGTCGTAGTTCGTAAGGCCGCTTGGAGCACAGCCTCGCGGTCGGCCTCTAGCAGCGTCTTCTCGTCGAACCATGCGATATTCACAACAGCGAGTTCCTCTCCCTGGAGCCGGGAGCCGAAAGCACTTGTAACCCTTATTAGATTGGAAACGGCATCAAGCCCAAGATCTGTAGCGGAAAGCGGATCCGCGAGTTCACGACGACGGAAGGCTATGTTTACCAGAATATCGACCCGGCTCCAGCGTAGGTAGACCTGATCGACCATTGAATTGACATACACGTCCCGATTCAAATTGACCTTAACCGGAAACAAATTCGTCCCCGAGACCGCGGTTAATGAACTGAAATCTGAAGGGTCGAGGTCGCCTACGGCGACACGGTAGCCAGTTTCGAGGAAAGACTGCGCAAGACAGAAACCGACCGGGTTTGACGCGCCCACCAACACGCATACCTTGCTAGCATGAAAGCCGGCAGCGGTCTGGCCTCCTTCAATAGACCCCTCCGTCGGCGGCGTCCGGCGTGCATTGTGAGTCTGAGATACTGGTTTCACGCGGTAAATGGTCCATGTGGGAAATCGTGAGATCCAGCGACTCGTTCATGTCTCAACGAGGAATGCACACACCTATCTCCAAATTGCGTTTTCTCACGCCTCTCCGACCCCAAGCAGCCACGAGGACATGGAAAGATGATCGACGGATAATCCATCGGTTTTTTCGACGTCCGGCTTCACGAGGTCTTTGGCGCGCGCGTCGATTTTCTGGCCGTACCTCAGTTGGATCTTCCAGGCAGCGCCCACGGATGTCGCTGGGAATCGGTGCCTTTCCGGAGAGACCTACGCTTTCACACGCGGCTCGCTGGGACGTATGGCATTCGTCTGGCCCTCAACGCTTGCACGCGCAGCATCGTCGAGCGCGTCAACGTCTATTGCGGACTGGCCCTCAGATAGGCACTCGCCATTCTCGCGTTCCAGGGTCGAGGTCGGTGGGACGATAATGCTGTTTTTCAAAAACTCACTCATGTGTCGTTCCCTCAATAGCTGCAGGTGGCAAGGTCTATCCGCGCAATACACACGAGTGCTTGGCGTTGCTTACTTGGAAACCAAGCGCAGACGATCCATAGCTCTGCTCCTGACCTGAAATAGCTGAAGCCCTTTGGTAAGTTGCTCCACAATGCCATCGAGCTGAGCGCAAGCGTTGTTCGTATCGGATGCCATAGTCGCGTTGAGCTGCGTGTCCTCATCGATGCTCGCGACTGCATCACTGAGCTGCCGCACGGCCGAAGCCTGCTCTCTCGTCGACGTAGCGATCAATCCAATAAGCTGCACAAGTTCGGCGATGCGCGTCGAAATCTTCTGGAGGGAACTCTCTGCGTTCGCGACCTTTTGGACGCCAATGTCCACCTCTTTGGAGGCTTGATCCAAGAGCTCCCGTATCTTCTTGGCTGCAACTGCGGAGCGTTGCGCGAGTGCCCGTACCTCCGTTGCCACCACCGCGAACCCGCGCCCGGACTCGCCGGCTCTTGCGGCCTCGACGCCAGCGTTCAGAGCTAAGAGGTTCGTCTGAAATGCTATCTCGTCGATCATCGATGTGATGCCCGAAATCTCATTCGACGAGGTCGCTATCTCTTGCACCGAAGCGGTTGCATCTCGCACTATTGCGCTTGCCGATTGAGCTTCTTCCTGAGCTTTCGCCATGCCAGCGATTGCGGTCTCGGTATTACGCAGAGAGGCTCCAATTGCTTGGTTGATCTGTCCAAGTGCGGCAGCACTTTCTTCAACCCTGACGGCCTGTATCTCCGATCGTGATGACAGACGGTTGGCTGCGACGGTTATTGACCTCGCTTTGTCGGTTATCTTTTCAGCGCTTTCCAGAACATTCCCCAAAGCAGACGCCAGCGAGGACACGGCTTTGTTGAAGTCTTGAGCAGACTTTTCAAATTTTTGATCTGTGTCCGGCATGCGGTTCAGGAGGTCGCCGTCGGCAAGCGCCGCCATCGCGCGCGAAAGCGCCTCAAGGAAATTCCTATCCAGCTCGGCATCTTGCTGGACCTGGAGTTCTAGAGTCTTTTGAGCGTGAATGTCGATGAGCGATCCCGCCGCCCATGCACTACCGTCTGACCTGCGGTCAGTTCCGCCAGTTGATCGGAACCACCGGTACTCACCCGATGCAGTAGCCAGCCTGTACGTTACATCGAACGATGTCTTGCCGCTGGCATCGGCAAGATGCGCCCCGAACGAGGAGGTGACGAATTCCAAATCATCCGGATGAATGCGTGTCGCCCACGAGGAAACCACGTTTGGAAAATCAGCTTCCGATCGGAACCCTAATAGACGTCGAAATTCGGCGGAGAAAGTATGTCGCTCTTGTCCCCCGGCCGTTGCCGAAGGCAGGTACACATCCCAGAGACCGACTCCAGCGAAACGCCCAAACAAGTCGGCCTTCTGGGAGGTGTTCGAAGCCGATTCGGCGAGTGCCCCTGTCTTGCCTTTGTTGAACAAATCCACCTCCCCTCGATATGCATCCAGTCGCCGAACCGCAATCCTTTGGTTGCCCTAGGCGCCGATACCGCCCATGCACACGTATTTCATGGACAAAAAATCATCCATTCCGTATTTCGACCCTTCCCTGCCGAAGCCAGATTGCTTGACCCCGCCGAACGGCGCAACTTCGGTGGAAATAAGGCCCGTGTTCACCCCAACCATGCCGTATTCCAGCGCCTCCGTAACCTTCCAGACATTCCTGAGGTCGTTGGCGTAGAAGTATGCTGCTAGGCCGAATTCGGTGTCGTTTGCGAGTTCGATGACCTCGTCGGCTGTCTCGAACTTGAAGACCGGAGCGAGCGGAGCGAATGTCTCCTCACGGGCCACTTTCATGTCCTTGGTGGCGCCGGAAAGGAGTGTTGGCTGAACAAATGTTCCGCCGCGCGCGTCGCGGTCGCCACCGACAACGACCTTAGCGCCCTTGCCTACGGCATCCTCGATATGGTTGTAGAGCTTGCTGACCGCATCGTCGTTGATCAGCGGGCCAATGGTCGCGCCTTCCTCAAATCCGTCCAACACCTTGAGAGCGGAAACCCGAGCGGCAAGCTTCTGCACGAAGCGGTCGTAGATCCCGCTCTGGACATAGAGGCGGTTGGCGCAGACGCAAGTCTGGCCAGCATTGCGGAACTTGGAGAGCATGGCGCCTTCGACGGCTTCGTCCAGATCGGCGTCGTCGAAGACGATAAAGGGTGCGTTGCCGCCGAGCTCGAGGCTCAACTTCATGATTTTCTGGGCGCCTTGCGCCATCAGAATGCGACCAACTTCCGTCGACCCCGTGAATGTAAGTTTCTTGACGATCGGATTTGAACAGACTTCTTCGCCGAACATCCGCGCGTTGTCCGTGGGCAGCACACTAAAAAGTTCGCTCGGAACACCTGCTCGCTCAGCGAGGATCGCGAGAGCGAGCGCTGAAAGAGGAGTTTCTGCAGCAGGCTTGAAGATGATCGCGCAGCCGGAAGCCAAAGCGGGCGCTATCTTGCGACAAACCATGGCCGAAGGAAAATTCCATGGTGCGATCGCTGCGACAACGCCAACGGGCTGCTTGATTACCATGAGACGCTTGTCGGCTTGGTGACCTGGTATTGTGTCGCCATATACTCGTTTTGCCTCTTCCCCAAACCATTCGATGTACGAGGCGCCATAGGAAACTTCGCCTCGCGCCTCAGCGAGCGGCTTGCCCATTTCTGATGTCAGGATAACTGCAAGATCGTCGGTGTTTGCGGTAACGAGATCGAAGAACTTGCGCATGATGCCGGCGCGATCTTTGCCCGAACGGCTCGCCCATTTTTTTTGGGCGATCTTCGCTGCGTTGATTGCGGACCGGACATCTTGAAGTCCAGCGCTTGGCAACGTCGCAAGCACGTCTCCGGTGGACGGGTTACGGACTTCGATCTGGTTGTCGCCTTCTCCATTCTTCAGCCACTGCCCCCCTACCAGCATTTCTTCGCGTACCAGAGACGGATCCTTCAAGCGACCAAGAAGCGTGCTGGAGATAGTCATCGATATTCCTTTCGATACTGCGTTCAAATCTGATTGCGGATATGTGGCGTGCGCGCGTAGATTGCGACCATCGGCACGATCAGAAGGCCGACAACGGCCTGTTGTGCAGGAAAACCCAGCCCAAGCCCGACGAGGAGCGAGGTCAGAACGGTCAGGACCAGAACACCGAGAACCGTTGCACCGTAGCCGCCCGCACCACCCAGCAGAGACGTGCCGCCAATGACCACGGCCGCCACCGTGGTAAACAGATAGGGATCGCCCACACCGACGAAGCCGCCGCCGGAGAAGCCAAGCAGGAGCATGCCCGTAATAGCAGACATCGCACCGCTGGCGCTGTGGATCACAGTCCAAACCTTGAACTCAGAGATCCCAAGACGGGCCGCAGCGGTCCTGCTACCGCCGATGGCGTAGATGCTGCGCCCGAACCACGTATTGTACATCAACCAGCCGAGCATGACGGCTACCACTGCCCAAATGACAATGACAGGAGGAAATGGCAGGCCAAAGAACTTGCCATTAAAGGCCGAGAGGTTTCGGAGCCAGACAGGGACCGGAGCAAAGACGGTGCCACCGAATTGCGACCCTAAGGAGGTATAAATCTGAACGGCGCCTACCGCAGCGAAACCGACGCCCAAGGACATAATGAGCGCTTGGCCCTGCAGCTTGAAGCTCAGGGCACCGTTGGCGGCGCCGACAAGAGCACCAAGCACAAGGACGACGGCCATTGCTACCGGAGCTGGGAGACCAGCTACCATGAGACTTGGGAGCAAAATATTCGCGCCGCCGATTATGTAGGGAATTGAGAGGTCCAAGGCGCCGACAAGCGCACATAGTGTTTGACCTACTGAAGCAAGCCCCAGAAAGGCGGCGAGCAACAGGATAGATCGCGCGTTTTGAGAAGAAACGAAACCGGGCACAAGTAGCGCGCCGAGAGCAAGCAGGCAGGCGAGAAGAGCGAACCCGATCCAGATGCTCTTGTGTGTGCGAAGTGCGTTCGACCGCCCGATCTCACTGATTTCTGAATTCATGACCGTTGTGACCATTTTCCTTGCTCCTTCAAGCAACTGAGCGTCGGCTAATGACGAAGACGTTCACTAAAAGTGACCCAATTAGGATGAGGCCAAACGCCATCTGGGTGACAAAACCGGACACCGTGCCGAAGTTGAACGTGGAGAGGAGATAAGAGATAAGAAACATGTTGATTGCGCCGAGCGTCGATCCAAGTGCACCGCCTCGGCCGCCGGAAAGGCTCGCACCTCCAAGCACCAGCGCAGTCACCGCTTGAAGAGTGTAGGTGCTCCCCTGGGTCGGATCGCCTGACGAAATCAGAGCCGTGTAGCTGAGGGCAGCAAGGCCCGCGAAGGCACCGCCGACGACATGAGCGATTATTCGGATCACGTCCACCTGAACGCCGCTCGTATAAGCCATTCGCTCGTCAGCACCTGTCATCCGAAGATTTCGGTAGAACATAGTAGACCTGAGAACACCCCAGAGGGCGTACGCAGCTACCAGCAGCAGCAGCACCGGCGAAAACACGCTCGTACCTGCGCCCCAGGTCAGCATCCAGTCTGGCGCAACGCCGCCTGGGCGTGACATCACCATGAGATTCAGCCCTGAAAGCACAAGGAAGCCAGAAAGCGTAACGATGATCGGCGCAACGCGGACGTAGATGATCACAAGCGCCTGGATCAACTGGAATACCGCCCCGAGGCCAACGGCCCAGCCGATGATCGCGACCGGATTAGTTATGCCGTTTCCGACCAACCAAGTGATAAGTGTGACATTGATGAAACCCAGCAATGGTCCCACTGAAAGATCAACCGCTCCTCGTCCAGCCATCACGATCGGCGTGATGGCCAGAGCCGTCAGTATCAACGGCGTCGCAACAAGGATTGCGCCGGCCAGGCCATTGTTTGTAAATAGGCCATGGCCGCGGAGTGCGACTGCCACGAGCAAGACCACAAAAAGCCCAGCAGGAACGAACAACGAGCGATCGTGCGTGATTTGACGTAATGCGCTGACTGACATCACGCGCTCCTTTCCAGATCGAATTCCACCGAGGCATTCTCAGACTTTCCGAACATCGCGGCGAGGATTGGTTCCTCTGCGATATGGTCGCCCGACAGAGAGCGGAACAATCGTCCCGCGAAGAAGACATCGACCCGATCTGCGAATCCGATAAATTCCTCGATTTCGCTGGAGAGGTAGATGACGCTGCCTCCCTTCTCGACGAAGGCGCGAAGTTCCCTGTAAAGGTCACGCTTGGTGCCTAGGTCGACACCTCGCGCCGGATCATTGAGAACGATTACCTGCGGATCGTTGGCGAAGGCGCGTCCGATTAGGACCTTCTGTTGGTTCCCACCAGAAAGAGAGGTGATCTTGTTCGAGGGACTGCCGATCTTGATCCGCAGACGGTCAACCTCGCGCTTGAACATCGGCTTGAGCGTGGGCTTCCTGATGATGCCCATCGGACCCAGGTTCTTCCTGTAAACACCGATCGCCAGGTTTTCGAAGATACTCTGCTGCGGGAAAATACCCTCGCGCTTACGGTCGCCGGACACGTAAGATATGCCTGCGCTGGCCGCATCTTCGAGAGTTGCGATCTCGACCATTTTGCCTGTTTCGGCGGAACGCACCAGCACATCGCCTCCGAATGGCCGCATTATGCCGACAAGGGCGCGAACGAACGCATCCTGACCTTGTCCGTCCAGGCCGGCCACTCCAACGATCGATCCCTTTGGTAGATCGAAATCGAATGGCGCGGATGTCCTCTGGGCGACCATGTTCTTTGCGGTCATGACAGAGACTTCTGCAATCGCTCTGTTTTTTGACGCGTATTCCTTCACGTCGCTCGCGCGACGGTCCGGAGGTGTCATCATCGACAGAAGGTTTTCCTCTGTAATCTCATGTTTCTGCAGTGTTCCGACGGTGACCCCATCTCGCAGAATGGT
Organism: Rhizobium chutanense; assembly: GCF_002531935.1. Lineage (GTDB taxonomy): Bacteria > Pseudomonadota > Alphaproteobacteria > Rhizobiales > Rhizobiaceae > Rhizobium > Rhizobium chutanense. Next base: position 88,392 of record NZ_NWSV01000021.1, on the reverse strand, counting down.
CGCCCGATCTGCTATACGCACGAGTTCGGCGATCCGATGCGTCACGATCAGGACTGTTGCCCCTTCCCGGCGGAGGCGATCGATCTCCTCATGTAGACGAATAGTTGAATCAAGATCGAGCGCTGCCGAAGACTCGTCAAGGATCAGCACCCGCGGCCTGCGGAGCATCGCGCGGGCAATGACGATCCACTGCTTGATGCTAAGAGGAAGGCCCCCGACCATCTGGTCGAGATCGACAGACTTTCCTACCAGCCTGGTCAAAATTTCGTTTGCTTCGGCGCGTCGGTCTCCGCCGCCGGACTGCGATTTGAACACGCCGTCGCGACCCACGAAGAGGTTTTCGAAAACGCTTGCCTCGTCTGCGACAAGCACCTCTTGGAAAATCGTGGTCAGTCCGATTTTCTTGGCATCGATCGGAGAATTGACCTTCTCGCCCAGGATCGAGACTGTTCCGGAATCGGGATGCAGGACGCCGGACATAATCTTGGCCATCGTGCTCTTACCGCTACCATTCTCGCCGACGATTGCGTGCACCTCTCCCGCGTGCGCCTCGAAGTCGCACTTTTTGAGCGCCTTCGTTTCGCCGAAAGACTTGGCAACATCGGCCAACCTGATTGTAATCTCTCTATTCACTGCTGACCTCCACCCGCAACGTCCGCGAAATGCGGCTTCCCTCTAATGGGAATGGTACCGCCCGGCGACTGTGCCGCCAGGCGGAGCTGTCTTACTTGGTTGCTGCCTTCCAAGGATCGGCAGGATGCTCGAAATATTGGTCAGCGACTGCGGCCGGGAACCAACCGTCCGCCGTGGGTTCGACGAAGTCGGTCGAGTTCAGATCGCAATTCTCTGGGATTGCTGCGCGGACATCGTCAATGGTGTAAGGAAGTACTGGACGAAGGAACGATTGAACCTTCGGCCCTTGTCCTTGCAAAGTGCGAAGCATAATTTCCCACATCTGTTGCATTTCGCGGCGCGGCGGCCAGATGTGGAAGCTCGCATCAACCCAATCCGGATTATTGCGCCAGTAGCATGCCGCGGAGGCCTCACCACCCAGTGTGATCGGGATCATGTCGCGTCCGGACTGGAGCATCGCGTTGAGGACGCCGTTTTCTTGAGCTCCCTGGGTCAGGATGCCGTCAACGGGTGTGGGATTGGTCGCGAGGAATTTTTGCACTTCGACCTGCGCAACCTGGTCCGTCCATTTGCCAGCAACTTCGCCTACAATTTTAATGTCAGGATACTTTGCGAGCGCTTCCTTTGCAGCCTTGTCGAAGCTATCGGACGACGCAAAGCCGGGGATACCCGATACAAGGAGGACGTTACCCTTCTTCCCGATCTTTTCCGCGAGCCACGTGGCCATCTCGCCGCCACCTTGCGCATGGTTAGCCGCGCCATTGATGGCATACGGAGACGTCACGTAGCCCGAGAACGAAAAGACTGGGACGCCGGCCTTGTAGGCGTATTCGATCGTCTGATTCAGGGCCGTGACGTTCGAGCAGCAGATGATGATGGCGTCTACGCCATCGTCGACCATCTGCCGCATCTGCTGAATCTGAACCGCATCCTTAAGGTCGGACTGGGTGACAACCACTTCCGATACCAGTCCGGCCACTTTTGAACGCGGAAGGAGGTCGTTCATGACGGCGTCGAGAGCTGCTGCGCGCCAGGTGTTTCCAGCGTAGCTACTTGCGTAACCAATCTTCCACGGAGGGCCCTTCTTGGGCTTAAAATTCTTATAGGCACTTGCTCCGAGCGGGATCTGGGGATCAACGACTTCGTAGATCTTCTTCTCGCTTGCGGGCAATTGGTCAACGCCGTCGGCGTAAGCGGCGTTTGCGAGGGCGCCGATCGAAATCAGCGCCGTCAGAGTTCCCTTCAAAATGTTTTTCATGATGGTCTCCTCCCAATACCCCCGTTAGGCGACTTTCGCCCGGGTTTCGGATGCCTGCCGAATTTCCTCAAGGATCGGCAGCAGGTACTTTCGGAATTCCGTGTAGTCTTCGGTGACTGGGAAATGCCCCAGCTTTTCCATCGTCCAGAACTTGCTTCCCTTGACGAGATCGGCTGCGATCTTGGTGTCGGCGGGGGACGTGTTGGGATCGTACTCACCGGTGAGGAAGTACAGCATGCATTTGGACGTATCGATCCGGCTCGCCTCTTCCGGGGACACATTGTGGTCGTAGTAATAATAGTAGAGGTCGCCGGCGAAGATTCCGGGGCCGCCGCAGCTGTATTCCCACTGAATTTCGCGGACGTTGGCCTCCGGAGAATACGGGGAGATGTTGAGCATCATTGCTGCGCCAATCGACGTGCGGTTGACGTTCGGGTTGTCGAACTCCTTGCGGATGCCGGCCATGCCGACTTCAACGTATTCTGCCGCTGAGCGTAGCGCGCCCTCGACTGAGATCGTCGCACGGAAATTGTCCGGATAGTTCGAAGCCAGATCTATGGCGAGATGGCCGCCCATTGAGCTGCCCATATAGACGGGTCGATCCAAGCCGAGCGCCTTGGACAGTTCCAGTTGAAAGTCCATCATGAACTTCTTGGTCATGTTGTATTCCTTCTCCCACCAGCGCACTCCGTGGGGTGGAAGGGACTTGCCGTGATACGGCAAGTCAAAGGCAATGACGCGGAAGTCTTTCGTGACCTGCTCATCGCACAGCGCGTGTCTGTACTGGCGACCGTCCGAACCCGCCGTGTGGCCGACGAGAAGAGGGATGCCTTGCCCTGCTTCTTCGTAATAGACGCGGTATTCGATGTCTTCGATGGTGAGATAGACGTAGCGGCCAGTGATTGGATCGTGCTTGGTCATGCTGCCACTCCTTCGGGACGAGCATTGCGCATCAGCGTTGTCATGCGGTTGAGCGCAGGCAGATACGCGAAGGTTTCGTTGGTGTTGCTGAGGTGAAGACCGTGCTTGATGTTCGAAGACTGCAGGCACTGGTAGAATGGCAACGGCTTGTGTTGCAGTAGAGCTTCCCACTGCTCGGCCGTTCCTCGCACAACGATCTTGCACTTGTCGTCGTCGTAGGCTGCTTCCTCGACCTTCACCATTTTGCCGTCCTCAAAATGAAGAGCGACTGTGCGCGTGGAGAATTCGCACTTGATGATGCCGTTGAGATAACGGGTCTCGCGCTTGAACTCGAAGTCCTCATGCGCAAGTTTTGTGAATTTCTCGAGATCTATGGCCACGATTGGCTCCTCCCCTATTAAAAACGCGGAAGACACCGCGCGATTGAAGATCGCCGACCACCTCCTGGTCGGCGCGTGTGTCAGATGTTCATTTCGTTGAACACTTCCTGTGCATGGCGGAAGCTGTCGATCCCGGCAGGAACACCGACATAGATCGCGACTTGAAGGAAGATTTCCTGGATCTCCTCCTTGGTCAGACCGTTATTGATGGCGCCCCTGATATGTCCGCGCAGTTCATGCGGCCTGTTCAACACCGAGATCATGCCCAAGTTTAGGATCGACCGGGACCGACGGTCGAGACCGGGTCGGTTCCAGATGTTGTCCCAGCAATACTCAGTGACGAGCTCCTGCATGGGCCATGTGAATTCGGTGGCCTTGCCAAGTGCGGCATCAACGTACGAATCCCCCATGACTTCTCGACGGGTCTTCAGCCCGCGCTCGAACTCTTCAGAAGGCATCTCGCGTTCGCCTCCGACGGTGTTAACCGTAGCCGCTTTGCTGACACTCATATTAAAGCTCCCTAGATTGATGAAGGCAATATTGACAGATTGTCTGACGATCTGTCAACCAATTTTTTGGCTTAGCCCAGATCTCTTCGCTAATTGCGATTGTTCAGATACTTAATGATCGCCGTGTGATCTTCGGAGGGACCGAGGGCGTTTTTGGCCGCGTCCCATGTATCCGCAGTCTCTGCGAGCGTATCGAGGTTGAGGTCCAGGCTCTTGGCCAGATCCGCGGCAATGCGGATGTCTTTCGCCATAAGGCCAAGGGCGAATCCGGACCCAAACGTCTCCGATAGGATGAATTGCTTCATCTTTACCTCGGTCGCGTTGTTCTTTCCGGAAGAGGAATTGAGCACGTCCACCACCGTGTTCGCGTCAAGTCCGAAGCTCCGCGCAAGCAGAACACCTTCAATAGCAGCCAGTACCCCAGCGCCAGATACGAAGTTGTTGATCGCTTTCATGGCGTGTCCGGAACCAACGCCCCCAGTACGGAAAACTTGGCCCCCAATCGCGTCGAAAAGGGTCGAAACTTCGGTGATGTCTGCTTCGGCTCCACCAGCCATGATGGTCAGCGTTCCCGCCACAGCTCGTTTGACACCGCCAGAAACCGGCGCATCTACAAGCCTCAAACCGACCGCTGTAAGGCGCTCGGCGAGGTCGCGCGTGTCCGTGGGCGCTGATGAACTCATGTCAATGACAAGAGCTCCCGGTTTCAGGCCCTTCCAAGCATCGCCCGAGAAAAGCGCATCTTGAACGATCTTGCCGTTGGGAAGCATCGTGATTGCTATGTCGGCATCCGCCATCGCGATCGCTGCGGACTCGGCCGGAAAGCCGCCCCGTGAAGCCAAGGCATCGCGGGCATCTTTTGACAGGTCGAACCCTCGAACATCATAGTTCGACTTAATGAGATGCTCGGCCATAGGCTGGCCCATCGCGCCCAAGCCAATGAACGCAACGCGTGTTTTTTGAGAGTCTGACAATTTTTCCTCCGATGGAATAGGCAGGCATCGCTGCAGCTATTAAACCGGACTAAAACAAATTATCAGACAATCTGTCAATCTTAAAATGCTATTGCGTGGAATTCTTTCGCAGATATTCGAGCGCTACCTTTGCAGCCATATCGATATGATGCTTGCACGCCGCAGCCGCGACAGGACCATTACGATTGCTGATAGCGTTGGAAATTTCCTTTATTTCCGCGATGCTGTGTCTCAAGCGACCGGGCTGAGTCATGGAGGTCATTCGGAGGAGGTTGATCCTGTTGTGGAGCGAAACGAGCATTTGTCTAACGAACAGGTTCTTGCTCCCGTCCATTAGGCAGTCATAGAATGCGTTCTTCGCCTCGATCAGCCGGCTTCCAATCCCGCTATCAGCTGCTGCCTCGAACTCGACCACGGCAGCTTCTAAGGTCGCAATGTCCTGGGCGCTACCGTTTTCGGCGAACTGCTGGCCAGCGAAGCTTTCAAGCAGAGCCCTCACCGCATAGAGTTGTTGCGCTTCCTCGTAAGTTATTGTGCTGACGACAGGGCCTTTATGCGGATAGCTCGTAATTAGCCCCTCTGCTTCAAGCTGCCGAAGCGCTTCTCGGACCGAGGTTCGCCCGACGCCTAGCATCTCGCAAAGCTCGCGTTCGACCAGCCGTTGGCCGGGTTTGAAACGACCTGTTGCTATCGCCTGGCGCAACTTTTCCTCAACCTGCATCCGGAGCGATGCGCTGACTTTCGGTATCTGAAGTTCGGTATCCATTGCTCATCCCGCTGAAGGATTCCGGCAAACCCGGATTCTCGACTACATATGGCTGGTCTAAACCGATTTATCAATCGGATTGTCTGAGACTTGGTGAGTTCAAGCATCTAGAGCAGCGTGCTGTGATGGCGGTCCGAGTGCAATCTCGATGAATGAACTGGTATCCACACGCCCCTTCTTCCGATGCAACCGTGCGGCTACTCCAGTCTGGCAAAACCGCGCGTCAAGGGTACGTTATTGTCTGATAATCTGTCAATCTCGAAGCGCGTCGTCCTACGTGCCTTCCTATACCTCGTCCTTTAAAGTCTCCTTTTGAGTAATCAGTCGAGCGGAGTGATGACCGGACAGAAACACCCACAGCCAACTGAGAGCCACTGCCACCCGGCTACGAGTTCCGATTAGAAAATATATGTGTGCCAGACCCCATATCCACCATGCGAGCCAGCCCTTCATTTGAAGGCGTCCGAAGTGGATAACCGCTGCACTGGGGCCGATGGTGGCCAGATTCCCGAGATGTCGATATCTAAAAGGACCTGGGGATGACCGCCCCGCCAACCGGGCCATCACAACCTTTGCGACGTACTTCCCCTGTTGCTTCGCCGCAGGAGCAATACCAGGAACCGTCTTTCCCTCCTCGATAGTCACCGATGCCGTATCTCCGATTACGAAGATATTGGGTTTTCCCAAAACAGTCAGATCGGATTGGACCTGAACGCGCCCAGCACGATCAGACGGTGCATTGAGCCAAGCAGCGGCCTTCGAGGCCTGCACTCCGGCCGCCCAGATAACAGTGCGGCTAGGTACGAAATTCTCGGCTATTGTGACGCCGCGTTCATCACAGGCAGTAACAGGATCACCCGTTCGAACCTCAACGCCCATTCTCGTGAGCGCTTTTGCAGCGTACTCGGAAAGTTGCGTCGGAAAGACGGGTAGAACACGCGACCCTGCTTCGATGAGGAGGATCCTTGCCGTGCGCGTGTCGATATTCCTAAATTCCTTCACCAAAGTCTTGTGAGCAAGCTGAGCGATGATGCCGGCCAATTCGACTCCAGTGGGTCCTGCTCCGATGATGCTGAATGTCAGCAGGGCTTGCCTTGTCTCGGGATCCTTCTCGACCTCCGCTCGCTCGAAGGCGAGGAGAAGCCGTCGCCTTATTGTGGTCGCGTCTTCTAAGGCTTTCAGTCCAGGTGCATGGGGTTCCCAATCGTCGCGGCCGAAGTAGGCATGGCGGGCCCCCGTCGCGAGAATCAGCGTATCGAAAGGAAGCGTGTTTCCGTCTTTCAGGAGAACAAGGTTTTTCTCAAGGTCCACGTCTATGACCTCGCCCAATATGGTGGATATGTCGGGTCTTCCACGGAACAGGGAGCGGATCGGCCAAGCGATTTCTGAGGTGGCCAGCACCGTCGTCGCTACCTGATACAGCAACGGCTGAAAGAGGTGATGGTTACGGCGATCCACGATAGTAATCGTAGCGTCGGGGTGTTTCATGTCTTTGGCGAACTGCAATCCGCCGAATCCCCCCCCGACGACAACCACGCGATGTTTAGTCATGCTGCCCTCCTCAGAAACCTACCGCGCCAAATCCACAGTGCGAAGCGTCTACGTAGATTCTGTCAGACAATCTGTCAATGTTGGGGTCGTTGGAGGAGCGAACAGCGCTATTGTCATCGAGGCCCTAACTAGGCTCAAGGCGCCAAGACTTAGAGCTCGATAGCCTCTGGATGATTGATTTTGCGCGCTTTTCATTACTACTTGCTCAGTCGCTGATGCGGTTGGTGACGATGATCGATGGCGGGCTGACCAAGAGCGGGAGAAGGGGCTCGAGGACGCGCTTGACGTTCGGATGCTCGCCGTGTCCCGCCGCGGCCGTTTCGTTCGCCCAACCGTCCAGGATGAAGAACGTGTTCGGATCGTCGGCGCGCTGGTAGAGATCATAGTACAGGCAGCCAGTTTCTTCGCGCGCCGGACCGATGAAGTCCTGGAGGAGCTCCTTCACGCGGTCCCTGTTCTGCGTCGTCGTCTTGAATTCGACGATGAGGTGTTGTTCCTCTGTCTTGCTGGTCATGCGAAATTGCTCCTAATTGAAGACGATGACTGGCTTGATCACCCGGCCGGCTTCCGCGTCATCGATCGCCTCGTTGATCTTTTCAAACGGGTATTTGGTGATCAGCTTTTGGAAGGGGAAAAGGCCGGCCTGGTTTAGCTCGACCATCTGCGGGATGAATAGCTGCGGGATTTGATCGCCGAGGATCGCGCCCTGGATTTTGCGATTGAACACCATGAGGTCGAGCGGGATCGGAATGTCCTTGCCGAGCGCGTCGAGGCCGAGAAGCGCGACGTGCCCGCCCGCCCTCGTGCATTTGATCGAATTCAGGATGACGGGGATGATCCCGACGGCGTCGATCGCGAAATCGGCTCCACCGTTCGTCAGAGAGTGGATTTGCTCCACGACGTCGGTGTCCTTGCCGTTGATCGTGTGGGTGGCTCCCAGCTCCTTGGCCATGTCCAGCCGCTGCTGGTGCAGGTCGACGATAATGATCTTGCTGCAGCGACGGACCTTTGCCGCCATGACGGCTGCCATGCCGACCGCCCCTGCCCCGAAGATCGCGATAGTGGAACCTATCTCCGGCTTCATGGCGTTAATGACGGTTCCAGCACCTGTCGCCATGCCGCACCCAAGCGGCGCAGCGTTCATCAGATCGAAGTTTTCCTTGGGGAGAAGGGCGGCGTTGTTCTCGGTCGCGAGGATATGGGTGGCGAAAGAGGACTGGCCGACGAAGTTGCTTCCGATACCGACCTCGTCGCAGAGCAACGCCTTTTTCCCGTTCGGCCTAAGTCCGGTCAGGTTGTACTGCGTGTAGTTCTGGCAGTTCATCGGGTGCGAGCGGCGGCAGTCGGCGCAGAAGCCGCACGAGCTCTGGCTGAGGGCAACGTGATCGCCGACTTTTAGGCTTTGCACGTCGGCACCAATCGCTTCGACGACGCCTACCCCTTCGTGCCCCGGAATGACCGGCGCCGGCGGCCCGAAGATCCCGTCCCGAAGAAGGAGGTCTGTATGGCAGATGCCCGTCGCGACTGTGCGTACCAGAATCTCGTTTCCTTCGGGATCGGCCAGCTCCAGCTCGCGGAACTCCAAGGGTGCCTTGGGCTTGACGGCGACGGCCGCTGTGATCTTCACCATTTTCTTCTCCTGAGTTCTTCCGCGACTGCGGCTGAAATTGGAAGCCGGCCGGACCCGACTGAAGTCAGACCCGCCCAGCGCGCGATCCGTAGATGATCGCAGCGAGCGCGATGATCCCGCCCTGTACGATCAGCTTCCCCGGCTCCTGGATGCCGAAGACCGTCAGCATGGCGAACAGAAAGCTGAACGCGACCACCGCGACAAACGGGCCAGATACACCGCCCCTGTCCACTCCGAACGTGACACCCCCGAGAATCGTCGCGGCAAGCGCGTTCATGAAAGTATCGAACCCGGGCTTGATCGTTCCGACGGCGAGTGCGGAGACTTGTACCAGGGCGGCGATGCCTGTCAGGACTCCCGCCAGCGTATGGGATACAAAGATCGTCCGAGAAAGTGGGATGCCCGTCGTTTCCGCCGCGCGGGGGTTGTCGCCGACGGCACGGAAATAACAGCCGACGATCAGGAAGCGGAACGCGAGCGCGACGAGGACAGACACACCGATCCAGACGATCACCGAATACGAAAGTCCGTGGATGTTTCCGCTCGTCAGGACCCGTAACCAGCTCGGCGTCGACCCAGGCGCGCGACCGGCGCTCATGTACTGCACGACGCCGATGAGGATTGCGGAGACGCTAAGCGTCGAAATGACGGCCGAAGCGCGGATGTAGGCTACAAGGACACCGTTGATCAGGCCGACTGCGAGGCCGACGACGATCGGCATCAGAACCGTGACATAAGACGGATAGCTGTTCAAAAAGCCCGAGCTGGCGAGGTAGATTGCGAAGGCGAACACGCCACTGACGGAAAGGTCGATGGAGCGAACTCGCATTACCAATGACTGCGCCAAAACGGCGATGCCAAGCGGTGCCGACTGCTTGAGGATCACGAACCAGTAGTTCGGGTTGACGAGCGTCGCGCTGACCAGAGGAGCGATCGCGATCAGGATCGCGAGGACGTAATATGCTGGCGGCAGGCCAAGCACCCATGGGATCGCACGCTTGACATTGATGGTACGCGGTGGTGTCTCGAGTTTGGTTTCTGTCGTTGTCATCGAGAAGTCCATCTCTTTCAAAGTCCGATTGTCTTGCGCCGCTGCGAGACGACGAGCGCAAGGAGCAGCAAGCCCTTGACGACCGACTGGAGGAAGGCCGAAACGTTCGCGAGGTTCATCACGTTGTTGACGATGCCCAAGATGGCCGCTCCGACGACGGTGCCGAGGATGCTGCCGATCCCGCCAGCGAGATGGACGCCGCCGAGTGCCGCCGCCGTGACGGACTCGATGCCGAACGTGGCACCGCCCTTTGGGTCGCCCGACGCAAGCCTCCCTGCGAGAAACATCCCGGCGGCGCATGCGAAGAGTGCCGACAGCACGTAGGCTTTGATGACCGTGCGCTCTACCGGGACACCGTTCATGCGGGCATTGAAATCGTTGCCGCCGGAGGCGAAGAGATAGAGACCGAAGGGCCTGCGATAGAGAAGCCAGGACGCGGCGCAGGACGCGGCGATCAGCCAGAAAAAGGAATTCGGTATCGGCCCGATCGCTCCGGCCACGGATGCGGACAACCATTCGGGGACACGACCGCCGGGGATGGGAAGGATGATTAGGGCGAGCCCCTGACCGATACCCATCGTCGCGAGCGTCATGATAATCGGGTGAACGTTCAGGCGTGCCACCCCGTAACCGTTTGCGAGGCCAAAGGCGACGGCCACCGCAATACAGAGAAGCACACGAACTATTTCCGGCAGGTCGAGCGTCATGATCGTCGTGGTGACGCTGATGATCGATCCAACCGAAACGTCGAGACCACCGGTCAGGATCACGAACGTCTGACCCAGCGCCGATATGACAAGCACCGTTGACTGGGCCAGCAGGTTCGAAAGGTTTTCGGAAGCAAGGAATCCGGGCAGAAGGATCACCGACCCGATCAGCATGACCAGCAGCGTTCCGATCGAGAGACGGATTGCACCCGCCCGGTACGGGACCTTGAGAAAGCTCGTCACAGTATTCATGGGTTCCTCCTCAATGAACCGCCGCGCGCGGATCGTCCGCGGAGCTGGAACCGAGTGCGGTTCCAAGAATGCTTTCCTCGGTCGCGTCCGCCGCCGGCATTTTCCCGACGATTCTCCGGTTGTGGACGACCAGGATGGTGTCGCAGAGGCCGATAAGTTCGGAATGCTCGCGCGACGAGACGATCACGGCACCTCCACGGTCGCTGAAGTCGCGGAGCAACCGATAGATTTCCGCCTTTGCGCCGACATCGACGCCGCGTGTAGGCTCTTCGATCACCAGGATATCGACGCCGGATAGAAGCCAGCGGCCGAGCAGGACTTTCTGCTGATTGCCGCCGGACAGCTTGCCGACAGGAGCGCCGGGGTCGGCTGCGGCGACGCGCAGGGATTTTATGATTTCGCGAACCTTGGAAACCGACCGCCAGGCGACGCTTGCCATGTTGCGGTTGAGTTGTTTTCCAAGAGCAATGTTGTCGTAGATCGGGAGCCGGAGAAACAGGCCCTCCTGCTTCCGGTCTTCCGGAATGAAGCCGATCCCGGCGGCGATTGCGTTCGAAAAACCTGAAGTCACGTTTACGGCGCTCATGCTGGCGTCGCTTCTTCTGCGGCGAACGGTCACTGCCCTCGCCGTCTCGACGCCGACGACCGAGCGCATGATCTCGCGCTGCCCCTGTCCTTCGAGACCGGCCAGTCCGATGATTTCGCCCTTCCGCACAGCGAAGCCGACCGTCGCGCCGCCGTCATGCAGTTTGAGGTGCGAGACCTCGAACATGGGCTCTCCGGTCTCGCGCGACCGCCGCGGAAAAAAATTCTGAAGCTCGCGTCCGACCATCGTCGCGACGAGCGAGTGGAGATTGAAGTCCTGCGCCTTTGCGGTCGTTACCCAGGCCCCGTCCTTCATGACGGTGATGGTGTCGCAGAGCTCGAAAACCTCGTTCATGCGATGCGAGATGTAGACGACCGCTTTCCCTTTGGCCTTGAGGTCGCGGATAACCTTGAAAAGATGCGCGACATCGGTCGAGTTCAAGGCTGCCGTGGGTTCGTCGAAGATGAAAACATCCGCGTTCGACGTTAGGCCCTTTGCGATTTCTACCGCCTGCTGCTGGGCGACTGTAAGCGTGTCGACGATCGCCGTCGCTTCGAGCTGGGGAAAGACGTCCCCGAGAAGTTCGCGGGACCTGCGGACGACTTCATCGCTGTCGATCGAGCCGTCCTTGCGGCGCGGTTCGTGTCCGAGAAACATGTTCTCGGCAACGGTAAGGTTCGGGATGAGCGCAAATTCTTGGAAGACCGTGGAGACACCCGCCAGACGAGCCTCTTTGGGCGACTTGAAGCTCACTTCCTCGTCACGCAGGCGGATGCTTCCGGCCGTCGGCGGGTAAACGCCCGCGAGGATACGCATCAGCGTGGATTTGCCCGCGCCGTTCTCGCCCATCAGGGCGTGCACGGATCCGCGTTCGAGCGAGAACTGGACATCTGAAAGAACTTTCGTGGCACCGAACGATTTGTCGATGCCGACCATCTCGACAAGCAAGCTCATGAATATTTCCATCTTCGAGAGAGATGCGGGCGCGGTTTCCCCGCGCCCCGTTTTGTCAGGCCTTGAAGTATTCGAGGAGCTTCTCGTTCGGCATTTCGGTTGGTGCCCAGTAGGCGTCCGTAAGATCGGCGCGGTAGAATTGCGAGAGATTCTCGTCGACGATTGGCTTGGGACGATTGGTCCAATTACGCTGGATCGGCTTGCCTTCGAGGAGGGCGAAGGATGCGCGCAGCGCGGCCGTTGACAGCGCGGGAGGGCAAATCGGGCCGATGGAGGAAAGCTTCTCGTCGTTCCAGCGACGCATCCAGCCGTTGAGAGCCTCCCCGGTGATGGGGGGAATAGTGGACGCGCCTGCCTCCTGCAAAGCGTCGAGCACGCCGAGAGACATGTTCGCACCGTCGGTCCAAACGCCCGCGACATCCGGATCAGACAGGTAAAGGTTTTCGGCGATCTTTTTGGAGTCTTCGTAGGACCAGCTACCGTGCTGTGTCGACGTGATCTGGAGGCCCGACTTGCTGAAGACCTCCATAGCGCCTGCATAGCGATCGGCATCGATCGGATGCCCGGCAATGCCGCGCAACACCCACACCTTGCCCTGGTTGCCGAGCTTGTCGACCAGGAACTGCGCCATCACTCGACCAAAGTAAAAGTCATCGCCCTGCACCTGAACCGTGAAGTCCTCGGTGTCGACGCGGCCGAGGTAGACTACGGTCGGAATGCCGGCGGCCTTTGCCTTTCTGATGCCTTCGACGGCGGAACCCGTCGTCAGCGGCGCAATGATGATCGCGTCCACCTTCTGCGCGATAAGGTCCTCGATGTCTGCGACCTGCTTGGAAGCGTTGAGATCAGCGCTACGGAACTGGTAGTCCGCAACACTGCCCTTGTTCTTGCTGATCTCGTATTCGGCCTCGAAGGCCGTCTGGTAGGTGTGGGTCGAGCCAGCCAGACCGTAGTGGCTGTGTCCGATTTTCCAGGGTCCGGACCTGGCGAACTTGCCAGCTTCAACGATCGGGTTGTTGCCCTCCGAAGGGAAAGTATCGGGAAGTAGGCTGATGGCGTCCTGCGCATGAAGAATACTCGGTCCTCCGAAAGTCCCGGCTAGGGCAAGTGCCCCACTGGCCTGCAGGAAAGTACGTCTTTTCATGGAATTCTCCTCCTCAAAACCGCTATGAGCGGCGAACATTGTCTGCTTGCGCGAGAACCCCGTCCTCTCCTGTCGTTGCCGAACTCTCCTCAGAGCGGGGAAACGCATCGATATAAATCATCAGACAATCTGTCAATGAACTGCGGAGGTTATAGCCCACAGGGTTAGCCTATAGCACCTATCGTTTTTATTTATATCGGCATTCTGTGATTTTATCTCTTGACGCAGTCAATCAGACAAAGTTTGAGTTCTCGGGTTTGGTTGGAGAGCATCCTTGTCTACACTTGTTGTCGTCCGTCACGGACAGAGTTCCGGCAACGAACGGAACGAATTCACCGGCTGGAGGGACGAGCCCCTTACCCGCCTTGGGCTGGAGGAAAGTCGGTTAGCTGGCATGATGCTGGGTGATCGCGGCCTGCGTTTCGATAAAGCGTTCAGCTCAAACCTGAGCCGCGCCGTCGAGACATGCCGGATAATTTTGTCGGAAACCAACGACACGCCGGTCACCCCGATGCGTAGTGACGCTCTCAACGAGCGTGACTACGGTGAACTAACCGGATTGAATAAGGATGACGCCAGAGAAAAATGGGGCCCTGACCTCGTGCGTCTGTGGCGTCGCTCCTACCTCGTGCCTCCGCCGGGCGGCGAGAGTATCCGTGATACCAGCGCCAGGGTTTTGCCGTTTATCATCTGCGAGGTCCTGCCTGCGCTGTTGCGGGGCAAGTCCGTATTGTTGGTTTCGCACGGCAACACTATGAGGACGATTTGCCACGTGATCGAAAAGCTTTCGATCGAGCAGATGCTCGCTCTTGAGATACCAACTGCCATGCCAACCATCTACCGCTTGACCCACGATTTGTCCGTAATCGAAAAGGCAATTCTTTCGCGAGAGGAGCGCTGATCCGGAAAAGAGCGGCGACATAGTCTTTTGGATCTTAGTCATAACCACGCCTCCTCTCGTCTTGAAACTATCCATGTTGGAACAAGGCGGGTTCCACATCGTGGAACCATCATCCGGCGCACCAACGCGTCCTGTTTGAACCGCTCGACGCCACCGGTCCAAGAATGTCGCCGGACAGATTGCGTGACCGCGGCACTTGTGGACGCAAAAAGCTTTCAGCGAAGAAAGCGGTTCTTCGTCAGGCAATCTGTCAACACAAATGAAGCTGCCGAATTATTCGGTGTCTCTCGAATGCTTCACCGAAACCCTAGTTAATCCGTTTTCTACAATTACTTAGCCGGATTTCACTCATGGTTTTCGCCCTAGCAGAGCGTGATGCATGGCATTGGAAAACAAACTAATTGACTGATTGTCTGAAGATGACTTAGGTTCGCCCTCAATTTGCGCACGAGGCGCATGGGAGGAGGATTCTAATGAAACAAGCGTATGCCGCGATTTCGCGCGAGAAATCGAAACCTCTTGTCTTGGAGTGCATAGGCATCGATGAGCCACGGGCAGACGAAATCCTCGTGCGCATCGTCGCATCCGGCGTATGCCACACCGACATGGTGGTTCGAGACCAAGGGTACGACGTGCCGCAGCCCGTCGTTCTCGGCCACGAAGGTGCAGGCATCGTCGAAGCGGTAGGCAGCGGCGTCAAGAGTCTTGTCCCCGGAGACCACGTGGCCCTGAGCTACGCCTATTGTGGCAAATGCGAGAAATGCCTCGGTGGCACGCCCTACTATTGCGAGGACTTCTTCGGTAGGAACTTCCGCGGCACTCGCCCGGACGGCTCCTGCCCAATACATGATTCGCACGGCACCCAGATCAGCGGTTGCTTTTTCGAGCAGTCGTCTTTCGCCACCTACGCCATCGCCTCCGAGCGCAACGCGGTCAAGATTTCGAAGGATGTCCCTCTCGAGTTGATAGGCCCTCTGGGGTGCGGTCTTCAGACGGGTGCAGGCGCAGTACTGAATTGCCTGAAACCACAGGAAGGATCATCCATCGCGATCTTCGGCGCTGGCGCGGTCGGCATGGCCGCCGCCATGGCCGCCAAGATAGCCGGGTGTGCCACGATCATCGTTGTCGATCTCAACGACGAGCGCCTTGAACTCGCCGTCGAACTAGGCGCGACCCACACTGTCAACGCCCGCAAGGTGGATAGCGTGAATGCCATCAAGAAGATCGTTCCCGCTGGGGTCGACTTCAGCCTGGAATGCACGAGTTCTCCGAGGGTATTCCGCCAGGCGGTAGATTGCCTTGGCACGCCGGGAACGTGCGGCCTTGTAGGGTCTTCGGCCCTTGGGACGGAAGGCGTTATCGACATCGGCAGCTTCCTCTTCGGACGAACGCTGGTCGGTGTCGTGGAGGGCCAGAGCGTTCCCTCGGAGTTCGTGCCGCAGTTGATCGAATACTGGCAACAGGGCCGCTTCCCGTTCGACAAGCTCGTGCAGTTCTATGACCTGGACGATATCAACCAGGCGATGGCCGACTCCGAAAGCGGGAAGGTCATCAAGCCCATCCTGCGCATGAAGCACTGAGGCTTCAACCTTCTATGGACGACTGAAATGGCCGCGGCGACGTCGCGGTCACGGGGATGCTTTTTGCACTTGGAGGAGTGATGGCAAACGCGCGAGACGAAATGGAGACGTTCGACTTTGTCGTCGTCGGAGGCGGGACGTCGGGATGCGTCATCACGAACCGCCTCAGCGAGGCGGGATTCAAGGTCTGCCTGCTGGAGGCTGGCCCCAAGGACATCAATCCAATGATCCACATCCCCGCTGGATACATCAAGAACATTTACAGCAAGAAGCTGACCTGGAACTTCATGTCCGAGCCGAACCCGGGCACCAACAACCGCAGTTTCTCCCTGCCGCAAGGGCGCGTTCTCGGCGGATCGAGTTCCATTAACGGCCTCAACTACGTCCGGGGCCAAGCTGTCGACTACGACAACTGGGCAGCAGGAGGAAACCCCGGATGGAGCTACGAAGAAATCCTCCCTTATTTCAAGCGCTCGGAACGACGTATCGGACACGGAGACGAACGCTATCGCGGCCGCAACGGCGAATTGCCGATCACCGATCTCGACTGGCAGCATCCCGTGAGTGACGCGCTCATCGACGCCGCCGTCGAACTGGGTATCCCCCGAAATCCAGACTACAACGGCGCAAAGCAGGACGGCGCGGGATTTTTCCAGAGAACGATCTACAAAGGGTTCCGACACAGTTCCGCGACGGCCTTCCTCAGCAAGGCGATCAAGCGCGGCAATGTCGATGTTCGCACGAATTGCCAGGCAACATCGATCCTCTTCGAAGGTACCAAGGCGGTCGGGATCGCCTATGTGGCGGGCGGTCCCGGCGGCTCGCATCGAGAAGTCCGTGCTTCAAGGGAAGTCATTCTAACCGCTGGCGCGCTGAACACCCCCAAGCTTCTCCAGCTTTCGGGCATCGGACCAGCCGACGTCCTCGGCCGAGCCGGGATCGGGATATTCCATGAGTTGGCGGGCGTAGGAAACAATCTCCGGGACCACTACGCGGTGCGCATGGTCGCGAAGGTCACGGGTTCGAAGACGATCAACGACGTCGCCCAAGGACCTGCCCTTCTTGGCCAAATCGCGCGTTGGGCGCTCGGGAGGCCCAGTATCCTCGCCGTCAGTCCTTCGCTTGTCCACATCTTCTGGAAATCCGATCCCTCCCTCTCGCGGCCCGATCTCGAATTCGCCTGCGCCCCGGCGAGCTTCCGCGAAGGGGTGGTCGGGCTTCTCGACAAGCATCCGGGACTGACCCTTGGCATATGGCAGGAGCGGCCGGAAAGCCTCGGTTTTTGCCACGTCACGTCGTCGGACGTCTTCGAAGCGCCGGCGATCCAGCCGAACTACCTGACGAGCGAGACTGATCAGTTGGCGCTGATCGGCGGGATGCGGCTGGCGCGGCGACTGTTCCGGTCCCGCGCGCTCGACCGCTACGTCGAGGCGGAGACCTCGCCGACACCCAATCTCGAAAGCGATGACGAGTTGCTGGATTTCGCGCGTCAGAAAGGCACGACGGTCTATCACATGATCGGGACCGCCCGGATGGGTCCCCGCTCGTCTCCGGGAACAGTCGTCGACGCCGAGCTTAGAGTCCACGGATTGGCGGGCCTCAGGGTATGCGATGCCTCGATCATGCCGTCGATGCCTTCGGCGAACACGAATGCGTCCACCTTGATGATCGCGGAGAAAGCCGCCGATCTCATTCTCGGCAGGACGGCAGCCGCGATAGAGACCCAGGGCGAGCGTGCGGCATGAAGAGCGTCGACACGCAGATACGATTTTCCCCGATGCGGGTCGTCGAGGTCTTGGACGAGAAAACCGCCTCGTATTCCGTCTCGGCGCAGCCATGCTTCGAAAGCCTTCACGGCGCGGCCAACCGCATGGCGGGCCTGCTCGTTCTTTTGGCTATAACGAAGTCCAGGCACGTACTCGATATGGACGTCCATAGGGCCGCGGCCGCTCTCGTGAAGGCCGGGAACGACGAATTCCGGGGTCTCGTTCCGACGCCTCGGTCGCGGCATTTCCATCGCCATCTCGGAAAGGCGGGCGGACTACTCGCCATCGCGCTGAGGGACATCGACTCAACGCTCTCGGGGTCCGCGGGTGCCCGCGATCCCCTCGCCCCGCTGCGGGCTGGCTGGGAAGAACTACGCAGCGCCTCGATATGCCTACCGGGGTTCGAAGTCGTCGATTTCGAGCATTCGTGCTGCGCGCTTCATCAAACAGCAAACTGAAACGGGAGGATACCTTGTCGGACTACTCAATCTGGATGCTCGAATTCGCGTGGGTGCCCGACGCGCCGACCAGCTCGCTGGTCTATGGCCGCCACAACATGGGCACCGAGAAACTTCCCTACTGCTATACGCTCCTCAAGGGGCACGGGAAGACGATCCTCCTGGACTGCGGCGTCAACTACGCGTCCCATGGCGAGGAATTCATGGACCGCTTCAACGTCCAGAACTGGTTTCCGCCCAAGGACGTCCTCGCGGAGGTCGGATGCTCTCCCGAGGAGATCACTGACGTCATCCTGACGCACGCGCATTTCGACCACATGGGCGGCCTTGAGCTGTTCCCTAACGCGACTTTCCATATCCAGCAAGACGAACTTGCCGCCTGGGTTTCGATCATGGCGCTTGACCGCCGTTTCAGGTGGCTGCTGACCGCCACCGACACCGGAGACATGCTTTACGCCGTCCAGTTGGCCCGTGAGGGACGCATGCGGGGCATCGACGGCAACGTCGACAACCTTTTCCCGGGGATCGACGTCAGGGTCGCGCGCGATACCCATACTGCGGCATCGCAGTACGTCATCATTCGAAACGACGGAAAGACCTCGAGCGATGATGTCTACACTTACACCGGCGACCTGCTCTACCGTCACGACAACATGCATGGCGGCAATCCGGAGGATCCCGTCTACCTTCCGGTCGGCCTCGCTTTCGGCAGCCAGACGAATCTGCTTTTCGCAACACACGAAATCCTGAAAACCGTCAACTTTGAAATCGAGAGGGTTCTGACACCGCATGAGCCCGGGATGACGAAGATGTATCCGAGCAGGACGACGAAGAACGGGCATTATCTGATCGAGGTTGCGCTCGGAGAGGGTCAACAGTCTTACGTATAAAGCTACGCCCTCCCAAGGCGACCCCGGGGTGAGGCCGCCAATGACAATACGGTCTCACTCGATAAAATTGCACATCGCATTCTGCGAAGCGGATGCCGGGTCTGATCGTGATGCCCACGCCCTGATAGGGGCCGCGCGTCGGGCCAAGATCAGTCAGTCGACCTTTTGCGGGTGCTGTCGAAAGGGCATTCATGCCAAGGTTTTTCTGGTCGCACAGATGAGGCGTGCCCACGCTTGCAACGCGCAGTTCAGGATTAGCTCGCCGATACTTATCGGGCTACGTCACTGCAATCGCTTTTTCGCCCGAAAACTCGGCGCGAATTGCTGCGCCGTGCTCGTCTATTGCAGGGACACGGCCAAACCGAGGACTCTCCCCGTTAACCGTCGCCCCCGGCGCGAAGAGGCGCACTGGACCTGTCGGCGTCTCAGCGTCGACGAAACGGTTTTGGGGATGGTGAGCAATGTCCTCCATGGAACTCACTCGACCATTTGCGATCCCCGCTAGGTCAAGCTTCGAGATGAGTTCTTCTCGGTTGTAGCGCGAAATTGAATCATTGATGATCGCGTCCAAGTCCCTGCGGTTCGCGACACGCGAAGAATTGTTCATAAACCGCACATCTTTGGCAACGCTGAGATCGTTCAAAACATGCTCGCAGAAATTAAGCCACTCACGCTCGTTTTGAATAGAGAACAGGACTTGTCGCTTGTCACCGCCAGCATACGCACCATAAGGCGCGATCGTCGGGTGGCTCAATCCCGCGCGGTCGGGGGAGACGCCTCCGTAGTAGTGCTGCATATAGGGGACATTCATCCAGTCAGCGAGCGAGTGGAACAGGCTAACGCTGATATGCCTGCCCTCTCCGGATTTCTGCCGAGCGTAAAGCGCCTGCAGAACGGCTTGATGCGCCGTCATGCCGCACGCTATGTCACAGACAGAGACCCCGACCCGTGCGGAGCCGTGGGTGTTACCGGTGATCGCGGAGAGACCACTCTCCGCTTGAACCAACAGGTCATAGGCCTTTCGATTGCGATACGGCCCCTCATCACCGTAACCGGAGATCGAAACGGTGATAAGGGAAGGACGGAGTGCGCGCAACCGGCCCGCTCCAAATCCGAGTCTGTCGATTGCGCCTGGCGCCAGATTCTGAATGAAGACATCAGCCTCGTCGATGATTTTCTGCATAACCATCTTGTCGGTAGGCTCGTTGAGGTCGAGCGCGATCGATTCCTTCCCACGATTAAGCCATACAAAGTATGCGCTTTCTCCATGGACGAGGTGGTCATAGTTCCTGGCGAAGTCGCCTTCGCGACGCTCGACCTTGATGACGCGTGCGCCAGCCTCTGCCAATTTCCCAGAAAGGTAGGGGGCGGCCACCGCCTGTTCCAGCGAGACTACCAAAAGACCCCCAAGATCACAGGACATGCGCGCTCCTCCGGCTCCACTTGCCTGAACATGCCGAAGACTGACACCAAGTGGAAATAACCAGATTGTTGAGAGCCTATAGTTATATTCTATGCCAACCCTGGAGCGCGGCAGGGTATTGTAAAACAAGGCTGTTCGGACCATGGGCATCTTGGCACTTGGCTGTAATGGCACCGGAAGGCGCGCAATCGCATGGAGTGGGAGAATTCCGAAGTGCACATCATTCGTGAGGTCGATCTGATCGACAGTATTGCCGACGCGCTGCAATATATCTCCTACTATCACCCCGGCGATTTCGTCACGGCACTCACAGCAGCGTACGAGGGCGAGTCGAGCGCAGCAGCACGCAACGCCATTCGGCAGATACTGGTAAACTCCCGGATGGCGGCGATCGGCCATCGACCGATGTGCCAAGACACCGGCAGCGCTAACGTTTTTATCAATGTAGGCGTCGAGGCGCGAACCGACTGGAAGCGCTCTTTGCAGGAGATGGCTGACGAAGCCACCAGGCGCGCATACCGTTTAACTGCCAATCCTCTTCGAGCATCGGTAGTTTCCGATCCACTCGGTATGCGCAAGAACACAGGGGATAATACCCCCGCCATGCTCCAAACCGAACTGGTAGCGGGAGACAAGGTTTCGGTAACTGTCTCAGCGAAGGGTGGCGGCTCGGAGAACAAAGCGAGGTTCACGGTGCTGAACCCGTCAGATTCGGTGGCCGATTGGGTCGTCGACACTGTGAAGAAGCTGGGGGCTGGCTGGTGTCCTCCGGGAATCCTCGGCATCGGAGTGGGAGGGACTGTCGACAAGGCGATGGTGATGGCGAAACGGGTCCTCAACGATCCGATCGACATATTCGAATTGAAAGCGCGCGGTCCGGCCACCGCTGAGGAAGCGTTGCGGCTCGAACTCTTTGACAAAATCAACGCGCTGGGTATCGGCGCGCAAGGACTAGGCGGATTGGTCACCGTTCTCGACGTCAAGGTCGAGTCCTTCCCGACCCATGCCGCGTCCCTGCCGGTCGCGCTGGTACCGAATTGTGCGGCCACCCGTCATGTGCATTTCGTCCTCGATGGATCCGGCCCCGCGAGCCTGGTCCCACCACCATTGTCGCTTTGGCCAAAATTCAACGACCTCGACAGACCGATGGGTCGGCCAATCGATCTCGACAATCTTGACGCAGAGGTCTTGACTGAGGTTCGACCGGGCGAGGTTCTGTTGCTGTCGGGGACGCTTTTCACCGGTCGGGACGCCGCGCACAAACGCATGGTTCAGGCAATCTCCGACGGGCAACCTCTGCCCGTCGATCTCGCTGGCCGCGCCATCTACTATGTCGGTCCTGTCGATGCTGTAGACGGCGAGGTGATAGGTCCCGCCGGCCCTACAACATCAACGCGCATGGACATGTTCACACCCCCTTTGCTTGCCGCTAGCGGATTGAAGATCATGATCGGGAAAGCCGAACGCGGACGGGTAGCCATAGATGCTATACGCGAGCATGGAGCCCTTTATCTCGTCGCGGTTGGCGGAGCTGCCTATCTCGTTGCAAAGGCCATCAAGGCTGCTAAAGTCATCGCCTACGAAGATCTGGGGATGGAAGCCATTTATCAGATTGAAGTGCAGGATATGCCGGTTATCGTCGGCGTGGATACACGCGGCAACTCGATCCATGAAATCGGCCCCAGGCAATGGGCGCATTAATTTCCTTACGCTTCGTTTTGCGGCCGGCACGGGGAGTCGCCGGGCATATCTTTCCGCTTGCCTGCCCCGCACCGTCGGGCGCAGAGCATTGTGGCGAAGGACGACAAGTTCAGCCGTGATTATGAACGACGGTTTTGATCGTCGAGAATTCGTGCAGTGCTGCAAACCCCTTCTCTCGACCATGGCCGGATTTTCGATATCCTCCGAAGGGCAGTTCCACCCCTCCGCCAGCGCCGTATCCATTGATGAAGACTTGCCCGCATTTGAGTTTCTTTGCGACCCGTTTCTGGCGTCCACCATCGGCGGTCCAAATCGACGCAACCAGACCGTATTCCGTGCAATTAGCGATTTCGATGGCGGAGGCCTCGTCGTCAAAGGGGATCATGCACAGGACAGGTCCGAAGACCTCCTCTTGAGCGATCCTGGAATATGGGTCGCAAGGGCCAAAGAGCGCGGGCGCAACGTAGTAGCCGTCAGTCGGTACGCCCGGGCGTATTCCGCCACGCGCCAGCAACGGGGCATCCGCTTCCGTAATATAGCTTTCCACCCGCTTCTTCTGCCTGGCGGAAATGAGTGGGCCCAGAATTGAATCTTCGCCTGAATCGGACGCCTGGATCGCTTCGAAGCGAGCTTTGAGTTCGGCTGCTACTCGATCATACACGCCCCTCTGCACCAACACTCGCGCGCCGGCCGAGCAGGTTTGTCCGCCATTTTGAATGATGGCATTGACGAGCACGGGTAGTGCCGCATCGAGGTTAGCATCGTCGAACACGATCTGCGGTGATTTACCGCCGAGCTCTAATGTGCACCCTATAAAATTGCGCGCCGCCATAGTCTGGATCTGAACACCCACCTCAGGCGAGCCGGTGAAAGCAATAAAGTCGATATTCCTGCTCGAGGAGAGTGCGGCTCCGGCGACCTGACCGCGTCCCGTGACGATGTTGATCGCCCCGGCAGGGAAGCCGACCTCGACCGCCATTTCGCCGATACGCAATGCCGTAAGGCAAGCATCCTCGGCAGGCTTTAGAACCGCTGCATTGCCCATCGCGAGCGACGGGGCCACCGAGCGCCCGACCATTTGGGCGGGATAGTTCCAAGGGATGATATGCCCCGTTACGCCATACGGCTCGCGATGGACCTCGACATTGTAGCCGTTCAGGAAGGGAATGACCTCACCATGTACCTTGTCGGCAGCGGAACCATAAAACTCGAAATACCGAGCGGTGACGACCATATCGGCCAGAGCCTGCTTGATCGGTTTGCCGTTGTCGCGGGATTCGAGACGCGCAAGGGCCTCGCTCTCTGAGAGGATCCGGCGCGATAGTTCCACCAACAACCGCCCGCGCTCGGTGGCAGTAGCTTTCGACCATTCACCTCCGTCGAACGCCGCACGAGCCGCGGTGATCGCACGCTCTACATCCTCGGCGCTGCTGTCTGCGATCGTTGTAAAAATCGCCCCGTCGATCGGCGACACGACATCGATCTCCCTCCCACCGGAGGCGGGAAGCCACTTGTTTCCGATGAGGTTCATTGCCTTGGGAAGTATCAGGTCGGTGTTTGCCATAGTAAATTCCTTGCTACGGATTCAAACTAGGTTCTGCTTTCCTGCGTCGCAAATACATCATGCTGAGGCCGGTTATAGCTTCCTCCTATACCTTTCAGACCCATTCTTTCGTGGCGGTCACCAAACTGCTACGTGCTGGACCGCATTCGTTGGCTTTCGCGCCAAGCCTGTCCGGGCAAGCGGGCGCGAAGTTATGTGCCGATCCTTTTACAGACGAGAGGCACAGCTGCTGCCGCAGAGGAATGATGAGACCGAGTTTATCAGCACCACGAGATACCCATGTCCAATACAGCAAGACTAAGTCTGACCCGCTGGCCCATCACATCACCTCTCGGAGCGCTTTTCCCGGTGACTGGGCCAGATGCCGACATCAGAGAAGGCAAGCAGAGGGACCGTAGCAGCTCTTGCATAAGTCTCCGCACCCTTGAGGCTGCGTTTGATGCTTTCTCAATCACGCATGGTCAGACGCTCTCCTTCCACCATCATTATCGCGACGGGGACCGGCTGCTGAACGCTGTTCTTTCGATTGCGAGCCGGCGCCGCATCAAGGGGCTGACAATTGCGGCGAGTTCCATTTTTAATACTCACGCGCCATTGGCCTCATTGATCGAGGACGGCACCGTCGCGAACGTCATCACGGATTATATTCGAGGGCCCGTGGCGGAGGTGATCCGCGAAGGTAAGCTCCAGGGCGTTGCCCTGCTTCAATCGCACGGGGGTAGAGCGCGAGCGATCTCGTCTCATCAGCTAAAAATTGACGTTGCGTTCGTTGGCGCCTCGCTCGCAACCCGTGACGGTAACGCGACCGGCAGGATCGGAGCAGCGGCCTGTGGCCCACTCGGATATGCGGCAGTCGACGCCGCTTACGCGCGCACCACAATTGTGGTCGCTCATGAACTGAGAAACGCCCCGTTGGCGCTGATCGACATCCCCGCTCATTTCGTTGATGCTGTTGTGCAATACGACAGTCCCGGTCTAGTGAGCGGGATTTCTTCGGGCACGACAATACCATCCTTATCACCAACTGCTCGAAAGATTGCCAGTCTAACGGCCGATTTCATAGAAGCCTCTGGGTTGCTGAAGCAGGGCATTTCACTCCAAAGCGGTGCAGGGGGATATTCGCTAGCCGCGGTGCCGATCATTGGGGAACGAATGTCACAGGCCGGTGTTTGTGGATCTTTCATGTCAGGGGGAATTACCGGCGCACATGTCGCGATGCTCCAGAATGGACTTTTTGAGGAGATCAGGGACGTTCAATGTTTTGATAGCGCCGCAGTGGCATCGTCGGCCGTGCACCCAAGGCATCGAATGATGACCGCTGCCGAATATGCAAGCCCAATTCATCCCTCACCAGTCGTCAACGGGCTTTCCGTTATGCTGCTAGGCGCAGCGGAGGTCGACTGCGCCTTCAACGTTAATGTCGTGAACGGTGCGAACGGCCGCATCCTCGGCGGACCGGGCGGACATCCGGATACCGCCCAAGGTGCCAAGTTAAGCATCGTCACCACAGAGCTCACGGGAGGCGGCTTCGCAAAGATCGTACCCTCCGTGAGGACTGTCTGCACGGAGGGCGAACACATTGATGCAATCGTGACTGACGTCGGAATTGCTGTGAATCCCGCGCGACAAGACCTCGTTGAGGACCTTCGCCGGTCCGGTCTGCCTATGTTCGATATCAAGGCGTTGCAAAAAATGGCTGAAGATCTCGCCACTTCCAAACCGGTACCGATGGCGGAGGCACCGACTCTGTTCGTTGAGCATAGAGGCGGCCGGATACTGGACTGGGCCTGATAGGCACGCGGGAAAAATTGGCCCCGCACGCCTCTTAGCCGATCCGAGAAAACTTCCGTTTGTTAATGCTTCGGCGGCCGGCTTGCCTTATCTCCCGATCGTGGCGACGTTTGCGAGATATTCCGCGATGTCGGCTGCCCCGTCCGGGAGGGCGAAGGGCATTTTGCTCGTATGACCTGGCCCGAGCTGTACGCTCAGGAAATCGTTCGGGTTGACGACGAACGCGGTAAGGGATTCCTTCGACCAAACCTGGCCACTTTTTTGGAGGGCTTGAAGTCCCTCACTGTATTCATAACTCGGTGCGCTTCCGGCAAGGCGACCGACCACTCCGAAGAGGTTCGGACCGGCTCGCCCGCCCTTGCGGATGGTCGTCCCGTCATCGCCTTGGAGCCTGTGGCACGCAAGACAGTTTCCGAACAACTTCTCCCCCTTTGCAATATCCCCAGCGAACGTCGGGCCAGACCCTAATGATATCGCCAGGCCGATCCATAGCGACCATGCAGACTTCGTCACCAAAGTGTGTCTCCTTGTGGAAGGAAAGCCGCATGAGACCCCTCGTCCCTGCGGCTTCTCTCGGGTCTATGCCGACTTGACCATCATGTCTCCGCACTTCCACCCGATCATCATCGACGGGCAATTTGTGTTGGATGTCGTGATGGACGGCATAATTGAGGCGTCGGCGATGCGCAGGCCCTCAATGCCGTAGACGCGCAGTTCAGGATCAACCACGGCGCCATCGCCGACACCCATGCGGCATGTCGAGGTTGGATGGAAGAAAGTATTCACCGACTTGGCGAGATATTGCCGCATCTCCGCATCATTCATCCTGCCACTCACTGGCACGAGAGCCTCGCGCTTGCGGACATCCTTGTAGGCGTCGCTATTGCCGATTTCACGGGCAAGCTCCGTCGACCACTTGTACGCTCTCCAGTCTTGCTCTTCCTTGAGGTAGTTGGCTTCAATTATCGGCGCATCCATGGCGTCTGCCGATCGGAGCTTAAGCCAGCCTCGTGAATGAGGACGGTTCACGCCGGACAGAACGCAATAGCCATCCTTGTAGTCGAGCTTGTGCCCCGTCGAGGCGAAAGGAACCGAGACGTAGAGCACTGTCGTGTCTGGAGCTGGCAAACGGCTGTCGGAGCGCTCCCACATGTAGACTTCGGAATGATTATAGTTGGACACCGGCAGCGGCCCTTTGGTTTCCCAGTTCGGTCCTGCCCCGAGAATATGGTCCTGGAGACCAACGCCGACCTGGAGGTCAGCAACCGTCTCGATCCCGAGTGCTTTTAGATCACCGGCGATGCCAATTCCCGAAAGCATGAGCAGCTTTGGCGTGTCAATTGCTCCGGCGGACACCACGACCTCACGCGACACGTTGACAGTCACGGGCGTCTCATCATGCAAGTAGGTTACGCCCGTGCACTTGGTGCCAGTCAAATTGATCTTGATGACAGGCGCCTCCACCAGGATTGTGACGTTCTTCTGCTCGCGGATCGGATAAAGAAACGAAACGGCGGATGACTGGCGGCGTTGGTCCTTGATATTGAAATCGACCCATGCCTGGCCCGACATGCGGTCTGAATTGATGCTCTTCGTTTCCACGTATCCAAGATCTGAGCAAGCATTCATGAACGCCTGAGCGCCCGGATGCTTCTTGCCATCCGCAGGTTGAGAGACAAACAAGGGTCCGCTTTTCCCGCGATTTTCACCGCCGGGCTCGTAAGTTTCCAGCGCCATGAAATGGGGCAGCACATCTTTGAACGACCAGCCGGTGTTGCCCTCGTAGGCCCAACTATCATAGTCGGAGGAATGGCCACGGGCGAAAATCATTGCATTCAGACAGGACGTTCCTCCAAGGACATTCCCGCGGGGCCAGAGATGCGTACGGTTGTCCGCATACTTCTGGTGGGTGGTTTCAAACCACTTCGTTGCGTCAGTGCCCAGCGCCGCAGCCCACAATCGACTATCGTGGACCTCCTCGAGATCGTCGGCTCGTCCAGCTTCGAGGACCAATACGCTTGCGCCGCTTTTTGCAAGCTGATGCGCGCAGGCAGCACCTGCAGATCCCGAACCGATAACGATATAATCGTATGTTCCTTCGGGTTTCGCGGCCGTCTTCGTCGATTGAGCGATCGCCTTACCCGACCACGACGTCGCGAGTGCACCGGCGAGGCCGGCCGTGACACCCAACGCCATCGCTTTTCTCATGAAGTCGCGACGGCTCAGTGTACCACGATTGTAGTCAACAACGGTCCGCTCTAACTGGCCGTCCAATTCGGATTTAAAGTACGACATCATACACCTCCCAAAGATGTCCTGTGCTCATGTTGCGAACAGCAATATCCTCCACACCAGGGGCGCGATCGCTCCCGTGGATGAATGTTAGATCCGCCGTGTCGTGTGTTGTGCTCGGTCAGCCGCGCTCGCAGCCTTACGTTCGGCACTTCCCCTGCGGGTGATCCGCTATGACGCCTGGTCCCTAAATTGTTCTGCCACCATCGACCTCCAGGATGACGCCAGTTATGAACGAGGCTTCGTCGGATGCGAGATATAGTGCAGCATTTGCCATGTCCTCCGGCTCGCAGAGACGGCCGAGCGGAATTGAAGCGAGGAACTTAGATCGGTTCTCGGGCGTATCCGGCAGGCCCATAAACGTCTCCAGCAGAGCCGTTGCGCCCATGACTGGGGCCAATCCGCAAACCCTGATACCGTCGGGGGCAAGCTCGACAGCCAGCGTCTTCGTCATCAAGTTCACAGCACCTTTTGAGCT
This sequence comes from Rhizobium chutanense, assembly GCF_002531935.1. Classification (GTDB taxonomy): domain Bacteria; phylum Pseudomonadota; class Alphaproteobacteria; order Rhizobiales; family Rhizobiaceae; genus Rhizobium; species Rhizobium chutanense. The sequence goes on along the minus strand of NZ_NWSV01000021.1, from coordinate 60,232 downwards.
GTTGTACCAACTCAGCCCCGGACGAGGGCGAATACCGGCGGTGCTCCCCACGTTGATCATCACACCGCCGCCGATTGTTCGCCAATGCGGGACAACCGCCTTTGTCGCATGGAAGATGGAATCGACATTGATCTCGTAGACCCGCTTGAATGCTGCGAAGTCCACCTCCATCAGAGGCTGGTTCTTGTGACTCCAGCCTGCATTATTGACCACTATGTCGACTTTTCCGAAGCGGTCGATCACCGCAGCAACCGCTTCGGCAACTTGATCGCCCTTCGATACGTCACATTTCACGGCCATAGCCGAACCGCCGATATCCGCCGCAACGGTCTGAGCGGCCGGACTGTTAAGATCCACGATCGCGACGTTCGCCCCTTCGGCTGCAAAGCGGCGAGCTATTGCTCTGCCGAATCCGGATGCCGCGCCGGTCACCAATGCTGTCTTATCTCTCAAACGCATGTTCTCTATCCGGGTTCGTTGCGAGCCATTGCCGGCAACCGCATCACTTTATCTGCTCAAGCGCGACTCCGCGCTTCGAGTGCAGAACAAAAGCCTTTGGCGAAGCGGATGCCAGTATCAACCCTGAGCTCCTGACGTTCCGCCCACCGCTCGCCGATGTCGTAATTATTAGATGATATGATCGCCTCGAGCCTTGAGCTCAAAGCCGAGATATATGCCCGAGGCTAACCTCCCCCTCGACCCACAAGCCTCCGCCTACCACCGAAAACTAGACCAAGAATGGGATACCCGACAATTAGAGTATGACAATATCCGATATAGGCAGAGGCTATTGCCCTTCGAGCAACGCACCAGCGTCCAGCCTGCCGCGCCAAATATTTCGTTCGACGAGTTCGCGCACAACGTCGATTGTGGCTTTCTCGACGACTGCCGATGCCTTTGTCCGCATCCGTTTCGGGTTTCGGACAAGATAAACAGGTCGCGATATAACCGGATCTACGATTGGCGCGCCGATCAATTCTCCACGCGTCTCGCTATCGTTAGCTGCGGCGGGTGCGAGGATAGTGCACGCGCTGCCCCTGGAAACGAGCGACTTGATCTGGGAAAGAGAGTCCATCTCCACGACGATATTGAGCGTGACACCAGCCTGCTTACAGTGCTGATCGATGAGCATCCGCAAGCCATGCGATTTCGAGGGTAGGACCAACTCGATGTTTTGGATGCTGGAAAGCGTCACCGGTTGAGCCAGGCTGCTGTCGAATGGCCACAAATCCGGCGCGGCATAAAAATACAGCTCCTCGTGAAGCAGAGTCCTCACCTCAGCATTAGCCAGGCCGCTCGTCTCGTAAAGAAGCGCTAGATCAATTGTTTCCTCCTCCAGCCACTCCTTGATGAACCCGCTCATAGCGTCGACTGCACGAAGCCTGATGTCTGGATATTCGAGCCTGATCGTTTCCGCCAAGGGAACGGACAGCACCATCGAGGCGGAAGAAGGAAACCCGAAAATGACGGGGCCGGACGGGTTTCGTCCGGCCTCGCGGACCTCATTCGTGGCCACCTCAACAGCATGGAGAATCTGACCGGCATGCAGGAGCAGGACCTCTCCCGCTTCATTCAACGTCACCCCTCGCGGAGAACGCACGAAGAGTTCGGTCCCCAGACGGTGCTCCAGATTTTTCATCTGAACCGACAGTGACGGCTGAGCCATGCCGAGCGCTTCGGCAGCTGCCGCGAAGGATCGCTTTTCGGCAATCGCAATGAGATATTTCAGTTGACGAACGTCCACAACTACCTCCCAAGTCCGCTATTGATTTCTCTTAAGTCAATAACGCCGCGTCGGCCAGTAATCGTGTGTGTCGCGAAGCGATCTGAACAGCCTGTGACCAGACTGTCAGTTTGTCAAAGCGATAGGGAGCCGACCGGATCGCCTCCCGTCAAACCCTCATTGCTTGCGCTGCTGCGGGAAAACTCACTTCCTGAACATGTATGTCTTGGCGTTGGTAAACTCTTCGAGACCTTCCCGTCCGTTCTCGACTCCCATTCCAGACTGCTTATGGCCGCCGAAAGGGATGTCGATGCCGTGAATGTGGATTTCGTTGACCCAGACCGTACCCGCCTCGATGCGATGAGCGACACGGATCGCTTCATCTCGATCAGGTCCCCACACCGATGCCGCCAGACCAAACTCGGTATTGTTAGCGTCCTGAATGACTTCGTCGAGATCGCTCCATGAAATGATAGGAAGGATCGGACCGAAGGGTTCTTCACGAACGATGCGGCTTTCGCGCGGGGGATTGTCGACGATCGTGATGGGAACGAAATTGCCGGGGAGGCTTTCATCAATCGTTCCGCCGAGGGGGACCTTGTAACCCTTGGACTTGACGTCTGCGAACAGGTTCAGAAGCTTGTTGTACTGCATTCTGTTTTGAATCGGCCCTAGGTCAGTCCTAGGATCCATTCCGTTTCCGACGACTTTCGCAGAGGCGTATTCCACGAAGTCTTTCAGAAAATCCTTGTAAAGAGACTCGTGGACGTAGAGACGCTTGACCGCAATGCACCATTGCCCAGAGTTGCCGAAGGCCGCATCGAACAAGGTCGGTATCAGCGCCTTGTAGTCCGTACCGGGCATGACGATCGCCGGATCGTTTCCGCCGAGCTCTAGCGTGACGCGCTTCAAGTTCGAAAGCGCGGCGGCCGACATAACTTTCTTGCCCGTTGCCGTCGAGCCCGTGAACGATATTTTTGACACGGAAGGATGATCCGTTAGCCAGACGCCTTGTTCGTTGCCGCCCGATACGACGTTGACAACGCCCTTCGGGAAGATTTTCTGCGCGATTTCACCGAAGCGGAGTGTACCCAACGGGGTGAAGGGAGAGGGCTTGATAACTATGGTGTTGCCGGTGATCAGGCACGGTGCCAGCTTCCAGAGGCCGAGCAAGATCGGGAAGTTCCACGGCGTGATGGCACCTACGACGCCGAGCGGCGAACGCACGATTTTGACGACATGATCTGGAGTATCCTCAATGATCTCTTCGTGGAGTGCGCGCTTGGCAACCTCACGCACCCAAAAGATCGCATAGTCCACCTCAGTGGTGGCCATGGAATGCCGCGGCTTGCCTTGCTCCGTCGTCAGCAGTGTGATGATGCTTTCCTTGTTGGCATCCAATGCATCCGCATAGGCCGTTATGTAATCCCGACGTTCCTCCCAGCTTAAGGCGGCCCAACCGGGCTGGGCCTCCTTCGCAGCCGCGATAGCCTCATCGACCTGCTCGCGCGAAGCTTCGGGCGCATTCGCGACGACGGCGCCGGTTGCCGGATTGTGGACCTCGAATGTGTTCGGCGCGTCGACAAGTCGGCCGCCGATGGTCATCAGGTAAGGACCATCGAAGTCGATCTTCAACTGGTTTGTATATGTGTGAGTATTCATGCCTCTTCTCCCTTTTTCATTTCAAGTCGTGGATCATTGTCAGATCTCGTAGCGAACGAGCGGCGCCCGCGCATGCAGCGCAACTATCGCCGGATCAGCAGACCAAAGATGCTTTGTTGCGAGCCGTAGCTGAGCCCCATCCCTATCAGAAATGAGGAACGCTTTTGCACGAACACAAGCCGATGGTCGATGCGCCATACCTCCCGGAACCGCCCTGAAGCGAGTTCCCAATGATCGCCAGGTCAGCCACCGCAGTGACGAGACTGGCATGTTCCACACCGACAAAGCCACCACCGACGACAGCAAGCAGAAGCATGTCGATCACGACGGCAGACAGGACCGCAGATGGTATTGGTTAAACCCAGACCCGGAATTCTGGTATCGAAAGTCTTTCTACTGAATCTCGGCGCCCCAGACAGCTGGAGCGCCGCATCACAAGAGGCGTTTATTTAGCGGGAGCGGCGAGTGGGTCGGCCGGGCGAAGGAAATAACCGTCGGCGCGCTCGCTCGGGAACCATGTTTCTATCCCGGGCTGGATATAGTCCGTAGAGTCCACGGAGCAGTCTTCGGGCAGGCTCTTCACATAATCTTCCGCTGACACGCGATAGACGGGGCGAAGGATTGACTGAATGATCGGTCCCTGCCCTTGGAGCGTACGGATAACCGCGTTAAACCCCAGCTCCATCTCGTCACCTGGAGGCCAGATCTGAAAGGCATGGCTGATCCAGCCGGGATGCTGCTTCAGATAGCAGGCTGCGCCGGCGGAACCAGCCAACGAAATAGGCATTACGTCGCGTCCAGACTGCAGCACGGCCTTCAAAATACCTGTCTCTTGGGAACCTTGCGCGATGATGCCATCAATCTCGCCTGGATGGGTGGCGAGAAACTTCTGTACTTCGGTCTGCGCGACCTGATCAGTCCAGTTGCCGAAAACCTGACCGGCCAACCTTGCGTCAGGAAATTCGCTTAAGGCACGTCTTGCACCGGTGTCGAAGCTCTCGGACGAGGCCGCGCCGGCGATGCCGGATACAAGCAAGAAATTGCCCTTGCTGCCAACCTCCTCGATCAGTGCTTTCGCGATTTCATAACCGCCTTGGGCGTAATTCGCAGAGGCGCTCAGAGCCTTGTCAGACGTCAGATAACCGGAATACGAAAAGACGACGGCGCCGTTTTTGTAGGCATACTCGACAGCGCCATTCAAAGCTACCGGATTTGAGCAGCAAACAATGATTGCGTTGGCACCTTGATCGACCAGCTGGCGTATCTGCTGGATTTGAACAGCGTCCTTGAGGTCAGATTGCGTTACCATCACTTCGCTGACCAAACCGGCCTTCTTGTACTCCGGCAGCAGCTTCTCCATAAGACGTTTCATGCCTTCGGCGCGCCAGGTATTGCCAGAGTAAGAGCTGGCGTATCCGATCTTCCACGGAGGGCCGTTCTTGGGCTTGTAGTCCCTGTAGGCGGAGTCGCCGATCGGCTGCTCCGGATCTACTCCGACATAGGCTTCCTGAAGATCTGCCGGAAGTTGGCTGACTGCAGAGGATTTATCCTCGGACAGAGCAGGCGTCGCAAAGCTGGCAGTCGCCAGCGCAGCAACGAAAATAAGGCCTTTCATCGAGTCTAACACGGTCGTCCTCCCTCTACCGTAATATCCGGCATTGAGAATGCCTCGACCGCCTCGGCTAGGGGAGCCACGTCGATCATATCGTGGCTATAGGATCTAGCTATATCTTATTGCTGCCTATGCGCGTTTACACTGGTGACTGTGTCAAATAAGTATTCGGCAATGCCTCTCCAGCTGGCTGAGCGAACCTGACAGGGCGCAACCCGGCCAAAGGATCAACACAATGCGATCGGTCAATTTTTTCCGAGCAAAGTTCTCCGGCATGAGAGATGTACGCTTTCCAGGGCAGACATCGATGCTAGTTCGTTCACTACTTACATTTGCGGACGGTGCCCGGCAATTTGACCTCCAGAGTTTCGCCCCACCATTCCACATCGACGATTTTACAATAAACGCAGTCAGGACGGCGACGGCATACGGCTATGAAACCGCTGCGCCGACGGCCCAATAACGACGGAAGCGCGCGCACAATGGTGAACCTTTCAACAATTCGGGCGCCATTATTCGTCCCGGCGGATCGACCTGAGCGGTTTGGCAAGGCTGCCTCGTCAGGGGCCGACGCCGTAATTCTTGACCTTGAAGATGCGGTTGCCGTCGAGAGGAAGGAATTTGCACGCGCATCCTTGACTGCCGAATTCACTGATCTACCGATTATCGTCCGGATCAACGCCCACGGAACGCCGTGGCACGTATCTGATGTAGCGGCGGTCGCCGCGCTTGCGCCAGCGGCCGTCATGCTGCCTAAATCAGGCGACCCCTCGGCAGTCCAATCTGTGGGAGATGCGGTTGGGGTTCCCCTCATCGCGCTGATAGAAACCGCCCAGGGACTGGCCTCTGCAAGAATGCTTGCAGCCACACCCTGCGTGCGGCGCCTCGCTTTCGGATCGGTGGATTTCTGTGTCGATATCGGCATGGTCCATCTGCGTGAAAACCTTCTACCTGTCCGCCTGGAACTGGTACTCGCATCGCGCTTGGCGTCTATCACCGCCCCCATCGACGGCGTCACATTGCAACTGGACGACGACGCTTTCAGTCGTGATGACGCAGAGCATGCCCGGTCTCTCGGCATGACTGGCAAGCTGTGTATCCATCCCAAGCAAGTGTCGGTTGTCAAAAATGCCTTTCTGCCGTCCGAGCAGGAAGTTGCCTGGGCACGCCGTGTCCTTACATCAGCAGACGGCGCTGCATCGGTCGACGGCAGCATGGTCGACGAACCGGTCCGTAACCGCGCGCGGAGTATTCTAGCGCTCGTACCAGCGATGGACGGTGACTGATAGCGGGGATCTGCAAACTGATGGCGGAATAGTCGTCCACCGATGATGTGTTCTCCCCTGACGATTAGTGATCGCCATTCGAACTCTCCCCTACTGAAAATTCCGGCTCTTGATTTTCAGCGTGTCGATATGAAGATCCGGCACGAATAGATCCCGCGGCCGGACACCCGGCACCAGCCGCTCGCGGGAATCCGGACTCCCGGGGGTGCCATGCGCGAACTCGTCGCCGCGGCCGGTCGGCGGCCGGAACGCCCCATCGCGCTCGGCAAGGCTCGACAGATCGGTCGAGAGATCGAACAGCTGCTGCGCGACGAGATGGACCACCTCGCCTTCCCGCTGGATCCTGCCGTTGATCGCCATCATGCTGGCGCCGAGCACCACCCGGCGCGACCGGTCGAAGACATTTGGCCATACGACGACATTCGCCACACCGGTCTCGTCCTCCACGGTAACGAACATCACGCCCTTGGCCGAGCCCGGCCGCTGGCGCACCAGCACCAAGCCGGCCGCCATCAGCCATTGCCCGTCACGCGCTGTCATCGCCTCGGCACAGGTGACGATCCGACGCTTCACGAGGTCGCTTCGCAGGAAACACAAAGGGTGCTGGCGAAGCGTAAGACCCGTGTGGCTGTAGTCCTCGACGACGTTGTGACCCTCGGTCATCTGCTTGAGCTCGACGTCCGGCTCCTGCTGCTCGGCGATCGCCCGGGCCTCCCGCTCCGCCGCAGCGCTAAACAGCGGCAGCGGCTCGTCGCGTAGCGCCTTGATTGCCCAGAGCGCATCACGCCTCTCGAGACAGAGGGATGGCAGGAAGGCATCGGCTTCGGCAAGCTCGACGAGCGAGGCGACGGGTACACCCGAGCGCCGCCACATGTCGTCGACGGATGCGAAGGGCTCGTCGGCGCGAGCGGCGACGATGCGCGCCGCGTCGGCGGTCGCCAATCCGCGCACCTGGCGCATGCCGAGGCGAACGGCATGCCGGTCGGTGTCATGGATCCTCTCCAGCGTGCAGTCCCAGCGCGAGCGGTTGATGCAGACGGGCCGGACTTCGACGCGGTGCTTCCTGGCGTCGGCGACGATCTGCGCCGGGGCGTAAAATCCCATCGGCTGCGAATTCAGGAGCGCCGTGCAGAAGACCTCCGGAAAATGGCATTTCACATAGTTCGAGGCGTAGGCGATCAGGGCGAAGGAGGCGGCATGGCTTTCGGGGAAGCCGTAGGAGCCGAAGCCTTCCAATTGCGAAAATGTCTTCTCCGCAAACTCCTTCGAATATCCGTTCTTGATCATCCCGTTCACAAGCTTGTCCTGGAACCTCGAAACGCCGCCCGTGAACTTGAAGGTCGCCATCGATTTGCGGAGCTGGTCGGCTTCGCCGCCGGTAAACCCGGCGCAGACCATCGCCACCTTCATCGCGGACTCCTGAAACAGCGGCACGCCAAGGGTCTTGTGAAGGACCGCCTCCAGTTCGGGTGTCGGATATTCGACCTTCTCCTTGCCTTCGCGCCGGCGCAGATACGGATGCACCATGTCACCCTGGATCGGGCCGGGGCGGACGATCGCCACCTGGATGACGAGATCGTAGAAGGTCCTCGGTTTCATGCGCGGCAGCATGGACATCTGGGCGCGAGATTCGATCTGGAAGGTGCCGAGCGTGTCGGCCCTTCGGATCATCGCATAGGTCGCCGGATCCTCCTGCGGGATGGTGGCGAGGTCGAGATCCTGGTCTTTATGCTTGCCGATCAGCGCGAAGGCCTTGGCCATGCAGGTCAGCATGCCGAGCGCCAGCACGTCGACCTTCATCATTTTCAAAGCTTCGACATCGTCCTTTTCCCATTCGATCACCTGCCGGTCGACCATAGTCGCGGGCTCGATCGGCACCAGGTCGTCGAGACGTTCGTGCGTCAACACGAATCCACCGGGGTGCTGACCGAGATGGCGCGGCGCGCCCATCAGTTGCCGGGCGAGTCTCAAGGTCAAAGCGAGACGCCGATCGTCCGGATTGAGGCCGAGGTCGCGCACATGTTGCCCGCCCACCTCCTCCGACCAGGACCAAATGCCGGAGGAGAGCGCCTTGATCAGATCCTCGGGCAGGCCCAGCGCCTTGCCGACGTCGCGAATGGCGCCCTTGGCGCGATAGCGGGTGACGGTCGAGCAAAGCGCCGCCTTGTCGTGGCCGTAGGTCTTGTAGATCCACTGGATCACCTCCTCGCGCCGCTCGTGCTCGAAGTCGACATCGATGTCGGGCGGCTCGTCACGCTCTTGGCTGACAAACCGCTCAAACAACAGATCATTGGTGTCCGGGTCGATCGAGGTGACGCCGAGCACATAGCAGACGGCGGAATTGGCGGCCGATCCCCTGCCCTGGCAGAGAATGCCCTGCGATCGGGCGAACCGGACGATCGAAAAGACGGTCAGGAAATAGGGTGCGTAGCGCATCGTCTCGATCAGAGCGAGCTCATGGTGGATGGTCTTCTCGACATGATCAGGCAGACCTTCGGGATAACGTGTGCTGACGCCTTCCCAGGTGTAATGCTCAAGCGACTGCTGCGCTGTCATGCCAGGAATCAGCGCCTCCTCGGGATACTGATAGACGAGTTCCTCGAGTGAGAACCTGCAGCGCTCGACGATCTCCATGGTCCGCGCCAGGGCTTCCGGATAGCGGGGGAAGAGGCGAGCCATTTCTTCCGGCGGCTTGAGAAATCGATCGGCGTGCCGCTCACGCTCGAAGCCGACATCGTCGATGGTGGAACGGGTCCTGATGCAGGTGACGACGTCCTGCAGCTGGCGCCGACCGGGTTCATGAAACAGCACATCGTTGGTGACGACTGTCTTTATCCGCTGCTTGACCGCCAGGTTCGACAGCTCATGCAGTCGAAGCTGATCATTCGGGCGCCGGCGCAGGCAGAGCGCGACATAGGCGCGGTCGCCAAAGACCTCGGCCATCTTCCTGAGCTGTACGGCGCAGGCGTCGTCCGGCATATCCGGCACGAGAACGCCGATAAGGCCTTCGGAATAGAGCGCCACGTCATCAAGATGCAGGATGCACTTCGCCTTCCCTCCCCGGCTCTTCCCCAAGGTCAGCAGCCGTGTCAGCCGCGAATAGGCGGCGCGATCTGTGGGATAGACGAGGATCGACATCCCGTCTTGGAGATCGAGCCGGCAGCCGACGACGAGTCTGAGGCCGGTGGCGCGCGACGCCTCCAGCGCCCGGACGATGCCGGCCAGGCTGTTGCGGTCGACGACGCCGAGCGCTTCGATGCCCATGAGCTTTGCGGTCGCGAACAGTTCCTCGGCCGAGCTTGCGCCGCGGAGGAACGAGAAGTGTGTGGTGACCTGAAGCTCGGCGTAGCGCATCACGCAAACACTCCGTGCAGGAACCATGTGTGCGATCCGGTGTCCGCATCGACACCATCACCGGATCGAAAAATCCAGAAGCGCTCACCGGCATCATCCTCGACGAGGAAGTAGTCCCGCACTGCGATCCATTCGGAACTGCGCTGCCACCATTCTCCAAAAATTCGCTCCGGGCCGTCGGCACGCTTTACCCGGCGCCGCTTCCCGCGCCAGGTAAAGGAGACCGGCGGATGATCCGGCAAGAGCGCAATCACCTCGATCGGTTCCGGCCGCGCCAGAAGCCGGGGCGGACGCAGCCAATGCAGCGGCCAGGTGGCGCCGTCCTCGTCGGCTGTCGGGGCGATCCGCTGGACGCTGCGCTCCGGAACATCGCTTGCGACGGGGGCGACACGGAAAATCCGCTGGCCACCGCGGTTGCCGAGGACATCGATGAGCGGCGTCACGTCGGTGATCTGCTCTTCGATCAGCGAGGATGCCGACTGAGTCTCGATCAGTGGTTCGGCGATGATCGCCGCCAGGCTGAGCTTCTCAATGCCGAAGCCAGGCTCGATCCTCTCGATGCGATCGCGGAGGAGTTTGGTCAACCAGGCGATATCGCGGACCGGCTTGGCCGTGCCGGCCCGGAGCGCCTGCATGGTGTTATCGACGCGGTGGACGATGAGGTCAGCGCGTCGAACGCCGAGCCCGCGCGTCTCGAGCTCCAGACAGAGTTGGCGCACCAGGCGGGTGACGTATTTCTCGATCGTCTCCGGCGCACCGATCGGCTCGGCGAAGGATTTTTGTACCTCGACAAGTTCCGCCGGACGGATCGGATCGATCGGCTCGGCAAGTCGGCCGAACACCTGGTCGAGACGCCGTGCAACTTCCGGCCCGAAGCGTAGGATCAGCGGCGCACGTGGAGTGGCGGCGAGATCGCCGACGGTGGCAAAGCCGAGGGTGCGGAGGCTGGCCACAGTTTCCCCCTGCAGTCGCAGCGACGACAAGGGCAAGCGGTTCACCGCCCGGGCCGTTTGGCCGCGCGGGATTATCATCGTCTCGCGATCCGTGGTCCGGGCGAGCGCGTGCGCTGCACCCCAAGTATCGGCGATCGCCGCTCGCGCTGCGAGACCCCGACCGCGCAAGCGATTGACGAGACCCGACAGCATCAGCTCTTCGCCACCCTGAAGATGGTCGGCGCCCTCCGTGTCCATGACGATGCCGTCGGGAGCATCCATGGCGACGACAGGCGAATATTGCGACAAGGCCCAGAGCGTCAGCCGTTCCAGCGCCGCGAGGTCGGCCGCCGGATCCGCATCGATCATCATCAGGCCTTGGACCAATGCCTGCGCCTTGGCCGCCGGCGTGCCAAGACGAAGGCCGAGTTTGGTCGCTGCCTGATCAGCCGCGGCAATCCATCGCTTCGAACCACTCCTGGCGATCACCACCAGCGGCGTTTCAACCGGTAGCGAAGGATCGGCCCGCCTGATCCGGTCGGTCGGCAGTGTCGGAAGAAAGACAGATACGACCCTGGCCATCACATGCTCCGATAATGAAATCGCCTCCCTCCCCTGCTCTGACCCTCATAAGTTCCGCCAGCCATCGCGCGCGCCCCACACCCGGAACCGGAAGAGGCTCGGACGGCAGCACCGAAATGCGCCACCGGGTCGCCGCGGCCGTCGGCATGCCGAAGTCCGAGGCTTCCGTCTGCCGGCGCCAGCGGCGGATCACCAGGCCCAATGTCCCGGATTTCTCTGCAGCCAGCTGCAGACGGCGCGATGCCGTCATCGGCAGGCGCACCAGTTCGGCGACGACGGCGCCAAGGCCGCCATACCGCAGTGCCTCCTCGAAGCTGGCGAGCACCGTCTCTTCCTTGTCGCACTCGACGAAAATGACGCGGTCAGGATGAAGCCCGGCCTGGGCGAGCGCCGGAAAGAAGAGATCGAAGCGGGTGAGACACCAGACGACCTTGCCGGTGGTGCGGGCAGCAATGCCGCCGATGAAGAGAGCGGCAGCCGCCCCGTCGATCGCGCCGTTTCCACCGCCTGCCACTTCGTGCAGCGCGCCATAGGCCAATCCGCCGCCCGGCAGCTGCGCATCGATCGCACCAACCCCGAATGGCAGCGCACTGCGAGAGCGCAAGCCGGCTCCTTCCAAGCTGGCGATTTTCTCGCGCAGATCGTTGAGAACGGAGTTCGAACTGGCGGCGGCTGTGGTCATGATCTCCTTTACGGCAACCCGTTTTCGACTTGAGAAATGGAATTATGTTCTCTATTTGTTCTTAAAGCGAAAACGAGTCAATGCGCACCCGGCGCGCTCAAGTTCAGCGTAGGTGCGGGCCTGACGGATTCCATGAACGGATTCAATTTGATGACCGGGTTGGGAATTTTTTTGCATGCGTCAGCGAAAGCGCATCGACGATCGAGGACCGAACGTCGGCGCTTGTGCTGGCACGTCTTTGAATTCAGTGCTTACGGTCGCCCTTATCGCCCTGGCCCGGTTTCGCTTCGCGTTTGGCGTCGCGACGGACATCGGCCGACAGCGACCGCGAGACATCGTCGCTCTCCTTGAACCTGCCTTGCTTGTCGCGACGGACATAGCGCTTATCGGTGCCGGTATCGATCAGTTCACGCTTGCTCATGGCAGGACTCCTTGCAGGTTGTTCCATCCAGAAAACGCGCGCCGACGCTAAAAGATGCATGGAATCAGGAATCTAGGCGGGACTCGCAAAACGCGCATCCGAATAGAGCTAAGTCATTGAAAAATGATTCGTTTCGACTCGGAACGATTCGCCGCCGAATCACTTGAATCGCTTGAGTTGCGTGCGGAGTGTCGGTGTCATGGCGGGTCCAAGAGCCAATTGGAAGGGGTATATCAAGTTCGGAGAGGTCTCCTGTCCGGTGGCGCTCTATACCGCCGCCTCTTCCTCGGAGCGCATCGCCTTCAACACGCTTAATCGCAAGACCGGCAACCGCGTCAGACGGGAGTTCGTCGACAGCGAGACCGGCGATCCGGTCGAGCGCGAGGACCAGGTGAAAGGCTACGAAATCGAGAACGGCCAATATATCGTGCTTGAGCCCGAGGAGGTCGCTGCGGCAGTGCCCGAAAGCAACAAGACCCTGAAGATCGAGGCCTTCATTCCCTGCTCGCAGATCGACACCACCTATTTCGACAAGCCCTATTACTTGGCGCCCGACAAGATGGGCACGGATGCCTTCCTGCTCTTGCGCGACGGCATGAAAAAGGAAGGGGTAGCGGCAATCGCCCAGACCGTGCTCTTCCGCCGGATGCGCACCGTCCTCATCCGGGCGCACGGCAAGGGCTTGATCGCCTCGACGCTGAACTTCGACTACGAGGTCCGCTCGTCCGACAAGGCATTCGACGACATGCCGGATCTGAAGATCGGAGGCGAAATGCTCGAACTCGCCGAACACATCATCGGCACCAAGAAGGGCAGCTTCGACGCCAGCACGTTCGACGATCGCTATGAGGCCGCCGTCGCCGAACTGGTGAAAGCCAAGATCGAGGGTCGCGCGCTGCCGAAGAAGAAGGCTCCGGTCGCCTCCAAGCCCAGCGATCTCCTGCAGGCGCTCAGGGAAAGTGCCGGCATCGGCGCCAAGGCGACGAAGCCGAAGCGCACTGCTGCTAACGCCAACCGCGGGGCCGGCCGCCAGAAGGCCGCAAAAGCCGCCGCGAAATCGAAACAGCCCGCGGCACCGCCGACCCGGCGCGCAGGTTGACGGGAGGATGCCGCCATGGCTCTGCGTCCGTATTGGAGAGGCTACCTCAAACTGTCGCTCGTCACCTGCCCGGTGCAGATGATGCCGGCCACCTCCGAAAGCGAGAAGGTCCGCTTCCATACGCTCAATCGCCAGACCCAGAACCGCGTGGTCAGCCAGTATGTGGACTCCGTTACCGGCAAGCCGGTCAAGGAAGGGGACGAGGTCAAAGGCTATCAGCGCGGCGAGGACGAATACGTCATTCTCGAAGACGAGGAGCTCGAGAACGTGGCGCTGGAGAGCACGAAGACCATCGACATTTCCACCTTCACGCCGCGCGACAGCATAGAGTGGATCTGGCTCGACACGCCCTATTATCTCTCTCCGAACGATCCCGTCGGGCAGGAGGCATTTTCGGTCATCCGAGACGCGATGGAAGCCCAGAACATGGTCGGCATATCCCGGCTGGTGATCTCGCGGCGTGAGCGCGCCGTCATGCTCGAGCCACGCGGCAAGGGTATCGTGCTCTGGACGCTGCGTTATGGTGATGAAGTTCGCGATGAAGACAGCTATTTCGAAGCTATCGGCGACGAGGAAGCCGACTCGGACATGATGCCGCTGGTCCAGCAACTGATCAAAAAGCAGACGAAGGACTGGAACCCGAAAATGGTCGCCGACCCGGTCCAGGAGCGGCTGCTCGACATCATCGCCGCCAAGAAGAAGACACTGAAGAAGCCATCGACAAGCAAGGGCAAGTCCGCACCGTCGGCTCCGTCGAACAATGTCGTAAATATCATGGATGCCCTGAAGAAGTCGGTCGCTGCCGAGAAACGGGCCGGCCGATGAGCCGACGCGCCAAACCACTGCTGCAGGACGAGCAGTTTCTCAAATCGAAGCCCGCCCGGCCGCGCGATCCGGCGCAACCCAATCTTCCCCTCGATCCGATGCCCGACAGGATCGAACCCTGCCTGGCGCTGCTGAAGACCCACCCGCCCAAAGGTCCGGATTGGGCGTTCGAGGTGAAGTGGGACGGCTATCGGCTGGCGATCCACATCGAGCCCAAGGGCGTTCGGATCATCACCCGCGGCGGCCATGATTGGACCCACCGCTTTCCGGCGATCGCCGAGGCCGCGAAAAAGCTCGGTGTCGGAACCGCTATCCTCGATGGCGAGGCAGTTGTGCTGGATGACAAGGGCCGATCGGATTTCGGGGCGCTGCAGCGCTCGCTTGGCGGCCGCGGGGGCAAGCGCACGTCGACGGAGTCGGTGTTCTTCGCTTTTGACCTCTTGTATTTCGACGGTCATGACCTGACGGGATCCGAACTCGCCGTCCGCCGGCACCTGCTTGAGGACTTCCTCGATGGCGCCACCGGCGCGATTCAGCTGTCGGAGGAAGTGTACGGCGACGGCGCCGTGCTCCTGGAGAACGCCTGCTCGATGGGGCTCGAAGGCATTATCGCCAAGCACCGGGACCGACCCTACCGCCCGGGCCGCACCGGCGACTGGCTGAAGATCAAATGCGTCGAGAGCGAAAGCTTCATGATCGTCGGCTATGAGCAGTCGACCGTCGCGCGCGGCGGCATCGGCAGCCTGCTTCTTGCCGGCCGCAGAGGGCATGACTGGGTCTACGTCGGGTCGGTCGGTACCGGCTTCAACACCAAGGATGCCGAGTACCTGCGCACCACGCTCGACAAGCTGAAGACCAAACGGCCGGCGGTAGCGCTCAAGGGCAAGAACCTGGTCTTCGCCCAGCCGACATTGATTGCCGAGATCGAGTTTCGCGGGTGGACTCACGAGGGCAATTTGCGGCACGCATCCTACAAAGGCCTGCGCGAGATCCAGGACAATGCCGCTGTCTTCGACATGACTGAGAAGCCGGCCGGCTGAAATGGAAAGGGCGCTCGACCCTTTCGAGGAGCGCCCTGTCCGACCCGGACAATCGCACGAGGCAGACAGGCTGCTCGACAGGGCAATCGTCAAAACGGGTGATGGACGATAGATGATGTGGGGATCGCGGGTTTTCAAGGCTCGTCGACACGTTCGAGTTCGAAGAAATAGAAACGCTCGTCGCTTCTGATCACCATCGTCCCCATCACCCTGCGATCATCGATACGGCGGAAATGATCGACAATCGGCTGGTGATCATAGACCATCGCCGCGCTCTCCACCCCGCCGAATACCATGGTCTTCAGCGAGGCAACCGGCCCCCTCGCCCGCAGCCGGCGCTGGAGATAGAAAAACAGGTTGCGGGCGATGCGCGTCCTGCCGAGTCCATGGAAACGAAGGGCCAGCGGGAGCGGTATCCATTTCGGATCGATGGCGACGAGCCGACGCTCGCCCGCGCGAAACAGCAAGGCGTCGGCCCGCATGTCGGGGGTAAACCGCTTGCCGAACCAGCCGAGATTTTCGAGCACACCGTCGAACGGATGTCCGGCCGGAACGCCGCGCCCTTTCCATAGCCCGACGAGGTCACGCGGCTCGACCGGCGGCAGGCGTCGAAACGCCTCAAGGGTGGTCTGCTGTTCTCTCACCGGATGACTTGTCCTTATCCCTGCGCTCTTTGGCCCGCCGCCTGGATTTGGCGTCGCGCCGGGCGATACGCAATTCCTCAAGCGTCGGCATCCACCAACCGCGATCGAGTTCGTGCTGATCCGGTGGCGTCCGCGCCGGCCAGGTCGTGACCAATTCTTCCAAAGAGCCCGACCGCCAGGACGCCCAGACATATTCCTCGCCGTTTTCCGCAGGAAAGTAGAAGGCGTCGATTGTCGCTCTGTCAGCCAATTCGCCGTCCGTGCCAGTGAAGAAGACGACGCCGACATGGGTGCCGATCGCGCGATCGATTGGCGGGGCATCATCGGCGGGGACCGGATAACGCCTGCGCCGCCGCTCCCTGGTTCTCGCCTTGGACGTCTCGTCTTCGTCCGTCCCCTTGGTGGCCTCGCGCCGCGCCCGCCGTGCTTCCGGCTCATTCCGTTCGGCCGCCGCCTCGATCGCCGGCCAGCGCTGCCGCAGTTCCTCGAGCGAGCGATAGGGCACGGTCCAGAGGCGACGATCATCGTCCCAGCGCGCATAGGGAATTTCCCGGATCTCGTTGACGACAGTGCGCGAAAAGGGTGTGCGGATCTGGAGGAACGCCGGCGCGGCCTCAAGATACCGGCTGTCGATCGGCTCAAAGGCAAAGGCATCCCTGCCCCTCTCGTCGGCGAACCTGTCGGCCTCTGCCTCCCTCTCCGCCATCCAGCGGCCGATACGCTTCCCCGCGGTGCGGCCGGGCACGAACCAGGCGTTCAGGCGGTCGCTCCACCGTGCGCGCGGGAACGCCTGCCGAAACAGCTCGACCGTTATCCGGTCATGCGGCAAGTCGGTCGTTGCCCCCTCACGCGAGGGTCGCTCGAACGTGTCCTCGTTTGTTGGTCGGTGTGGCATCTCCTGGAAGCCTACCCTTCGTCACGCTGCCCGCCTTGATTTTCCAAGCCGCTTGATTGCCGGCTCGAGCGGACGCTCACCATCACAATAGTCCTGCCAGGCGGAGGTTTTCGCAAGCAGCGCCGGCACGGTGCGGACCGTAAATCGCTTCGGGTCGAGATCGGACTTCACCTGCGTCCAGGTGAGCGGCATCGACACGGTGGCGCCGGGCCGAGCCCGTGGCGACAGCGGCGCCACGGCCGTCGCCATGCGATCGTTGCGGAGATAGTCGAGAAAGATCCTGCCGCCCCGAAGGCTCTTGGTCATCTTGATGAGATAGAGATCGGGATTGTCGCGCGCCATCTGCTGACAGACGTCATGGGCGAAACCCTTCGCTTCTGCCCAGCTGAGCGGCTCGCGCTTATTGACGGCAAGCGGCGTGACGACATGCAGTCCTTTGCCGCCGGTGGTCTTGCAGAAACTGACGAGACCGAGCTCATCGAGACGGTCGCGCATCTCGCGCGCGGTCGCAACGACAGTTGAAAACGGCACGTCGGGGCCAGGATCGAGGTCGAACACCAGCCGGCCGGGGACTTCCGGCTTGCCGGGCTCGCAATTCCACGGATGCAGCTCAACGCCGCCGATCTGGGCGATCGCCGCCAGTCCCTCAACCCGATCGATCTGGAGGTAAGGCTTCTTGTCGCCGAAGACCTTCACCAGTTCGAGGAGGTTCGAGGTACCGGGCATCGCGTGGCGCTGGAAGAACTGCTCTCCACCGATACCGTCGGGCGCGCGAATAATCGAACAGGGCCGACCCTTGATATGCTCGATGAGCCAGCCGCCAACAGCCTCATGATAGCGCGCCAGATCTTCCTTGGTGACCGGCTCACCATCGCCAGCGTCCGGCCAGAGCGGTTTGTCGGGATTGGAAATCAGCACACCCAACACCTCTGCCTTGGCACCTTTGCGGCGGGTGGGTCTGGCCTTGGCAGTTCGCGCAGGTTGAGCCGTATCGGTTTTGGCGGCCGATGCCGGCTTCTCGGCCTCAACGTCTTTTGCCGGCTTGTCCTCGCGCAACCCCTTGAAGGCGGCCTGGCGGACGAGGCCATCCGTGGTCCAGCCTTCAAATTCTATTTCGGCGACGAGCTGGGGCTTCACCCAGACAACCTCGGTCTGCTTTTTCGGCGCGCCGATCCCGGTGAACGGCGATCTCGCCGTCTCGAGCGCCTTCAGCTTCGGAAGCAGCGTCTCGACTTTCTTGGCGCCGTAGCCCGTGCCGACACGGCCGACATAGACGAAGTGATCCCCACGGTGGACGCCGACGAGGAGAGACCGGAATTTGCCATTGGTCTTGGCGTAGCCGCCGATCACCACCTCGTGGCCAGCGCGGCATTTCGACTTCGCCCAGGTGTCGGTGCGGCCGGATTGATAGGGCGCATCCATCTGCTTCGAGATGACGCCTTCAAGATGCAGCTTGCAGGCGGAGCGGAGCACGGCGTCACCACCTGACTCGAAGTGTTCGACATAGCGGATGCGGGGATCGCGGCCGGCATCGCTGAGAAGGTTTTGCAGCCGCTCCTTACGGTCGATCAGACGCATGGACCGCAGGTCCTCGCCGTCGTCGAACAGCAGGTCGAAGGCGAAATAGACAAGATCGCCGGTCCTGCCTTCCGACAGCGCTGCCTGCAGCGCCGCAAAATCCGGTGCGCCGTTTTCGTCGAGCGCGCAGATCTCGCCGTCGATGATGCAGTCGGGGAGTTCGGACGCTGCGTCGGCGATCTCAGGATATTTCGCCGTCCAGTCGAGACCCTTGCGCGTTTTCAGCGTCGCGACGCCATCGGCAACGCGCATCTGGATGCGATAGCCATCGAACTTGATTTCGTGCAGCCAATCGTCGCCGGCTGGCGGCCGGGCAACCTTCTCGCAGAGTTGCGGATCAATGAAATCCGGCAGATCGACGGCGGTCGAGGTCGCGACTTGGTTGCGGTACTTCTTCTTACGCTCATCAGCCGCCAGACCATGCTTGCTGTCCCAGACCGCGTCCGCCTCGACGTCCGCATTCGCCATCATGAACGGGCGCGGCTTGCGGCCCTTGCCCTCGGCGATCTGCTCCATGCTGCGGCCGGAGGCGACCGACGTCGCATTCTCCTCCAGGATCGCCGCGCCATTCTCCTCGACGGAATGATCGTCGTGATGCTTGATCAGCAGCCAGTTGGTCCGTTTGCCGCCGTCACGATCGTTGCGCATCCGGACCAGGACGAAACTGCCGTGGAGACGCTTACCTTCGAGCGTGAACTTGAAATCGCCCTTCCTCAGAGCCTCCTCCGGTGACTTCCTGCCTTCCGGCTCCCAATAGCCGCGGTCCCACAACATCACCGTGCCGCCGCCGTACTGGCCCTTGGGGATCGTGCCTTCGAAATCGCCGTAGTCGAGCGGGTGATCCTCGACCTCGACGGCCAACCGCTTGTCGTGCGGATCGAGTGAGGGTCCCTTGGTCACCGCCCAGGACTTGAACACGCCGTCGAGCTCGAGCCTCAGGTCATAGTGAAGCCGGGTCGCATCGTGCTTCTGGATGACGAACCGCCGGCGGTTCGATGGTTTGACATGCGTCTCACCGCTCGGTTCGCTGGTCTTCTGGAAATCGCGCTTGGCGCGGTATTTCGAAAGGTTGTCGGCCATGCTTAGCGGCTCGATACACGCAGCGCGCCGGCATGCCCGAGACTGCGCTGGACGGCGGCGAACTGGCTGGATGCGATATCCGCTGAGACCTCGATCTGGCCTTCGAGGGGCGCGTCGCGGCGAGCACCCTCCTCATGCGCGGCATCCCCGCCCGATGGCACCGAGCCGGCCGTGTTGCGATCGGTCGCCGACTGGATGAAGATATCAGGCCTCGAAATCCCGTGCTGCTGAACGAGGTGTTCGACGGCGAGATCGGCCGCTTCGCGTGTCTCAAAAGTGGCTCGGATCGTCGTGGTGCTGTCATCAGCCATGGGGCTTCTCCTGATGTTGATTTCTACAGGATCAGAACGCCTCCGGCGGCTGGTAGTTTCGACTGCGGCGCCAAGGCGCCACGGAATCGGTTGATATCGCGGCGAAGGCTGCTATGTTCCCTTTTTGTTTCGGCGCAAATTTTCAGATGCCGATGTCATCGCGATCGCTGAAACCGCCATGAACGACATGAGCTCACCCCCCGTCCGAAAAATCGTTCACATCGACATGGATGCTTATTACGCCTCGGTCGAGCAGCGGGATAACCCGGAACTGCGCGGCAAGCCGATTGCCGTCGGCGGGTCGGCGGCGCGCGGCGTGGTGGCGGCAGCGAGCTATGAGGCCCGCAAATTTGGCGTCCACTCGGCGATGCCATCGGTGACCGCCAAGCGTAAATGCCCGGAGCTGATTTTCGTGCCGCCACGCTTCGATGTCTATAAGGCGGTGTCCCAGCAGATCCGGGAGATCTTCGCCGAATACACGCCGATGATCGAGCCGCTCTCGCTCGACGAGGCCTATCTCGATGTCACGCAAAATCTCAAAGGCATGGAGATCGCCACCGAGATTGCGCAGGAGATCCGGGCAAAGATCAAGCAGGTCACCGGCCTCAACGCGTCGGCGGGGATTTCCTACAACAAGTTCCTGGCCAAGATGGCGAGCGACCTGAACAAGCCGAATGGCCAGGCCGTCATTACGCCGAAGAACGGCCCGGCGTTCGTCGAAGCCCTGCCCGTCAAGAAATTCCATGGCGTCGGGCCGGCGACGGCCGAGAAGATGCACCGGCTCGGAATTGAGACCGGCGCCGATCTCAAGCAGCAGACGCTCGAATTCCTGGTGGAGCATTTTGGCAAGTCGGGACCATATTTCTACGGCATCGCCCGCGGCATCGACGAGCGCCAGGTCAAGCCGAACAGGGTGCGCAAGTCGGTCGGCGCGGAAGATACGTTTTCGCAGGACCTCCATGCCTATGAGCCGGCTCGCGAAGGGCTCCAGCCGCTGATCGAAAAGGTCTGGGGTTACTGCGAGGCCAATGGGATCGGCGCCAAGACCGTGACGCTGAAGGTCAAATATGCCGACTTCACCCAGATCACCCGCAGCAAGACCGTTGTAGCACCTCTGCCGGCGATCGCCGATCTCGAAGAAATAGTCAGCCTGCTGCTTTCGCCAATCTTTCCGCCGCGAAAAGGCATCCGCCTGCTCGGCGTCACCCTGTCCTCTCTGGAGCGGCAAACTTCTGGAACAGAGCCGCAGTTGCGCTTGGCACTTTAGACCGCCAGCATCGGCTGAGCACGCCCGCCCGCGTGGCGCTTCACCCGGAATGTCCCCGCCGGCAGCGGCCGCAGGATTTCGTCTTCGGCCGGAAGGCCGTCGAGCCACGCCATGCGCTGGTCGCGTGTCAGCACAGCCATCTGCCGGTCGTGATAGGGCGCGATATCGGCATTCGCCTCGATCGTCAGGATCGCGTAGGCCTCCGGCCAATCCTCAGACGCCTGCCGCCAGATCCCCGCGAAATAGAACCAGTCGCCATTGGCGAGCGAAAAGCTGAAGCTCTTGTGGCGGAACTCTGACGCCGGCACCAGGCAGCGGTGGGTGGGAAAGGTCCTTCCCTCCGATCGAACGACGTTGACGGCGCGAGGACCGCCGTCGCGGGGGCGTAGCCCCCATAGCAGCTCCACCATCTCCACATCGCCATCATGGCGCCTTATGATGACGCGGCGCTCGTCGAGCGGGGCGTCGGACTGGAAAACCTTCGCGCTCATCATAGATAGAACATATCAGGAACATATTTTCGAAGCAACCAATCTGACATGGGGGATGCATGTGCAATGATTATCGGCTGATGGTAGATGCTGCCTCGATCGCGAAGGATTTCGCCGATCTGAAGATCAAGATCCGCTTTGGCGAAGGCATACCGAACCTCGAACCGCGTGAGGACATCAAGATCACCGATGTCGGCCCCATCGTCAGGTCGATCGACGGCGTCCGCGATGAGGCTGAACTCGTGCAGCGGCGCTGGAGCTGGCCGGGGCCGAACAAGCGGCCGGTGTACAATTTCCGGTCGGAGGGGCGCGAGTTCACCTCCAACCGCTGCCTGATTATCGCCGACGGATTTTATGAATTCACCGACCCGAAGGACCCGAAGAAAAAGCGCAAGGATAAGTGGCTGTTCACCAGGAAGGACGAGCCGATCTTCTGCATTGCCGGCATCTGGCGAGAAACGCCGGAGGTCGGCCAGGCGTTCACCATGCTGACAACGGAGCCGGGCCCGGACATCGCGCCCTATCACGATCGGCAGATCGTCATCCTGGAACGCGGCGCTTGGGCAGATTGGCTGGATCCCGCCGTCCCGGCGAAGTCGTTGGTCAAGCCCCTTCCTGCCGGGGCGCTCTCCGTGGAGCAGGTCGGCTGAACCAAAGGACGTCCGAGCGCGCCTGAACCGCTGTAGATCGAGAGAATGATCGAAAATATCTGCTGTGCGCTCGCGGAACTCTTGCGCGGATTAGCGAATTGTAATTCACTCGCCACAATCAACTTTGGGGCGAGGGAGACGCCGATGATCCGGTATCTGGCAGCATGCCTTTTTGTTCTTTGCGGATGGGCCGATGCGATGGCCAGCCAAGTCACCATCGCCACCTGGAACCTCGGCTGGCACATGGACCTGGAGACCGTGCAGCACTGGATCGGCGAATGTTCGAAGAACTATGTCGAAGATCCCGCCACCGGCAAATTCAAACCATCTCAGGAGGCCGGCTTCAAGCCAGGTTGGGACATCGACGCCTTCAAGATCGAGGGCTGGGACGTCAGCCGCTTGCCGGTTTGCAATGTCTACTTTGCCGGCGGAACCGTTCGCGTCAATCTCGACGCCTACCGCAAGCGGCAGGAGCAGATCGCGAATTTCATCTCACGGTCTCTTCCTGCCGACATCATCGCCTTCCAGGAAGTCAGCGGCGAGCAGTCCGTCAGGGAAGTGCTTCCGAATGGCGGCGCCGATTACGATTTCTGTCCGGTGACGGGCTACAAGGTGCAGCGCCTGGTCATCGCCTGGAAGAAGACGCTGGGCGAGAAGGTCACCTGCGCCATCGAGGACGCGCTCAGCCTGCCTGCCAACCCAGACGACAAGCGGCCACGGCCGGGTCTTGCGCTCACGCTGAAGATTGATGGGAAACTGCTTCGCATCATGGATGTCCACCTCAAGTCCGGCTGCGTATCGCCGTTCGACGGTGGAAATCTGGAGGGATCAGACAAGGACTGCGTAATCCTGCAGCAGCAGATCGATCCAATCGAAAGCTGGGTCGAGCGCGCGGCAGCCGACGGTGCCAAGATCGTCCTCCTCGGGGATTTCAACCGCAACGTCTGGCACGAGCTCCGCGACCAGCGACCGGCCAGGACCGACGCCAGCGGAACCTCGACGCCGCGGCCGGCGGGAGTGCTGTCTCGGTCGCTCATTGAAGAGATCGCAGACGGTCAGCCGGCGACCGCCAATCTCATGATCCTTGATGAGCACTGCCAGATCAGCGACGCTGGGCAGGCACTCTGCACCCAAGCCGAAATCCGCGACCTGACCACGCCCGAAACGCAGCTGCTGGCATCAGACAATTATCTCGGATGCCGCAATCCGGTGGGCCTTGATCACATACTCGTCGGCCCCGGGATCAAGAGCGATGGACCGGCCGAGCATCTGAGCATTGGAAACCTGGGTGGCAACAAAGCAGGCACCCCGAACGGCAAAGATCAGATGCTGGCGATTTCGGATCATTGCCCGATGATCGCGCGGCTGAATTTTTGACGCTCGCTGGTGCCGAGCAGAACACTGGCCCGATCTGAAGGACTTCGAACCGCCACCCAGGTGTTGAGTTGGAAGCGGTCAAGGCAGAATGCCGCTCATGTTAGCTAGAAGCAGCGGAAAACCGTCATCTTCATTCAGCACAAAATATGCGAAGCTGCACCCCAACGGACTGGCAAGCCGAATACGTCGATACAACCAAGTGGTAAAACTGGAGCACGTGCGGCTCAGGATGCGGCTTTGCGAACTCCGTCTTGAGCTTTTCCAACGAGAGCATGCCGCCGGAGCAGACTAACCAGATGGAACGCTCGGTGGATGGGGCAGTTCGCATTCGCTGAAATGCGGCGCGGAAGGCCTTGGAAGAGCGGCCGTGGCGGCGTCGATTGATGGTCTGTGTCAGGCCATTCGCACTCAGGCGCCAGTTACCGTCGAACCTGGTCTGAGGTCCCGGAAGCGGATTACCATCGCTTTTCATGTAGGCCAGGTTCTTCACGCCTTGCGCACAAACGTCGTAAAAGGCTGACGCCGACACCCCCGGACTGCCCTTCTTCCACTTTGCCACGATCAGGGCGACACGCGGACTCGCTGCTCGTTCGTCAACGCCGATGAAATCCCCAACCTCATCCTGAAGGTCATCGCAAACCAGATCCGGGAAAGGCTCTCCAAGTGACGCGGGGCCGCCCCCCGGATTGAGGGCCCTGTCGATGAAACTGAACAATGATCCGCCCTCCCAGTCATCGAAATGTCCGTTGCGGATCTCACCCTTCTCAGAACCAATGGCATCCAAGCCTACAACTGGCGTCAGCAGATCGAGTACAAGCCCGCCGGCACCGCGGGCGTTCGCGAGATCCAGATCAAGAGCGTAGAAATCGCCGTTTACGTAGGTGTGTTTTAGATCAGCTGTAATAATGCGGAACGGTTGAAGTTGATTCAACCGACGGGTCAGCGAAATCCTTTCATTTTCCTTGGACTTGATCTTGCTTAGTCCAGGCGAAGTGAGCCAGTATTTGCGCTTCTTGGGCACCCAGTCGATCCACACCAAATGATCGGTTTCATCAACTCGCAACGTAAACCGAAACCGGCCGGGTGCCTTGGGGTCGGTGTCCTGCTGGACATCGACACAAAGGTCTTCCGTTTGAATCTCGGAATTCCTGCGGCCGGAAGAGGTGAACAGCCCTCCGACCTCCAGCATATCGATGAGAATGTTAATTGGCGAAGTATCCGCCGGAACATCTGCAGGAGCCGCGAACCGCGAAAAAATCGTTGCTGCCTCGGCTGCGGCATCGAGCTCCTGGTTCACCTCGGCGCACCAATCAGCAAACTCCTCGGCGGTCAAGTCAGTGCCCTTGCCGTCGCGAACACGTGAGCGGGAAAAACCAACTGCCCGTCGTTTCCGTGTGGCATCCGAACCGGCAGTAATGGAGCCCGTTGCCCGAGTAACTACGTTCAGATGCTCCCCCATGAACACGCCAGACCGCTCGAGCGAACGAGCCGAAAGACTTCGTGATCGCAGCGAGAGAGGACCGAGATCTGTGTTCTTCACGTTGAGGAATGAGATGGAATTTTCGCTTCCTTCGGGAAGAAGGGGACGAAGAGACTTCGAATTGATCCTGGGTCCAATGCCCTCAACTTCATTGATCCAGAGGCCGGCGCTATCATAGAAAAACAGGCGCCCTGCGCATTTGGCATAAATCGTTGCCTCGAGGCTGGGGGCGTGGAATAGATAACCGGAAAGGAATGGCGAAGGTGTGAGCCGCAGTGTCAAGTGGTAGCGACAATGCCCATCTGGTGTTGTGCCGACGATGGCTTGGTGGCGATCCTCCGCAGCAAGCTCGGCCGTTACGTGCTTTTGAAGCTCGTCCATATTTAGGTCGGGTAGTACGGAAAACGCGACCGCAGCGCTCGGAAAGCGCAGGTCGTTGTGAATATCGGCACTGTCCAAGTCTATCCGAGATCTGAATTTTCCGGCGACATAATCTAGTTCAGGCAGCGCTTTAACGAGGTCCTCGAGGACCTTACCGTCATTGCGGATGAACGGCTTTCCGCCATTGTCACGGCACGCCGTGTCGTATTTCAGGAAACTGCACCAGTCGTCCTCCACTTCCGAGCCCAGAGGTGACAGAACATAGGCGCGTGGGACCTGTTCACCGATCGGTCCGGGGTGGCGGATTAACCTGCCAACCTGCTGCACAAGCATGCGGGTATTCGAGAAGGGCTCATACAGCGCCAGGATTGTACAGTTCGGATCGTCAATTCCCTCTATGAGCATGTACTGGTGCACTAGGAATCGCTCGGCTCGCCCATCTAGACCCTTCGGCACGGAATCGTAAATTCCGTCCAACGCGTTGGTTCGGAAATTGTTATGAACGGCAAGCACCCCATCCGGACGGCCCACGAGCGCCGTCTTGATAGCTTGGTGCATTTCCGTGACGGATTCCTCACTTGCGCAGCGGACAATTACCTTGTTGCTGGCAGCAAATCGGCCATCGGCGACCAATGCATCGACGCGGGCGACAAGCTCGACGGCAAATTCACCGGGGTCCAACGGTAGGGCCGCTTCAACAATTTCGACACCTCGAATGAGTCCATCTTCAACGGCCTCCTCGAAGGACAGAAAATGTATATGAGCGTCATCTACGTCGAAGATCTTCATATCGCCGCGGAACGGCGTCGCACTGAAGAGGACAGTCGGAACGCTAAAACCACGAATAACGTTCGCCCACGACGGAGCCGGTTCGCGATGCCCTTCATCAAAGAGGATCGTTCCCACAAGACCATGAAGTTTTCCGATATTTCCATCAGCCTCCGTCTGTTGGATTGCCTGAATCGTTGCGACAATAATGACTCTTTGACTGGCGTAGGCCTTCAAAGCCTCGGCAAGCTCGTCAATCTCACTGGGCAAAACACGCAAAACACGATGTGGCTTCCAAACGTCATCCGCGCCAATCTTGTCCCAGAAGCGTCCTTGAAATTGTCCGATCAGTTGCTCGACCAATGCAGATGACGGGCAAACCACCAAGACCGCTCTTTCGAACGACCGTCTACCAGCGATGACCGCCATGACACCCGTCTTGCCGGTTCCCGTCGGCATCTGGATGAGACAACCACGCGGGCTTTCAGATTCGAAATATTTTTCTGCTCGTGTAACCGCGTCGCGCTGGTGTGGCCAAAGCGCCAGATCCGCAACAATAAGATCTTCGATCGCCACCAGCCGCCCTCCATCAACCAAAGCAAATCACTCATTCGCAATCGATGGTAGTATTGATAACGTGTATTTGGGAAGAGCACGTTGTCAATACTTCTACAGTTCGCGTCGGCCTGGCATCGACTCATCAGAGCGAATGGCAGGGAAACAAATTTCTAGTGAGCGTCACGTCAAGTTCCACTGACGGAGGAAGAAGCGGTTCAGTCCCGCAAAGGGATAAGCTGGGCGGCTCATCTCATCGAATTTTGCTCGAATTGTTGCCTTCGTGCCGTCTGAAATCCGAGGTTCGTCGAAACTCAGTTTGAAAATCCGGAGGATTTCGAGTTGCTCGTAGCGCAGCCGAAGCAGCTCTTCACGATTCAACCCCAGGAACTTGATTGCCGCATCGTGTGCACGAGCCGCGCGGAGCCCCGCGCCGGCTCGGATCCAAACTTCTCGATTGGTATCATCGGCCTCATAGGTCAGAAGGGCCGACGGATCTTCGATGTAAGGATGGATTAGATCCGCGTCCTCCGCCCCCCAGAGAGCAACCAGTTCCTCGTCGTTTGTCGATGTGACATCACGGACCAGGCTTTGGACGAGCTGCATCAACTGAGCGTCGGCCGGTTGAGCATTGGGCATGAGAGGTGATTCGAGTCGGTGCCCAGAGATCGGAAAATTGTCCCCCTTGTAGATCTGGTTGCAGATCTGGCAAGCAAAAACATAATTGTCAAAGTCATATGCCAGCCACCAATACGTGGACTTCGGCCTGAAATGTTCGACGTCACCATGCGCGACAACATCAGTTGATGCCTCGCAGTATGCGCATTTACCCCCGGTCTCGAACTTCAGTCGTTTTTTTGCTGACTTCCATTTGGACGATGTCCATTTGATTGGCGGATCCACTTGTCCGGAGAAAAAGCGGGTCACCAAGTCCTGATGCTTTTCGAGCAGACGCGCGCCCGTGAAGTCTCGCGGCAGTCCAGTTGCGGTGCGGAGGCGCGTCAGCCGGATCACAACTCGCCTCCATTGCCAATCGACCGCGGCTTTCTTAACCTTTTAGATCCACGCGCGGGCCCGGGACCCGTCGATAATTCTTCCGATATTTGACGCAGGAGATCGTTTGTCGATTGCAGATACTCCGGGACCTCGCTCCAGGTAGGAACAGTGGCAAGCTCGGTCTCTATCTGTTTCACTCGTTTTGATCGTGCGGCCTGCGATGTCGGTCGAGGACTTGCTGCCGTTTCAGAAGCCACTGTTCGCCCGCCATCTGCCGGAGCCTCTTCCGAAACGCCTTTGAGCGATCGCAACTCTCGACGAAGACTTGCTACCTGTGGCGAGTCGAGGGTATCGAGACCAAAAATCGGGCTCTGAATCAGCTGATGCAGCATGAGCTTATTCGGCGCGCCTTCAAACTGCGTCAAAGATGAGGCCGCGCTGCCCCGCTCCGGGCGCTTTAGGACAAAGAGTTCGCCCTCCCCTGCCTGGTGCACTGTTAGGGGGGAATGAGTGGTAGCTACGACTTGAAAATTAGGAAGCGTGCGCTTGATGAAGCTGACCAGTTGACGCTGCCATATCGGATGAAGGTGCAAGTCAAGCTCATCGATGAGTAGAACACCCCGTGCACTCAGCGGATCAGCGCGATCTGCAAAGGTCTCGGTGATCCTAAACAACACGTCGCCGCACCAGGCAGTCATTGCCTGATAGCCGTCGCTGAGCTG
This sequence comes from Rhizobium chutanense, assembly GCF_002531935.1. Lineage (GTDB taxonomy): Bacteria > Pseudomonadota > Alphaproteobacteria > Rhizobiales > Rhizobiaceae > Rhizobium > Rhizobium chutanense. The sequence goes on along the minus strand of NZ_NWSV01000021.1, from coordinate 31,819 downwards.
CGAGAGCGGTAGAACTCCGTCAGGCGTTTGGAACAGAAGCTGGCGGCGCTCCTTGTCAATGCTGTCAAACTTGGCGTCAGCCAAAAGCGTGTCGAGCGCCTTTCTAACAGGCCGAAGCCCTTGCGCTCCACGACGATAGTCGAGATCGAGAGCCCATTGTTCGATAGAAATAAGTGTTGCGTCAGGGGAAAAAAGCGTTGCTACGCTTTGGGCTCGATTGTTCCTATAGCTCCCTCCCATCCCGGACCAGCTGATCGGCTCGGCGGACCGGCGGCGCGAGACGCCATAACCAACTACGAAATAATTCCGGGTAGCATGGGCAAGCGCTGCATCGATCTGCTCGAGAGTTTCAGCATTTGCCTCTAGAAGTTTCCGGACACCTTCGCCGCGCCGCAATATGAGCTGACCATATCGTGGTTGATTTTCCGCCGTGGCATAGTCGAGTTCGATTGTAGCGGCGTCACTTCCAACACGTATCCAAGTGTCGGGATCACCGATAATTTCGGGGAGCGCCTCCCCTCCCGCGGTGACAAGCGCCAAGGCGCGAAGAATTGTACTCTTGCCCGCACCATTTTCTCCCAAGACAAAGGTCCAAGGGCGAACATCACCGCTCGACTGGACAAATTGCATGTCGAGCTCTGCAATGGAGCGGAGATTTTTCAGACGCAGTCGACGTAGGAACATGCAAGCGTCCTCCTCATTACCGATATGGCGGCTTGGTATCCGCCAATTGACGGGGCTGAGTTTCGCGACGTTAACTCATGTACCCCGTAACCGCCTAGAACAATGGACTTCGGAACAATCGATCGTCTATCCTTAAAGAGTCATTCAAGATCTCAAGGGGGGTCATGCTCCACCTCGAAGATTTCCGGCAGATTTTCCGGATTGTACGACGAAACTACTTCCTTCCGTCGGAGCGCAGACTCGTGAATCCTTGCTCCTTCAGGAATGAACCTCGGCTCGTAGTGGGGGAGGTAGTAGCCGAGCAGGCCCTTGCGCTTTGGCCATTCTCGCCATTTCACTTTCTTCGGCATCCACTCGAGAATACGCCAGGCTCTGGTTGCTGATACGTGCAACTCCCCTGTTGCGTTTGGCTCCGCGTACTCATGCTCACTGCCGCCCCTCGCCTTTCCTTCCACAAGATGATTGAACATGGATGCATTCACACTCAGTCCGTGCGGATTGGCTTGCTGGATCATCCAGCGAAGCGGATACTTTGACAGCCCGCTCTCATTTTCCGGATAGCCGCCGCCGATGTCGGAGTGACAGCCCGCGAACCAAACCTGTCGGCTGTCCTGGTTTCGAGGCTCTGACGTCGAAAAGCGATTGGGCTTGAATTCCTGGTTCTCCTTCCATCTCCGCAATCGGAACATCCGACGAAATTCATCGATGGCGATTGCTTGACGGAAGACTTCGACACTAGGGTTTTGAAGCGTATAGGGCAGCGTCTCCAAGCTGGGGATGTAGAAGCGATCAGGTCGCGGCACAATGACGGATGCAACGGTATCCCAAACGCCAAGGAACTTGATCGGTACGGTTCGTCCACCGACAATTCTTCGAAAGTGCCAAGCTACCGATAGATCCTCTCCATCCATAGCGGCGCGCTTATAAGCGGCGAACGCATAGCCGACGTAGTTCAGCTGGTCTGAGCGCAAGAGACCGAGGAGGTGAATAAAACCAGCAAGGACACGGACGCTGTAAGAGCCGCGGCTGAAGCCGAAAAGAAACACCTGGTCGCCTTCTCTGTAATGTTCAGCCAAAAAGCGATAAGCACCCAACACATCGTCGTCCAGGCCATACCCTGTGGCAAGGCCCAGAACCCCTTTTGCGTTCTGGCTAATTCTCCCCCACGTCTTTCGTTGACCCAACGTTCCAACGCCGGGGTCGTAGTACACGAGTTGCCCGTCGTCCTTCTCAAGCATCCTATATAGCTTGAGAACATTGGACATGTTCACGCCGATTTCGTTGCCAGTTCCGTCACAGCAGACGACGATATTCTTCGGCACCATTAATCTCCCCTCGCCCGGTCAAGAGCCTACCACAGATAGCAACCACTTCAATCGGCTCGCGTATGCTCGATGAAGCTTGTTTTGGTAGGCTTCAGCGGCAAGTCACTGGATCCAAAGAGCCGAAACAAAGCCGCCGATTTTGCGATGTTGATCGAACACGTTCATAGGCAGATCAGCTTTTGGCATCCAAACACGCCCCACTTCCACCGCCGCCGAAACGGGCAGGGCCGGAAAAAGATTTATCTTTGCTCCTTCGCCGTGCACCGACTTTATCCTGTCAAAAAGCCGTCTCAACTCCCGGCGAAAATGCGAGAGGTCTTCGACGCTCCTCATGATGTCGTTGTGCGGCGACGCCGCAGTGATCGACCAAACCGAAACATCCTGCCCCAAAACGGAAACGATCCGGTCTTTTGATATCGTGGCGCTCAACCCCAAGATCAGAGCCACCGTAGGATGAACCTCCGCCGGCGCCTCGACGTGGAACTCCATCGGAGCGGTGTCGCTCTGCCATCTCCATGTTGCTGGCTCTCTATGTCGTTGATGAATCGCGGCGGGCAGAATGTCGCAAAGCTGCCTTCCCAGTTCGATCAGGAGCGGCTGGGGCGCAAGCGCGAAAACACTTGCATGCGTGATCTGCTGCCGTTCGATCCGGCCCCGGATCTTTTCAGCAAATTGCCGCTATAGGTTCGTCTGCTGAACCTGCCAATACTGCGCGTCGGCATCGTCGAGCGAAAGGCCAAGCATCTCCAGATCGATCGTGTCGAAGGATGCCGGTGAGCGATCAGGCTGCATGGAGCCAAAAATGTCATCCTTTGCGACGAGCGCCTCGTTCATACCGATATTCGCGCCGAAACGGATCACATGTGATGCCCGGTCCGGCTGAATACTAGCTGCGATACGCACCCGCCGTTCATGCTCGTCCTTCATACGCTGGAGAAGCTCCTCCGGATGATCAAGAGCTGCTTCGTCATCGATGAGACGATGGTGTTTTGCGCAGAGCAACATGAGATTTGAAATGTCTTTTGCGAGAAGGGCGGACCTGGTCGGATGTCCGCGCGCGCCGTTCGGTGAGTCGGCAACAATGTGCGCGACAAAGCCGAACATCTTGTCCTCCTTGCCGGACAGCAGCTCTCCGATCAGCTCACAGTTGCAGCCACGATATTGGCAGCGGCCGGCGGCACGCGCCCAAAGCGCCCTTTGCGTCTTCTGATCGACTTTCGTCTTCGCCATTTACTCAATCCTTTCGCGAAGGGGATGCCGGCGCTGCAAACGGCTCCGACTAACGCGGCGCTCGACGTCATGTGGATCGGGATGCTCTCCTCCACCTCGCCATTCGCCCTCGCTTAGCCAATCCTCAAAGTAAAACAGCCACAGCGACGTCCAAGGAACGATCGTCTGATCCAACCTCATCCAAGGCTGCCATTCGTATGTTCGGGGCAGGTAAAGACACAGGCGCGTAGGGCTCTGCTCGTAGACATGAGGAAGTTTCCTTCCACCTGCGAGCAGCACGAGGTCCGGGTTTTCAATGTAGACCCGAGGCGATCGGTCAGCCGCAAATCCCAAGCGTGCTTCGTATATGCGGGACAACGGGGTCGGCGTGGCGCGGAAACGCCATTCAAAGCAACCTGAGCCGAGGATACCGTCGCCAGCCGACAGCGGGTTCTTTTTGAGAAGAAGGAACTGTTGCGCGGCGGTTAGGGGCTTCGGCTCGGAAAAGCGCATGAGCTATCTGCCGAAGAATGTGTTTGCCCGCACCGGCGTGGCGGTTGCCGAAGCGACGCCTGTCAGGAGCCCGACACGCGGTGCGGCGGTGAGCAAGCCGTTTCGACGCGACAGCGAGATCTCGTCGGTTATGGAGTCCATAACGGCTTTTGCCGGAGCCGGCCCAAAGCTATCCGAAAGACGCTGCTTCAGGCCGTCCAGTCCCTCAACATTCCTCAGTCGACTGACGTCATCGAGCACACGGGCGTGCCACGAATAGAACACCTCGGCGCGTTTGGGATCGCCGTTCCATTTCTCGGCAAAGTTCTCGCCCTTGGTGGTCTCGTTCCATACGAACCAGTTCGTTCGGCCGTTGACGATACGAGTCTCGATGAAATCCGGCATGCGCCGGATCACATCGACCAGCAAATCCAGTTGGCTGTCGTAGACGTTGGTTCGCGCGCAATATTCATAGCTCTGGGAGGCTAGGGTCGTGACAAGAACGGAAATGGGCGACTGAGACGTATCGAGGTCGTTTGCCAGAATAAAGACGTCTCGGTGCCTCTTAAGAATCTGCACGATCCGCTGCAAAATGCCTTTGAAGTGACCCTGCTCGGGATAGGGCTCCACGCTGGCACGCGCCCGATCCTCCACCTGAAGGCCTTCCATCACCCGAAACCGGGGCACCAGTTTTACTCTTTCCAGGAAAAGCGCCTTGTAGCCTTTCGGGTTTGAAGGCTTCCAAACCTTGAGAGCGCGGTCTGGAACAAACTCGCCGCCCATATTGCAATCACGATTGGGAATCGATGGCGTAATATCCAGGTGGAATTCGTTGGCATAGACCAACCGCCAGCAGCGGCCCATCTCGACGAGCAATGGCTTGTAATGGCCATTCTCCCTCAGGCGATCACCGATCGCCTTCTTCAGCGTGGCCGGCTCCACCCAAATACCCAGACCTGGAACATGCGCCACCAGGTCGACATCATGCTCATTGCTGCCGATCGGCTTCACGGTTGTTCCGATGGCGGTCGAGCCCTGAAGAAAAATTCCGATCGCCTTCAACAGCGGGTCTTCCGACTCTGCGAGCCATCCCCCGACGCCTTCGTAGCGTTCCTGCGCAAGAGTGGATTGGGACTGCGAGATTTCAAGTGTGGCGCACATCCGCTCAAGCGCACTGATGAGCATGCCGTCACGCAGAACAAGTCGTTGATTATGAAGCATTCGTGCCTCCAGTCCCCGTAAAGGGGTCGATGACGTAAGATTCGCACCTATCATTTCGTACAGATAAATCTAACGCTTGATTCTGTCAATCCCTGTGCTATGGTTTCGTACAGATAAATCGAACGGCGCGGCGCGAGAGTGCACGCGCCTTAGGCGATTCCAGGGAGTGATTTGAGGATGTCTTTGGCTGCCAAGCTCAAAGAACTAAGAGGGAAAAACCGGCAATCGTTGCAGGATGTGGCTGATGCTATCGGAGCATCAAAGACCCACGTCTATGACCTGGAGACGGGCCGCAGCACCAATCCATCAATCGAGCTTCTCACCAAGCTTGCCACGCATTTTCGAGTTTCGATCGCTGATCTTGTCGGGGAAAACCCGGAAGGCGCGAATGAGGATCCCGCGCTCGTTGCCATGTACCGAGACCTCAAAACGCTCACCCCACAAGACCGGGAAACAATCCAGATGTTGATGGATCGGCTCAAGGTTCCGAAGGAAAAATGACATGAGCGTCATGCGGATGGATCTAGCTGACACCGGATCACCCGAAGGGCTCGTCAGTCTCATCCTGAAGCATGAACCCAATTTTCGAGTGCCTGTCCCAATCGAAGAGCTGGCGCTGCAGCTTGAGATCGAGGAGATAGCTGAACTTGAAACCGAGGGCTTCGAGGGCGGATTGATCACCGACAGCAATCGGAGCTGCGGAATCATCTTGGTGAAGCGCGGTGTGAACCAGACGCGCCGTCGCTTTACGATCGGCCATGAGCTCGGGCACTTCTTGATTGCCAATCATGTGCCGGACGAGGACGGCCGATTCCTTTGTTCAAGGCAGGATCTGCAAACACTATCCGCGAAAGAGGGCGACCGGCGCGCAAAGATGGAGGTTGAGGCGAACCGCTTCTCTTCACTGATCTTGATGCCGCCGCCGAAACTTCGCGAATGTTTTAGGAAGCAACCGTCGCCAAGCCTTGAGCATGTTTTCCAGCTTGCTGAGGAGTTTCAGGTCAGCAAGGAAGCCATGGCGCGAGCATATGCCGACTATCACCCTGAATCCTTGGCCTTCATCATTGTGAAGGATGGGAAAGTCGGCCGGATATATCATAATCGGAAGCGCTTTCCGTTCATCACAGCAAGCCGAAGCAAGCCAGTTCCACAAGGTTCGTTGTTCTATCGAACAAATCTTCGGGTCGGCACTCCCAGCGAGATCAACGAAAGACTGCCGGACCTCTGGATTGATGTGCCGCGCGGGCAACGCGCTCCGACACTCAGCGAACAAGTCTGTCTTCAGAAGAATGGCTATGCGCTGATCATGCTCTGGCACGAGGAATGCGACGAGGAACAGGAAGAAAGAGAGGACATGACGGCTCGCGACCGCTGGCGTGCTCAGCAGGAAAAATATCAAAAAGGCTAATCTCTATGGAAAGCCACAACTTTGAACGCCTGAAAGCGCATATCCTCCCTTTGTCGGTTTCGAAGGTGTTCGAAACGGCTCGCCTTGAATGGCAGTTGGTTGGAGTCGAGATCAGCGAGGAATTCGATCAATGCCCTTGCGGTCAGGACATTCTAGAGCATTGCTACATCCGAAATCGCTACAACGGATCGACAACTTACGTTGGGAACGTCTGTATAAATCGCTTTGTCGGAATCGACACCGGCAGCCTCTTTGAAGGATTGAAGCGTATACAGGCAGAGCCATCCGCCAATGCCAACGATGACCTAATCGAGCACGCGTATCGAATGGGATATCTCTACGACGAGAAAGAATATCGGTTTCTCAAACAAACAAAACTCAAGCGGAAGCTCTCGCCGGCTCAGCTGAACTGGAAGCAGAAAATCAACCGTCGAATTTTGAATCAAACGATTGTCCAGCGCCGGGGAGCGCATCAGTCTCGCTGACTCACCGGGGAATGAGTCTACCGCAATGTGAGGGAAGCGACGCTCCTTCAAAAATATCTTGCGCTTTCCGAAGAATTGCTCGCGAATATTACCATAAGTAGAGATTCGTTTTTGCCTTGCAGCCTGAATTGTTTCGAGGAGCGGACCGGAAATGACGGTGAAACTGACCGATCTACGTGATGACATCGACGCAATAGTTCTCGATCTTCGCCGCGAACGAAACGATGGCGAAGTTCCAATCGACGACGCGATCGCCCGTGTTCGTTCGAACCTGGGTGACAAAATTTCCGAGGCCGCGGACCAGTTGATCGACCTGACGCTTCGAAAACTAATCCATGATGTCAGTGGGCGGAAGCGCCTCAGCTTGGCGCTGATAGGCCAAACGAGTTTATTCGGTCATTACTCGGGCATACCGGCGATGATAACCACTGGACGAGGCAAGAAGCGAGACACGACCAAAGCCACCTTTCAGGAAGCGGATACCTGGCTGTCCGCACGGGAGAAAGAAGATACCGACGTTCGGTCAAAGAACGAAAAATTCAGGCAGATGGTCGAGGAGCTGCGCCCCTATATGCAAGCGCCAGACGAGACTCTTGAGGATGCGGCACGCCGCAAGTTCGAAATGGAAAACGTCCCCCAAAGAGATTTGCTTGGGGGGAGGTAATGTTTGCATCGCTGCTCTTAAGTCTCGCAGGTTCTAGGCGGCGTTGTCACCTTAGCGACCTTATGAATACGCGTGCCACGTCCAGGCTGTAGTTTTCGAAGGTCCGCATCCCAATCCACCCTCTGCCCGGGTTGGCCTCCCTGAGCGACTGCGGCTGGCCTGCAGATTATTGGATTGGCATGCAACCGGCATCTGAACAGACGCAAAGAGGTAAACTTCACAGAATTGGAGGAGCGAACACTTGGCATTTGCTCGCCTCTGGCTTGCGAACCCACTCACGCAATTTCAATATAAGTCCGGGTGATTCTGGGGGCTCTATTGTATGGCAGAGATTACAGGTGAGGAGCTCGACGCAATATTGTCGGGTGACCCTGAAGAACTGGGCGTTCATTTGCATCTCGTGGAACGCGACATTGAAATCGAGGGGCACAAAGTCACAGTGCATTGCCACTGTCTTACGACAGACGCAAACGGAAGGGTCAAAGTTAAGCGCCTCGCCGAATTTATGCGCAATGCGGCCGCCGACTACGCGATCCCCCGAAAGCGCATCGAAGAAGCAAGGGAGCGCGACGCGCGGTTCCGCTCTACCTCGGCGATTTCAAAGCTTCATCAGGAGGCGCGGGGAGTCTTTACTGACCTGGCCACCACCGGTGAGGGTGGCGAAATGCTTTTGTTTCTCCTGGCGGAGCGTTTCCTCGGGCTCCCGCATGTGCTGTGCAAGATGGATCTGAAGACAGATACGCGCATGCACTACCACGGCGCCGACGGTGTCTATGCAGCCGTTACCGACGACGGCAGGCTGAAGTTGTATTGGGGGGAATCGAAGGTGTACGGTGATCCGACTGACGCCATCCGGGACTGCCTCAAATCGCTCGCCCCATTTCTTCTCGAAGAGGATCACGAAGGCTCGTCGCGTGAGCGGGATCTGCTGCTCCTCAGCGACAAAGCAGATCTAGGCGATCCGCGCCTTTCTGAAGCATTCAAGCGCTACTTCGACACGACATCGCCCCTTTCAAACAGGATAGAATATTGTGGCGTCGCACTTGTTGGATTCGACGGCGACTTTTATCCCGCGAGCGATACCAGGGGTGTGCTGGAGGACATGGCAGCGGCGGCCAAAATCGGTCTGGAAAATTGGACGACGGCTGTTGGACGCCGCCTTGTCGCCGAGAAGCTTGAACATCTCGATATACACTTCCTTTGCATCCCCTTGCCATCGGTTGACAAATTCCGCGAGGCATTCCTAGAGGCTATGGGGCAGTCATGACCGAAAACGAACTTCAGAATTGGCTCTTCGAGACATCCTTGCATCGCGAGCTTCAGCAACTAGGCGTCGTCACAGCGCTACTCGAACTCGACAACGTCACCAAAGACCCATCGCTCGAAAACATAGCATTTGATTGGCCCCGTCTGATGCTTGCGGCCAGTATTCTTGCCAGATCGGACAAGAGAGCCCACAAGGAGGCGAGTTTACGCATCGCGACGGGCGCGACGCTGCTTCCCACATCTGAACCGATTAGGGATGCTGCCGCTGTTCTATTCGACAAACTGTCGAACCACCGCTCCGCGGCCCTCGCGGAGCAACGCGGGCGTGTGCGGCCCAATCTGGCCTCGAGGTTGGGGATTGCACTGCGCATGGAGGATCAGCGACGCCTGTTGGAAAGTTCGGTTCTGCTCGAGGCGAGTGGCGATCGCCTGGCTGTGAACGAATTCCAGTTGAAGTTTTGGACGGCGGCGGCCGAGGCTCGGACGTGGTTGTCCGCATCTGCGCCGACTGCCTCCGGCAAGACCTTTCTGGTTCTCAAGTGGCTTGTTGACTCACTGGGTGCCGGTAAGGTCAAGCGCGCCGTCTATCTGGCACCCACCCGCGCCCTCGTGTCGGAAATAGAAGCTTCGCTCACGGAAATCATTTCCCAGTCAGGCCTTGATGCAGAAGTCACCTCACTGCCGTCGACGCAGAAATACAGCGCCGCGATAAAGGACTCCACGAAGTGCGTGTTCGTGTTCACGCAGGAGAGGCTTCATCTCCTTGCCAACCTCATGAAGGAGCAGCTCGATATCGACCTTGTCGTTGTCGATGAGGCCCACAAGATTGGCGATCCGCAGCGGGGGGTCATTCTGCAAGACGCCATCGAACGTCTGCTGCGCTCGAGTCCGGACTTACGTGTCGCCTTCGTGAGCCCGGCGACGCAAAACCCGGAAGTTCTTCTCGACGATGCGCCGCAAACGACTCCGAAGCGGGCCGTGGACAGCGACGTTGCTACAGTTCTTCAGAACATCATCGTCGCCCATCAGGTTCCGGCGAAGCCAACCAAATGGGCGCTGCAGTTTCGCCACGGGGACGAATATCTGCCGATCGGCACTTTGACCTTGGCGAGCAAGCCGAACACAATGAAAAAGCGACTCGCATTCATTGCAGCTGCTGTGGGCGAACGTGGGGGCACCCTTGTCTATGCCAACGGCGCCGCAGATGCGGAAGAGGTCGCCTTGCTGATCAGCCAACTCACGGGGACTACAGGTGAGGTCGACCAGGAGTTAGTCGATCTGGCCGACCTTGCTCGCAAATGCGTGCACAAGAATTACATGCTTGCGCCTCTGGTTGAGCGCGGTGTGGCATTCCACTACGGCAACATGCCCTCTCTGATCAGGTTAGAAATCGAACGCCTCTTCAGAAAGGGAAAGCTGAAGTTTCTCGTGTGCACCTCCACCCTGATAGAGGGGGTGAATCTGTCGTGCAGAACAATCGTGGTCCGTGGACCGAAAAAGGGCAAGTCCACACCCATGGAGCCTCAGGACTTCTGGAATTTGGCGGGGCGGGCAGGACGCTGGGGGGATGAATTTCAGGGCAACATCATTTGCATCGATGCATCCGATGATGCGATCTGGCCAACGGGCGTACCTCAACGAACGCGTTACCCAATACGTCGCGAGACCGATACAGCGCTGTCGAAACTCGATGAGCTGATGAACTATATTGCGAGCAGGCCAATCACAAGCTCGCCTGAACCCAACCAGGTCAGGGCGTTCGAGCAGGTCAGCGCATATCTGACCACCACCTTCATGCGCGAACGGTCTTTCGCTACAGCGCCTTGGGCCAGGCGCAAAAGTGAAGAGGACTTGCGCAAACTGGAACAAGTCCTCAGCGAAGCGACCGCCGGTATGAGTGTCAGCGCTCAGATCGGCTCCCGTAATCCTGGTGTCAGCCTGTTCGGTCTCGAACGTCTTCTAGGTTATTTCAGGGCCTATCCGGGTCCACCAGAGGATTTGTTGCTGGCTCCGTCCGAAAGCGACGACGCCTACGCCCGCTTCTCAAAGATTATGGAGCGGGTGAACGAGCAAGTGCTTCCCGTTTTCCTCCCCACCACGCTCATCCCGCTTCACGCACTTATCGTCCTTGAGTGGATGAAGGGATTCTCGTTGCCAACCATCATCCGGAAGCGGATTGAATATCTGCAGCGCCGGGGTACAGCCTTTGACATTGCAAAGGTCATCCGTGACACGCTTGAATTGATCGAAAGTTCCGCCCGTTTTCTAGCGCCTCGATACTTCTCCGCCTACGTGGATGTCATAAACCAGCATCTGCGAGAGATTGGGCGAGAAGATCTAATCGATGATGACCTAGATATCGGCGTCGCGCTGGAATTCGGTGTGACCTCAATCACGATGCGGTCTCTCATGGAGCTTGGGATGTCCCGTATCAGCGCCGTGGCTCTTTACGAGATCATCGCTCTCGATGGACTCGACGAGGAAGGCTGCATCCGGTGGGTGACTGAACGTCGGGATCAGCTGGACAGCATTGGTCTGCCGACGATTGTTGTCCGTGAAGTTCGCGAGAGAGTGCTAGCGCACGGTTCCTTCGGAGGGTAATTATGGCCAAGCCTGTCGAATTGTCGAACGGTCGAATTTGGAAAACGAAACTGGCGGCCAAGCAGCATTTCAAGGACATGCTGGCGAGGTACGAAGATGGCGACATTGTCACCGACTATGATGACCACAGCGATCTCTCCGCACTGCTGGAGCGATTCGATGTGTTGATAGCCGACGACGCACCAAAGATTGGACCGGGGATCGAAAGGTTTGAACGTCGACTGAACAAAGGCGACGGATGGTCTAGCCCAGGCTTCTGGGTCGTGCGATCTGACACTACCGCAACCGATTTCAGCTATGTGAAGGCAGTGGATGGGAGCCCGAAGTCCCAGTCTCAGGAATTTTGCGACGCCTGCCATAACGCGGTGTCGCGTGATCTCCTGCGCATGAAGCAGCATCAATTCGACCATTTCGCGAACGCCGATGGCGAAATCGAATGCGATATCACGGGCAAGCTTGTCGTCTATGCCGATGCCAATCTCAATCACGCCACCCCTCCGTTCGGAGCCATCGTTAACAGCTTTCGCAAGTTGAAAGGATGGGAGCATGAGTTTCCGGCCGACACACTTACTGCTTCGAAGGATGCTCAGCTGTCCACCCATTTCTCCGATGACGCACATGCTGTCGAATTCAGGAACTTTCACCACGATGCAGCCGTATTGCGCATCGTTGCGAAGTCGAGACCACCCGTCAGCGCGACATCGGCTCTCACTGTGAAGCGGCCGTTACGCTTCAAGTGACTGACTACATTGTGTATTGCACCTCGCAAAATCTTTGCTGTGCAAGCACCGACGCGGCCGCACCAATGACCGCGTTGGGATCTGGCGTCCCATATGATAGGACCTCCTTCACGATTGAAGCTGGTCTTACATCACGCCCCAAGCGCGAAACCTCCCCCTCCCCGTCATCTCGCGTACTCCCAGCTCGCTGACGATCCGCCGCGCCGCCTGCGGCGTGACCTCAAGCCTCTCGGCCACCATGCCGGCCGACACCAGCGGTTTCGCCATGACCAGCTCGATCAGCTCCGGCAGTCTTGACGAGGTCCGGCGCCCCTCCAGTTTGCGCTCCATCATCGTGCGGGCCAACGCCAGTCGGTCGTGCTCCTTTAGTCCGATCTCAGCGGCCGCCAGAAAACCGTGTGCGATGGCGAGCAGCCGGGTCTCGCGATCCCGATGCCTGCGCCGATCGACAGGAATGGTTTTGAGGCCGAGATTGATCGCCGCAAGGTGGGCGCCGCTGGTGACGCCGGCCTGGCGTAGGATCGAGGCGGCAAAAAGCCGGCCGAGCCAGGGCGCATGCTGCAGCACCGCCAACTCGTTCCAGGCATCGAGGGCGACGATGGCCTGCAGCAGCGCCGGCAGATCTTGCGCCTGCCGCAGCACGCCACGCCATTCGTCGAGCCGCGCGTCCTCGTCCCAGTCGAGATCGTAGATCATCGGATCGGCCGGAGCCCGGCCGGGCGCTTTTGCTTCCGCGATCGCAGCTTCGGAGCGGGCCAGCAGCGCATCGATGGCAGCATAGTCGACACCGGGAAGAGTGTCGCCTTCCTCGGCGTCTTCCCCCTCCCCTTCCGGATCGAGCGCGCGCCGGATGGCACCGGCCGCCTCCGTCTCGTCAGTGTCAGTCGACGTGATATCCGACGTCTTACGCAGCGTGCGAATGCCGTCGGATGATAACGCCCAGCCCCGCGGCTGCGTAGCGATGCGCCGGCGGCTGCGCAACACGTCGCGGGCGATTGTCAACTCATGGGTTGGCGTGCGAATATCTTTCGTGGCATCGTGCAGGACGAGGTCTTCCAGATGGACGAGTTCGCCGTCGATCCACAGCGAGGCGCAGGCGTCGGCGAAATGGGTGCGCTCGATCAAACCCTGCCCGACCGGCGAGCGGGCGACACGCTCGTCGAGCCGCGCCAAGGCGACACCCGCTTCAAACGCGGGGCCAATCAGGCTCCGAATGGGCAACTTCGAAAAATCATAAGACATTGAAATCATGGTAAATGATTTGCTAAACGAACTCTATTAAAAAGTTTTGGTTCCTCACTGCGTATGATTTCTAGTTCGGTTTTCTACCATCGATAACCACCGCTTATCGATGGTAGATTGATTTCGAGGCGCAAATCAGAAAACTATATCAGTGGACGGCTGCAGCGTCGTTCGGACAATCGTTTTGGAGCTGGCTTTGGCGTCGTCCAATCAAAAATCAGCGGTCGATCGCCGCGCAGAGGAACTCGATACGATCGCTTCCGTGCTACCGCTTGAGCGCCGCGATGAACTCGCCGAGCTTTTGACCGACCAGGATGTCGAGACGCTGCGCCATCTCGTCAACCAGGGCATGGGCGACAATACGCTCAGGGCACTGACGTCGGACCTGGCCTATCTCGAAGCCTGGGGGCTGGCGGCGACCGGACGCTCGCTGCCCTGGCCGGCGCCCGAGGCGCTGCTGCTGAAATTCGTCGCCCATCACCTCTGGGATCCGCAGCGCCGCGAAACCGATGCCGATCACGGCATGCCGGCCGCCGTCGACCAAAACCTTCGAAGCCAAGGGTTTCTGAAAACCGTCGGCCCGCATGCGCCGGCGACGGTACGCCGGCGGCTGGCGAACTGGTCGACGCTGACCAAATGGCGCGGCCTCGATGGTGCCTTCGCCTCCCCTCCCCTCAAATCAGCCATTCGGCTGGCGATCCGAGCCGCGCCAAGGCAACGTCTTCGCAAGAGCGCCAAGGCGGTGACCGGCGACGTGCTGGCCAAGCTGCTGGCCACCTGCGCGACGGGCAGCTTGCGCGACGTCCGGGATCGGGCCATCCTGATGGTCGCCTTTGCCTCCGGCGGCCGCCGGCGCAGCGAGATCGCCGGCCTCCGCCGCGAGCAACTCTCCGTCGAGCCTCCCATCGAAGCAGGCGACGGCCCTCCCCTCCCCTCGCTCGCCATCCATCTTGGCCGCACCAAGACGTCCACCGGCGAGCAGGATGACGTCGTCTATCTGACCGGCCGACCGGTGGAGGCGCTGAACGCATGGATGACGGCCGCCAAGATCGACAGGGGCAGCGTGTTCCGGGGGATCGGGCGCTGGGGAACGGTTTCGAAGCGGACGCTCGATCCGCAGTCGGTCAATGCCATCATCAAGCAGCGGGCGGCGATGGCGGGATTGGACGCAACGGAGTTCTCGGCACATGGATTGCGGTCAGGGTACATCACCGAAGCCGCGAACCAGGGTATTCCGTTACTTGAAGCTATGGAGCAGTCCCGCCACCGTTCAATGCAGCAGGCTTCAAGCTATTATAACAGCGCCAGCCATCGCAGCAGCAGAGCGGCTCGTCTCCTCGAAGCGTGAACGAAGATGCGACCCGCTTCAGGGTTCGATCCACCCCTTGGGTTCCGCGGCCTTGTTGTCGCCTAGCAGGTGCGTCTTTAGCGCCTCGGCGAGCTTCAGACTACGAAGACGCCACGCCTCGAGGGCTTCATACAATGGGTGATCATCGTCGAGCTCTTGTCGAACGATTCTCTGGATTCGCCCGTAGGTGCCATGCAGCCTGGGAGGCTCTTTCTTGAATTGCTCGAGCAACCTGTTCATCCCGGAGTGTGGCTCGTGCCCGTCCGATATTTCATTTGCGGCCATGATGGACTCGATGTCCGGTTCAAGAAAATGCAACGCTATTCGCTTGTCGTCCTCGCTTAGCAACCACAAATCAAGATCTCTCAGGTCGTCGAGAATTGCGGTAGAATAGATGAGCGCACGGCATAACCACTCGGTCCGTGTTTCACGATCCGGTGCCTGGTCCAACACTGCGGCCCAAGCTTCCGGCATGAAGTCGCCAACGCGGCTCAACTTATGCCTGAGTAGCAAGTCAAGAAATAGCTCAGCATTCGAGGGACCACACTCAAGAACGATTTGACGGACCTGGTCGCCTCTACCACCGCCCGAGATTGCCTCCCAGGCAATCCCGAATAGTGGATGACGCGGCTGCCGAACGATCAAGTCGACGACAGGCTGCCATACGTCAGCGCCCCTGTGGGCCCGATTCCAGAGCCGTGGCGGCTGGCCGGTGAATGCCTGGACACAGGCTGCCAACAGGTCGTCTGCGAGCCCTGTCACGAGTGCGAGAGTTGGCCCATTGAGAGCAACTCCGACAGGCAAGAGAAGCTGCTCAAGATCCCTCGGAACGTTAGGCGATGTCAGAACCGAAGCCTTCAGCCAGATCGTATCAGAGCGCGACGCTCCAAGCATGCTGACGACGAGACTGCGTTCCGCATCAGTCAGTACGTCCCAATGATCAACTAAATCTCCGATGATAGCGTAAGGCGCGGTGCTGCCCGGAAGCGCTAGAGCGCGAGCAAGCCGGCCCTCTCGCATCTCAGGATTCCCGCGCGTGGCGTCGAGGAGCAAATCGGCAAAACCTAATGTGAAATCATCCGGGACAAGCCCCTCCGCGGTGACCTTTTCGAGCCAATGCAGCCAGCTGTCGCAGATGCGGACCAGGAGTTTAGGGGCGATCTTGCCGCGCGATTCCATGACGACGTTGAACAGGCGCGCTTCGGTGAATTCTACACCCGCGGGTAGCGCGTCGAGTGCGATCGGCATGACCCCGGCAAACAGGTCCCATGCCCGCCCAGGCCCAGAATATTCGATGCGATCGAATCTTATGAGGCTGGGCATCATGGCAGCGGCTGCGGCCGGCTCAGCTGCTTGAGCCCCTATAATGTCGATCAAACGCGATTTTCTTGCTTGAGGTAGCGTGCTCCAACCTCTCACCGCCCCGTCGAGTATTGCCGACGCGACTGCCGGGTGTCGATCTGCCTTCAGCTTCCGAAGGATATCCTCATCCTCTGCACGGTCGACCGAGAGCCATATCTTAGCCGCAGCGGCGCGGATGAAGCCTTCGCCGTAGTTGAGGAGGCGAGCCATTGCCTGAGGGCCGAGCGCGGCCGGCTCGCCTTTGTAGAAGGTAACGGCTCGACAGGCGCCCTGTGGGCCAAGATAGGTTTCCTCGGAGGATTCAAGCAGACCGAGTTCGGTCAGAACGTCTCCACGCTCGGGTGCGGACAGGAACGCTTCCATCCGCTCCAGTCCACTAATCGTGCGCCCGATTGGAAGACGTGCTTCATCGTCCTGCCACATCATCTCCGATACATCGCGCCTTCGTATCGCTATGACCCAGTCTGGCAGGTGGCTTTGAAACTCTCGCGGAAGTTCTGGTAGATGGCGAAGCAGAAATGCGTAGCAGAGGTCGCGCGTTGCCGGAAAATAGCTTTTCAGGCCTCTTTCGGCCAGTCCAGGAATAGCATCGCGCCTTTGCGATCCTTTCAATCGGTCGTGCATCCAGTCGAGGTTTCGAGCAGCGGCCTTCGACGTTGATCCCCTTCTGCAAAACAGCGCCCTTTCTAATACTGAAAGAGCCTCGTCTGCCTGCTTCTGTGTCGAAACCTGTGCTGACGCCTCCCCGGCCGCCCGGTAATAGGGATGCGAGAAATTCAGTTGGTGCAAACCGGGATAGCTGATCAGGCGGCGCATCTCTAGTGAATCAAGACCAGCAAGCTCGACCTGATCCAGCGTTGGTTCTTCCTCATAGTCCGGATCGACTGACGGCTCAGGCGAACCACCGCCGATACTCGTTATCGTGAATTGCGAATCCGGCATGCCGGGAAGCCTGTCGCCGCCTTTGCCAAGCAGGAACGCCAACTCGGTCTCCGCGATGGGTACCATCGCGTTGGTCCCGATCGCGAGGCTCCTTGCCAATGGCTGAAGCCCTTCGCTCCGCCAGATGTCCGCCAATGCCGAAGCGCGCTCATGTGCTATTCGCTCCAATTGATCGACTGTGAATGGCGCACGGATCTTTCCGTGGTGGCGAGCCAAGTGCCGGATACTCCCGGCATCCAGATTGAGTTTACCAGACAACAGTACGTGATCGACGAACTGCGCGAGTTCGGCGGGCACCGCTGCCTGGGCAACCTGTTGCGACCAGATTTTCGCAGAGAACGTAACTACAGACTGGCTGAGATCATGCCAGGGGTGTCCGTCAACCGCCAGCATGCCCACATCGCTTGCATTCGTCGCTGCGAACAGCTGTTCCTGTGACTGGGCCACGATCAGCCGTCTATCGTGTCGGAGGTGGGCGATCAGGTCTTCCAGTTGCTGGTATAGCCTGATGAATTCCGGCTCCGTGTGCGTGCCGCCGAGCGGGTCGTCGAGCACGGCAAGTCGGTTGGAACGGCCGGGTTCGCTTAGGAACCGCTCGGCTTCCTTGACTTCGGAAAGGACCCGGACAGTGTAGCCAAGCTTCTGAAATCTGGCGGCGATGAAACGCGCGGCATTCGACTTGCCGGTTCTTGGTCTTCCCGTCAGCAACAGCACTTTCCTTTGGGAAAGTGTCTCCTGCCAGACCGTCTCGCTGCCGCGCTCGACGTAGTCCTCGGGCGAGAGCGAGCCATGAGACGACTGATCAAGCACTTCCTGGATCTGAGGCAGCACGTTTTCGGAGTTGCCCTTTGCGTCCTTGATGACCTCCCTGAGCCGATGGATCGTGTCCCCCGTCCGATCCCCCGGTACGTCATGGGCGCGAACGAGGAGATCCTCGCAAACAGATGTCACTGCCACTTCATCCAGGCGTTCGACCAGCGCAACACGTCGCATTGCCTCGACCAGTTTCTCGGGCGTGAGTGTCGCTGCCACCGCCGCCCTGTGTCGGTCGCGCTCCTCCGTCAGCTTGCTGGGATTTCGTTCGCCAGATGGCTTGGCGTAGGCTGCGAGCAGTGTCTTGGCATCAGCCTTGTTGAGCGACTGGCCGCGCTCTTTTTCTCTCCAGCCGAGCCCTTCGACCAAGACCGACGTTGCATCGTCACACCGGCTCGACAGGACCAGCACAACAAAACGGGCTTTGTCTGCGAGCAGTCTTTCCAGCAGTGTGTTATTGGCAACTTTGTTGCCCGGGTGACTAAGGTATTCTGCGAGTTCCTTGAGACCGAACTTCCCGCCAGCGCCCTTTACCTGTATCTCGACAATTCTGCCGTCACATCGAATTTCGCAGTCTTCACCGCCGTTAGGCTCGATCAGAAACTCCCCGCCGGGGCGACTGATTGCTTGCAGACCGAGCGCTACGCAGGCAATATCTTGAAAGTCATACTTCTTTGGCCCTGTGATATTGATCGACAACGTGGCGCTCCCATTTTGCGCACGAATTTCTTATAATCAAAAGCATAAGTGGCTGTATTCTATAAGAAAATCAATTAAGACTGACAAGTCTCCCTCCCATATCGAGAGTAGATTGCCTTAGCTTTGCAAATCACCAAATTGCCGGCGATTTCGGGCCAATTCTGCGGAGAAACGCTCAGGCACTCGCCGCCTTCAATCTCCGAGCCCGTTCCAGATGTCTTCATAGCTCGCTTTTTGCTCAGGCGCTCGTCGGAAACCAAGCGCTTCAAGATAATCAAGTCCTCGTTGGGGGACACGTCCGCCGATCTCGATCAATACCAGCCTCGTTGCAAGCAAGTCTTGAACATCCACCCATGCTGAACCTCGCTCGGCGGTCGGAGCGCCAATGGCGCAGAGCGCAGCGCCGATTGATGAATGTCGATTCCGTGGCTGGATCAGCACCTTTCCCAAGAAGGTGGCCAAATCAACCGACGAATCATCGTAGCGCACGTTACATTTCGATTCCGTCAAAGCTTCAATCGATCGGCCGCGGTTGAGCCGGCGAACCTCCCGCAAAAGCGTATGGCCGGGAACCACCGCCATAGGACGGCTGTGGACATCTCTCGGATAAATAAGGTAGTAGCCATCCCGATTTTCAGCGGTCAAAGCCCTGATTTGATGGTTCCGCCCAAAACCTTTCGCATGGCGATGAATGTTGGTTACAAATGGTGTGTCCTCCAATTCCATCTTGCCTTGAACAACGGCGGCACTGACAATGGAATCTCCGTCCTCCAACCCCAGATAAGCAACAATGATGAAGTCGGCCCCGGTGTTCGGCTCGACAACCACTTTTTCCGTTTCCAGGACGCCAATCTCGATCGGATACTCAGAATCGTATCCGAGAGCCCGCGCCAGGCCCCTGCCCTCGCGTTGGGCCGTCGACTTCAAGGACGCAACCACGTCCGCATTAAAGATCGGCTCATCGGGAGCGGCCGGCAGTTGATTGATAACGTCATGTTCCGCCTTGTGCCCCAGCCAGTACAGGATGGCGGCGGCGTGAGGGGTCCAGGACGGGAGCTTTCTCGCCTTGTCGAGACATTGGCGCATCAGATCAGCAGGGGTCGCTCCATGCGGCTCGATTTCAAACCAGCGCCCGATCGTGGACGTGATCGCAGCACTCGGGCGGAATGAAAACAGGGCACGCTGGGATCTGAAGCGCGATTGTTCGATAGATTGAACCATGTGCTCAAATTCATTTTCGCGCACCTGCCAACGCCGCGGAATATCTTGGGCGAGTTTGAGCGCCTCGCTAAAATGCCGACGCCAGATTTTGGAAGAGATCTGACCGAGCATCGACTTGCTGGTCTCAGTGAGGCTGTCGTGAAGTCCATTGCCGACGCCCCAGCTGAGAAGCTCTTTCGAAAGGCTGGACAACACGTCGCCGAACTTTTCAATCTCTTCCGTCGTCTCAACGCCAGCTGCCGATTTCGGCCAGCGTTCCCGGCGTTTTGCCTCCTTCAGCTTTAGCGCATTGAGTCGTCGTTCATTCTCAACCAGCTCGAAAACGTCATCCACCTGCATCTGATCCTCCGGTTGCGGTTTTTCTATATGGGTTGCAAAAGGGTTGCCACCCGAAGCGTCCGGTCCTTCAAAAGATCGTCAATCAACGTTTAATCCGAACGTACCTTGCGCAAGCCGTCATTGCGTCTCAATTGCGCAACTAAGCCAGGGCATTGAACAAGACTTACCAGAAGATCACAGCGAGCACTGCGGCCCTAAATTAGGTCGTTGATTTTCTCGACGGGCTGTCATCGCCAGCGCACTAGAATAGTGCGTTACGGTCGGTCGCCTAAAGTTGCCAGCCGGAAACTTTTCAGGTTTACGTCGGAATATCAACAACTTGAACCTCGGCAACGTACTTATGCCGACGCTCGCACCGGCCTGGAGTTCGCCCTTAGAAGCGCAAAAAGCATAGGCCCGAGCGAAAACTCGCCGCGCCGCGCCTTCGCGGTCAGATCTCGCAGATAGCCTCCAGCCGAGTTGATATGGCCCGCCCGCTCGTAAATGCAGGCGATTGCGATCGCTGCAGCCGCTTGGCCCATCACCTCACAGGCGTCTTCGTAGGCCGACGGACTCACACCAAGCATAGACCGGATAGTGACCGCGGCCGACATCATCTCCCGCCAGCTTCCAATTGATCCGCCTGGCCCAAAACTTCCAATTTCAGGGCAGGCGCGTAGCACCATTGACAACGGGAAAGCCTCCGGTTCGCCTTTCCGCTCCGTTCGCTTGGTTGGCACTGACTTCTCGCCCTGCTTCTTTTCGAAGCGAGGTTCAAGTTCATTGCAAGATTCGGTATTTGAATTCTGTATGTGGCATCCGAATGCGATGTCATTGCCATCGTTTTTTTCGATTTTTTCTTGTGTTTCCAGCATCCTGGAGACCTCTTCATGCAGGAGGCTCATCTCATCGAGGCTTGCGATCAAATCCGGCAATGTCGGTCGACGTGCAAACCTTCCCACAATCTCAATGAAGCAGGCCTCCGCAGCCGCCCAATCGCCAGCCAGCTTCTCTTCCATTCCCACAGTGATGAGCTTGCGGACATCCCGTCTGACGATCGTGAGGCGGTCCTTCGCAATACGGAACCGACGCTGCTCGGCAGCAACATCCTGCGCCAGGGCAGCAAACTCGCTCGCCCGCGCGATGAGAGGTGCAAGGCTGAAACCGTACGCGTCCTCGATGTCACCCTCATCGCCCTTTCGAGCATAGCGCTTGCCGTTGGGACTATCCTTGCGGATGATGATGCCGGCCTCCACAAGCATCCCAAGGCACTTGCGTAGCGTCGTCCCGGCGATCCCGTTTGCCCGTGCCGATAGCTGGGCGTTCGAAGGAAAGACAATCAGGTTCTTCTCGCTGCTCAGCTCGACAGCAGGGAAGAATGACAGGAGCGCGTTCAAGACCGCAAGTGCCCGATCCTGGAGGCCAAGACGCGAGCGGGCGTCACCTACGTCGCGAAACACGCGCCATTTGTCGACGGAGCTTGCCGCTGCGGCCTGCTCCGTCGTCACCTGACGCCTCACCATGGCAAGCGTCATCGGCCGCCGCCCAAAAGGCGTCGTTATATATCCCGTTTCCATGTTCCTCACCTTTCACAAGGCAAAGAAAAGGCTACGCCGGTGTGGCGTTGACTCTTGACTGTGATTCCGGGAAGTGCGATTCTCTAAGCGACCAAACTGAGAGAGGCCTTCTGGAACACTGTTTCGGAGGGCTTTTTCTTTGCTCTATCGATCCTTTCCTAGTCGCGATTCACCTACTGCTTCGTCTTTTTGAACGAAGCGTAGATTTCGGGGAGAACCGACATCAGGTAGTCGCCAAACTCCGGCGCGGCCTTTTTGTCGATCATCAATGTGAGTGTTCGTTTGTCCTGACGGAAACTCGCGGCCTTAACGCCATCGTCCGCTTGCCAAATTTCAGCTTGGGGCTTTTCTTTCTTCCGTTGCTTTGGCGTGGCGGCGGCGAAGACGCGGGCGAAACGCTCATCCGACGTCAGCGATTTGACGGAGGCTTCTGAGAGCAACGCGCGAGCCTTAACAAGCGCTCCCTCGCTACCCAGCCGCGTCGCAAGCTCATACCAGCGGTCACGGCCCGTCTTTGGCGCGGCGCCGATTGCTCGGATCACGTCTGCTGGCAATTGCGTTGCCGCCTGGATGAGGCGAGAAAGATTGCTCTTATCGACAGCGAGAGCGGCCATGATAACCGTGCGCTGAAAGCCATTCGCTTCGAGTTCAGCGGCGTATAAGGCTCGCTCGATGAACGAGAGATCCTGACGAGCGCTATTTTCCTGACCTTGGGCGAGCACCAACTCGTCGTCGGTCAAATTCCGGATTGCTGCTTTGATCTGGAGTCCAGCTGCTTTGACCGCACGCAAGCGCCTGCGGCCATAGGCGATCTGATACCGCCCTTCGATCAAGGGGTGCGGTCGCACTAGGATCGGAACTTGCTGACCGTTCTCTCGAATGTTGCGAGCGAATTCCTCAAACTGTTCGCCGTCCTCATCGAGGCGATCCGTCACTGATGGCGCGTCGATCAAATCCGGATCAAGCTCGGTGAGCGATTGGGACTTCAGGAGCTCAATCGATCTCGAAACGGCGCCAATCGCGCCTCGCGGCGCATACTGGGGAGTGGGACTATCGAGGCCTGCCGCATTCTCTGAGTTTCCGGCTGGCAACTTTTGTGGCGCAAGGTCTGAAAGAAGATGCTTCCTAGCCATTTGCCGCTCCTCTTTTGTCCGCGTCAAACGCGAGCTCAATGGGCGTTTTTTGATCGACTTGCAGAAAGTTTCCGGCTGGCAACTTTTCTACCGGCAAGCAATTTTTAGAGCACGACGCGGGCATCATTTACGCCTCCATGAGGATTGTATGAGCTGCTCGATCTCGTTGTTGACGTTGTCGAGCGACTCCATCGCTCGGTCGTAAGTCGCCCGAGTGAACTGATCGCGACTGACCTCATAAAGCGTCTGCTTGGTGATGCCGGCGTCCGAAATTGCCGTGCTCTTTAGCATAGGGTGGTTCAGAACATGGTCACCGAACATCGTTCGCATGAACGAGACCATCTGGTTTTGCGGACCATCGCCGGGCTCGTAGCGCGTTACGAGGTAGCGCATCCAATCGTAGTTCATGCTCCCGCCGGCATCTGCAACGACACTGAGCAGCTCGGACGTCATGAGAAGAAACTGGCACATCGACATGACGTCGAGCATCTGGGGATGAACGGTGACGAGCACGGCTGTGGCAGCACAAAGCGCCGAGATCGTCAGAAAGCCAAGCTGGGGAGGGCAGTCCACGACGACGACGTCATAGTCGTCCGCCACCGATGCGATCGCGTCATCCATGCGTGTGAAAAAGATGTTTTTGCGATCATTCGAGCCAAGCACCTTCGCGGTATCGTGCTCGAACTCCATCAGCTCGAGATTGCCGGGAACCAAGTCGAGGTTCGTGAAGTACGTCTTCTTGATGACGTCCTTCAGCGGCCGGCGTTCCTCGTCGTATCTCACGGCGCCGTAGAGGGTCTCGTTGTCCTTGACGTCGAACTCCGGTTGAAAACCGTGAAGCGCGGACATGCTCGCCTGGGGGTCGAGATCAATCGCCAGCACCCGATAACCGTTGAGCGCGAGGTATTGAGCGAGGTGAGCTGCCGTCGTTGTCTTTCCGGATCCGCCCTTGAAATTGACCGCAGTGATGACCTGCAGGTGCTCTCGTCCACCGCGCCGGGGTGAATAGCGCCGGTCGCCCTTGCCGTTTTCGTCCAGATACTCGCGAAGAGCCTGGATGGTTTCCACTGAGTACGAGCGACGACCGTTGGCGCCCACCTCAGGCTGCGGCCCCTTGCCATCAAGTGAGAGATGTCGAAGGTATCCGTCATTCACGCCGATGAGCTTAGCGGCTTCTGTTGATGAGAAGGACCGCAGCGTCTTGCGAGCTTCCGGCGGGTACAGCTTTACGCGATGCTCGTGCAACGCGCCTGACAGATCTCGCGCGTGAGCCGCTATCAGTTTATGAATAGCCTTCTGAAGCTTGGCGGGATTCTCCACGACGTCCTCTCGTACACACGGAAATTTTCGTAAACACAGCGTTTTACCGTGGATAGGACACCCGATTCCACTGAGCTTTGCAAGAAATTTAAAGTTAACGGACTATTAACGGCGCAATCGAAAAGCGCACCCCGAAAAAAGCTTTTTGCAACATTTACTGATAGTTAAGGGCCTCAACGCGCCGATTTGTTCGCTGTATGATCTACTGTGAATCCTACAACGCCCGCCTGACGCACCGATGTCGAACACAGGAATTTCGCGACCCGCAACGGGGAGCAAGCTCCGCGACTCACCTCGAACCAGTTTGTAGGATCCTACAACTGCCCGCCCATCCAGATCTGTGCTGATTTCTCCGCCGTCTAACAACGACGGAGAAATACATGCGGGTTCTCGCCCTCTCAACGGCCCAGACGATCCAAGAGGCGCACCTCCTCCACACACACTACCAGCTTCGGGCGCGGGTCTTTTCCGATCGCCTGGGTTGGGAAGTCGACGTGACGGCGGGATGTGAGTCGGATAGTTTCGACGCGCTTCGACCAACCTATGTTCTCGCCGTCGCAGAGACCGGCCAACTGGCCGGGTGCGCGAGGCTCCTGCCTACGCTTGGTCCGACAATGGTGGCAGATGTTTTCCCGTCGCTTCTCCCCGGCGGTCAACTCAACGGCCATGCCGCGATGATCGAGAGTTCTCGCTTCTGCGTCGATACGACCCTCGGAGAGGGTAGGGGAGACGGCGCGGTGCATGAGGCGACCCTGACCATGTTCGCAGGCATCATAGAGTGGTGCGTGGCGAACGGCTTCACGGAGATCGTCACGGTGACCGACCTGCGCTTTGAGCGAATTCTCGCGCGCGTTGGATGGCCATTGCAGCGGTTAGGCGAACCCAAGAAGATCGGTGTGACGATGGCCGTGGCGGGCATCCTGCCTGCCGATGACGGCACGTTCCAGCAGCTCCGACCCTCCAACTACCACTCCCAAATCACCCCTCTCAGCCAGGCAGCGTAAGGAGAAATCCGTGAACCAGCTTCGCTCTCATCCCCGGCTTGTCCGCAAACTTCAGGAAGCGCTCGGTGACCAGCTCTGCGTGGCGCTGGACGATGCAACAGTCGTCGAGATCATGCTCAATCCGGATGGAAAGCTATTCATCGAACGCCTCGGACATGGCGTTGCGCCCGCTGGCGAAATGTCCTCGGCCGCAGCCGAAATGGTGATCGGCACGGTAGCGCACGCGCTTCAGTCCGAAGTCGACACCGAACAGCCGATCATTTCTGGCGAGTTGCCGATCGGCGGTCACCGCTTCGAGGGACTGTTGCCTCCCGTGGTCGCCAGGCCTGCTTTCACGATCCGGCGCAGGGCATCACGCCTCATTCCGCTCGAAGACTACGTCCGGACCGGCGTGATGACCGAATTTCAGGCCGCGACGATCCGCAGCGCGATTTCCGCGAGGCTCAATATCATCATTTCCGGGGGAACGGGCTCGGGCAAGACGACGCTTGCGAATGCCGTGATCGACGAGATCGTCAAATCCGCCCCGGACGATCGCCTCGTCATTCTCGAGGACACCGCCGAAATCCAATGCACTGCCGAGAACGCCGTTCTCCTCCATACCAGCGATACCGTCGACATGGCGCGGCTCTTGAAGAGCACCATGCGACTGCGTCCCGACAGGATCGTCGTCGGCGAAGTCCGGGACGGCGCCGCCCTGACGTTGCTCAAGGCCTGGAACACCGGTCATCCCGGTGGCGTGGCGACCATTCACTCGAACACGGCCATGTCGGCGCTGCGCCGTCTTGAACAGCTGACGGCTGAGGCAAGCCAGCAACCGATGCACGAGGTGATCGGAGAGGCCGTGGACCTGATCATCTCGATCGAACGGACGTCGCGCGGACGGCGGGTTCGCGACGTCATCCAGGTCGAGCGGTTCGTCAATGGCCAATACGAGACCGAATCCGATCAGCTCACGGAAGAACAGGAGACGCGCCATGTCGCGTAAGCATGCCCTCATCGCCATCGCGCTCCTTGCGGCGCCCATCGTATTTGCCTCGGTCGCCCCCGCGCTCGCCACTTCTGGCGGCAGTCTTCCATGGGAAGGACCGTTGCAGCAAATCCAGGAGTCGATCACCGGCCCGGTTGCGGGCGCAATCGCACTTGCAGCAGTCGCCATCGCTGGCGGCATGCTCATCTTCGGCGGTGAGCTGAACGATTTCGCCCGGCGGCTTGTCTATGTCGTTCTCGTCGCCGGCATCCTGCTCGGCGCCACCAACATCGTCGGCCTGTTCGGCGCAACCGGCGCCTCGATAGGGCTGACAGACGAGCATGTCACGTCAATTGGCTCGAACGGAAGAGGAGAGGGCATTCATGGCTGAGTCCCTCGCCGACCTGCGGCGTAACCGCATCCACCGCGCACTTTCGCGACCGAACCTGCTGATGGGCGCCGACAGGGAACTGGTGCTGCTAACCGGTCTCGCTGCCGTCATCCTGATCTTCGTGGTGTTGACCGTTTATTCAGCGCTCTTCGGGATCGCCGTCTGGATCGTGATCGTCGGGCTTCTCAGGATGATGGCGAAGTCCGACCCGTTCATGCGGCAGGTCTATATCAGGCACATTTCCTACAAGCCCACCTACAAGGCGACCACGTCGCCGTGGCGCCGGTATTGAGGAGACGACCATGGTAGCTCTCAAGCGGTTCCGGGTGACCGGCCCATCCTTTGCCGATCTCGTTCCCTATGCCGGCCTTGTCGACAATGGTGTCCTTCTCTTGAAGGACGGCAGCCTGATGGCCGGCTGGTATTTCGCCGGTCCGGATTCTGAAAGTGCGACCGACCTCGAGCGCAACGAACTGTCGAGGCAGATCAACACCATTCTGTCGCGGCTTGGAAGCGGTTGGATGATCCAGGTCGACGCCATCCGCATTCCGACGGTCGACTATCCATCAAAAGAGCGTTGCCATTTCCCCGACCCGGTCACCCGCGCAATCGATGCCGAGCGTCGGGCGCATTTTGCCCGCGAGCAGGGGCATTTCGAGAGCAAGCATGCGCTGATCCTGACCTACCGGCCGCTTGAATCCAAGAAAACTGCGCTCAGCAAATACATCTATTCGGACGAGGAGAGCCGGAAGAAATCCTACGCCGACACGGTGCTCTTCGTGTTCAAGAACGCGGTGCGAGAGCTTGAGCAGTATTTTGCCAACACACTTTCGATCCGGCGAATGGAAACCCGAGAAACGGTCGAAAGGGGAGGGGAGCGAATTGCCCGATATGACGAACTGCTTCAGTTCGCCCGCTTCTGCATTACCGGCGAGAACCATCCAATCAGGCTTCCCGATGTTCCGATGTATCTCGACTGGATCGCCACGGCGGAGCTTGAACACGGACTGACGCCGAAGGTCGAAAATCGCTTTCTCGGCGTCGTCGCGATCGACGGTCTGCCGGCTGAAAGCTGGCCGGGCATTCTGAACAGTCTTGACCTGATGCCGCTCACCTATCGGTGGTCGTCACGTTTCATCTTCCTTGATGCCGAGGAGGCCCGACAGAAGCTCGAACGCACACGCAAGAAATGGCAGCAGAAGGTCCGGCCGTTCTTCGACCAGATATTTCAGACACAAAGTCGATCCGTCGACCAGGACGCGATGACCATGGTCGCCGAGACCGAGGACGCCATCGCGCAGGCCTCATCGCAGCTGGTTGCCTATGGATATTACACACCGGTCGTCGTGTTATTCGACAACGATCGCGAAGCCCTGCAGGAGAAGGCCGAAGCGATCCGGCGGCTGATCCAGGCGGAAGGCTTTGGGGCGCGGATCGAAACGCTGAACGCCACCGATGCCTATCTCGGCAGCTTGCCGGGAAACTGGTATTGCAACATCCGTGAGCCGCTGATCAACACCAGCAATCTCGCCGACTTGATTCCGCTGAACTCGGTCTGGGCCGGAAACCCAGTCGCGCCATGCCCCTTTTACCCGGCGAATTCCCCGCCCCTGATGCAGGTTGCGACCGGCTCGACAGCGTTCCGCCTAAACCTGCACGTCGATGACGTGGGTCATTGCCTTATCTTCGGGCCGACCGGTTCGGGCAAATCGACGCTGCTTGCCCTGATCGCCGCACAGTTTCGCCGGTACAAAAAAGCGCAGATCTTCGCCTTTGACAAAGGCAGTTCACTTCTGCCCCTGACGCTCGCAGCCGGTGGTGATCACTATGAGATCGGCGGCGACAATCCGGAAGAGGGGAGGGCCTTGGCCTTCTGCCCGCTCTCTGATCTCAAAAGTGATGCCGACCGGGCTTGGGCGACCGAGTGGATCGAGATGCTGGTCGGTCTGCAGGGCGTAACCATAACCCCCGATCATCGCAACGCCATTTCTCGGCAGATCGGGCTGATGGCGAGCGCCTCCGGCCGCTCGCTCTCGGATTTCGTCAGCGGCGTGCAGCTGCGCGAGATCAAGGACGCGCTGCATCACTACACCGTCGATGGCCCGATGGGCCAGCTCCTGGATGCGGAAGAGGACGGCCTCACACTCGGCGCCTTCCAGACCTTCGAGATCGAGCAGCTGATGAACATGGGTGAGCGCAATCTCGTGCCAGTGCTGACCTATCTGTTCCGACGGATCGAGAAGCGTTTGGATGGGTCGCCCAGCCTGATCGTCCTCGACGAGGCGTGGCTGATGCTTGGCCACCCGGTTTTCCGCAGCAAGATCAGGGAATGGCTCAAGGTGTTGCGCAAGGCGAATTGCGCGGTCGTTCTCGCGACCCAATCGATCTCTGATGCCGAACGGTCCGGGATTATCGACGTGCTGAAGGAATCCTGCCCGACCAAGATTTGCCTCCCGAATGGCGCCGCTCGCGAGCCGGGAACGCGGGAATTTTATGAGCGAATAGGGTTCAACGAGCGCCAGATCGAGATCGTCGCGAACGCAAGCCCCAAACGCGAATACTACGTCGCCACGCCGGAAGGCCGGCGGCTCTTCGACATGTCGCTTGGGCCGGTCGCGCTGAGCTTTGTCGGCGCGTCGGGCAAGGACGACCTCAAGCGCATCCGCGCGCTGAAATCCGAACATGGCCGCGACTGGCCGATCCACTGGCTTGAAACGAGAGGAGTTCACGATGCCGCATCGCTACTCAAATAGATGGATCGCCTGCTTGGCAGCGGCCGCGGCTCTCACGATCGGAGCTGCAGGCTCAGTGCAAGCCGGCACAGCCACCGGCGCCGCGACAGAATGGACGCAACTCGCCAACAATGCGCAACTCGTGGACCTCATGAAGAGCTCCGGCATCCAGGTCGACAATCAGTTGACGCAGATCAGCCAGCTTGCGGAGCAGATCCAGAATCAGCTCAAGATCTACGAGAACATGCTGCAAAACACCTCGCAGCTACCCGATCATGTCTGGGGGCAGGTCGAAAGCGATCTCAACCAGCTGCGCAGTATCGTCGACCAGGGTCAGAGTATCTCATTTTCGATGGGCAACGCTGACGACGTTCTTCAGCAGCGCTTTCAGAGCTACGCCGATCTCAAGACTAACTTGCCTGATAAAACGACGTTCTCCTCGACCTATCAATCCTGGTCGAACACCAACCGTGACACCATCGCCAGCTCGCTGAAAGCGGCGAGCCTCACGGCCGACCAGTTCGATAGCGAGGAAGACACGATGTCCTCGCTGCGGTCGATGTCCGAAACGGCGGACGGGCAGATGAAGGCTTTGCAGGTCGGGCACGAGATCGCCGCCCAGCAAGTCGCACAGATGCAGAAGCTTCGCGGTCTCGTCTCCCAACAGATGACGATGATGGGAACCTGGCTGCAGACGGAACAGACCGACAAGGACCTGGCGCAGGCCCGGCGGGAGAAATTCTTCAATGCCGAGGTCAAGAGCGTTCCGGAAGGTCAGAAAATGGAGCCGCGCTGGTGAGCCGCTCCGTCCTGATTGCCTTGGCGCTTGCTGTCGCCGCGGCATCCGCTGCGGCCACAGTGCTGATCGTCAAATCCAGCGACGGCGGAAAACCTGCGCTTACCGAGGAGCAGCGCTCAGCCCGGGAGAAGTTCTTCGGCTCGAATAAGGAGCTGCCGCCGATCAAGGATGGTCAGGAGATGCGCCCGAGATGGTGAAGCCCGCTGTCGCACGTTCACTCCTGATAACTGGTCTGTTCTTCCTCGCCTATGCTGCTCCCGCATTTGCGCAGGAGGGGCAGGTCCTCACGGAACTGGAAAACCAGGTCTCCTCCGCCGCGAAGGGCTGGGAGACCACCATCATGGATGCGGCGAAATCCCTGTTCTGGATCCTCGCAACGATCGAGATCGGCATTGCCGCCGTCTGGCTGGCGATTCAGTCAGCCTCGCTGGATAGCTGGTTTGCGGAGCTGGTGCGGCGGATCATGTTCGTCGGGTTCTTCGCATTCGTTCTGACCCAAGGTCCGACCTTTGCCCGGGCGGTGGTCGATAGTCTTTTCCAGATTGGTGCCGGCGGCGGTTCAGCCTCGCCCGCTGAAGTGTTCGATGCCGGCATCCGCGTCGCCTCGCAAATGTCGCAACAGGCGCAGTTCGGCGTATTCGAGGACAATACGCTGGCGATTGCCGCGGTGCTGGCAATGGGTGTCGTCGTCATCTGCTTTTCACTGGTTGCGGCGATTTTTGTTTCGGTGATGGTTGAGATGTATGTCGGCCTGCTCGCCGGCATGATCATGCTCGGCCTGGGCGGTTCCTCCTTCACCAAAGACTTTGCTGTTCGCTATCTTGTCTACGCCTTCGGCGTCGGCATGAAACTGATGGCGCTGGTGATGATCGCAAAGATTGGGTCACAGGTCCTATTGGGTCTGGCCAATGCTCCGACGGCATCCTCCGACCAGTTTGTCACCACCTTGGCCATCGCCGGTATTTCCGTCGTGGTCTTCATCATCGCCATGTATGTGCCGAACATTATCCAGGGTGTCGTGCAGGGTGCCTCCGTCACCGGTGGCATGGAAGCGATCCGCCACGGCGGACAGGCGGCGTCATTCGCCGCAGGCGCCGGCTTCCTCGCCGCCGGCGCTGCCGGCGCGGGTTTTGCGGCGGCCCAAGCCGCACGCGCCGGCGGTTCATCCGTCGCCGGTGCTGCCCTGCGGGGAATAGGCGCAAGCTTCAGTTCCGGCGCGCAAGCAGCCGGATCGGCCGTCAAGGAAAAGGCAATCGGCTCTCCCGGTGCCTATGCGGGGTCCATTCTTGGACTGGCCAACGCCAAGCTCGATGAACAGCGCAGCGGTCATAGCGGACCGAAGCCTCCTCCGGAACGCAACGACACACCGTAATCGAGACAAGGGAAGAATAAATGGCAGCGAACCGCGCCCCTGATAATCCGTATCTTGCCGCCCGTCAGGAATGGAACGAGCGCTACGGCACCTATGTGAAGGCTGCTTCCGCATGGCGGATCGTCGGCATTCTCGGCTTGGCGATGGCCGTCATCGGCTTCAGCTACGCGATGTACCTGAGCACGCAGGTCAAGCTCGTGCCTTATATCGTTGAGGTCGACAAGCTAGGGACGGCGGTCACGGCGGGCTTCCCGGAACAGATCGAATATGCCGATGTCCGCGTGGTTCGCGCCACACTCGGCAATTTCGTCACCAGCTTTCGCTCGATCACGCCGGATGCGGTGGTGCAGAAGCAATATATCGACCGCACCTATGCGCTTCTTCGCACCTCCGATCCGTCGACCGAGAAGGTCAACGCTTGGTTCCGAGGTAATTCACCGTTCGAAAAGGCGAAGTCTTCGACGATTGCGATTGAGGTAAA
>NZ_NWSV01000020.1 GCF_002531935.1 Rhizobium chutanense | reverse complement strand
CCGGCCGGTCGATCAGCCGGCCCGTTTCAGCCAACCCGAAGGGCCGGGCATCTTTCCGCCAGGATCAAAGGCGATCGTCTCGGACGTACCTTGGGGTATGCCCTTCGCCAATCGCCTTTGCCCTGACGAAAACCTGCTCCGGCAGAATGCTGCAATCTAACCCGGAGAGGCTCTAACCCCAGCCTGTTCGGATCAATAGGCGCTGAGACCGGTGCCCTTGTAGACCTTGTCGAACTCGGCCTTGACGATGTCGTTCTGATAGGAAGACACCAGCGTCTTGACCCAGTCGGCGTCCTTGTTGTCGTCCTTTACGGCGATGAAGTTGCGGTACGGATTGTCGGCGATCGGCTCCTGCGCAATGCGCTCGGCCGGCGAAAGACCGCTCTTCAGCGCCCAGTCGGTATTGACGACGCCGGCATCCAGATCGTCGATCGACCGGCCGACGATGCCGGCATCGAGCTCCTTGATTTCGATCTTCTTCGGATTGTCGGTAACGTCGGCGACGGTTGCGAGAATGCCGGTGCCGTCCTTCAGTTTGATCAAGCCTTCGTTCTGCAGAACACGCAGCGCCCGCCCTTCATTCGAGGGATCGTTGGGCACGCCGATGACAGCGCCGTCCGGTATCTCGGCGACCGACTTGTACTTCTTGGTATAGAGGCCGATCGGCCAGACGCCGGTATAGCCGACGCGGGTGATATGGTAGCCGTGCTGCTTGATCTGATTGTCGAGATAGGGCTGATGCTGGAAGGCATTGGCGTCAACCTCGCCGCGCTCCAACGCTTCATTCGGCTGCGTATAATCGTTGAAAATAACGGTCTCGATCTTCAGACCCTTTTTGGCCGCCTCGCTGGCGACCACGCGCCAGATGTCCTCTTCCTCGCCGGCCATGATGCCGACCTTGATCGACTTGTCCTCGGCAAAAGAAGGAGCAGGTGCTGCGAAGGCAAAGAGTGTCGCAGCGGAAACGGCGACCGCGGCAAGAGCGGCGCGGCGCGAAAGGTGGAAGCCGTGAAGATTTCTGTTCTTGGTCATTTTGTTATCCCGTCTGACTGAGTGAGGCCAAGCGCCCCGAGCAGGCTGATCATGGCAAACGTCGGTATCGGGAGCGAAGTACGAACGTCCGATGTACGGGAGGGGGCGGAAAAACTCTTGCTCTGCCATTGATATCGGCAGGATAAATTTCCATCAAATTTATGGATTAATGACGGCTCGTGAGGATGTTCTAAAAAGCGAAAACGGCGCCTCTGGGGCGCCGGTTCCAAGCCGCTTGGACACTCTTCATTCGGCAGCGACAAGCACTTGGTGGCGGATAGGAAAGAAGGCTGAGAGTTCACCGATAACCTCGCCGATCCGCTTCGAAAGCGGTTCGGACGAGACGCGGTAATCGGTGAAGTCGCGGTCGGAAGCATAAACGGCCGTCGGCAGCGTGTGAGACATGAAGAAGCCGAAGAGCGGACGCAGCTGATGCTCGACCATCAGCGCGTGCCGATCACCGCCGCCGGTTGCGGTGATGATGATCGGCTTGGCGCGCAGCTCATGCGGGTCGATCAGGTCGATCAGATGCTTGAAGAGGCCGGGATAGCTGCCCTTGTAGGTCGGCGCGCCGATGACCAGTAGATCGGCATTGACGATGTCGTCGATGACTGCCTTGGCGCGGCTGTCGAGGTCGTCACGGCGCAGCGCCTGGCCGAGCGAGGGGCCGACATCGGTCAGGTCGTAGATGGTGTTGTCGAAGCCGTATCTCTCGCCGGCGAGACCGGCGACGTTTTCGACGAGCGCGAAGGTCTTCGAGGGGCGGTTGAAGCTACCCGCAAGGCCGACCAGTTTTTGAGCAGACATGCCATTTCCTTCCAAAATCGTGCCGAAACCGATGCCATTCTCCAATGAATATTATCTATAAAAATAGTGGATTAAAGGAATGGGGATCCCTCTTCCGCATATGGGGAGAAAAATACGTTCGGGCCTGTCGC
Organism: Rhizobium chutanense; assembly: GCF_002531935.1. GTDB lineage: Bacteria > Pseudomonadota > Alphaproteobacteria > Rhizobiales > Rhizobiaceae > Rhizobium > Rhizobium chutanense. The sequence goes on along the minus strand of NZ_NWSV01000020.1, from coordinate 113,075 downwards.
GATAGCGACGTGAGAAACCGCATGATGCGTCGCGCCGGACTATCGAGGGATATTCCGGGCTCGACGCATCATCTGCAGGCAACCGATTTAGATCGATTTCGGCTTGGGGATACGCGGCAGGAAGATCGTCAGCAGGCCGAGCAGCGGCAGGTAGGAGCAGATGCGATAGACGAAATCGATGCCGTGGGTATCGGCGAAATCACCGAGCAGCGCGGCACCCAGCCCCCCTGCCCCGAACGCAAAGCCGAAAAAGACGCCGGCAATCAGCCCGACGCGCCCGGGCACCAGTTCCTGTGCGAAGACGACGATCGCCGAGAAGGCTGAAGCGAAGATCAGGCCGATGACGACGCTGAGCACGCCCGTCCAGAAAAGATTGGCATAGGGCAGCAGCAGCGCGAAAGGAATGACGCCGAGGATCGAGAACCAGATGACGAAACGGGCGCCGAAGCGATCGCCGATCGGTCCGCCGAGGAAAGTGCCGACGGCGACCGAACCGAGAAAGAGGAAGAGCATCAGCTGCGCCTGCTGCACGCCGAGCGCGAACTTGTCGATGACATAGAAGGTGAAGTAGCTCGATACGCTCGCCATGTAGACGTTCTTCGTCGCTGTCAGCAGCACGAGGATGGCGAGCGCCCAGACGACCCTGTTCTGTGGCAGCGGCAGAGCCCGGCTCACTGCCGGCTTGCTGGCATTCTCCCGCCTGTGGCTCATGTACCAGTTGCCCACCCAGCTCAGCACGACCATGCCGACCATGGCGATGGCGGCGAACCAGGAGACGCTGTGCTGGCCGAGCGGCAGCACGATGAAGGCGGCGAGCAACGGACCGATCGCCTGGCCGGCATTGCCGCCCACCTGGAAGAACGACTGGGCGAACCCGTGGCGGCCGCCGGAGGCAAGGCGGGCGACGCGCGAGGACTCCGGATGGAAGACGGCCGAACCGAAGCCGATCAGGCTGGCGGCAAAGAGCAGCAGTTCGAAGCTGCCGGCATTGCCGAGCAGGATCAGGCCGCAGAAGGTGCTCGCCATGCCGACCGGCAGTGAATAGGGCATCGGCCAGCGGTCGGTGACAATGCCGACCAGCGGCTGCAGCAGCGAGGCGGTGACCTGGAACGTCATGGTGAGAAGGCCGATCTGCACGAAAGTAAGATCGTAATTGGCCTTGAACAGCGGATAGAGCGAGGCGAGCAGCGACTGCATGATGTCGTTCAGCATGTGGCAGAAGCTGACCGCCACCAGGATAGACATCGTTGTTTTTTCGAAACGGGGCGCGCGCTCGGCAACGGTTGCCATGGACATTCCTCCTGGACGGCCCGGTTGGTTGCCGTGCCGCATCGCTTTTGTTCGATGGATTTCGGGCGATCGGGGCTGGGGAAGATGATAGCGACGGTCGCTGAGATGCATTTAGCCTAAGCCGGAGGGCGATCACAGCCCAGTTTCATCCGGATCGGTACGGCTTTTGTTCGATTTGCTCTTTTTCCGCCGATTCCTGCCTGGCTTGACGGCTTCGCGAACGCGGGCTTTCATACCACAGTCAGCCGCGATCGTTACCCATAGAGTATGACATCTGAAAACAACCATGGAAAACCGGGGCGGGGGATACTACAGCTGCGCTGAATGAAATGCGATCGAGGCTGAAAACACGCGATGAATGTCAAGACACCGAATGCAATAGACGGCTATGTCGGAGCGCGCATAAGAATGCGCCGGCAGTTGCTCGGAATGAGCCAGGAACGGCTTGCCGAACAAATCGGCGTCACCTTTCAGCAGGTTCAGAAATACGAAAAGGGCATCAACCGCATCGGCGCAAGCCGTCTGCAGCGAATCGCCGAGGTGCTTCACACGTCGCCGAGCTTCTTCTTCGAGCAGGAAAATTCCGAGCCGCTGACGTTGCAAGGGCTGGATCTGCCCGCAAATACCGATCCGGTCGCCGAATTCCTGCGTACGAAAGAGGGATTGGTGCTCAATCGCGCCTTTCTGAAGATCGCCGACCGGAATGTCCGTGAAACGATCATCGCACTGGTGAATGCGATGGCGCAGGCGGAAAGCCGCGGTGTAATATTGGGTGCCTCGGTTGCGGATATCACCCTTCCGCTCGGAGAATAGTCAGGCAGTCGGCAGGCAATATCCGCATGAAGCTCAGGCTCGAGTCATTTGGTGAGTTGCGGTTGATCGACCCGGCCGGGCGGCCGGCGGCGTTCCCGGAAAAGGGCCTGCTGTCGATTTGTTATTTGCTGGACCGTGATTTGCGAGATGGGGCGGGAAGCGAATATCCGCGCTCGGCGCTGGCGCGGTTCTTGTGGGACAGCCATGACAATTCCGACATCATGGCCAATCTGCGCAAAACCATATCGCGCATCCAGGCGCGTCAGGCCGAGCTCGGCACCGAACTTCTGGTCTTCACGGCGACCGGTGTTCGGGTCAAGCCGGATGCATTGGTCGACGATCTCTCCGAACTCGCCAACCCCGGCGGCGAAGGCGCAGTTGGCAAGCTGCGGCGGCTAGTTGCGATCCTTCGCCAGGATTTCCTGGCCGGGCTCGCCGACCAAAGCGTCAGCACGCGGCAATGGATCGCCGGTCAGCGTGACAGGCACATGGCAGTTCTGGTGGATGCGCTGAAGACGGCGCTGCCGATGGCCAGGTCGCGGGAAGATGTCAGCCTGATCAAGGAGGCGGCGCTCAGGATTTTCCGCGAGGCACCGGATGACGAGAACATTCGTCGTATCCTTCTCGGAGCCTACGAATCCGAAGGACAGCTGGAGAAAGCGCGTCGGCTTTTCGAGACGAACAAGCACGGGCTGGAAAGCGCATTCGATATCGGCCTCGACGTCCAGGCTTTGGGAGAGATTCGCAAAATCTTTGCCGGCGGCCAACCACCGCAAAGCCCTGCGGTGCCGCTGAACGACGGCGGCGTTCGCGTTGCCGGTCCCCTGCCCCGTCTGGTGCTGCTGCCGCCGGGAGGTACGGAAGCGGCCGGTGCCCCGCCGATGCTCTCTGCGGCACTGATCGAGGACGTGACCATCGGCCTTTGCGCGCTGAATACGGTTTCGGTGGTGGCGCCTCATACGGCCGATCGGATCGCACGCAATGCCGACAAGGCTGAGCTGATCTTGCGTCATTCGATTTCTTATGTTCTCGACACGCGGCTGACCGATCATGCGGGCGTGCGCGCGCTGTTTGTCCAGCTGATTCACGCCGGCAGCGATGAGGTCATCTGGGCCGAGCGTTTCAGCCTCGCGAAATACGAATTGATAAGCCACCGGCGCGACATTGCCCGGCAGATCGCCAGAGAGCTCGCCGGGCAGGTCCGCCGGCATGAAACCATGCGCGATTCCTTCGAGGGTAATTCGGCCGCTTATCACAGCTACCTTCTCGGCCTGCGGGATGTGAAGCGGCTCGCCCTTCCCGACGTGCGTCGCTCCCGAAAGGCTTTCCGCGAGGCGCTTCAACACAGCGCAGATTTTGCCCCGGCGCTCAGCGGATTGTCGCGGACGTTCCTCGTCGAGTGGCTGCTGACGGCACGCGGCGACAGCGAGCTGCTCGGACTTGCGGAGGATTATGCCAACCGGGCGATCGTCGCCGATCCTTCGTTTGCCGCCGGCTTTCGTGAGCTCGGCGTTGCCAAACTTTATCTCGGCGACCTTGATGAAAGCGTCCTGGCGTTGAAGATCGCGGAGGAACTGAGCCCGCATTATGCCGATGGCATTGCGAGTTATGCCGATACGCTCGTTCATGCGTCGCGCCCTGCCGACGCATTGGCCAAGATCGAGCGGGCCATCTCGCTCAACCCGCTGAGCCCGACCGACTATCTATGGACGGCAGCCGGCGCGAATTTCGCCCTCGGCCATTATGCCGAGGCGCTCGAGCAGATCGCCCTGATGGACGACCGGACGCCGGCCGACCGCCTTTCGGCTGCTTGCTGGGCCATGCTCGGCGATATGAAAAACGCGCGCATCTATATGCGCAAGGTCCGCGAGATCTATCCGGATTTCGATGTCGACAAATGGCTGTCCGTCGTTCCGTTCAAGGAGCAATGGCAGAAGGAACAGTATCGCGAGGCTCTGCGCCGGGCCGGTTTCTGAAGTCTGACACCGAAAAGTCTCAGCCGACAAATCCTGTCACGCCTGTGTCACGCGCGTCTTTCGTTCAAGAGGATTAAGCTGCCTTTGCTCTGTCGGCATGCGCCTGGCAGGGGAAGGAGAATTCTCAGATGCACGACGCAGCCGAAGCAACGCCCACCCCGAAAAGTGAAGAAGAGCTCAAGGAACTGGTATCGCTCGCCAGGCTCGTTGCCTATGCCCGAGAAAACGCCAGAGACCTGAACGCCGAATTCTCTGCCTATTGTCTCGACCTTGCGCTCGGCGCCCTGCTGCAGGACCTCGACAGAAGCGGCGTGTCCTTTTCCCACGAAAGCGGCCAAGACGCTTATCTGCTCGGCACGCGGCACTGAACGGCCGTTACGGTCGACGCCTCGCCGTTGCCGGCCTCGCCTCGCAGAGCCGCACGCGCCGATATTTTGATTCCCACTTTTTCCGATCGGCTATGATGCCGATGCGGTCCCGGTGTCGCCGATTCGGCCCGTCGATACCCGGTTGTCGTGGCGACAGTGCCACCGGGCGGCATGTCCAAGCCTTTGAAAAAGATTGGACAACCCAGCGGTAGGGTCTGGTTAACCCTATTTGCCTTGCCACTCTTTCAGAATCGGCGCTAAATGCGGTTTCAAAGCGAGCAGAGCTTTTAAATCGCATTTTCGAGATTTCCATGAATATGGCACCGCAGATAGACAAAGCAATTTCCGATGTCGACCAGCTGATCATTGGTCAGGCGCAGGAACTATCCGACAAGCTGAAGCAGCATCGGCTCGAAATGTTTCCGCCGCGCGCGCTGAAGGGTCTTAGGGAATTTCAGCTTGCCGAAGTGGCGCGTTTTCTCGGCGTGACCAGCGGCTATCTTCGAAATCTGTCCCTGGAAGGCAAGGGTGCCCTTCCGCAGGTCACGCCGTCAGGCCGCAGATCCTATACGGCGGAGCAGATGGGAGAGATGCGCACCTTCCTGGAGCACAACGCGCGCGCCGGAACCCATTATGTGCCTCGTCGCCGCGGCAACGAACATCTGCAGGTCGTCGCCGTCGTCAATTTCAAGGGGGGCAGCGGCAAGACGACGAGTGCAGCACATCTTGCCCAGCACCTTGCCCTGACCGGTCACCGTGTCCTGGCCGTCGACCTCGACCCGCAGGCATCGCTCTCGGCCATCCACGGCTTTCAGCCTGAGTTCGACGTCAACGAGAATGAGACGCTCTACGCCGCCATCCGCTATGACGATCAGCGGCGGCCGCTCCGGGAGATTATCCGGCCGACGAATTTCCCGAACCTGCATCTGGTGCCGGGTAACCTCGAGCTGATGGAATTCGAGCACGATACGCCGCGCGTGCTTGCTCAGGGCAAGGCGGGCGATTATGGGCGCGTCTTCTTCGCCCGGCTGGACGAGGCGCTGTCCTCGGTCGCCGACGACTACGATGTCGTCATCATCGACTGCCCTCCCCAGCTCGGCTTTTTGACGATGAGCGCCATCTGCGGCGCAACGGCGGTTCTGATCACCGTCCATCCTCAAATGCTCGATGTCATGTCGATGTGCCAATTCCTGCAGATGCTCGGCGAGGTGCTGAATACGCTGAAAGGCGCCGGCGGCGACATGAACCTCGATTGGCTGCGTTACCTCGTTACCCGTTACGACCCGCAGGATGGGCCGCAAACGCAGATGGTCGCCTTCATGCGTTCGATGTTCAAGAACCATGTGCTGACCAATCCGATGTTGCGCAGCGTCGCGATCTCCGATGCGGCGATGACCAATCAGACGCTATATGAGGTCGAGCGGAGCCAGTTTACCCGGGCGACCTATGACCGCGCCATGGAGGCGATGGATGCCGTCAACAATGAGATCGGCGATCTCATTCACAAGGCTTGGGGGCGGAAATGACCGAGAAGTTTACTGCGGTAAACCGAGGCGAGGAGCGGGCGGATGGCGCGTAAGAATCTCCTTTCCGGACTGATGGACGATTCCAAGAAGTTTACTGCGGTAAACAATGAGGACGAAGCCCTCCATCGGGACGAGAAACAGCAGATCACCTATAAGGGGATTGGCGCTCTCGGCGCCGTCACGCGCAGTATCGATGCGCTGGCTGCCAAGGCCGATGCGGCCAAAGCGATCGAGGAGAAGCTGGCGACCGGCGAGACGGTGATCGATCTCGACCCTGCCCTCATCGAAGATTCCTTCGTGACGGACCGTCTGGCCCACGCCGACGAACAGTTTCGCGAATTGGTCGAAGCGATCCGCCTGCGTGGCCAGGACTCGCCGATTCTCGTTCGCCCGCATCCTGAAAAGGACGGCCGGTATCAGATCGCCTTCGGCCACCGTCGCGCCCGGGCCGCTAAGGAACTCGGCAGACCTGTCCGCGCCGTGGTCAAGAAGCTTGACGATCGCGATCACGTGATTGCGCAGGGGCAGGAGAATTCGGCGCGTGCCGATCTCTCTTTCATCGAGAGGACGATGTTCGCCGACAAGCTCGACACGCTTGGTTTCGACAGGGAAACGATCATGTCGGCGCTGAGCGCCGACAAGACGACGGTTTCCAAGATGCTGTCCGTCACCAAGCGGATCCCAGCCGAAGTGCTGACCGCGATCGGTGCGGCGAAGACCACCGGCCGTGACCGCTGGCACGATCTGTCGGTCAAATTCGAAACCGAAAACATCTCCGCTCGGGCGATCGAGTTCAGCAGCTCGGCGGAATTCAGGGCGGCGGAACCGAATGCCCGCTTCGATATGCTTGTTGCCTTCATCGGCAGGAGGCAGGAAGCGGCCCCGTCCATCCCGGCGCTTCAGCCCACGGCACGCGCCTGGCAGCGCAAGGACGGCGCGGTCAAGGCAAAGATTAGGGATGACGGGAAACAGTTCACCATCGCGCTGAAGGCGGAAAAGGCGTCTGCCTTTGGAGCCTATATCGCCAGCAATCTGGATCGTCTCTACGAGGCGTTCGAGAAGACACAGGATTTGACGAAGAACGGAGATCAATAAGCAAAAGAAAAGGCCCCCGAACGTTGCCGTCGCGGAAGCCCTCTCTGATCTAGACACCCAGAGAATCACATTTCCGCGAATCATAGTCAAGAGTCTTTGGCACCGAATTTGGTGAGCCGTGATCTTTTGCCTTGAAGAAGGCGAAGAAAATGGAAAGCGGAAGTGTGACGACGCCCTTCGGGCGGCGGCCGATGACGTTTGGCATGTTGGCAAGCCAGGCGGCGGCTCGAAAAATCGAGCCCGGCCAATCGATTGATAAGTGGAAGCTCTATCGTGCCCTATGCGAAGCCAGGCCGCTGCTCGGCGTCACCGATCGGGCGCTCGCCATCTTGAACGCCTTGCTGAGCTTTTATCCGAAGGGGGAGCTCTCCGAAGACAACGGGCTTGTCGTGTTTCCTTCCAATGCACAGCTCTCCCTGCGTGCGCATGGAATGGCGGAGCAGACGATCCGTCGGCATCTGGCGGCCTTGATCGAGGCCGGATTGCTGATCCGCAAGGATAGCCCGAACGGCAAGCGTTATGCCCGCAAGGAGCAGGGCGGGGAACTGCGCGAGGCTTTCGGTTTCTCACTGGCGCCGCTGCTTGCGCGCGCTGAGGAGATCGAGCGGCTGGCGGCGGAGGTGGTTGCGGATCGATTGCACCTGCACCGACTCAGAGAGCGCCTGACGCTCTGCCGACGCGACGTCGCCAAGCTTATCGAGATGGCGTTGGAGGAGGGGGCTGCCGGCGATTGGAGCGCCGTTCATTTGCATTTTCGCGATGTCGTCGAACAGCTGCCACGGTCGCCATCCGCCGAACAGATCGCAGCCGCGCTCGACGAATTGGAGCTGCTGCGCGAAGAGATCAGCAATCAGTTGGAAATGCAGGTTAAAACTCAAAATCAAAGCGGCAATGCCCAACATTCTGAGCGGCACATACAGAATTCAAACCCACAATCCACTACTGAACTTGAACCAAGCTTCGAACCGAAGCAGGGCGCAACGGCGGATGATCGATCGACAGGTCAGGCCGAACCGATAGCTGAAATACAGCCAGTCGAGGGAAAAAACGAGCATGTCTCGGGCGCACGCGCTGCCTCCGCTGCTCACGGTACGCTCAAATCCTTCCCGCTGGGGCTGGTGCTGCAGGCCTGCCCTGAAATTGCGGCCTATGGACCCCGGGGCTCGGTCGGCACTTGGCGCGATCTGATGGCGGCCGCTGTGGTCGTTCGTTCGATGCTCGGCGTCAGCCCGTCGGCCTATGAGCAGGCCTGCGAAATCATGGGCGCGGAAAATGCCGCCACCGTCATGGCCTGCGTCCTCGAGAGGGCAGGGCATATCAACTCCGCCGGCGGTTACCTGCGCGATCTGACACGCCGCGCCGAGAGAGGGGAATTTGCCATCGGTCCAATGTTGATGGCCCTTGCCCGCACGAATTCGCCGGTGAGGGGGAAGGTGGGATGAAGATTCGCTTCGGGCTTGTGGGTAACTGTTATGGTTAATGAAATGTGACGGAAATGAAGGCGAATATAACTTCTGATTGGAGGCTTCTCGCTTTAAGATCATGGAGTTAGAGGTTGCGCAGGTCCATGAAACCGGAGGGAAAAAGGCAACTGGAGCAGATTCGATTGCTTTTCTTGCGTATTCTCTGCCGGCGCCTTGATGTTATGGACCGATTTGATGATCTGTTTTAAGACGTTGTGAATGGGCCGATGAGTGAACAAGTCTTGAGCCTTGCCGAAAGCCTTAGAGACCGGGCGCGCGCTACGCTGGGTCAGCGCAATCTTGTCCTGGTCGGACTCATGGGGGTCGGGAAGTCCTCGATTGGCCGGCCTCTTGCACAGGAGCTCGGCATTCCCTTTGTCGATACCGATGTCGAGATCGAGCGTGTTTCGCGCATGACGATCACCGAACTCTTTGCCGCCTATGGTGAGCTGGAGTTCCGGGCGCTGGAAACGCGTGTCCTCAAACGTCTTCTTGAGGGTGCCCCACGTGTGGTCTCGACGGGGGGCGGCGCCTTCATCAACGCGAGCACGCGCCAGCACATCAAGAGCGGCAGCCTCTCCGTCTGGCTGAAGGCCGACCTTGACGTGCTGTGGAACCGCGTCAACAAACATGACGAACGACCGCTGCTCAAGACCGAGAATCCGAAGCAGACCCTCGAGAACCTGATGAATGCGCGTTATCCGATCTATGAGGAAGCGGATCTGACGGTTCTCTCCCGCAACGTGGGCAAGGATATCATGGTGAAGGAAATCCTGGCTGCCATCGTCGAGGGGAAGACAGCAGAAGGCAGAATGCCATGAATGCACGTCGGCCAGATCGATCGAGCCGAACGTCCTTGGCGAAGGTCCGCCAACCAGAAACTCAATGGCGAGGAAAAACGAGTCTATCATCGACCAGGCCGGCCCATCGGGAAATCACGATGTCCTGCAGTTGACGCGAAATGGTTTTTGACGATACGGCAAAGCGATAGCGCAATTGGCGGAGCCGCTTGGGGGCGGGGAGCTACGGAGCATGGGTTTGAAACGGGCGGTGGATTTTTTCCTGGCTTTGGCGGCATCGGTGATCCTGCTCGTTCCGATCCTTATCGTCGCTCTTTGTGTTCGCCTTACCTCGCCGGGACCGATCCTCTATTGGTCGAAACGCGTCGGCCGTTTCAATCAGATCTTCCTGATGCCGAAATTCCGCAGCATGCGCGTCGACACACCAACGGTTGCCACACATCTGCTCGAAAATCCGGATCGGTTTTTAACCCCCATCGGCTCGTTCCTGCGCAAATCCAGCCTCGACGAACTGCCGCAACTGTGGTGCATCCTCGAGGGAAAAATGAGTTTCGTCGGCCCCCGGCCGGCGCTCTACAATCAGGATGACCTGATAGAGCTGCGGACGGCCCTTGGCGTCGACAAGCTCCTGCCCGGATTGACCGGGTGGGCGCAGATCAACGGCCGTGACGAGTTGCCGATTCCGGAGAAGGTGAAATTCGACGTCGAATATCTCGCGCGGCGTTCATTCGGCTTCGACATGCGCATCCTGTTTCTGACCGCAGAGAAGGTCATACGCCGTAAGGGAATCAGGCATTAACCTACCTACTTCTGATAGATAAGCGGGACGGAAGGGCTTGATTTCCGATTATTTCAGTTGCGCTCATTGCAGAAAGCGACAAGAAGGTGGTTGTCTGTTGATCTGCGAGACGCTGGTAAGCAATGTCCGAACATTCTCCCTCTGAGACACCGCGCTCAAGATGGTTCTTAGTGCCGATGCAAGCGCTCGTCGCCCCCTTGCTGGCGATGCCGCGGGTTGCCAAACGCGCGCTGGCTTTGCTGGTGGATTCCAGCTTTTGTGTTCTGACGATCTGGCTCGCCTATTGCTTCCGGCTGAACGAATGGACGGTGCTGACCGGCGTGCAGTGGCTGCCGGTCCTCGTGTCGCTATGCATGGCCCTTCCGATCTTCATCGTCATGGGCATGTATCGGGCGATCTTCCGTTATGCCAATCTGGCTGCTTTCATTACTGTTCTGAAGGCGATTGCGATCTACGGCTTCGCCTTCATGACGATATTTACGGCGCTCAGCGTCCCGGGTGTTCCGAGAACCGTCGGTATTCTCCAACCTTTCCTGCTGCTGATCGGGATCGGTCTGTCGAGAATAGGTATCCGCTATTGGCTCGGGGATGCCTACCAGCGGATCCTTCACAAAAATACCCTCGCGAAGGTGCTGATCTATGGGGCAGGGAAGGCCGGCCGGCAACTGGCCGCTGCCTTGACGAACAGCGCCGAACTCAATGTCGTCGGCTATCTGGATGATGATCCGCGCCTCAAGGGCGGCGTCATGGGGGGCTTGCCGATCTACGACCCTTCGGATCTTCCGGTGCTTGCCGAAGCTCTTGGCGTGCACAATGTGCTTCTTGCTCTTCCATCGGCATCACGGCAGCGGCGCAACGAAATCCTGGAGCATATCCGCAAAGCCAGGGTGAATGTGCGCACATTGCCGGACCTCACGGCGCTCGCTCAGGGACGCGTCGCCGTCTCCGACATTCGTGAGCTGGAGATCGAAGATCTGCTGGGCAGAGAAGCGGTCGCGCCGCGCCAGGAGCTGCTCGACAAGGCAATGCGCAACAAGGTGGTGATGGTCACGGGCGCCGGCGGCTCGATCGGCGGCGAGTTATGCCGCCAGATTCTGCGCAACAAGCCTTCCAGTCTGATCCTCCTCGATCAGAACGAGTTTGCGCTTTATAACATCCATGCCGAGTTGCTGAAGCTGGCCGAACTGTACGAACATGAAAATCTGCAGATCGTCCCGATCCTCTGTTCCGTCCGCGATCAGGATCGCATGGAGCATATCATGCAGAGCTGGCGACCGCAGACGCTTTACCATGCCGCCGCCTACAAGCATGTACCGCTTGTCGAACACAATGCCGTGGAAGGCATCAAGAACAACGTCATGGGTACGCTGGTCACCGCGCGCGCGGCGCATAAATGCGGCGTCTCGAATTTCGTGCTGATCAGCACGGATAAGGCCGTGCGGCCGACCAATGTGATGGGCGCCAGCAAGAGGCTGGCGGAGATGGTTCTGCAGGCGCTCGCAGCAGAACTGACGACCGACAGAATGCGAACGAATTTTTCCATGGTCCGCTTTGGAAACGTCCTCGGCTCTTCCGGATCCGTCGTGCCGCTGTTCCGGCAGCAGATCAAGGATGGCGGCCCCGTTACGCTGACACATCCCAAGATAACCCGCTATTTCATGACGATTTCGGAAGCCTCGCAGCTCGTCATACAGGCCGGCGCGATGGCTGACGGCGGCGATGTGTTCCTGCTCGATATGGGAGAGCCGGTTCGCATTGCAGATCTTGCCCGCAAGATGGTGGAGCTTTCCGGGTTGGCCGTCCGCGACGAGAACAATCCCGAAGGTGATATCGAGCTTTCCGTTACCGGTCTCAGACCCGGCGAGAAGCTCTATGAAGAGCTGCTGATCGGGGACAATCCGGAAACAACCGAACATCCGCGGATCATGAAAGCGCGTGAGGATTTCCTGTTCTGGCCGGAGCTTTTGAAAAAGCTCAACGCCCTCAATGCGGCATTGGATCGCAACGATATGATCGCCGCACGGGCGACCTTGGCGGAGCTTGTTTCCGGCTATTCGTCAACGGGTGAGGTTTCGGATCTGGCGTTCACCGGCGCCGAAACCACGACGGCCGCCTGAGAATCGAGCATCCTGCTCTTAGAGCAGGTCGCGCAAAAGTGTGCGGCGGTTTTGCGACAACGACATGCGTAAAAACAAAAACCTAAAGCACGTCGAATGAATCAAAATTGACGCGACGTGCTTTAGTCCATCGGCGTCAGTCGCGGACGACGGGCGCAAAACCTGTGCTGCCGCGATCCACGCAAATCAGGGCGACCAGATAGGCGAAGATCGGGTCCAAGGCCTTCTGATTGAACATGATGCCAAAGCTGCCGGTTATGACGTAGCTGCTGACGAGCAGAAGAGCGAGCGCAATAGCCAAGTCCCGGCCCGGCCCGGATTCCTTTCGCCACGCGCCGATCACGGGTGTCGCGAGCATCAGCGAAAGCGCTGCAATGCCGAAAATGCCGGCGTCGATCCCCGCGGTGAGAAAACCATTATGGACATGCGAATAGGTCAGTTGCGGCCTTATCGTCTCGGGCAGTTCCGCCAGCACCGAAGCCATCCGGTTTTGCGGGCCGTAACCTGTCAACGGGTCCTTGCTGATCGCTGACACTGCCCCCTTGTACAGAGCGAACCGTGCACTCAGCGACGTGACTTCGCCGTCGCTGCGTTCGAGCGATGCCATATTGTCCTGCAGCGCCTCGATTCGATGGAGGATCTGGCCGCTGCCCAGAGCAATCAGTCCCGCAAACAGCAAAGAGCCGGTGATGGCGAGGCTGCGTAAACTCAGATGGAAGCTGTGTTTGCGAAAATACCAGAGAAAGATGACGATATGGATGGGGATCACCAGCCAGGCCGAGCGCGTTCCGGAAAGCAGGACGCAGCCCAGACCGGCGGCATATCCCAGTATGGCAATTCTTTGCTCGACACTCTTGGGTGATTGAACGTTCAGAAGCGAAATACCGCCGAAAAGAACGCCGATCACGCCGAGCAGTGCAGCGTTCGAAGTGCCGGCCTCTGCCCTCTCCATCAGGAACATGATCTGCAGCAGACTGAAGAGAAAGGTCACGATCATACCGATACCGGCGCCGAGGATAAACAGCGGCAAGAGGCTGCCATCGGGAGACTGGCGCATCCGCGGCAATATCAGCCAGACCGAAAAGAAAGGCAGCAGCCGGAATATCCAGTTCAGTTCTTCGGAGTAGGGCGGATTGATGAATATGCTGGCGATCATCACCAGCGGGTAGACCGACATGCCAATGGCAACCAGCCGGTCCGATCTCGAGAGGTTCAAGGCCAGCCGACCCGTCGCCAGACAGTAGATGCCCCACACCATCGACGCCAGAAGGATGAAGGAGTTAAAGTTCGGCGAAAGTCCGGGCAGGATTGCAAAGAGAAAGACCGCTATGCGGTTGTTTCGATCGAGTGCGCTTCCCGCCCCATTATCGGGATAGAGCACTGCTATCTTCAGTTGTCTGAGGTATCTCACTTGCCGATCCTGACCATGCCCATGCCGTCTCGCTAAGGATCGTGATCACGGCTGTCAAGCGACCGGGGATTGGATGCAATCTATGGCTTTATTGGTCGTGGTATTCCTGCAACAGGATTTATCGGCGCGTGAGCGCGGAAAACGAGGGTGGAGAGAAACTGTGGCGCCGGTTCCTGATTTGACGCCGTGACGTGGCATGATCACAACGAGGCATATCGAAGGACGATATGCCTCGGCTAACGTTATTTCTCCTCCAGCATCGTCACGGGCCGGTCCCACTGGATGAGCACGACGCAGCCGGTATCGCTCCAGACCGAATGCTCGCTGCCGGCTGCGTTGACGATATAGCTGCCGCGGCCGTAGTCGCCTGCCTCGTCGGATTGCACGCCGTCGAGCACGAGAATGGTTTCCAGCCCCTCATGGCGATGGCGGGGAACGCCGGCGCCGGCTTCGTATTTCAGGAGCGCCACGCCTGGCTGGTCGCCCTCGAAGGGCCGGATCCAGTGGATCGTCACTCCGTCGCGGAAGGGCCCGAATTCCAGATCCTTCCAGCCGCCTGAGGTCAGCAATTCGCGGGTTGTTTCAGGCATGGGCGAGGCTTTCCAATATGTCGTCGACATGCGCCGTCCAGCCGACGATCGCGCCTTGGGCACGGATCATCGCGATGGCGGCGGCCTTGAACTCCGGAAAATAGCTTTCCGTCGCCTCCTCGGCGAGCAGGCACTCATAGCCGCGGTCGTTTGCCTCGCGCATGGTGGTCTGGACGCAGACTTCGGTCGTGACACCTGCGAAAACCAGCTGTTTGATGCCCTTTTGCTGCAGCACGTCGCCGAGTTCGGTCGCATAGAAGGCGCCCTTGCCGGGTTTTTCGATAATCACTTCGCCCTTAAGCGGCGCAAGTTCCGGCAGGATCGCCGTGCCGGGTTCGCCGGAGATGAGAATGCGGCCCATCGGGCCTTCGTCGCCGATCCGGAGCGAGGGATTGCCGCGGTCGCGTTTGGCCGGCGGCAGATCGGAAAGATCGGGCCTGTGGCATTCCATCGTGTGGATGACCGGCAGCCCGGCGTAACGGAAGCCCTGGATGAGGCGTTTGACATCGGGCACGATTCTGGTGATGCGGCTGACATCATTGCCGAGGCTGGCGCCGAAGCCGCCGGGCTCGGCGAAATCCCGCTGCATGTCGATGACGATGAGGGCAAGCTGGTCGTGCTTCACCGGAAAGGCGAAAGGTTCTGCCTTGATCTCCGCCATCAGTGATGCCCCGCCATATGGGCGCCGATCACGCCGATATCGGCTGCGCGCGCCGGCGTCTCGTAGACCAGCCTGCCTTCGGAAATGACCATGATGCGATCGGACATCTCAAGCAGTTCGTCGAGGTCCTCGGAGAGCAGCAAAACCGCAGTGCCGGAATTGCGCGCCTTCATGATACGGGCTCGGATCTCGGCAACGGCGGAGAAATCGAGGCCGAAACACGGGTTCGAGACGATCAGCAGATCCACCTTGCCTGTGAGTTCGCGGGCAAGCACGGCGCGCTGCACATTGCCGCCGGAAAGCGCGGCAATCGGCGAGGAAGACGAGGCCGTCTTCACCTTGAAGTCGGAAATCAGCGCCGTGGCGCGCTTTCTCATCTTGCCCTTGTTCAGCCAGACCGCGTCCTTGCCGTCCGCCTTGAGATCGAAGGTGCGGAAGGCGAGATTTTCGCTGACCGTCATGCGCGGGGCACAGGCATTCTGCAGCGGCTCCTCGGGGATGAAGCGGACATTGTTCTTGCGCGTCTCGCGGCGTGTCGCGCCGTAGGCCTCGCCTTTGACACTGACACGGCCGGCATTGGTCGGCCGCTGGCCGGCAAGGATTTCCGTCAGTTCCTTCTGGCCATTGCCGGAGATGCCGGCAATGCCGACGATCTCGCCGGAACGGACCATGAGATTGTCGATCTCGATGGTCTTGAGACCGGAACGATCCGGCGCCGTCACCTGTTCGACCTCAAGCACCGGGCCGGCGCTCTCGGAGACCGGAACACGGGTATCAAGCTCGGCGAGCTTGACGTCCCCGATCATCATCGCCGCCATATCTGCGGTGGAGAGCTCGCCGACCTTGCCCGTACCGACCAGCTTGCCGCGCCGCAGGATCGAGACGGCATCGGCGAATTTCGTCACCTCGTGGAACTTGTGAGAGATCATCAGCACGGTCAGTTCGCCGCGCTCGGTCATCCCACGCACAAGGCCGAGCATCTCGTCGGCTTCCGCCGGCGTCAGCACGGAGGTTGGTTCGTCGAGGACGAGAAAGGAGCGGCCGAGATAGAGCTGCTTGACGATTTCAAGCTTCTGTTTCTCGCCGGCGGCCAGTTCGCTCACCGGCCGGTCGAGCGGGATCTTGAAGGGCATCCGCTCCATGAAGGCGGAAAGATCCTTCCGCTCTTTCGCCCAGTTGATGATGGCGGGGACTTCCGCCCGGCTGATGACGAGGTTTTCGGCACCGGTCAGCGAAGGGACCAGCGTGAAGTGCTGATAGACCATGCCGAGGCCGTAGCTCGCCGCATCCTTGGGCGAGGCAATCGCCACCTCGCGGCCATCGACGGAAAGAGAACCTGCCGTCGCGTGATAGAAGCCCATGATGCATTTGACGAGCGTCGACTTGCCGGCGCCGTTCTCGCCGAGCAGGGCGTGGAAGCTGCCTGAGGGCACCTTGATCGAGACATGGTCGAGGGCGGTGAAACTGCCGAAACGCATCGTCATGTCGATCGTGTCGATGCCGACGGCCTTGCCGGGTTGCGGGAGCGGAGTGTCGCGGATCGTGCTCATGGCAGCTGGCTCACGAGCGTTGTGGAATTGGAAACGGAACCGAAGACGCCGCCCTGCATTTTCACCATCTTGATGGCAGCGAGATGGTTGCCGTAATCGGTCGCGCCGCAGCAGTCTTCCAGAAGCAGGCATTCGAAGCCGCGATCGTTGGCCTCGCGCATCGTGGTGGACACGCAGACATCAGTCGTGATGCCTGTGAGGATGATGTTTTCGATCCGCTTCTGGTTGAGGATCAGTTCCAGATCGGTGGCGCAGAACGAGCCCTTGCCGGGCTTGTCGATGATGGTCTCGCCCTCGATCGGATAGAGTTCCGGGATGATGTCCCAGCCGGGTTCGCCGCGTGTGAGGATGCGCCCGCAGGGGCCGGGATCGCCGATGCCTGCGCCGATGCGCTGCGAACGCCAGCGCTTGTTGGCCGGCAGGTCGGCAAGATCGGGCCGATGACCCTCGCGCGTGTGGATGATGTGATAACCCTTGGCGCGCATGGCGGCCAACACCTTCTTGATCGGCTCGATAGGCGCCTGGACCAGCGACAGGTCGTATCCCATGTGGTCGACATAGCCGCCCTTGCCGCAGAAATCCGTCTGCATGTCGATGATGATCAGAGCGGTATTGTCCGGCCGCAGGGCGCCGTTGTAAGGCCAGGCATAGGGGTCGGCGTCGATATAATGTCCTTTGGTTTCGACCACGGCGTCCATCGTCTTCTTCTCCTATTCACCCGCGGGTTTGAATATTGTTCCGTCGGTTCGAGCGCTTCAGTGCGAGGCTGGAAATCGGCTGCCGCCTCCTCATTTCGTCAGCGACAGCGCGCCCGGCGCGCCGGCGAGCGAGCGTGTCGGCGACGAGGTCGCGATCATGATGATGAGGGTGAGCACATAAGGGGCCGCATAGAAGAGATAGTAGCCCTGGGTCACGCCGACCGATTGCAGCGCCGGCCCCAGCGCGCCGGCCCCGCCGAAGAGCAGGGCGGCGAGGAAGCAGCCGACCGGGTTCCAGCGGGCGAAGATGACGAGTGCGACGGCCATCAAGCCCTGGCCTGAAGATATGCCCTCGTTCCACGATCCGGGATAATAAAGCGAGAGATAGGCGCCGCCGATCGCCGCCAACGACCCGCCGGCGGCCGTCGCAAGCAGGCGCACCCGATCCGGATCGATGCCCATGGCGCGCGCCGCATCCGTGCTGTCGCCGACGACGCGCAGGATGAGACCCAGGCGCGTATTGCCGAAGGCCCACCGCAGGGCGAAGGCCAGCAGGGCGCCGAGGATGAAGAGCACGTTGATGTTCAGCGCCGCCTGGAGCTGCGGCAGGCTCGACCAGAAACCGAAGGGGATCGCCGGCAGATGCGGCGCGGCCGGCTGAATGAAGGACTTGCCGAGGAAGAAGGCGAGGCCCAGGCCGAACTGCATCATCGCAATGCCGATCGCGATATCGTTCACCTTCGGCCATTTGCAGATCCAGCCGTGAACGAGACCGAAGATGGCGCCGGTCGCCATGGCGGCAAGCACGCCGAGCCAGGGCGAGTTGGTCATGACGGCGACGGCGTAGGCCGTCATCGCGCCGAAGACGAGCGTACCTTCCAGGCCGAGATTGATGCGGCCGGAGCGCTCGGTGATCGTCTCGCCCAGACTGACGAAGATGAAGGGGGTGGAAACGCGGATGGCGCCCGCCAGGATCGCGAGCGGCACGCCCCAGATGCCGATGCCCGTCTCTACCATCAGAGGCTCCTTTTCCAGAGGTCGGGATTGAAGATCTTGAAGCGGCCGTAGAAGGTTTCGCAGAAGAGGATGACGATGAAGAGCGTGCCCTGCAGCACCAGCACCGTAGCGTCGGGCATGCCCATGCGGCGCTGGATGAGGCCACCGGAAGCATCGATGCCCCCGAGCAGGATCGCGACCGGGATGATCGCCAGCGGATTGTGGCGGGCCAGGAAGGCGACAAGAATGCCGGTATAGCCATAACCCGCGGCGAGCGAGGCATTGGCGCTGCCCTGGACGGCGACGACCTCGATCATGCCGGCGAGCCCGGCAAAGCTGCCGGCGATCGCGGTAAAGCCGGCGATCAGCCTGCCGACCGGCAGACCTTGGATCTGGGCGGCGCGCACATTGCCGCCGGCGATCCGCGCCGCAAAACCATAGCTCGTCACTTCGATCAGGATAAAGGAAAGGATGCAGGCGAGGATGCCGATCACCAGGCCCCAATGCACATCCATGCCGGGGATGTTGCCGAGCATATAGTCTGCTGGCAGCGGTTTGGTCGAGGGTTTGTTGAGACTGGCGGGATCGCGCAACGGCCCCTCGACGAACTGGTTCATCAGCGCAATGGCGATATAGGACAGCAGCAGCGAAGAAATGGTCTCGTTGACGCCGCGGTAGTGGCGCAGGAAACCGGCAAGGCCGATCCAGGCGCCGCCGACCACCATGGCAGCAATGCCCATGAGAATGAGGGTGAGGGAAACAGGCGCGGCGCCGACGAGCGGCATGGCCATGGCTGCTGCAGCAACGCCGCCCAGCACGACCGCTCCTTCCCCGCCGATGATGACGAGGCCGAGGCGGGCGGGCAGGGCGACGCAGAGCGCCGTCAGGAGAAGGGGTGCGGCGCGGCTTAAGCTGTTTTGCACCGAAAACCAGCTGCCGAAGCCGCCGGTGTACATGAGTTGGAAGAGCACGACCGGCGATTTGCCGATCGCCAGGATGAAGAGGGAGAAGAGCCCGAGCCCGATCAGGATGGCCACAAGGCCGATAATGATCGGTTCGGCCTTGCGCGCCATCCATTCGAGCAGGGGACGCAGCGAGGCTGATTTGCCGGAAGCGACTGATATTGCGGGATCATCGGCCTGAACGCTCATGGCGCTTCTCCCTGTTGCGGTTAGGCCGTGGACCCGACGACACCCTCGACCAGGTAGTTCATGCTTTCGAGCTCGATCGCATCTTCGGCATAGCTCTTGTCGGCAGTGACGACGGTGTTGCCCTTGTTATCCTTCAGCGGCCCCTTGAAGACCGAGAAGCCGCCCTTCATCATCTCGGCATGTGTGGCTTCGAATGCCTTGTGGCCCGCCTCGGGTACGCCGGGGCCGAGCGCGCTCATCTTGACGAAACCGTCCTTGAGGCCGCCGCGCACGAAGTTGCCGAGCTTTTCTCCGGCCTGGGCCTTCTTGGCGAAGTCGCTATAGACATTGCCCCAGGCCCATTCGGCGCCGGTGAGGTATTTCTCCGGCGCAAGCGGGCTCTGATTGGCGTGGTAGCCGCAGACGAAGGCGCCGCGGCCGGCGGCGGTTTCGACGACCACCTTCGGGCTGTCGACATGGCAGGTGATGACGTCGGCGCCCTGGTCGACCAGCGCGTTGGTGGCTTCGGCTTCCTTGACGGCAAGCGACCATTCGCCGGTGAAGATCACCTGGCAGGTGATAGCAGGATCGACGCTGCGCGCACCGAGCAGGAAGGCGTTGATGTTCTGCAGCACCTGCGGGATCGGCTTGGCGGCGACGAAGCCGATCTTCTTGCTCTTCGTCGCATGGCCGGCGGCGATGCCGTTCAGATATTGGCCCTGGAAAATATAGCCGAAATAGGAGCCGGTATTGGCCGGATGCTTGCCCTCCTGCCACATGCCGCCGCAGTGACGGAATTGAATGTCCGGATGCTTGGCGGCCATGGCCAGCATATGCGGATCGAAATAGCCGAAGGAGGTCGGGAAGAGCAGCGTGGCGCCGTCGAGATTGATCATCGATTCCATCGTCTTCTGCACGTCGACCGTTTCAGGCACGTTCTCCTCTTCGACGACGGTGATCCCAGGCATCGCCTTGATGACAGCGGCCCCCTCGGCGTGCGCCTGGTTGTAGCCATAGTCGTCCTTGGGACCGACATAGATGAAGCCGACGGTCAGCGCCGTCTGCGCAAGCGCGCGTGAGGAGAGGAGACCAGGCGCCGCGCCGACGAGAGTGACGGCTGCGGAAGCCTGAAGAAAATGGCGTCGTTTCATGGAAAGG
Source organism: Rhizobium chutanense (assembly GCF_002531935.1). GTDB lineage: Bacteria > Pseudomonadota > Alphaproteobacteria > Rhizobiales > Rhizobiaceae > Rhizobium > Rhizobium chutanense. The sequence continues at coordinate 92,634 of NZ_NWSV01000020.1, read as the reverse complement.
AGTCTGGTCATCGGAATGCTCCCCTGACGGCGGTTTTGCCGTTTTGAATTGGTTACAGGAAAGTGTATGCAATGGTCATGCCAGATTTTATTATGCTGTTTTCATAGAAGAAATCTGCATGACACTAGTTGGGTTCCGAAAAGTGCATGCAATTTCACCTCGAATTCCGATGAAAAATTATGCATCGCCTATAAATTTATCGGAAGCCAGCGTCTTGGACTAAGAATGTTATGAATACCGATCCAGCATGAGACATCTTCTATAACAAGATCAATGACATATACTGACGTTTGACTTTGCCCGCTCGAGCGGGCATGTGTATGCAACCGTAGCAATGCAGAATCATTCCTTGAAGCAGATCAGGCGCAGAGAAATCATCAGGGCAGGGACGACCGTCGAGCAGATGGTGCGGGCGATCGCCGATATGATCGTGACCGGACAGATGCTGCCGGGCGAGAAGCTTGATGAAGTCTCGTTGGCCGCCCGCTTCGATGTATCGCGGACACCGGTGCGCGAGGCGCTGCGTGAACTCGGCGCGATGGGTCTCGTCGAGCGCGAGCCGAACCGCAGCGCCATTGTCACCAATGTGAGCGAGACCTATCTGCATTCGATGTTCGAAGCGATGGCGGAACTCGAAGCGATCTGCGCCAGGCTCTCGGCCGAGCGCATGACCGTCGATGAGCGGCGCACGATGGAGCTGGAGCATAAAGCATCGATGAGACTCGTGCATGCCGGCGCGGAAGAGGAATATGCGGCGCACAATACCGAATTTCACACCCGTCTTTATCGCGGCGCGCATAATGATCATATCTTCGAGATGGTGACGCAGACGCGGGCGCGGCTGGCTCCATTTCGACGGGCGCAATTTCGGCTGCCCGGCCGCTTGGCAAAGTCCTACGAGGAACACGGCCGGATCGTGATCGCGATCATGCGGGCGGACGGCAGCGCTGCCGCACAGGCAGCCTATTCCCACGTCGAGATCGTCAGCGATGCGAGCGCCGTGTTTGCAACAACCGGCGAGCCAGGCGCGCGAAACAGCTGAGGTCATGCGCGGTCATCTGCGACAAGGCGGAAGCCGCGGTAGTCCTTTGTACCGCGGGCGAAAGGACAGGCCCGCGATCGACGACCGGTCGAACCGCCTCGAGGCAGCTCGCGCCTCGAGGCCCGCAAGTATCGCCAGCAGGATTTTTTTGAGACGATGCTTCACGCTCTTTTCATCTGATCTGCGATGTAGGCGCGCCAGCCTCCCAGTTCCGTGATTTCGCGCGCGCCTTCGATTGCATGCGCCTCACAGAGAAACCCTGAAATCTGGGAACCGTCATCGAGCGTGACCTTACCGATGCCAAGCGGGGCCGGGATGTTCTGGACAAAACGCCCGAAAGCTTCCGGCGTGACTTTCCAGACCTCGACCTCGAGGCCTTTGCCGTCAAAACCGGGTTCGCGGATCAGCCCTGGCTTCGGTGGAACGGTACCGGGCAGAATGAAGAGGCGGTAATCGGCTGCAGTGCGGCAGCACTTGATGCGTTTGCCGCCCGGTCGGGTGAGTTCGTGGTTGAGAGGCATGCCGGCAAGATGGGCCCCGACGACGACGATCGGCACCAGGCCGTCCTCGGCCTGAGGCACAAGGCTTGCCTTCGGGATCGAGGCCATGCAATCCTTGCCCATTCCTGCATTCAAGGTCCGGTGCATGGCGTCGGCGAAGGGAGCGAGGGCGTCATCGGTAAAGGCGGGGCCGATCAGCGTCACGCCAGCCGGAAGATGCCCGTCGGCGTCGAAGCCGGCTGGGACGGCGATCGCCGCGCAATCGAGTAGGTTGGCGAAGTTGGTGTACCGGCCGAAATGGCCGTTTTTCACGATGGGATCGGCCATCATCTCTTCGACCGTATAGGTGGTCGGCGAGGTCGGCAGCATCAGTATATCGGCCTTTTCCCATTCCTTCCGGGTCTTTTGACGCAGCGCTTCGAGCTTGTATCTGCCGTCGAAAGCGGCGACCGCGTCATAGGCTTTTGCGCCCTCGATGATGGTGCGAACCGTGGGATCGAAGTCGGCGGCATTGGTGGCAAGAAAACCCTTCACCGCCGCCAGTCGTTCGGCGACCCAGGGGCCGTTGTAGAGCAGTTCGGCTGCCTGGCGGAATGGTGCGTAGTCGAAGGGAACGATGATGGCGCCGAGTGCGCGCGCTCTCTCGATTGCGGCGTCATAAAGAGCCTCGACCTGCCTGTTGCCGAAGAACTCCCGCTCGGCTCCGTCGAGCACGCCAACCCGCAGACCGGAGGCGGGGAGGCTGGATGGAATGGCCTTGCGCGAAAACGGATCGGCGGCATCGTAGCCGTCCATCACCTTGCGGATCGCGACGCCATCGCCGACCGTTGGCGCAAAGACGGTGACGACATCGACGCTGCGGCAGGCCGGCACGACGCCGACATTCGGCACCAGTCCCGGAGTCGGCTTGATGCCGACGAGATTGTTGAAGGCCGCCGGCACGCGGCCGGAACCCGCCGTGTCCGTGCCGAGCGCGAAACTCGCCAGGCCCGAGGCGACGGCAACCGCCGAGCCGGAACTCGAGCCGCCCGACACATAGTTCTCGTCGAAGACCGAGCGTGGCGCCCCATAGGGCGAGCGCGTGCCGTTCAGCCCGGTCGCAAACTGGTCGAGATTGGTCTTGCCGATGACGATCGCGCCGGCAGCCCTCAGTCTTGCAACGACGGTTGCGTCCTTCTCGGGATCATAGGCGAAAGCGGGGCAGGCGGCCGTTGTCGGCAGGCCAGCCACGTCGATATTGTCCTTCACCGCGAAAGGAATGCCCCAGAGCGGCAGGCTGTTCGGCTCCGGCGCGCGCTCCATCAGCGCGCGCGCTTCGGCCCGCAGCGCTTCATCCGGCGTCGGCGTGATGAAGATCGCGGGATCCTTGGAGGCGGCGCGGCGGGCAATGACGGTCTCGACGACGTCGAGTGGGCTTTTGCCGGCCTCATAGGCTGCGCGAAGGCTGGTCAGGTCGAGGATGGTCGGCAGCATGGTTCAGCATTCCTCCAGAACAACGATGATATCGCCCGCTTTGACGTTTCGTCCGGGCCCGGCGCGCAGGTCGCGGACGCGGCCGGGCGCATGTGCGGTGACGTTGATTTCCATCTTCATGGATTCGATAATGGCAAGCGTGTCGCCGGCCGCAACCGGTGCGCCCGGCTCGACCAGCAGTTTCCAGATATTGCCGGGCACGGCGCTGGCAACGCCGAAGCAGCCTTCCGGGATGTCCCCATCCGGACTTTCGCCTGTGCCTTCGTCGGTGACGAAGCTGTCGAGCCCCGCCTCCTTCCAGCGTTGACGTTCGGCCTCGAAGGCCGTCTGCTGGCGCGCCTTGAAGCTTCCGATCGAGGCGGCATTGGCCTGCAATTCCCGCTCATAGGCGGCATAGGAGAATTCCGTCTCCTCGATCCTGACGGGATAGCCGCCATGTGGGAAGGCACTGCGGGCTTCCGCCAATTCCTGATGGTCGACCGGGAAGAAACGGATCTGGTCGAAGAAATCGAGCAGCCACGGTTTGTCCTTGGCGAAGACCGGCGTCTGCCGCCAGGTGTTCCACATCTGGATGGTCCGGCCGAAGAGCTGGTAGCCGCCGGGGCCTTCCATGCCATAGATGCACATATAGGCCCCGCCGATGCCGACGGCATTTTCTGGCGTCCAGGTGCGGGCCGGATTGTACTTCGTCGTCACCAGCCGATGGCGCGGATCGACCGGGGTCGCGACCGGCGCGCCGAGATAGACGTCGCCGAGGCCGAGCACGAGGTAGTTGGCATTGAAGACGACGTCGCGCACCGCCTGTTCGTCCGCCAGCCCATTGATGCGGCGGATGAACTCGATGTTGTCAGGGCACCAGGGCGCATTCGGCCGCACGAGGTCCTGATACTTGCGCATGGCGAGTTCCGCATCCGGGTCATTCCAGGAAAGCGGCAGGTGCACGATGCGGCTCGGCACCTTGACGTCCTGGGCTGCCGGCAGGCTCGCCTCGATCTCGGCCAGCAGGCCGAGCAGACGGTTGCGGGTCAAGGCGGTGCCGTCATAGTGAATCTGCAGCGATCGGATGCCGGGGGTGAGATCGACGATGCCGGGCAGGCGCGCCTGCGAGACGGCCTGCATCAAAAGATGCACTCGAAGCCGCAAGGCGATATCCAGTGTCATCGGTCCATATTCGACCAGCAGATTGTCATCTCCTTGTCGGCGGTAGACGACAGAGACAGGCCCGTCGCCGCGCTTGCCGATAACAGGCGAGCCCGTCTCTTCCTTCGCCCTGTGCACGACCGGGCCGGCAATCGGATCGTCCGGTCGTGCCACGGCGTGAAAACGGATGCGGTCGCCGGGCTTGAACTGGCCCATCTTCCACTGTTCGTCGCGGGCGATGACCGCCGGGCAGACAAAGCCGCCGAGGCTTGGCCCGTCGGGTCCGAGGATGATCGGCATATCGCCGGTGAAATCGATCGCGCCGATCGCATAGGCGTTGTCATGCAGGTTGGAAGGATGAAGCCCAGCCTCGCCGCCATCGCTGCGCGCCCATTTCGGCGCCGGGCCGATCAGGCGCACGCCGGTGCGGGCACTGTTGAAATGCACCTCGTAGCTCGTCGAAAGCAGCGTCTCGATATCGCTTTCCTGGAAGAAATCGGGCGCGCCATGCGGACCGTAGACGACGCCCACCTCCCATTCGCGGGTCAGTTCCGCCGGCTCGCTCGCCGGCTTCGCCGGTTCGGCGGCGGCATGACGGGCAAGATGCAGCACATGACCTGTTTTCAGCGTGCCGGTGGCATTGCCGCCGAACTGGCCGAGGCCGAAGGTGGCGCGCGAGCCGAGCACGACGGGGGCGGCAAAACCGCCCGCCACGGCGAGATAGGCGCGCTGCCCCGGTCCATCGATGCTGCCGATCGAGAGAAGCTGTCCGGCGCGGATCGTCACGGTCACGTCATGCGGCAGTTTCTCCCCGTCGACACTCATCGCCATCCTGGCGCCGGCAAGCGCCACCACGGTATCGGTATGGAATTTCAGCACCGGACCGGAGACCGTCAGCTCGAGTGCTGCGACCGTGTCGCCATTGCCGACGAGACGGTTGGCGTGGCGGAAGGAGCGCTCGTCCATCGGGCCGCTCGGCGGCACGCCGACATGCCAGAGGCCAAGTCGTCCCGGCAGTTCCTGAATGCTCGATTGCGCGCCCGGCATAATCACCTCGATGACGTCGGGCACGAAGGAAAAATCGCGCAGCGCGGTCGTCGCCACTTTGCCGCTCGCCAGAAGCTCGGAGCTTGCGATGGCCCTGAGATAGTCGAGATTGGTCTCGATGCCCGATATCGATGTGCCGGCAAGGGCCGCCTTCAGCTTTTCGATCGCCGCCGGCCGGTCCTCGGCTGACACGATCACCTTGGCGAGCATCGGGTCGTAGAAGGGCGTCACCTCCGTGCCGGTCTCGATCCAGCCGTCGATACGCGCGTCCTCGGGGAAAGCGACCTCGGTCAGCAGGCCGGCGCTCGGGCGGAAATCGGCGTGCGGCATCTCGGCATAGACGCGCACTTCGACCGCCGCCCCCTTCGGCTGCAGGGCCTCAGCACCCGAGAGCACATCCTCGCCGGCCGCCTGGCGGATCATCCATTCGACGAGGTCGATGCCGAAGACGGCTTCGGTGACGGGATGCTCGACCTGCAGGCGGGTGTTGACCTCGAGGAAATAGAATTCCTCGCGCTGGGGATCATAGATGAATTCGACGGTGCCGGCGGATTCATAGGAGACGGCCGAGCCGAGGTCGACGGCCGCCTTGTGCAGGCGGGCGCGGGTTGCGGCGGAAAGGCCGGGGGCGGGGGTCTCCTCGACCACCTTCTGGTTCCGTCGCTGCAGCGAGCAGTCGCGCTCACCGAGCGCGATGACCTTGCCTTTGCCATCCCCGAAGATCTGCACTTCGACATGGCGCGCCTCGGCCACGAAACGCTCGATATAGACGCGCGCATCGCCGAAACTTGCCCGCGCGGTGCGCTGCACGCTTTCGAAGGAAGCTTTCAAGGTTACGGCATCGGCGCAGAGCTGCATGCCGATGCCGCCGCCGCCGGCCGTGCTCTTCAGCATGACGGGATAGCCGATTGTTTCGGCCACTACCAGCGCTTCATCGGCGCTCGAAAGCAGGCCGGTGCCGGGCAAAAGCGGCACGCCGCTCGCCTTGGCAAGTTCGCGCGCCGTATGCTTGAGGCCGAAGGCCGAGAGATGCTCGGGCCGCGGGCCGATGAAGGCGATGCCTTCGGCGGCAAGGCGCTCGGCGAAGCCGATATTTTCCGACAGGAAGCCGTAGCCGGGATGCACCGCCTCGGCGCCTGTCGCCTTGCAGGCGGCGATGACCGCATCGACGTTGAGATAGCTTTCGCTGGCTGGCGCCGGGCCGAGACGCACCGCTTCATCAGCCATCATGGCGGGTCTCGCGAAACGGTCGGCATCGGAACAGACGGCGACCGAGGCGATGCCCATCCGCCGCAGGGTCTTGATGACCCGGATAGCGATTTCGCCCCGGTTGGCAATCAGGACTTTCTTGAACATGCTCAATCCTCGCCATCCCAGATCAGCACCCGGATCGGCGTCGGATCGAAGCCGTTGCAGGGATTGTTGATCTGCGGGCAATTGGAGATGACGCAGAGCACGTCCATCTCCGCGATGAGCTCGACATAGTCGCCGGGCGCGGAAATGCCGTCGACGATGGTCATCTCGCCATTCGGCTTGATCGGCACGTTCATGAAGAAATTGATGTTCGGCACGATGTCGCGCTTGCCCATGCCGTGTTTCGAAACTTCGAGCACGAAGTTGTCGCGGCAGGCGTGCAGGTATTTCGTGCCGTGGCCGAAGCGCACCGTATTGCTCTCGCAGGAGCAGGCGCCGGCCGAGGTATCATGACGGCCGCAGCTGTCGGCCGTCATGGTCAGCATGACATTGCCTTCGTTCGACATGATGTTGGTGCCGATGCCGATATAGGCGGCACCCTGCAGGCGCATCGTATCCTGATTGGAATAGCGCTCGGAGAAATCGTCGGCACGATAGAAGAGCGTGTCGATCGCCTGTTGGCCGAAACTGTCCTCGATGCGGATCGTCTGGCCCTTGCGCACGATGCCGGACCACGGGGCTTCGGCCGCGATGAAATGATCCTGCGCGGCATTCTGCAGGCTACGGGCAGGAGAGGTCTGGATGAAATCGGACATCGTTTTCTCCTCAGGCCTGCATCAGAGCGTTGTTTTCGAAACCGCGCGCGGCTTCGGCCGTCGCCGTGCGGCAAAGATCATCGGTCGCCGGGATTGCCGCCTTGTAGCGGGTGATGACGACAGGCTTCGGCTGGTAAGTGGGGTCCGGATCGAGCGGATGCGGGCAGTTGGAAAACCCGACCAGCATGTCCATCTCGGCACGCAGCTCGACGTAATCGCCGCTGTTGGAGCGCTTGCCCTGCCAGCCGAAACCGCCGGCCTCGCCCAGGCGCACCGGCGCGAAGAGATTGAGGATGCCGGGAATATCGCGCCTGTCGAGGCCGAGCTTGACGGCGACGAGGATCAGATTGTCGCGCGTGTTGCGCGTCTTTTCGCCGGGGTATTTCGCGGCGTTCGAGCCAGCCGTCGAGCCGCCCATCAGGCAGTCATGGGCGCCGGAACTATCCTCGATCATCGAGAACATGACGCGGCCCATATCGGAAAAGATCACGCGCCCCTTGCCGAGCGCCGTCGTCCACTGAACCTTGGCGGTATCGACGAGATTGATCCGCTCGCTCGTATCCTCGGCATTCCAGGCGACGAGCGCCACGGTGGAATTTCCCTCGACCTGATCGATGCGGATTGCTTCGCCGCGCAGAAGCTTCGTCGACCAATACCAGCCGCCCGGGACGGTTTCCTGGTGGATGATCGCGGCGGCATTGATCGCCGGCGCCGGCAGCGGGCTTGGGCCGGGCAGGGCCTTGGGCGCGAATTCCAGGCCCTTTTTCTGGTGCTCCTCATAGCGCGCGCGATTGGCGGCGATCTCTTCGGGGGCGCGTCTCACATGCATCATGGCATTTCTCCTGACGATGCCAGGTCGTCCCGGCCATGCCCCAGGGAAGCGACCGGGCCGTCCCGGTCGGGGCTGAAGATCGATGACTGGCCGGCCAGGCGCGGCGGCCAGATGGAAATATCCTTGGTGATGGTGGCGCCGTAGCGCTCCTTCTCCTCCGGCCGATCGCGGCGGCGTTCGAAGGCGACGACGCGGTTGGCCAGCGTGAAGGCTTCGCGCATGTCATGGGTGACCATGACCACGGTCATCTGCGTTTCGTGCCAGAGCCGCTTCATCAGCGTGTGGATCTCGGCGCGAATGCCGGGATCGAGCGCGCCGAACGGTTCATCGAGCAGCAGCACCTTCGGCTTCATGATCAGCGCCTGGGCAAGCGCCAGGCGCTGCTGCATGCCGCCGGAAAGCTGGGCCGGATATTTGCCCTCGGACCCACCGAGCCCGACCTCGGCGATCAGCTGCCGTGCCTCCTCGATGGCGTTGCGGCGCGCGGCGCCGAAAAGCTTGGCCTTGTAGCGCGCAGCGGAAAATTCCCTGCCGAGCAGCACATTGCCAAGCACCGTCAGGTGCGGAAAGACGGAATAACGCTGGAAGACGACGCCGCGGTCCGGCCCCGGCTCCGGCGGCAGAGGCTCGCCGTCGAGCAGGATCCTGCCCTTCGTCGGCTGTTCCTGGCCGAGCAGCATGCGCAGGAAGGTGGTCTTGCCGCAGCCCGACGGGCCGACAAGGGCGACGAAGGCGCGCGAGGCGACGGTCAAGGACACGTTTTCGAGCACGATCTGGTCGCCATATTCCTTCCAGACCCTTTCGATCTTCAGCTCGCTCATGCCTGCTTCTCCAGTTCCGACCAGGGGAAGACGGCGATGCGCAGGCGATCGAGCAGGGCGTTCATGACCACCGCGAGCAAGGTGATCCAGACGACATAGGGAAAGATGATATCCATCGAGAGATAGCGGCGGACGAGGAAGATGCGGTAGCCGAGGCCGGAGTCCGAGGAGATCGCCTCGGCGGCGATCAGGAACAGCCAGGCGGGGCCGAGCTGCAGCCTGAGGCAGGTGATCAGCCGCGGCAGGATTTGCGGCAGCACGACCCGCAGGCCGATCTGCCAGGAGGAGCCGCCCAGCGTCTCGGCCTTGACGATCTGCTCACGCGGCAATTCCAGCGCTTTCAGCGCCAGATCGCGGATCATCGTCGGCGCCACACCGATGACGATGAGGGCGATCTTCGAGGTTTCGCCAAGCCCCATGACAATGAACAGGATCGGCAGCAGCGCCAGCGGCGGCACCATGGAAATGACGGCAATGAAGGGGGCGAGCAGCGCCCTGAGATAGGGCAGCATGCCGATCAGCATGCCGATAACAAGCGCGATCGCCGTCGAGATGCCGAGGCCGGAAAGCAGGCGGACCAGGCTCGCGCCGGTATCCGACCAGAGCAGGAATTCGCCGGTGCGCTGATCGGCGACGAAGGCCAGGCGGTTGATCGCATCGGCAAAGCCGGCAAGGCTCGGCAGAAGCTTGTCATTGGCGTTCTCAGCCAGTCGCGCCGCCGAGCCGACGGCATAGGCAAGGGCGAGCAGCACGAAGGGCAGCAGCATCAAGGCGAACTGCGCGCCCCGGCTCGGCCTCGTGTTGATCCAACGCATGGGAAATGCTCCGCTGATGAAGGGGAGGAGGCTCGGATGAACCGCGCCTCCGTTGCGATCAGAGCGAACCGTCGGCGGCTGCCTTCATATAGGCCTCGGTGAAGCGCAGCTTTACATTGCCGGTGTCGCCCAGGACCTTGCCATCCGGCATTTCGATGCCGATGACGTCGGCGGACGGCGCGCCATTGCCGAGCAGTCCCTTCTCGAAGAGGAAGTTGCGCACCAGATCCATGGTCTTCTGCAGGCTTGACGAAGCGGTGAAGGCAACGGCGTCAGCCGGCTTGTCGAAGAGTTTGGTGGCGGCAAGCTGGGCTTCGAAGCCGGCAAGATCGGTGCCCGAAGCCGAACCCATCGCCTCGCGGGCAGCCTTGCCCTCGGCGGTATCGGCCCGCAGCAGGGCGGCGGTCTCGTACCAGATGCCGGCAAGCGCCTTGCCGAAGTTCGGATTGTCCTTCAGCACGCCGCTATTGGCGACCATCAGGTCGATGATCTCGCCCGGCACCTGCGAGCTGTCGAAAACCTTCTTGGCGGAGGGATCTTCGAGGATGGTGGAAACCAGCGGGTTCCAGGTGACGACGGCGGTGACGTCGGGCGTCTTGTAGGCTGCGACCATGTCGGCATCGGACGTGTTGACCACCTTCACGTCGCGCTCCGTCAGCTTGATGCTTTCGAGCGCACGGGCGAGCAGATAGTGCGAGACGGAGAACTCGACGAGATTGACGTTCTGGCCCTTGAGATCGGCAAGGCTCGCCTTGTCTTTCAGGATGACGGCATCATTGCCGTTCGAGAAGTCACCGACGATCACCGCAGTCGTATCGACACCGCCGGCGGCCGGGATCGACAACCCGTCCATATTGGTCAGCGTCACCGCATCGAAGGCGCCGGCCGTGTACTGGTTCATCGACTCGACATAGTCGTTGAACTGGGTGACCTCGATCTTGATGCCGTATTTGTCGGCCCATTTCTTGACGATGCCGTGATCGGCCGCATAGCCCCAGGGCATCCAGCCGACATAGATCGACCAGGCGACCTTGAAATCGCTCTTCTGTTCGGCCTCTGCGACGGAAGCAAGCCCGAGCATCAGCGATACCGCCAGCGCTGTGGTGGAAACAATCTTCGAAAAAGTCTGCATTGAAATTCCCCTTCTGCTTTTCTTCAAAAGGGATCGGCAAAGACCATCGTGCCGCCAATCCCTTGGCTTACGAGGTCTCCCGGGCTTTTGTCCCGCCGTGCACCCGGCGGGATTTCTCCCCCGCCGGTGGTGGCTCTCGGACCAGCCGCGCTTCTGGAAAGCGCCGGAACCCTAGCCACCAACTCGGGAAATTCGAAGCAAGAGCTGTGCCACGTTATAAGTCATTGATTTATCGAGCTTCGGCTCCTCGGCGGATTGACACTGTGTACACTCTGCAGCAATTGCCTAATTTTTAAACATTCACGACGAAGCGGCGACGCCGACCCGCCGCTGGCTCGAGGATCCGGCGGCGGGCCAGAACCCCGGTTTGCACCACCGGCATTTTGAGGTGTTTGAGGGAGAATTGACCCTGCGAATATGTTGGCAAGACGAGATAGCTGGTATATTAGTATGCCAGAAAATCTCCTCGTCCCGGTATTCCATGCGGCAGCCGTCAGAAATCGAAGTTTTGGCCGTCCCGTCGTCGCCGGAAACCGGCAGGCTGCGTCGCATCACCACGGCCGGCGCCATCTATCAACGTCTGCATGCCGATATCGTGTCGCTGCGGATGCCGCCTGGCATGTTGCTGCAGGAAAAACGCATCGCCGACGATTTCGGCGTCAGCCGCACGCCGGTGCGCGAGGCGCTGCTCAGGCTTTCCGAAGGCGGACTGGTCGATATCTACCCGCAGTCGGGTACCGTCGTGTCGCGCGTGCCGGTGTCCGCCATTCCCGAGGCGGTCGTCGTGCGCAAGGCGCTCGAAGGCACGACCGTCGAGACAGCGGCTCTGATTGCCACCGCTGCGGACATCGCCCGTCTCGACGCCATCATCGCCCGCCAGCGGTCGCATGCGGCGACCGGCAATACCTCGAGCTTCCATGAGGAAGACGAGACCTTTCACGAGGCGATCGCACAAATATCGGGTTATCCCGGCATCTGGACGATTCTGAAAACGGTCAAGGTGCAGATCGACCGGGCGAGGCGGCTGACGCTGCCGGTGCTGGCGCGGATGGACAATGTGGTGCACGAACATACGATCATCCGCGATGCGCTCGCCGCCCATGATGCGACGGCGGCCCGCAACGCGATGATCCATCACCTGAGCGCCGTCATTCCCGATGTCGACGAACTGCGCTCGCGCTATCCCGATTATTTCTGCTGACGGCAGGACCGGACACGAAACGAAAAGGCAAGAGAAGGAAGAGGAATGCGGCAAGGTTGGAGATGGTTCGGGCCGGAAGCGCCGGTGACGCTGGATGATGTCCGTCAGACGGGCGCGACCAATATCGTCTCTTCCCTGCACCAGGTGCCGATCGGCAGGGCCTGGACCGAGAAGGAGGTGCGCGAGCGCCAGTCGCTGATCGAGACGACGCCCGGCGACCGTTCGGCCCTCGTCTGGTCGGTGGTCGAGAGCATTCCGATTCCCGATGCCGTCAAGCGCAAGGGTGGGGATGCGAAGGCCGAAATCGAGGCGTGGATTGCCAGCCTCGAAGCGGTCGCCGCCTGCGGCATCCCGATCGTCTGCTATAATTTCATGCCGGTGGTGGACTGGACCCGTACCGAACTCGATTTCGTGACGCCGACAGGCGCGACCGCCATGCGCTTCGATCATGAGCGTTTCGCAGCCTTCGACCTGTTCATTCTGGAACGGCCGGATGCGGCACAGCACTATTCCGCGCAAGACCGCGAACGGGCGCGTATCGTTTTCGAAGCCATGTCGGACGACGAGATCGCCGACATCACCCGGATCATCACCTCGGCTCTGCCCGGCTCGACCACCGAGCCTCTGACCATTCCGGCCTTCCGGGAAAAGCTGGTCGCCTATAGCGGTATCGATGCTGCAAGGTTGCGCCGCCACCTGATCGAATTCCTGGAGGCGGTAACGCCGGCCGCCGAAGCGCGCGGCGTCAAGCTGACGCTGCATCCCGACGATCCGCCGCGTTCGCTGTTCGGCCTGCCGCGCATCGCCTCGACGGCCGATGATTATGCCGCTCTTTTCGATGCGGTGCCGTCGGCGGCGAACGGCATGTGTTATTGCACCGGCAGCCTCGGCGTGCGCGCCGACAACGACCTGCCGGCGATCGCCCGGCGCTTCGCCTCGCGCATCCACTTTGCCCATCTGCGCGCCACGACGCGCGAGGGCGACGGCCGGACATTCCACGAAAGCGCGCACCTGGAAGGCGACGTCGATATGGTCGCGGTGCTCCGGGAACTGGTGGCGGAAGACCGCCGCCGCAGCGCGCAGGACACGATCGTCTTCCGCTCGGACCACGGCCATCGCATGCTCGACGATCTCGACAAGACAGTCACGCCCGGTTACCCGGCGATCGGCCGCATGCGCGGCCTTGCCGAACTGCGCGGCATCCTGCATGCGCTGGGCGCCCCGCCGAACTGAGGGCGCCCGGATCGCCGCGCCGCGCCAGCGGAAATCGTCGCGCTGCGCTCTGAAGCCCAAGCGGTGCTTCAGAGCGCGCAACCCTTCAAGAATAGATCCGTGCACATCTTCGCCCTTGCGGCGATCTCTTCAATCCCAGGCGGCTGTTGCTGACGCAGCATCGCGGCGCGCTGGGGCTCCAAAATCATCATGCCGCGCAGCATGCCGCAGGCGGCATGCGGATCCGCAAGGGTTATCAGCCCGCGGTCGATCTGCTTGCGAAGCCAGTTTTCCATCAAGGTGTTGGTTCTGACGATGGCTTTCTCATAGAAGCTATTGGCGATTTCGGGAAAACGGTCCGACTCGCTGATGACGAGCCGGGTGACGGTGATCGTATCCAGCGAGAGCGTCAGCATGCCATAGGCCGTTAGCATGCGTTCCAATCCTTGCCTCAGATCCGCCACCGCAAGTGTGCCGGGGTCGAGCGCTGTGAGGAAGCGTCCCGTCCGCTCCGTGATCATTTCGGAAAAGAGATCCGCCTTCGTCGGAAACAGCCGGTAGAGCGTCTTGGTCGAAACCCCTGCGTCTTGTGCGATTGCAGCAATGCTTGCCGCCGCGTAGCCATTCTCGTGAAATTGCCGGTTGGCCGCCTCGATAATCACGCTTTTCGTATCGTCATCGCAACGGACCTGCGGTCGGCCTCGCGGCCTCTTCTCGATTTCGTGATTTTGGACCATAACAATTTTCCAAATTCTGATTGACATCCATTTTCTAATACATATTTTGGAAAACATCAAGTTTCCTAAAGTGCATTCCACCTGAATTCAAAGGCCGCGGCCGATAGCGACAGCGACCACTCCCAGGAGAGAGACAATGTCCATCAAAACGCTGCAGGCTCTGAACAACAACGCACCTGCCTCGGAAACCACGGCGGAAGCCGCACCCGCAACCCTTGACGCCGGCAACACGCCGCGCATCACCGAGGCTGCCGTCGTATCGGAGCCTGCTGCCCGCAAGCGTGGCGGGCGCTCCCTGCTTCTCGGCGCCACAGCACTCGCGCTGATCGCCGCTGGCGCCTACTACGGCCATGACTACTGGACGGTCGGACGCTTCCACATCTCGACTGACGATGCCTATGTGAAAGCCGATAACAGCACGATAGCCCCGAAGGTCTCCGGCTATCTCGCCGAGGTCCTCGTCATGGACAATGAGACCGTCAAGGCTGGTCAGCCGCTTGCTCGCATCGACGACCGTGACTTCAAGGCCGCGTTCGACCAGGCCACGGCCGATGTCGCTGCGGCAGAGGCGACGCTCAATGCCAAGCAGGCTTCGCTCGATATCCAGCAATCGACGATCGCCGCTGCCCGCGCGACGGTCGACGTCGACCGCGCCAACGAGACTTTCGCCGAGCAGAACAACAAGCGTTATTCGAACCTCGCCACCAGCGGCTATGCCCCGGTCCAGACGGCACAGCAGGCCGCTTCGCAGATTGCTGCCGCCCAGGCCACGATCGTCCGCGACAACGCTGCGCTCGACGCCGCCGTCAAGCAGGTCGATCTCCTGAACGCCGAGCTTGCTCAGGCAAAGGCGGCGCTTGCCCGCAGCCAGGCCGTTCGGCATCAAGCCGAGCTGAACCTCTCCTATGCGACGATATCGGCCCCTGTCGATGGCACCGTCGGCAACCGGACGCTGCGCGTCGGCCAATATGTCCAGGCCGGCACCCAGCTGATGTCGGTCGTCCCGACGACGGCTGCCTATGTCATCGCCAACTACAAGGAAACGCAGCTGACCGATGTCCGAGCCGGCCAGCCGGTCGATATCGAGGTCGATATGTTCCCCGGCCGCATTTATCACGGCCATGTCGACAGCCTTGCGCCGGCGAGCGGCCAGGAATTCGCGCTGCTGCCGCCTGACAATGCCACCGGCAATTTCACCAAGGTCGTCCAGCGCATTCCGGTCAGGATCGTGCTCGACGGTGACGGCGCCGCAGAGGGTGACCTGCGCCCGGGCATGTCCGTCCAGCCGAGCATCGATACCAAGAACGATCGCAGCTAGGCCGGGGACGAGGAGTTCGTGTCATGTCCACCATAGCAGCAACTGCCATCGCCGTTCCGCAGCCAAGAGCCGGGGCCAGCACCAGGGACTGGATCGCCGTTCTCGCCGGCATGATCGGCGCCTTCATGGCGATCCTCAACATCCAGATCACCAATGCCTCGCTTCTCGACATCGAGGGCGGCATCGGCACAGGCGTCGACAACGGCGCCTGGATCTCCACCTCCTATCTCATCGGCGAGATCGTCGTCATTCCCTTGACCGCTTATTTCAGCAACGTCTTCTCGTTCCGCCGCTATATCCTCGTCAATTCCATCCTGTTCCCGCTGTTTTCGATGGCCTGTGCCTTTGCCCATGATCTCGGCACGATGATCCTGCTGCGCGGCCTGCAGGGCTTTGCCGGCGGCGTGCTGATCCCCATGGCCTTCACCATGGTGCTGACCAAGCTGCCGAAAAACCAGCAGCCGCTTGGTCTTGCCATCTTTGCGCTGTCGGTCACCTTCGCTCCGGCCATCGGCCCGACGATCGGCGGCTACCTGACCGAGAATTACGGCTGGCAGACGATCTTCTTCATCAACACGATCCCGAGCCTCATCATGGCGGCGGCTCTCGCGCTGACGCTGGAGAAGCAGCCGATGCAGCTTCACCTTCTGAAGGAAGGCGACTGGGCCGGCATCTTTACCATGGCGATCGGCCTCTCGGCACTGCAGACCGTGCTGGAAGAAGGCAACAAGGACGACTGGTTCTCTTCGCCCTTCATCATCAAGCTCAGCATCCTTGCCTTCGTCTTTCTCGCTGCCTTCATCTGGATCGAGCTGACGGTCAAGAAGCCATTGGTCAAGCTTCGCCTGCTGACGCAGCGCAATTTCGGCATCGGCGTGCTGGTCAACGTGCTGGTCGGCGTCGCACTCTTCGGCACGGTCTATATCCTGCCGCAATATCTCGGCCAGGTGCAGCGCTACAATGCCGAGCAGATCGGAAACGTGCTGGCCTGGACCGGCCTGCCGCAGCTGCTGCTCATCCCGCTCGTCCCGGTTTTGATGAAGCGCTTCGATGCCCGCTATATCGGTTTCCTCGGCATCTCGATCTTTGCGATCAGCTGCTTCATGAACATCATGCTTTCAGCCGACAATGCCGGCGACCAGTTCTGGATCCCGAATATCGTGCGCGCCATCGGCCAGGCGCTGGTGCTGACGCCGATCACCGCCATCACCACAGCCGGCATCGCGCCTTCGGATGCGGCCGCCGCCTCGGGCCTGACCAACATGCTGCGCAATCTCGGCGGTGCGGTCGGCACGGCGACGCTCGGCACGGTGCTGACCAAACGCGAGCAGTTCCACTCCAACATCATCGGCCAGTCGGTCACGCTGACCCGCGATGAAGTTCGTGATCGCCTGAGCAAGCTTACCGGCTACTTCATCCAGCACGGGGTCACCGATCCGGCTGTCGCATCGCACAAGGCAATCGTCGCGATTGGTCAGATCGTCAAGCGTCAGGCATTGATCCTGGGCTTCAGCGACACCTTTGCCGTCATCGGCGTGGTGTTGGCACTGGCGGCGATTGCCCTGCTTTTCACCAAAAAGCCGCAGATCGGCGGTGGTGCCGGCGCCCATTGAACGCCGGCGCACGCCCCAGGAATATCCTCGCAACAAAACCCTCCTTTGCACGTCATGCGAAGGAGGGTTTCACTGTGAAAGCTATTGCCCGATCTCGACCGTGAAAGCGAAGCGCACCGTGGCACCTGGCGCCAGCAGGGTGGTCGAGGGCCGCTCCGACAGCTCGCTCGAGGCCCCGGCTTGCGCAGCCGTTCCGTGCCATGGCTCGACGCAGAGGAAGGGCGCGCCTGGCTTGGTCCACAGAGCGAGATTGGGCAGATTTTCGAAGCGAAACTGGAGAGTCGGACCGCCTTCGGCGCTATAACGCAGCCCTTCGCCAGCACCCTGAGGAAAGATCATCGCGTCCTGCTCGAACATTGTGTGATCCAGCACCAGTCGCCCGGCCTGAAACGGCGAGGGTAACGGTGTCGGATTGATGAGACCACCCGCCAGCCGCACGAGTTCCGGTTCGCCCTGATTGTCGAGCGTGATGGTATGAGCGCGCCCGGAAGCGCCGGGCAGCGGCCAGACGAAAGCCGAGTGGAATCCGAGCCCGAAGGGCATCGTCTTTTGATCGCGATTGGTCACCTCTGCGCTGACTGTCAGCGCGCGGCCTTCGACCGCGTGCTCCACCACCAGCAGGAAATCGAACGGGTAGACCGCCCGGGTGGCTTCCGAGGCAGCCAGCTCGTATCGGCACATCGTCGTGCTGGATGCCGCAAGCACAAATTCGCTGCGGCGGGCAAAACCATGCTGGGCCATCGGATAGACCGTGCCGTCGATCGCGACCTTGTCGTCAGGCGCCTTGCCGACGATCGGAAACAGGATCGGCGAGCGCCCGCTCCAGAAGGCCGCATCGCCCGACCACAGCCAGGAGCGTCCATCGCCTGATGTAAGCGCCTGCATCTCGGCGCCGAGGGAGGAGACGTCGACGGTGAGATCCGGATTTCCGATCCGCATGGAGACTGGCATCACAATTCCCTTTCGCGTTGGTTCGGCGCGAGCATACCCGCCCGCACCGCGATTTCTATCGATGGACGGAGGAACGCAGACGCATGCCGGCCGTCATTTCCTCACCGCGCCCAGCCTTGCGATCACTTCGTTCGGGATGTCGTAACGCTGGATGGCGTCGCGGTTGTTACGCAATCCGCAGATCTCCCGCTGGATGAAGAATGCCCAGACGGCGTCGGAGGCATTGTAGAGGAGCTTCTCGCGCTCTTCGGCGCTCTGGCGGTCGGCAGACCAGGCCTTCAAGGCGGCGAGGGCGGCCTCCACCTTCAATCCATGACGCCCGAGCGCATCGGCGCGTTCCGACATCAATTCGTATTCGAGGACGTTGAAGCCGCTTCTATCCTGCTGGGACTGTCTGAAAGACTGCGGCGGGCGAACGCTCATTGGCACGGATTCCCTGTGGCGTAAGCGACGATATTATTCAACCCGGATCAAAATCAAGGAAGTCGAACATGATCTCATCGGAAAACCGATCATGATTTTCAGGGTCGGGAACGGGCTATCCTGCCGTTGCCCCGCGTGGCATAAGGGCGCCAAAATTTCTTTCCAGGCCCAGCGCACATCATGATTCGTATCGAGAATATCAGCAAACAGCTCAGCCACCGGATCCTCTTCATCGAGGCATCGGCGGCCCTGAACCGAGGCGAGAAGATCGGTCTCGTCGGCCCGAACGGCGCCGGCAAAACGACGATCTTCCGGATGATCAATGGCGAGGAACAGCCCGATGAAGGCCAGGTCTCCTGCGAAAAGGGCGTCACCATCGGCTACTTCAACCAGGACGTCGGCGAGATGGCGGGCCACAGCGCCGTTGCCGAGGTGATGAACGGCGCCGGCCCGGTCAGCATCGTTGCCGCTGAGTTGCGGGAGCTCGAAGCCGCCATGGCCGACCCCGAAAGGGCCGACGACATGGAGGAGATCATCGAGCGCTACGGCGAGGTGCAGGCGCGCTACGAGGAGCTGGACGGCTATGCGCTCGAAGGCCGTGCCCGCGAAGTGCTGGCCGGATTGAGCTTCAGCCAGGAGATGATGGACGGCGATGTCGGCGCGCTGTCGGGCGGCTGGAAGATGCGTGTGGCGCTTGCCCGCATTCTGCTGGCGCGGCCCGACGTCATGCTGCTCGACGAACCGAGCAACCATCTGGATCTCGAAAGCCTGATCTGGCTGGAGGACTTCCTGAAGGGCTATGAAGGCGCGCTGCTGATGACTTCGCACGACCGCGAATTCATGAACCGCATCGTCAACAAGATCATCGAGATCGACGCCGGCACGCTGACGGCCTATTCCGGTGACTATGAATTTTACGAGCAGCAGCGGGCGCAGAACGACAAGCAGCAGCAGGCCCAGTTCGAACGCCAGCAGGCGATGCTTGCCAAGGAAATCAAGTTCATCGAGCGGTTCAAGGCGCGCGCCTCGCATGCCTCGCAGGTGCAGAGCCGCGTGAAGAAACTGGAGAAGATCGACCGGGTGGAACCGCCCAAGCGCCGGCAGTCGGTCGCCTTCGAATTCCAGCCGGCGCCGCGCTCCGGCGAGGACGTGGTCAGCCTGAAGAATGTGCACAAGAAATACGGCAGCCGAAGCATCTATGAAGGGCTGGACTTCATGGTCCGGCGCCGGGAGCGCTGGTGCATCATGGGCATCAACGGCGCCGGCAAGTCGACGCTGCTGAAGCTGGTGACCGGCACCGCCGAACCTGACGAGGGCAGCGTCGCGCTCGGCGCCAGCGTCAAGATGGGTTATTTCGCCCAGCACGCCATGGACATTCTGGACGGTGAGCACACCGTCTTCCAATCGCTGGAAGACCGGTTTCCCCAGGCGGGGCAGGGGCCGTTGCGGGCGCTCGCCGGATGTTTCGGCTTTTCCGGCGACGATGTCGAAAAGCGGTGCCGCGTGCTTTCGGGCGGCGAGAAGGCGCGCCTGGTCATGGCGATGATGCTGTTCGACCCACCGAACCTGCTGGTCCTCGACGAGCCGACGAACCATCTCGACCTCGACACCAAGGAAATGCTGATCAAGGCGCTCTCGCAATATGAGGGCACCATGCTGTTCGTCTCGCACGACCGGCATTTCCTGGCGGCACTTTCCAACCGCGTGCTGGAACTGACGCCCGAAGGTGTTCACCAATATGGCGGCGGCTATACCGAATATGTGGCGCGCACCGGCCAGGAAGCGCCCGGCCTGCGGAGCTGACCGATATTTTTCGGACGATCCGAAGCACGGATTCGGCGCTCGTCGCCACGATGATGACCAAATTCCGTGGTGTTCGGAGCCCTCTTCATGCAATCGGGGACGCGCATATCGGCATGGACTGGATCAATCGCTATATCGATCAGCCGCTGCTGCACGGCGCGGCGGGCTTGCTGCGGGGCTGGCACATCCGCACGCGACAGCCGCCGGAGCTGCTGGAGCCGACATGGAATCTCGTTGTTCTCTCGGTTCTCCTGATCGCCAGCGGGCAGGTCATGGCCGGGCGACCCTTGGCGCTGAGTATTGCCGCGCTGATCATGCTGGCGCTGCCATCGGCGCGAAAACTGCTTTCGGCGATGAGGGCGGCGGGCGGCGGTTACGGCGCCCGCGAATACAAGTCGCTGAGAGCACGCGCCATCGCCAAACGCGAGGCGGAGTGGTCGGTGCGGATCATCGTCCTGTTTTCCTCCGCCTGTCTTCCCTTCATCGCGCGCATCGACGACCCGGTGGGGGCTTGTTTCATGCTGGGGGCAAGCATCTGGTTCGTGTTGACCGGGCCGCTCAAGGCCTATCTCGATGCGGCCGAGCCTCCCGAGCCGAATGAAGGTGACCGAACCTATAGCGGCGCCTTTCATTTCGGCTGAGCCGATGCGACGCTGCATGTGCCGGCCGTGAGGCAGGCAGGGAACCAAATCGGGCGGCTTCCGTTATCTCCGCAGCAACGTAAAAGGAGATTGCGATGCTTTATTACGCTCTGGTGTTTCTCGTTGTGGCCTTGATTGCCGGCGTCCTCGGATTTGGCGGTATAGCAGGGGCTTCAGCTTCCATCGCCCAGGTTCTGTTCTTCATTTTCCTGGTGCTCTTCGTGGTATCGATCGTCATGCGCCTGATGCGAAGAGTATAGTGCGCGGAGATCAAGTATAAACCCGGCGGCATCGAACCGGCTTCCGAACGTTGGACGTCAATTTTCGGGGGCAGTTCAAGATATCGCCGGGTTTTCTTTACGGCCGCATCCCCTCCATCACTGAAGATTTCCGTTGCGGTCATGGTCGGCGGTCGCGAAATCCGCCATCACCCGCTGCATGAATTCGCTTCGGCTGATGCGGCCGTTGTGGTCGGCGTCGGTCAACGTGAATTGCTCGACGGTCAGAATCTGAACCGTCTCGTCGGACTGCAGGCTGCCGTCCTTGTTCTTGTCGAGACCTCCGAAGGCCGTGCCCATGAAGGTTTCGTATTCGGAGCGATCGACCGTCTTGCTGCCATTGCCGTCGAGCCGGTCCATCTGGCCCTGATACATCGATGCGGGCTGCTGTTGTTGCGCCGCTGCCCCAAAGCATTGGCACAGGATAAGTGTCGTCGTTAAAGCCAGGATTTTCATCGCTCGATCTCCTTCCAATTATCGGCAAGTCAAGCGATTGCCTACGAAACCGCCGCCGCCGATGCCGGCGGCGACAGCAAGCACTTGTCCGGTTCCAGCCCCGATCGTGCTGCCGATCAGGCCGCCGACAATCGCGCCGCCGACGGTTCCCGCAATGCAGCCGAATTCGGAATTGTGATCCGAGACGCTCTGCGATGTCGGCCCGGACTGGCAAGCGGAGACGGCAAGGCATGCCGCCAGTGTGATGTTTGTCGTGCGTAATGGCATTTTTCCCTCCCGATAATGGCCAGCCATCTCCAATAGAGATCGGTAGGCGTACGATTGCTCGGCGCTTGCGAAAATATCGCCTGATTATATTTCTCGAGTTCAGACTTTATTTCTGTTCGAACAGAAGGAGAATTCCGGAAAACGCCCGGAAATTCTGTGGCAATGCAAAGCAGTCATGCCGTTCCCCCTCCGTTACAGTCTTGCGAGGGGAATTATTGCCAAATAGTACAGCTATAGAGACAGCATGGCAACCTGCACGGTCATCGATCGCGTATGCAGGAAAGGCGCCAGCGTTTGTCGGGAAAGCCGACGGCAATCGCGACCGTGCCTTTCTGGCAACCATTCCTGACAAGATTATGAAATAACCGGATGACGCGAATTAGTGCCTTCGAAATGTCCCAATGCGGCTGAACCGTAGGCATGTTTGTCGCTTGTGCCTTCCTATGCGCTTCGACAGGCGATGCGAAAAGGATGCCGGTTCGGGATCGTTTTGGGTTCCATCCGTCATCTGTAGCCGAATCTGGTGGCGAGTAGCCGGGTATTTGCTCCCGTCACGATTTGAGAAGGAGACACTTATGAAAAAGACTTTTGCAACGGCGTTTGCCGCGGTTTCGTTGAGCCTCATCGGCGCGGGGGCGGTCAATGCCGCCGACCCGGTCACCAGGACCTATGAAGAGCCGGACCTGCGCAACGGCGTGAAGATCGGTTACCTCACCTGCGATATCGGCGGCGGCACGGGTTATGTGCTCGGTTCGTCCAAGGAGGCCGATTGCATCTTCCAGTCGACGGTCGGCAATGAGCTTTCGGATCGCTATACAGGCGAAGTGAGGAAGCTCGGCATCGACCTCGGCTTCACCACGCGCAGCCGACTGATCTGGGCCGTGTTCGCGCCGACGGCGGGTTATCATCGCGGGTCGCTCGCCGGCCTCTATGTCGGCGCCACCGCCGAAGCGACAGTGGGTGCCGGCGTCGGCGCCAATCTCCTCGTCGGCGGCACCTCGGGCTCGATCCATTTGCAGACGGTCAGCCTGACCGGCCAGCTCGGCCTCAACGTTGCCGCTGGCAGCGCATCGATGACACTGACGGCAGACAATTGACATGTCGTTCGACGCGCCCTGCCGCGCCGCGGCGGGGGCGTCAGCTCATCCCTTCCGCCGGCGCGGCATCGCCCAAACAAGACGTTAGAGCGGTTTGGCGCTTCCGTGAAAACCTGAACCGCGTCTAAGGACGCACGGCGCTCTAGGCTTTCGCCCGGCCGGGCGCGGTGAAGGCGGCAATCGTCGCCTCGTCATGGCCGGCCTCGCGCAGAAAGCGGCCGGCAAATTCGATGGCCGGGCTTCTGAGCGCGTCGTCCGGCCGGATCAGGTGAAAGGCCACATGATAGTCGAGCGTCCGCTCCGACACGGCGACGACGCGCCCGGCTGCCAATGCGGCATCCGAGAGCGGCGGGCGGGCGAGCGCAATGCCGAGCCCCTGCGCACAGGCATCGATTACCAGATTATAGTCCTCGAAGCGCCGGTCCTGGCCGCGCGGCGTATAATCGACGCCCTCGCGGGAAAGCCAGCGGCGCCAGCCTTCGATATTCGAATCGTGGAGGATCGGCAGGTCGAGCAGCGAAAGGGCGTCGGAGCGCTGCCCGAGCCGGTCCGCCAGGGCCGGGGCGGCGATCGGAAACGACTTCTCCCGCCACAGCGGCAAGGCGCGCACGCCGGCCCACGGCCCCTTGCCGCAGCGAATGGCGAGATCGGTGCCTTCGCCGAAATCCGCCAGCCGGTGTTCCAGCGTCAGTTCGACATGCAGCTCGTTTCCTTCGAGTTTCGCCAGGCGCGGAAACAGCCACAAGGAGGCGACGGACGGCGTCACCGAAAGACGTACCACCGCTTTGTTTGGCCGGGGCAGCCAGCGTTCGCCGGTGTTGCCGAGCAGGGCAAGCGCTTCCTCCGCCCGCGCGAAAAACCGGATGCCCTCCGGCGTCAGGCGAACGCCGCGGGCCTCGCGCGCAAACAGGCGCACACCCATCCAGCGCTCCAGGCGCGAGACCTGTCGCGACACCGCACCATGGGTAATGCCGCTTTCTTCGGCGGCCGCCGAAAACGAGCCGAGCCGGGCGGCACGGGCAAAGGTCTCGAGCGTGTCGAGCGGCGGAAGCACGGGCGAGCTGTGAACCATAGGCACATTTGATCATCGATTGCGATGCTTTTCAAGCACGTATCGAGGGCCTAATCATGGTCGCAAGCACAGATGGAGGTGGCAATGAGCATGGCGGCAAGCGCAGCGGTTTCGGCGAAGGAGCAAGGCAAATTCGATCTGGTGGCCTTTGCGGCGATCGTCGTCACCATCCTTTTCTGGGCATCTTCCTTCGTGGTGATCCGCATCTGTCTCGGGCCGCTGACGCCGATCGAACTGGCGACGGCACGTTATGTGGCAGCCGGCGCCATCGCCCTCGTCTACCTCGTCATCTACCGGCCGATGCCGGAAAAGCGTGATGTCTTCCGCCTCTCCGTCGCCGCCGTGCTGTTCATCGCCGCCTATGCGGTGCTGTTGAACACCGGCGAACAGACCGTCCCGGCAGGTCCGGCAAGCTTCATCATCAACACCATGCCCGTCTTCACCGCCCTCATTGCGACATTCGCGCTCGGCGAGCGTTTCGGCCGCTGGGGCTGGGTGGGGACTGCGGTTTCTTTCGGCGGCGTGGCGCTGATTGCGGTTGCCTCTGATGACGGCTTCAAGCTCGATCCGAATGCCGTCATGATCCTTGGCGCAGCGCTCTGCTCGGCAATCGCCAGCGTGCTGCAGAAGCCGCTGCTCGGGCGGCTGCCGGCACTTGCCGTCACCGCCTGGATCCTGCTGATCGGTTCCGTGCCGCTGTTTCCGGCCATTCCGGCGACGATCCAGGCACTGGCCGCCGCACCGGCCGACGTGAATTGGGGTGTCGCCTATCTCGTCATCTTCCCCACGGCGATCGGCTATCTGACCTGGGCGATCGCATTGAAGCGGCTGACGGCCGCGCGCGCGTCGAATTTTCTCTACGGCGTTCCGCCGGTCGCAACGCTGATCGGTTTCGTCTGGCTCGGCGAGATGCCGACGGTGCTGGGTGCGGTCGGCGGCCTCCTGGCGATCCTCGGCGTACTCGTCGTCAACGTGATGCGGAAGCGATAGACGCGTTTATAGATTGACCTCCTCGATCCTCGCCAAAACGAACGGCTCCTGCGCCACAGCGTGGTACGACGCCGGCGTTCGTGGTATTTTTTGAGAACGGTGGAGCAGGATCAACGTCGATGCAGACGATTGAGGATTGGCTAGGTCAACTCGGTCTCGGCAAGTACGCCGACGCCTTCGCCGAGAATGACGTCGATCTGAGAGCGCTCCCTCATCTTGCCGAATCCGATCTCCAGGAGCTCGGCGTCTCGCTTGGGCACCGCAAGATTCTTCTCGCTGCTATCAACGGGCTTGCGCATCGGGGTCCGGATGAACAGCCTCCCGGTTCGGCCGCTGCCGAGGCTGGATCGGAAGCTGCGGCTGACCGGCGACTGCTCAGCGTGCTCTTCTGCGACCTGGTCGGGTCGACAGCGCTGTCCGCGCAGCTCGACCCGGAAGACATGCACGAGTTGACCCGCCATTATCAGGATAGCGTCGCTGGCGCAGTCACGCGCTTCGGCGGCTACGTCGCCAAATATCTCGGGGATGGCGTGCTGGCCTATTTCGGATGGCCGATGGCCTACGAGGACCATGCCGAGCGTTCAATCCGGGCCGGCCTTGAGGCGATGGCTGCCGTCGACGCCCTGCAGTCGCCCGACGCACAGCGATTGAAGGCTCGCATCGGCATCGCATCCGGGCGCGTGGTGGTTGGCAACACCGACGCCAGCGCCAAGGAGCGTGCGTCGATCGCGGGCGACACTCCCAACCTGGCCGCACGCCTGCAGGCCGCTGCCGCCCCAGGCCAGATCGTGATCTCCGACAGCACCCGCCGACTGGCCGGGCAGTCGTTCGAAATCGAGAGCCTCGGCGCGCAGGAGCTCAAAGGCTTCACCTCACCCATTGCGCTGTTCGAAGTCCGCGGTCAGCGAGAGGTGGATAGCCGTTTCGAAGCTGCGCATGCCAGCGGGCTTTCGAAATTTGTCGGCCGCGTCAGTGAGATCGGCCTGCTGCTCGAACGGTGGGAGTTGGCCAAGGCCGGGCAAGGCCAGGCAGTCTTCCTGTCGGGGGAGGCTGGTATCGGGAAATCGCGCCTTATCGAGGCTTTCGAAGAACATCTGCAAGCGTCACAGCATGAACTCATCCGATTGCAGTGTTCACCCTATCACCTTACATCGGCCTTTTACCCGATCGTCGAGCGACTGAGGCGGGTCGCGTCGTTTTCGCCGGCAGATGACCGGGACACGCGCGTCGAAAAGTTTCGCACCCTTGTTCGCCGCTACGGCGAAAATCCCTCCGAAGTTGGCGCGATCTATGCCGAGCTGCTTTCGCTCGACGTCGGCGACGAGTTCAGGCCGCCGGATCTCTCCGCTCACCAGCGCAAGGAGCTTCTCGTCCGCACATTGGTGAACCGTTTGCTGCTTGCGGCCAGGATCGCTCCGGTGCTCATGGTTTTCGAAGACGCGCACTGGATGGATCCGTCCACCAGCGAAGTGCTGAGAGAACTCGTCAGCCGGCTTCACGGCGCCGCCGCCCTCGTGGTTGTGACCCACCGACCGGAATGGAGCGCGAACTGGGCCAGCGGACTGGCGCAGGCGACGACACTCTCCGTCGGGCGCCTGACCAGGCCGCAGATGCGCGAGCTGATCGAATCCATGGCTTGCGACATTCCCGAACAGCTCGCCGAAAGGATTGCAGAGCGAACCGACGGGGTGCCGCTGTTTGCCGAGGAGTTGACCCGCTCGGTCGTGGAGAGCGGCAAACCATCGGGGCTCGACGCAGAAATCCCGGACAGTCTGCAGGGCTCGCTGATGACACGTCTCGATCGATTAGCGACGACGGCCAAGGAGATCGCGCAAATTGCCGCCGTCATAGGCAGGGAATTCGATCGCGGCCTTCTTTCGAAGATCGCAGGCCTCGACGACCGAGCGCTCGAGAAAGCGCTGCATCAGCTCGAGTCGAGCCAGATCGTCGTCGCAGGCGGCGTGTTGCACGATGCTCTCGTTTTTCGACACGCGCTCATTCAGGATGCGGCCTACCAATCGCTCCTCAACCGGCGTCGGCGCCATTTCCACGAGAAGATCGCCAGGGCTCTCGTCGAACAGTATGACGATGTCGCCACCACGCAGCCCGAGCTCATCGCCCAGCACTACGAGAAAGCGCAACGGATCGAGCTCGCTCTTCCCTACTGGGTGAAGGCCGGAGAACGCGCCCTTGCACGATCAGCCAACTACGAGGCGGTCGACCATTTCCAGAATGCTTTGGCAATCGCAGAGCAGTTGTCTGAAGGGCCTGAGCGGCAAAGGGACCTGCTCACCGCGATCCTCAAGCTCGGCGACGCCCTGTTTGCTGCGGGTCGCATGACGGATTCGCTGGCGAAATACAGGCTGGCCGCCCCATTGGCGCGCAAAGCGGCCGACACGCAAGCCTTTGTTCGCGCGGTGATCGGTCTTGACGGCTCCAAATTCGTCTCCTCGAATTCGCTTGTCGAAACCGTGCCGCTTCTCGAGGAGGCCCTCGAGATGGTTGAACCGGCGGACCAGAGTTCACGGTGCCAGCTTCTCAGCCGTCTTGCGCGGGCATACACCTACATGAGCGACAGCAAGAATGCCGCAAAATGCCATGGTGAAGGTATCGAACTGGCCCGGCGGCTTGGCGATAAGACTGCGCTTGTCGAGCTCTCCGCACTGCCGTTCCTCACGCCGGCACCGGCCAAGTCCGTCATGGAGAGAAACGACCGCATCGCTCGCCTGGATGAAATAAGACGCCTCGCGGGTGACATCGATGACGACGATGTACAAAGCCGAGCGCTTTCAGTTGAAGCCTATGTCTCCACGGAGCTCGGCGATCGTGCACGCGCCGATCGGGCGGTTGATGCGCTGGATGAACTTGGTACCAAGCGGCAGCATCTCAACGTCCAGTTCTATGCTCGCATCGCAAGAGCGATGATGGCGATCCTCGATGGAAGGTTCGCCGCCGCGGAGGAGCTTGCTGAAGACGCGCTGAAGCTGGGCATGCGGACCCTTGGCGCTGCGCCCGAGGGCGTTTACGGCATGCAGATGTTCGCGATCCGACGGGAGCAGAGCCGCCTCTCGGAGGTCGCACCGGTGATGAAGCTGTTGATCGAGGAAAATCCGGAGGAAACCACCTGGCTGCCGGGTTTTGCGTTGGTTGCCTTTGACTTGGGCTATCGGGATGCGGCCCAGCGGAGATTGAGCGAGCTTGCCCGCACCCGCTTCGCCCTTCCGCTTGACGGAAAGCGGAGTGCGTCCCTCTCGTTCCTGACAGAAGTCGCCGCCGGTCTCGGTGACGCGGATGCTGCCGGAACCCTCTATGAGCTTATGCTCGACTACAAGGAGATGACCGTCACGATAGGGATGGCAACCGTTTGCTTCGGTGCGGCAAGCCGCTATCTGGGAGTGTTGGCAGCGGCTTTGGGCGAATTCGACAGAGCGTCGGAGCACTTTGAGCACGCGCTCGAGATGAACGCGGCGATCGGCTCGCGGCCGTGGCTCGCACACACGCAGGCAGATTATGCGGACTTGCTAATGAAAATAGGTAGCCCGGCCGCGATAAAGAGAGCAATGTCGCTATCCGAGAATGCTCGGTCAACCGCGGCCGAACTGGGAATGGCCCGGCTGCAACAGCGACTGAAATCGACGATTCATTAGAACCAACAATTCGCTGCTTTGGTGGGAAGAAGGGTTCCTCATGCCACGCTACATCATCGAAAGAAACTTTGCGGAACAACTCGATCTATCGAAAGAGGGGGTCGAGCAAATCAACCTGATCAACGACCAGGAAGGAGTGAAATGGATCTTTTCGTTCCTCAGCGCGGACAGAAAAAAGACCTACTGCCTTTACGAGGCGCCGAATACGCAAGCCATTCTCGCCGCGGCCCGGAGGAACAATGTCCCCGCCGATGTCATCATCGAGGTCAGCGAGGAGATCGGTCCCAATATGTTTGCTTAGCGCTCCTCGTTCGAGCGGTCAGCCCGAAACCGAATGGAAGGCGGGATCAGAGAACAGATAAGCATTGCGCAGGCGTTCGCTTTCTTTAAAACGAAAGCAGATCGAAAGGTGCGTGCTTATGTTCTTGACCGACCGGCAAACTGAAATCGTGGCGATAGCGAAATCGAGCGGCAGGGTCCTGGTCGAGGAACTCGCTTCCCGCTTTTCGGTGACGCCGCAGACGATCCGCAAGGACTTGAACGATCTCTGCGATGCGCAGGTGCTGACGCGCATCCATGGCGGCGCCACATTCCCGAGCGGCACCGAGAACGTCAAATACGAGGCACGCCGTCAGATCGCCGCGTCCGAGAAACAGGCGATCGGCATGGCCGCGGTCGAGCTGATCCCGAGCGGCGCCTCGCTGTTCATCAATATCGGAACGACGACCGAGGCGGTGGGCGAGGCGCTCGCCAATCATCACGAGTTGATGGTGATTACCAATAATATCAATGTCGCCAACAGGTTGCGTTCCTTTCCGGCGATCGAGGTGGTGATCGCCGGTGGCGTCGTGCGCGGTTCGGACGGCGGCATCGTCGGTGAGGCGGCGGTCGATTTCATCCGCCAGTTCAAGGTCGACTATGCCGTGATCGGCGCCTCGGCGATCGATATGGATGGCGCGCTTCTCGACTATGACTTTCGCGAGGTGAAGGTCGCCCAGGCGATCATCGCCAATGCAAGGCACGTCATTCTCGTTGCCGATTCGACGAAGTTCGAACGCACCGCCCCGGTCAGGATCGGCCAGCTGTCGCAGGTTCATACTTTCATCACCGACCACTGTCCGGTGGCCTCGATCCGCAATCTCTGCCTCGAAAACAATGTGAAACTGATCGAAACGAACGGTAGATCGCGCTAAGCGCGTCGTGACTTTCAGAGCCGCTTGGCCCACGCTTCAGGTCTTTCGTTTTGCGTACTCCGGGGCGACCTGCATCAGGACTTCGGCCGGGCATGTCCCATCAGCGCCTTGTACTCTCTGTCGGTCAATTGTTCGATTGTTTGCAGCTGTGCGGGAATGTCCATTCGCTCGTGCAAGACCGCGGCAATGACGAAGGTTGCATCGTCAACGACAATGTAGACGGCATAATGGTGCTCGATCTTGTGGAGCCGGAAGAGTGACTTCCCGACGCGCTCATCTTTCCTTGCCTTCACGCGAGCATGGGCTTCAGGGATGCCTTCAAATCCCGCTCTCAGCAGGCGGCCATATGCCTTTGCCTGTTCGCTAGACCATTTCCGCGCCGTTTCGCGGACTGCCAGACGATAGTTATCGAGTGCAGTCGGCAGGATGAGAACGCGAGGAGCCACTAACGCAGCTCTTCATCCAGTTCCGCATCGACGGCGTCCAGCGCAGAAAGGGGGAGCATTTCTCCGCGCCGGAATTCTTCTTCCGCCCGCAGTAGCGAGCGGATGGCATATCGGCGATCTTCTTCGCGTGCCATATCTTCGCGAATGAGCGCGCGCACATATTCGCTCGGTGTCGCGTACTGGCTCTTCCCGTTGGCGCGCATATCGACGAAAGCGCGCATTTCATCGGGTAAGCTAACATGCAGGCTGCTGGTCATAAGCGCGCCCTCCTGATCGAGATTGCTGGATGAATTGTTCTGTATTCGAGTTGCGATGTCAATATTTGACATTCCGTTCGGAGCTTGCCGGACCTGCGAAAACATTCGTTTGACATTCGTATCGCTTTCGTTTTAACTGATGGCACTTTCGCAATTGCGCAGGTTTTGTGCGATGCGAAATCGGCAGCGGGCTCGGAGGGGATATTGGGCCGGGAGATCTACGACATATTCGTCATCGGTGGCGGCATCAACGGCTGCGGCATTGCGCGCGATGCCGTTGGGCGCGGTTATTCCGTGGCTCTGGCAGAGATGAACGATTTCGCCTCCGGTACGTCGTCGGGCGCCACCAAGCTGATCCATGGCGGCCTGCGTTATCTCGAGCATTACGAGTTCCGCCTGGTGCGTGAATCGCTGATGGAGCGCGAGATCCTGTGGGCCATGGCGCCGCACATCATCTGGCCGCTGCGTTTCGTCCTGCCCTATCACAAGGGCGGCATCCGCCCGGCCTGGCTGATCCGGCTCGGCCTCTTCCTCTACGACCATCTCGGCGGCCGCAAGCTGCTGCCGGCGACGTCGGTGCTCGACATGCGCCGCGATCCGGCCGGCAAACCGCTGAAGGCGTTGTTTGCCAAAGCTTTCGAATATTCCGACGGCTGGGTCGACGACGCCCGCATGGTGGTGCTGAATGCCCGCGATGCCGCCGACAAGGGCGCGACCATCATGCCGCGCACCAAAGTGGTGTCGGCAAGGCGCGAGAATGGCCTGTGGCATATCGAGACGACCGACACGGTCACCGGCCGCAATGACAGTCATCAGGCCCGCATGCTGGTCAATGCCGCCGGCCCCTGGGTCGACCATGTCATCCGCGCCGCTTTCGGCCAGAACGAGGCTCGCCATGTGCGCCTCGTGCAGGGCAGCCATATCGTCGTCAGGAAGAAGTTCGACGATCCTAGAGCCTATTTCTTTCAGAATCCCGACAACCGCATCATCTTCGCCATCCCCTATGAGGGTGAATTCACCCTGATCGGGACCACCGACCGCGATTATAAGGCCGATCCCAAGGATGTCCGGATCTCCGAGGAGGAGACCGTCTATCTCTGCAATGCGGCGTCGGAATATTTCAAGGAGCCGGTGAAGCCCGAGGATATCGTCTGGACCTATTCGGCGGTCCGGCCGCTTTTTGACGACGGCGCCTCGAAGGCGCAGGAGGCAACGCGCGATTACGTGCTGAAACTGGAAGGTGAAGGTGAGGCAGCGCCGCTGCTCAACGTCTTCGGCGGTAAGCTCACCACTTATCGCCGGCTTTCCGAACATGCGCTGGAAAAGATCGGCGCTGCGATCGGCGTCAAGGGTGCGCCGTGGACAGCAAAGAGCCATCTGCCGGGCGGCGATTTTCCGGTCAAGGGTTATGAGGCCGAGGTCGCCAAGCTGAAACGGCGCTATCCGTTCCTGGCGGATCCGCATGCCCGCAGGCTGGTGCGCCGCTATGGCACGAAGGCCGAGGTGCTGCTTGGCGATGCCCGCGGGATCGACGATCTCGGGCGGCTGTTCGGCGGCGATCTCTACGAGGCAGAAGTCAAATATCTCGTCGAACATGAATGGGCCCGGCACGGTGAAGACGTGCTGTGGAGGAGAACAAAGGATGGTCTGCGCCTTTCCAAGGAGCAGGCTCAGTCACTGGAGGAGTACATGGCTGCCAGACCGGCGATGGCCGGATAGAGGCGGCGTGTGGTCCCCGCTGCGTGGAGGCAGGGGAATCGGAATGCTGGAACTGCGAAACGCCGCCAAGATGGTGGGCGCGGACTATCATATCTATCCGACCGATCTGGTCCTCGAGCGCGGCACGCTGAACGTCCTGCTCGGGCCGACGCTGTCTGGCAAAACATCGCTGATGCGGCTGATGGCCGGGCTCGACCGTCCCACAGGCGGCTCCGTTCATTTCAACGGCGTCGATGTCACCGGCATGCCGGTGCAGAAGCGCAACGTTGCCATGGTCTACCAGCAGTTCATCAACTATCCGGCGCTGACCGTCTACGAGAACATCGCCTCGCCGATGCGCATCTCGGGCAAGGATGCCGCGACGATAGACCGCGAGGTGCGCAAGGCTGCCGAGCTTCTGAAGCTCACGCCCTATCTCGACCGCACGCCGCTCAATCTGTCCGGCGGTCAGCAGCAGCGTACGGCACTTGCCCGCGCCCTCGTCAAGAATGCCAGCCTGGTGCTGATGGACGAGCCGCTCGCCAATCTCGATTACAAGCTGCGTGAAGAGCTGCGGCAGGAATTGCCGCGCATCTTCGCCCAGTCCGGCGCGATCTTCGTCTATGCCACGACAGAACCCTCCGAAGCCTTGTTGCTGGGTGGCAATACGGCCGCGCTCAACGAAGGCCGGGTCACGCAGTTCGGTCCGACGATCGAGGTCTATCGCAATCCGCTCGATCTGACGACGGCGAAAACCTTTGCCGACCCGCCGCTGAATTTTATTGATCTGGTCAAATCGGCAGGCAATTTCCTGCGCGATGGCGCGGTGATTTTTGCCGTGCCGCCGCATCTTCAGAACGTGCCGGACGGGCCGGCAACGATCGCGTTTCACCCGCATCACCTTGCCCCAACCGCTCAGACGGCTAGCTCGGCGCGGCTGACAGCACGGACACAGATTTCGGAGATCACCGGCTCGGAAAGTTTCGTGCATCTGCAATTTGCCGACACCCGCTGGGTGATGCTTGCGCACGGCATCCACAATATCGAGCCGGACACGGACCTCTCCGTTTTCATCGATACGCGCCACCTGATGGCGTTCGGTGCGGACGGCCGGGCGATTACCGCCGGGCAGAGGGGCTAGGAGAAGATCATGGCACGTATCACCCTCGATCATATCAGACATGCCTATGGGCCGAACCCGAAGAGCGAGAAGGACTACGCTCTCAAGGAAGTGCACCACGAGTGGAACGATGGCGGCGCCTATGCGCTGCTCGGACCTTCAGGCTGCGGCAAGACCTCGCTGCTCAATATCATTTCCGGCCTTATTCAGCCGTCCGAAGGGCGAATTCTTTTCGACGGGCAGGATGTGACGAACCTGCCGACGCAGCAGCGAAATATTGCCCAGGTCTTCCAGTTTCCGGTCATCTACGACACGATGACCGTCTATGACAATCTGGCTTTCCCCTTGCGCAACCGCGGCGTCGCGGAGCCCGATGTTGATCGTCGTGTCCGCGAAATATTGGAGATGATCGACCTTGCAGACTGGGCCAAGCGTCGCGCGCGCGGTTTGACGGCGGACCAGAAGCAGAAGATTTCGCTCGGCCGCGGCCTCGTGCGCTCGGATGTGAACGCGATTCTCTTCGACGAGCCGCTCACCGTTATCGATCCGCATATGAAATGGGTGCTGCGATCGCAGCTGAAGCGGCTGCATAAGCAGTTCGGTTTTACGATGGTCTATGTCACGCATGACCAGACGGAGGCGCTGACCTTCGCCGACAAGGTCGTGGTGATGTACGACGGCGAGATCGTGCAGATCGGCACGCCGGCCGAACTCTTCGAGCGTCCGAGCCATACTTTCGTCGGCTACTTCATCGGTTCGCCGGGCATGAACTTCATGCCGGCCAAGGTGGACGGCCGCACGGTTCGGGTCGGCGAGCATGCGCTGACGCTCGACTATGCACCAAAGACTTCCGCCGCGGCCAAGGTAGAGCTGGGAATCCGGCCCGAGTTTATCCGGGTCGGCCGCGAGGGCATGCCTGTGACGGTCAGCAAGGTGGAAGATATCGGCCGGCAGAAGATCGTCCGCGCGCAATTTGCCGGCCAGCCGATCGCGATCGTCGTCCCTGAGGACGGGGACATTCCGGCCGATCCCCGGGTGACCTTCGAGCCATCGGGTATCAGCATCTATGCCGACTCTTGGCGCGCCGGACCGGAGGCTTGATCATGGAAAAAACCTGGAACAACAAAGCGTGGTTTCTGGTCCTGCCGGTCCTCGTGCTGGTGGCATTCTCCGCCGTCATTCCCTTGATGACGGTTGTGAACTATTCCGTTCAGGACACGTTCGGAAACAACCAGTTCTTCTGGAACGGAACGGACTGGTTCACCCAGATCCTGCATTCCGACCGTTTCTGGGCCGCCCTGCAGCGAAACCTGATTTTTTCGTTGATCATTCTCGCTCTTGAGATCCCGCTCGGTATCTTCATTGCGCTCAACATGCCGAAATCGGGCATCGGCGTGCCGGTGTGCCTGGTTCTGATGGCGCTGCCGCTGCTCGTCCCGTGGAACGTTGTCGGCACGATCTGGCAGGTGTTCGGCCGCAACGACATTGGTTTGTTCGGCTATTACCTCAATGCCATCGGCATCGATTACAACTATGTGCAGGATCCGCTCGACGCCTGGGTGACGATCATCATCATGGATGTCTGGCACTGGACGAGCCTGGTCGTCTTGCTCTGCTATGCCGGCCTCGTTTCCATTCCGGATGCCTTCTATCAGGCAGCGAAGATCGACGGCGCGTCCCGCTGGGCCGTGTTCCGCTATATCCAGCTGCCGAAGATGAAGCGCGTTCTTTTGATCGCCGTGCTGCTGCGTTTCATGGACAGTTTCATGATCTACACCGAGCCTTTTGTCGTCACCGGCGGCGGTCCGGGCAATTCGACCACCTTCCTGTCGATCGATCTGGTCAAGACCGCCCTCGGACAGTTTGACCTCGGTCCGGCTGCCGCCATGTCGCTGATCTATTTCCTCATCATCCTGCTGCTTTCGTGGGTGTTCTACACCGTCATGACAAGCCACGACGCGGAGAATTGAAATGAGCGTCTCCAACGAAACGACAGCGAGCCGAAAGATTTCAGGCGCTACCAGTGTCGCAAGCGGTCTCTCCTCCGACGAAGTCAGCCGTCTGATGCGCCGGCGCGGCGAGGAATCGCGCTGGTGGTGGCTGGTTCCGACGATCTATATCATCGTGCTCCTGCTGCCGATCTATTGGCTCGTCAACATGAGCTTCAAGACCAACGCGGAAATCGTCAATTCTCTGACGCTTTATCCTCATAACCCGACGATCGCCAATTACGTGACGATCTTCACGGAGAAGGCGTGGTATTCCGGCTACATCAATTCGATCACCTATGTGGTGATCAACATGGTGATCTCGGTGGCAGTCGCGCTGCCGGCCGCCTATGCCTTCTCCCGCTATCGGTTCCTTGGCGACAAGCATCTTTTCTTCTGGCTGCTGACGAACCGGATGGCGCCGCCGGCAGTCTTTGCCCTGCCGTTCTTCCAGCTCTACTCGGCCTTTGGACTGATCGACACGCATATCGCCGTGGCATTGGCGCATTGCCTCTTCAACGTGCCGCTGGCGGTCTGGATCCTTGAAGGCTTCATGTCGGGCGTGCCGAAGGAAATCGACGAAACGGCCTATATCGACGGCTACTCGTTCCCGCGGTTTTTCCTGAAGATCTTCACGCCGCTGATTGCGAGCGGCATCGGTGTCGCCTGCTTCTTCTGCTTCATGTTCTCCTGGGTCGAGTTGCTGATCGCGCGAACGCTGACGACGACCGACGCGAAGCCGATCGCTGCCACCATGACCCGCACCGTCTCTGCATCCGGCATGGATTGGGGCTTGCTCGCCGCCGCGGGTGTTCTGACCCTGATCCCGGGGGCGCTGGTGATCTGGTTCGTGCGCAATTACATCGCCAAGGGCTTCGCCCTGGGGAGGGTTTGATGAGCTTTTCGCTTCCCGATTTTTCATGGATGGCATGGACCTGGCCGACGGCCGCCTTCTTCATCGTCATCGTACTGCTGCTGATCGGCATGGGTGTCTGGGAATATGCCGCGCCGGGCGGCAACCCGCGGATCGGAATCCTGCGCTTCGAGACGACGCGCGGTGACCGGCTTTTCCTTTCGCTGCTTGGCAGCGCCTTTATCCATCTTGCCTGGCTTGGTCTCGCGGGATCAAGCCTCTGGTGGGCTCTCGCTCTCTCCGTTGTCTACGCCGTCGGCGTATTCCGTTACGTGTGAGGCAAAATGATGCAGACGGCCCGGGGGTATTTCTGGCCGCCTGAGATGTGAAGACTGCAATCGCAAACCCTGGGAGGATATCATGCGAAGGCATTTATTGACGACGACAGCAGCGGTACTGCTGGCCATGACCGGGTCGGCCTATGCCGGCATGGACGAGGCGAAGACTTTCCTGGACAAAGAGATCGGCGACATGTCGACGCTCTCTCGCGCCGACCAGGAAAAGGAAATGCAGTGGTTCGTCGATGCGGCGAAGCCTTTCAACGGTATGGAGATCAAGGTTGTTTCGGAAACCTTGACCACGCACAAGTATGAGTCCGAGGTTCTGGCTCCGGCCTTCACGGCGATCACCGGCATCAAGGTCACGCACGACGTCATTCAGGAAGGTGACGTTGTCGAAAAGATCCAGACACAGATGCAGACCGGGCAGAACCTGTACGACGGCTGGGTCAACGACTCCGACTTGATCGGTACCCATTGGCGCTATCAGCAGGTGCGCAACCTGACCGACTGGATGGCCGGCGAAGGCAAGGACGTTACCAACCCCGGCCTTGATATCGACGACTTCATCGGCACCAAGTTCACGACGGCGCCGGACAAGAAGCTCTACCAGCTTCCCGACCAGCAGTTCGCCAACCTCTACTGGTTCCGCTACGACTGGTTCAACGACGAGAAGAACAAGGCCGATTTCAAGGCGAAATACGGCTACGATCTCGGCGTTCCGGTCAACTGGTCGGCCTATGAGGACATTGCCGAATTCTTCACCGGCCGTGACGTCAACGGCAAGAAGGTCTTTGGCCATATGGACTACGGCAAGAAGGACCCGTCGCTCGGCTGGCGCTTCACCGACGCCTGGCTGTCGATGGCCGGCAACGGCGACAAGGGCCTGCCGAACGGTCTTCCGGTCGACGAATGGGGCATCAAGGTCGACGAGAAGTCGCGTCCGGTCGGTTCGTGCGTCGCGCGCGGCGGCGATACCAACGGCCCGGCATCGGTTTACTCGATCCAGAAGTACCTCGATTGGTTGAAGGCTTACGCGCCGCCGGAAGCTCAGGGCATGACCTTCTCGGAATCCGGCCCGGTTCCGGCACAGGGTAACGTCGCGCAGCAGATCTTCTGGTACACCGCGTTTACCGCAGACATGGTCAAGCCTGGCCTGCCTGTGATGAACGAGGACGGCACGCCGAAATGGCGTATGGCGCCGAGCCCGCATGGCGTTTACTGGAAAGACGGCATGAAGCTCGGTTATCAGGACGTCGGCTCGTGGACGCTGATGAAATCGACCCCGACGGACCGTGCGAAAGCTGCCTGGCTCTATGCACAGTTCGTGACCTCCAAGACGGTCGACGTGAAGAAGAGCCAGCTCGGTCTCACCTTCATCCGCGAATCCACCATTCGCGACAAGAGCTTTACGGAACGTGCTCCGAAGCTCGGTGGTCTGATCGAGTTCTATCGTTCGCCGGCCCGCGTTCAGTGGTCGCCGACCGGCACCAACGTTCCCGACTATCCGAAGCTGGCTCAGCTTTGGTGGCAGGCTATCGGTGACGCCGCTGCCGGCGCCAAGACGCCGCAGGAAGCCATGGATTCTCTTTGCGGCGAGCAGGAGAAGGTCATGGGCCGCATCGAGAAATCGGGCGTCCAGGGTGATATCGGCCCGAAACTGGCCGAAGAGCACGACCTCGCTTATTGGAACGCCGATGCGGTGAAGAAGGGCAACCTTGCGCCGCAGCTGAAGATCGAGAACGAAAAGGAAAAGCCGGTCACCGTCAACTACGACGAACTCGTCAAGAGCTGGCAGTCGAAGTAAGGCGGACCTCGGCCGGAGGCGACGAGGCTTCCGGCCATCACATCTAGCCACCGGCTGCGGCCGGTGGCACCCACAATCTTTCTCTCATGAAACCGCCGCATCCTGCCCTTTTCGCCGGGCGGAGCGATTTCGTGCGAGCCGGAGACTGACATGAGCGGCTATATTCTTTCGATCGACCAGGGCACAACCTCGTCGCGGGCGATCATCTTCGATGGCGACATGAAGATGGCCGGCTCGGCGCAGGCGGAGATCACCCAATATTATCCGCAGCCGGGATGGGTGGAGCATGACGCCGGCGAAATCTGGCAATCCGTCGTCGACACGGCGCGCAAGGCGATCGCCGATGCCGGTCTCGGCGCCGCCGACATCACCGCGATCGGCATCACCAACCAGCGCGAGACGGCGGTGGTCTGGGACCGCCGGTCCGGCACACCGCTTCACCGGGCGATCGTCTGGCAGGACAGGCGCACGGCGGAAATGTGCGACAGCCTGAAGGCCGACGGATATGAAAAACTGTTCAGCGCCAAGACCGGCCTGCTGCTCGATCCCTATTTCTCCGGCACCAAGCTGCGCTGGCTGCTCGATAATGTCGCCGGGCTGCGGGAGAAGGCCGAGGCGGGGGAGGTCTGCTTCGGCACGATCGACAGCTGGCTGATTTACAAGCTGACCGGCGGCCGCATGCACGCCACCGATGCGACCAATGCGTCGCGAACGCTGCTCTATAATATCGATGACGGCGCCTGGGACGAAGAGCTTCTCGGCATTCTCGGCATTCCGGCCGCGCTGCTGCCCGAAGTGAAGGAATGCGCCGATGATTTCGGCCGCGCCGACAAGGCGCTGTTCGGTGCCGAGCTTCCGATCCTCGGGGTCGCCGGCGATCAGCAGGCGGCAGCCATGGGCAATGCCTGCTTCGAGCCCGGCATGATGAAATCCACTTACGGCACCGGCTGCTTTGCTTTGTTGAACACGGGCAGGGACCGTGTCTCCTCCTCCAACCGGATGCTGACGACCGTCGCCTGCCGCCTCGATGGCGAGACGACCTATGCGCTTGAAGGCTCGATCTTCATTGCCGGTGCCGCCGTGCAATGGCTGCGCGACGGTCTCGGCATCATCGATCAGGCGTCGGAGGCGGGCGTGCTCGCGGCCAAGGCCGATCCCGGACAGCAGGTCTATATCGTCCCCGCCTTCACCGGCCTTGGCGCGCCCTATTGGGATCCGAACGCGCGCGGCGCGATCTTCGGCCTGACGCGCAACAGCGGGCCGGCGGAATTCGCCCGCGCCGTGCTCGAATCCGTCGCCTATCAGACGCTCGATCTGCTGGTGGCGATGAAGAAGGACTGGGGTGTCAACCAGCTGGAAACCGTGCTGCGCGTCGATGGCGGCATGGCGGCTTCGGACTGGACGATGCAGTGCCTGGCCGACATGACGGGAAATCCCGTCGACCGCTCGGCAATCCGTGAGACGACGGCACTCGGGGCCGCCTGGCTGGCCGGCTCGAAAGCCGGCATCTGGCCGGGCAGGCGGGAGTTCGCGCAGGCCTGGGCCTGCGACCGCCGCTTCAGCCCGTCGATGGAGGAGACCGAGCGGCAGGCCAAGATCATCGGCTGGAAGAATGCCGTCTCGCGGATGATTTCGGACGCCTCAGCGGGTTGATCCGTCCGGATATGGTATCTCTTTATGCGCCCCCGGCCGCCTTTCTGTTGATGAAGCTCAGCGCGAGCACGGCGAAGATCAGCGTTCCCGTACCGACCTGCTGCCAATAGAAGTTCAGATCGGTCAGCAGCAGCCCGTTGGCGACGATGCTGAGCAGCAGTGCGCCGAGAACGGTGCCGCCGACATTCGGCCG
The DNA here is from genome assembly GCF_002531935.1 of Rhizobium chutanense. Lineage (GTDB taxonomy): Bacteria > Pseudomonadota > Alphaproteobacteria > Rhizobiales > Rhizobiaceae > Rhizobium > Rhizobium chutanense. The sequence goes on along the minus strand of NZ_NWSV01000020.1, from coordinate 52,571 downwards.
CCCGAGCGGACTGAGCGTCGTGCCGATGAAGGTCGCGCCGATGGCGTTCAGCAGGAACGCATTGCCCGAGGAGGGGATGTAGGTGGTGACCGTGGCGGTCAGGATCAGGCCGGCGATGGCCGCGATCAACCCGACCAGGATGAAGGTCACCGCGACATGGGCGGGTGCTGCGATGCCGGAATAACGCACGACGCCGGGTTGGATGCCGATCGACAGGATGACGCGGCCGAAACGCGTGCGGGCAAACACAACGGCAGCGGCCGCGATGACGACGATGGCAACGGCCAGCGGCACCGGAAAGCCGGCGATCGTGCCGTGGCCGAGGAAACGGAAGGCGTCCGGCACGCCGTTCGGCGGCAGATAGACCGGATTGCCGCCATTGGTCAGCAGCTGCTGAACGCTGCGGCCGATGAACAGCGTGCCGAGTGTCGCGAGGAACGGCGACACGCCGATCCCGGAGATCAAGAGCGCGTTGAAGGCGCCGACGACTGCCCCGGCCGCCAGTCCGGCGAGCGCGGCGATTGCCACGGGCTGGCCGGCGAGGACGAGCGAAACGAAGGCGAAACTGGCGAAATCCACCGCCGTTCCCACCGAAAGATCGATGCCGCCCGCCGCCACGGCAAAGGTCATGGCGATGGAGACGATGGCAAGCAGCGTAAAATTGTTGACCAGGATGCTCTGCAGGTTCGCCAACGTCAGGAATGTCGGCGTTATCAAGGAAAAGGCAGCGAAGACCGCAATCAGGGCAAGGATCAGCCCATAGCGCACCAGGCCGCCGGCGATGAGGCGCGGCAAGCCGATGGCAGGGGAAGGGGAGGTTTGCAGCGACATGGTCAGGCCTCCTGTCGGCGCAGCAGCGTCGTCGCGGAAACGACGATGAGGATGAGCACGCCCTGGACGCCGCTCACCAGCGTGCTCGAAATGTTCAAGAGCTGGAAACCGTTGGTGAGGAAGCCGACCAAAAGGGCTGAAAGCAGCGTCCCGGTGACCGTCGGAACCAGCCGGCGCGAAAAGACCGAGCCGAGCAGCGCGGTCACGACGACGGGCAGCAGCATCTCGCCGGAACCGGTGGTGCTGCCGCTCAGATAGGAAACCGACAGGATGCCGGCGATGCCGCCGGAGAGGCCGCTGGCGACGAAGGCGCCGGCGAGCAGGCGGCGGAGCGGCAGCCCGGCGGCCCGTGCCGCATCCGGGAACTCGCCGACAGCGTAGAGCCGCAGGCCGAGTGGGGTATATTGCACGATCGCCGTGGTGATCGCCGTGAAGCCGAGCAGCACATAGGCAAGAACCGGAATGCCGAAAGGATCCGTGGCCGAAAGCGCCGAGAGGAAGGGCGTCGAGGCCGGCAGCACGGTATTGCCGGTCAGCACCAGTTCGAGGCCGGCGACGACGTTCATCACGGCAAGCGTGGCGAGCAGCGGCACGATGCCGGCATAGACGACGGCAATGGCATTGACCGTGCCGATCAGCGCGCCGGTGAAGATCGCCGCCGCAATCGCCGTCGTGTCGCCGTAGCCGAGTTGCGTCAGGCTGGCATAGACGGCGGCGCTGAGGCCCATATTGGCCGCGAGCGACAGGTCGATGCCGCCGGTGACGACATTGGAGCCGCCGGCGATCAGCACGATCGTCAGTCCGATGGCAAGCAGGCCTGAGATCGCCGATTGGCCAAGCACATTGCCGATATTGCCGATGCTGAGGAAATAGGGGGCGGTCAGCGAGAAGACGATCAGGATGGCGGCAAATGCGACCAGCGATCCGAAGCGCAACGCCGCAGCCGCAATATTGCCGGCCGGCCGCGGCGGCGATTCCGCAGCGGAAAAACCGGAAGGCGCGAATTCCACTTCAGCCGACATGGCGATGTCCCTCGGATGATCCTGTAGATTGCGCCAGCACGGCATCGGCCGTGGTCTCCGACGAGATGAATTCCCGCACCACGCGGCCGCGGAAGAGCACCAGGATGCGATCGGTGATGCCGACGAGTTCGGGCAGGTCCGAAGACAGCACGATGACGCCGGCGCCGCGCGCCGCGAGTTCGCCGATCAGCGTATAGATCTCGACCTTGGAGCCGACGTCGACGCCGACCGTCGGCTCGTCGAGGAGATAGACCTCGGAGTGGCGGCTCAGCCATTTGGCGATGGCGATCTTCTGCTGGTTGCCGCCCGAAAGCGTGCGCAGCAAGGCATTCCGTCCATTGGTTTTGACCTGCAGCCGAGCAATCAGAGCATCGACTTCCCGCTGCTCGGCTTTGCGGTCGAGAAAGCCGAAACGGGTGAAGCGGCCGAGGCTTGAAAGACTGGTGTTTTCCGTAACGCTGAGGTCGAGCGCGATGCCGTGGCGTCGCCGGTCTTCTGGCACCAGCGCGATCTCGCGCCCAGTCGCCTGCGTCGGATTGCTGAAACGGGCAATCTTGCCGCTGATCTCGATATGGCCGGAAGCGGGGGTCTCCAGCCCGAAGAGAGTGCGGACCAGCTCCTTGGCGCCGGAACCGAGCAGGCCGGTGAGGCCGAGCACCTCGCCGCGGCGAAGCGTGAAACTGACGTCGCTATATTTCCCCGGCGCCGACAGCTGCTCGACCTTAAGGATTTCTTCGCCCGATCTGACCTGCGGCTTCGGGAACATCTCCTTGATGTCGCGCTCGACCATCAGCCGGGCAATCGCCGCGGCCGAAGTCTCGCCGATCGGCACAGAGGCGACGTCGAGCCCATTGCGCAACACGGTGACGTGGTCGCAGAGCTCTTCGATTTCGTTCAGGTAATGCGAGATATAGATGACGGTGACGCCTTCGTCGCGCAGGCGGCGGATCAGCCGGAAGAGGATATCGGCCTCGCGGCGTACCAAGGCGGCGGTCGGCTCGTCGAAGACGAGCACTTTCGGCTGGTTGAGGAGGGCGCGGGTGATCTGCACGATCTGCTTTTCGGCGGTCGACAATTCGCCGATCAGCGCGCTGTTCGGCAAGCGGATACCGAAATAGTCATTGAGAATATCGGATGCGCGCCGCTGCATCAGACGCCGGTCGAGGAAGGGCGTGCCTGAGATCCGCGGTTCCCGGCCGAGGAACAGCGCTTCGCCGACGGTAAAGGTCGGCACCAGCAGCCGGTCCTGGTGAATGAAGTGAATGCCGAGCGCTTCGGCAAGATGCGGCGTCAGCCTGTCGAACGTTTGCCCTTCGATCTCGATCCGGCCGGCATCCGGCTGGTGAAGACCGGCCAGCAGCTTGATCAGCGTCGACTTGCCGGCGCCGTTCTGGCCGACGAGGCCGTGGATGGTGCCGCGCCTGACGAGCAGCGACGCACCGGCAAGCGCCTGCGCGCCGCCGAAATGCTTGACGATGCCTTCGAAGCGGATGATGTCGTCGCGCGCCGTCACCGGCTGCTTCAACGAAATGGCGGTCATGTCGATCTCTCCGGGCAGATTCCAAGCGATCCGATCACGGCCGGATCGCTCGGGAGCCTTGTCAGCCGATGCCGAGCTTCTTGGTGACCTCGCCGACATTGGTCTTGTTGGCGAGCAGTGCCGAAACATAGGTCTCGCGTGGCAGCGTCTGGCCGGCGAGCAGCTTGGCGACATTGCGGATGGCGGTACGGCCGATTTCCGCCGGCTGCTGCGCCACGTCGGCGCCGGCCGGTGAATTCGGATCGGCAACCAGTTGCAGCACTTCCGGGCTGCCATCGACGCCGTAGGTGCGGATTTCGGTCCGCCCGGCGGCCGTCAGCGCCTGAGTCGCGCCCAGCTGCGGAATATCCCAGGCCGACCAGATCGCCTTGATCGAACCCTTTTCCGGATATTTGTTGAGGATGGCCGTGATCTGCGTGAAGGCGTCCTGCACCGTATTCGGGATGACGTCGCGCAGTTCCGGCTGGAGGATCTTCACCTTCGGGAAATATTTGACGACATTGACCAGCTGGTCGTAGCGGATCGCGCAAGGCGTCACGCCGTAGAAGCCGTTGAAGACGACGATATTGCCTTCGCCGCCGATATCGGAGACGAGCTGCAGCGCCAGGTCCTTGCCGATGCCCCAATTGTCGGAGGTGGTGTTGTTGATCGAATTGGTCGAACCGACGTCGACGGTCAGGACCGGGATCCCAGCGTCACGTGCCTTCTTCAGCCAGGGATCGATGACGCTGAGCGTGCCGAGGATCTGAACGATCGCATCCGGTTTCTGGGCGATCAGCGTCTGCAGCTGCGAGACCAGCTTGCCGTCATTGCGGCCGGCATCGACGGCGATCGGCTCGCCGCCGAGGCGCTTTACCTCTTCGATCTGGGCATTATAGGCCTGCAGGTCGAAGAAGTGATCGGTGCCGGTGGCGCTGATGGCGATGCGCTTGCCTTTCAGCGACAGCTCTTCGGCTGCTAAAACCGGCTTCTGCCCGATCAGCGAAGCACCGGCGACGGCAACCCCGGCGGCTGCGGACAGTTTCAACAGGTCCCGTCTTCCCAAACCGTTTCCGGATTTTTCGATACTCATGGTCATTCTCTCCAATTAATTATGTCTATAGATTAAATGTATTAATGCGGATGGGGAGGAACGAATTTCCAAAAGAACGATCTTCGGGGAAAAGAGTGGAGGGAGCGAAAGCCCATCCCTGGCTGCGGTTTCTCGCGATCGATCCGCTGGTGCGCCCCAAGCCGGCGAGGCTTGAGCCTCGTCATCCTCATTTACCTTAAGAAGTAGGGTAAATTTGGTGCGTAGCTATGACGCACGGCCGTCCAATTGACTTGCACAACCTGGCATGTAATTGCTGATCCGATTTTTGATCATTCAAGTAGAATATATGTATCATCTCGGCGAAGTTTTAATACGACGACAGCAAGAAAAGTTGATTAGATCGGTAAGGAAATTTGTTAGTAGAGGACAACCTTACATCATAATGGATTTTCCATCCACCAAAGATCCCGGCCACAATGCAAGTTGGTTGGGATTGGTGAAGGTATTGCACGAAGTAACGGGGCGGCAGCCGGTGCTTACCGGTGCCTCCGCTAAAAGTATAGATGACGTAAAATCAACTCCGGGCGACGCTCCTATATTCATTTGCGGGTGGTCCGATTTTGGCGATGGCCAGCTAGGCCGGGACGATATTCGCTTTCGTCTGGCATGCAGATATCCTGATCGAACCATCGTTCAGATGCCTCAAACCATCGATTTCGCCAACGAAGCACTTCTGGAATATGCCAAGCGTACGATTGGCAGGCATCGCAAATTTTTCTTCATGGCGCGCGACGAGCAGAGTTTCGGGCTGGCAAAAGCGAATTTCGACTGCGATGTCGAGGCTGGCCCGGACACGGCATTCGGCATCGGGCCGCTGAAACCGTTCGATGCCGATCCTCTCAGGGTACTGTACGTCATGCAGCCTTTTGGAGAGGACGATGTTGATATAGCCGAAGCGCGCGCGATTGCCGACGGCCCCCTGACCAACTGGATCAACGGTCCGGATAGCTTGGCGCGCATGCGCAAGTCGAGTGTCGTCAAGGCGGCCATGCGGCGTGGCTTCAGCCGCTCCGAGATGATGGCTCAACATCGCGAGGATGTCGCTGCCCGATATGTCGACTATGGCGTGAAGATGCTGTCCGGCGCGCAGCGGATCATCACCAACCGTCTACACGGTCATATTCTCTGTCTTTTGCTCAATAAGCCGCATGTCGCCGTTGCGAGAAATGGAAGCAGGCTGCACGACGCCATCAGTAGCTGGGCTAGCGACAGTCCTTTGGTAGAAAAAGCGACAAATGCCGGTGAGCTTTTAGCGGCAATGTCCCGTCTTCCGTATGAGATGAACGGAACCTGGTACAAGGCAAGCAGACCCATGGATCTAAGCCCCAGCCTTCCTGCCCGAGATCTAGTCGCTCATCCCTCGATCGTTTGATTCCCAGTAGGAGCTCAGTTTTGTCGGTTGCACGAGACGATGATATTCTATTCAGCCATGTCAATAAGAACCGATCCGCGGCGGCTGTAACCGGTGCCTTCTGGTCGGCGATGAGCACGCTCATTCCGACGGTCCTCACCTTCGCAGTTTTCGTGGTGACGTCTCGAGTGCTCCAGCCTCAGGATTTCGGTCTTGTTGCGCTGGCATTCAGCATCGTGTCGTTTGCCGGCAGTTTTGGACCGACCGCCTTTGGCGAAGCAATCATCCAGCGATCCGAAATAAGGCGAAGCCACCTCGATACGATATTTATGCTTTCGCTTGCCTTTTCATTCTTGGTCTATGGCGTTTTGTGTGTCGCCGCTTCGCCCATCGCGGCCTACGTGGGACATAAGGAAATCACGTCCCTTATCTACATCATGGGACTGAAGGTGTTCTTCGACTTCACGGCCGTCGTTCCGAATGCGATCGTCAACAGGAAGATGTCATTCCATCTGGTCGCCGTCCGGACTGTTATCGCCACAATTACTTCGGGTTGTATTTGCCTTGCTTTGGTACTCGCGGGTTTCGGCTTGTGGGCGCTTGCGATCGCGCAGATCGCGGCCACAGCGGCATCCTGCGGCGCTGCTTTCTGGGGTGCGGGTTGGTCGCCCGGGCTTCACGTGAAGAGAGAAAGCCTGAACGATCTCCTGCACTACGGCTTCTTTGCGTCGGGCACCCGGTTTTTGCAGACGATGAGCTTGGACAACTTGATCATCGGCGTGTTGTTGAGCCCGTCAGCGCTCGGTATCTATAATTTCTCGAAGCGTTTGTTCGATATGATCAACAACGTCATCGCCGGGGGCCTGACATCCGTCACCCACGTCTTGCTGTCCTCGTTGCGGAGCGATCCGAAGAAAGTTCGAGAAGCATTTCTGATGGCGACGTTTGGCTGCGCCCTGGTTTCCTACCCCGTCTTCATTGGCCTTGCCGCGGTTGCCGGTGATGCGATCACGACGATTTTCGGTGCGCACTGGATCGAGGCCGTTTGGCCGGTTCGGTTCTACTGCGTTATCGGGCTGATGGCTGGAATCGGCTATGTGCAGGCATCCTTGATCAAGAGCCAGGGGGAGATGGATTGGTGGTTCTACTACCAGCTGGCACGAAATCTCCTCACGCTCGTGACGATCGCAGTTCTTTATCCTTATGGCGTCACAACAGTTGTTTTCGCGATCATGATCGAAGTTCTGTTGTTTTGGCCGATCACCAGCTGGAAGATTTCGCGCCATATCGAGCTGAGTGTCGGGGCCTATCTGATGCAATTTCTTCGGCCCAGCATGGCTTGCGGAGGAATGGTCGCCGTGGTTTTACTCCTGCATGAGTCGCTCATTCATTGGTCGCCTTATCCACGTTTGGCCGTGGAAATCGTCGCCGGCGGGATTGCCTATTGCTGCCTGATCTTTGTTCTGTGCAGATCGCATCTCAATGTCTTGATCGGCAGCATAAAGCAGATACGGCAGCGCAAAACCAACAGGGACGAGCTTGCCGACCCTGCGGCACATCAATCGTGATATCGGGGCTCCTCCGCAGCGATCTGTGTTGCGGAGGAGCCGACTGATATGCAAAAGCAAGTGACGGCACGACGTCACTTTCAATCCGCCGCATCTGAACGCCGCTCAGGCACCAAGCGAAATAGGATAATCGATCAGATGACCAGTCTCGACCGCGGTTATTCGCCATCGACGATTGACGCCGCAGCAGTCTCGATTCCCGACCGCAGCCGTTACTACTCCCTGGATGCAATGCGCGGGTTTGCCGCTATCTGTGTCGTCGCCACACATTTCCAGGAACGATATGCCCCATCGGCCTATCTGGCGGTCGACTTTTTCTTCGTCCTCAGCGGTTTTATCATCGCCGAGATTTATGGAAAACGGCTTGCGCGTGACCTGCCGTTCCAGGCGTTCATGGCGGCTCGAATCAGGCGCCTTTATCCGCTCTATTTGATCGGAATCTTGGTCGGTCTCGTACAGATCGTCCTGCTGACAGGCTGGGGCCTGAGACATCAAAGTATCATTGACCTGCTGGTGTCGACCGTTGCCAACGGGGTTTTTCTGCCCAGCCCGATGTATTTCCTGCAAACGAACCCGATGCAGGGGATGTTTCCAATCAATGGTCCGGCATGGTCGATGTTCTGGGAGCTGTTGGTGAACATCGTCTTCGCGCTATGGCTTTTCCGGCTCTCTGTGCGTGCCCTTTGCCTGGTCGCGTTGGTTGCGGCTGCGCTTTTGGCCTTTGTGGGTCTTAAGTACGGTATGTTGAATATCGGCTGGGAATGGCCTTCCGCAATAGGTGGTCTGCCAAGGGTCATGTTTTCATTTACTGCAGGGGTGGTGATCAGCCGGCTCTTCGGTGGCATGCCCGCCTGGAGGAAAGGTTGGGCGGCGATCGTGCCGTGCCTTCTTCTGATGATTCTCATGGCCGCGCCGGTTCCTTCCATGCTGCGGCCCTACTACGATCTGATGTTCGCGATGGCCCTGGCGCCGCTCATCGTGATGCTTGGCCTCTTTCTGGAGATGCCTGCAAAAGCCGAGAGGCTGGCGACGTGGGTGGGCTATATCTCCTACCCCGTCTACATCCTGCACCGCGGTGTGATCGGTGTTTTCAAGGCAGTCGCCGGGTCGATCGGATTGAGCGGCCCTATCGCCTTTTTCATGCTCCTAAGCGCAGTCGTAGGCTTCGCTTACGCAACGGCTCGTCTCGTAGACAAAACGATGACCATGCGGGCTCGGCCAGCTCGATAAGCCCGCCAACGGATGTCGTCAGGTCACGCCCTCTGCCGCGGCGAGCGGGCCATCAGCCGGGCATAGGCGATCGCCGACAGCATGTTGACGTGGTTGGCCTTGCCGGTGCCGGCAATGTCGAAGGCGGTGCCGTGATCGACCGAGACGCGGTCGATCGGCAGGCCGAGCGAGACGTTGACCGCCGTCTCGAAGGCGACGAGCTTGATCGGGATATGACCCTGGTCGTGATATTGGGCGATGACGAGATCGAAGGCGCCGTTATAGGCGCGGGCGAACACCGTATCGGCCGAGATCGGCCCGACGACGTCGATACCTTTTGCCTGTGCCTGCTCGACGGCGGGCGCCAGGAATTCCATGTCCTCGGTGCCGAACAGGCCGTTTTCGCCGCAATGCGGATTGAGGCCGGCAACGGCGATACGTGCGTTTTTGCCCAAGCGCAGGAAGTGCCGGTGGCCGGCTTCGATGGTGGCGAGCACCCGCTCGGTCTTGGCGCGTTCGATCGCGCCCTTCAACGAGATATGGGTGGAGACATGGATGGTGTTCAGCCGCTCGGAGGCAAGCAGCATGAAGGAACTCTTCGAGCCGGTGAGATGGGCAAGAAGCCCGGTATGGCCGTCATGGTGATGGCCGGCGAGGTTCATCGCCTCCTTGTTGATCGGCGCGGTGACGATGACATCGGCTTTACCGGACATGGCCAGATCGACGGCGCGGGTGATGTAGCGCACCGAGGCGTCGCCGGCGACGGGGCTGACCTTGCCGATTTCGGGCAGCGCAGCCCCGAGCGCGACTTCGTCGACGGCGATCCTGCCGTCGCCGCCGGCATCGGCCGGCCCGAATTTCAGCCCGGTGCCGCTGACGCGGTCGGCGCGTTCCAGCGCTTCGACATTGCCGACGATGACGAAATCGCGGCGCTCCTCGCTCGGAAGCGCCGCCAAGGCCTTGACGATCACCTCGGGACCGACGCCGGAGGGATCACCGAGCGTCACCGCGACTTTCGCATTCCTGTCCATCTCAAAGTCCCTTCTGAAAACCGTCTTGCTTTAGATCCGGAGCATGATGTCATCCGAAAACCGCTTACACTTTTCGCATCAAGCTCTAAAAGGCGGCCGCGTAAATCGAGCGAATGTCGGCGCGTGTGAGATCACGCGGATTGTTGTCGAGCAACCGGCGGATGGCAAAGGCGTCGTCGGCCATGGCGTCGAGATCGCTTTCCGGCACACCGAGGGCGGACAGCTTCATCTCGATGCCAAGTTCGGCGCAGAAAGCGTAAGCTGCATCGAAGACGGATGCCGTATTTCCCGACGTTTGCCGCCCGAGCGCCTGCATCACCGCTGTCGTCTTTTCCGGGGCCGACGGCGTGTTGAAGGCGAGCACATGCGGGAAGATCAGCGCATTGGCCGCGCCGTGCGCCACATGCCAGCGCGTGCCGAGCGGATAGGCCAGGGCATGGCCGCCGGCGGTATTGACCGGGCCGAGGCAGAAACCACCGTACAGCGAGGCGAGTGAGAGACCGGCGCGGGCCTCGGCGTCGTTCCCATCCTTGACGGCGCGGGCGAGATATTTGCCGACGAGGCGCGTTCCCTCGATTGCATAGATGTCGACCATCGGATGGGCCTTGCGGTTGGTGAAGGCCTCGACGCAGTGGGCCATCGCGTCGACGCCGGTGGCGGCCGTCGTGCGGGCCGGCACGCTGAAGGTAAGGGCAGGATCGATGACGGCGATATCGGCCAGCATATGCAGGCTTTCCACCGCAAGCTTGGCCATCGTCTGGGGATCGGTGACCAGCGCGCGGATGCCGGCCTCGCTGCCGGTGCCCGATGTCGTCGGTACCTGGGCAAGCGCCACCTTGCGCGGCCCATGCACCTTGTTCGGGCCGACGACCTCACGCAGTGTCTGCGCGGAGCCGGCAAGAACGGCGGCCAGTTTTGCCAGGTCCATGGCGCTGCCGCCACCGAAGCCGACGATCAGCTCGGCTTCGGCCGCGTTCGCCGCGGCCAGCACTTTATCGAGATTGGCGGTATCCGGCTCGGGCGTCACTTCGGAGAAAACCGTCACTTCCCCTTTGAGCTCCAGCACGTCGATGCGCGAAGCGTTGAAAGCATCGGAAATGACAAGCGTGCGCCGATAGCCCTTTCCGGCAGCCCATGTGCCAAGCTTTCCCGCTGTGCCGATGCCGAATTCGATCAGATGCGGCCGAACGATCGTGATCGGCGAATCCAAGCTGGCCATGAACCAGTCCTCCCTGCAAGAGCTTGCGGCAATAATGTCGCCTTCTTTATTGTAAAGTTGTAAGATCAATGTCAAGCCGGCATTCCACGGCGCGGAAATTTTTATCGCCCGGCATGGGTCGGCACGACTTTAAAATCAGCGCTGCCGTGCAATAATCAAAAGTTATATCAATATGTTAAATGATTTTTTGCGACAGAGAGGATTTTCGGGCGCGAAGAAGCGGCCGCCATCTGCCAGTCTACGCCTCTTGTCAATTTCATCACCAGGGAAGTGGTCCAACGGCGATGATCCTGCATCCTTTCGCGCACGATCGGATGCAGGTTTACAAACTTCGGTCTGCCGCGTCGATCAGGGCAGCGATTGCGGGGCAAGGCGCACATATTTGATGGCGCGCCGGTAGTAGGTATAGGCGATATGGAGCACGCCGTCGCGGCCCTGGATGATCGAGGGATAGGAGAATTCGCGGTTCAGCGAATCCTTCGAATTGTTGCTGAGGCAGAAGCCGTCGCCGGTATCGAGATCGATGCGGTGCGGAAAGCTCTTGCCGCCATCCCTGGATATCGCCAGGCTCAGCGGCGCCCGCGGAACACCCCAGACCGCCTTGCGGCCGCTATCGGCGGCAATGACGGCCGCTCCCGCCTCGTCGCCGTCGATTTCGTCGTAGAGCGACTGGCGCCGCGCATCCGACATGGTCGCATTCGAATGATTGTAAACCATTGCGATTGCTCCATCATTCAGGATCGTGGCCTGGATCGAGGAGTTGTTGTTCGGCAGTTCGGTGGGTTCGGGCACGCTCCACGTCTCGCCGCCATCGGACGATCGGCTGGACAGGATATTTTCGGCGAAACGGTTGCGATAGAAGGCGATCATCTCGTCGCCGCCGAGCGGCAGGATGTTCATGTGCACGGCGCCGAGACTGTCCGCAATATCGTGCATTTGCCAGCTCGCACCGCCGTCGCGCGAAATCAGCACCGCTGCGGTATCGGCATCGCCGCTCCACCGCTGGCCGTTCAGGCCGACACAGCGGAAGACCGGAAGCAGCCAGTCGCCCCTGCCGTTGACGACGATCTGCTGGCGAACGAAGGTGCCGGGGCTGTCGCAGAGGATCCGGACAGGACCGAAGCTCCGGCCGCCATCATCCGATATCCGGCATTTGACAATCGAACCGTCCTGATTGCCCGAGGTCTGCGAGGTATAGAGCAACCAGACCTTTCCGTTCGGAGCATTGAAAATCAACGGATTTTGCTCGGATTTCTCCGGATCGTCGCTCATCTTCTCCGGCTCCGACCAGCGCGTCGTGCCCGGTGTCAGCCGCGACATGTAAATCGAAATGTCGCCCATGCCTTCCATCGTGCCGCCGAACCAGACGCAGCTCAGCGTGCCGTCGGGCAGAAAGGCGAGATTGGCGGCATGGTTCTGGATGCAGGGCGAGGGCAGATAGGCCTCGGCACGGCCGTCGACGGCGGGATGAGGGCTAATGATCCCGGTCATCAGGGCCGGAACGGCTTCCGGGGGCAGGCCGGTAAAATGCATGACGATCTCCTCAAGGCAGTTTGGCGTAGCTTTCGGCGAGTGCGGCATAATCCGCCTCGCCGAGCGGCATCAGCGGCGCGCGTGTGCGCTTCCAGGAAGGATTGCCGGTCTTCAGCCCGACCATTGCCTTGATGGTCGGGATCTGGACGTAGGAATTGGACAGCGTGCGATAGGCGTTGATGCGCGCCTGCGCCGCTTCGACTTCGCCGGCGCGCGCGGCGTCATGGACATGATCGTAGATCGTGCGGAGCGAATCCGCCACGAGATTGGAAGTGGCGGTGATGCAGCCGGCGCCGCCGGCCTTCAGCAGCGGCAGCAGCAGCGGATCGGCGCCCGCCAGCACCGAGAAGCCGGGGTAGGCGGCGATGATCGCCTGCATGTTGTTGAAATCGCCGGCAGATTCCTTGATGCCGACCACCGTTTGCGGGAAGGCGGCAATCAACCTTCCGATCAGCGGAACGGACAATGGTACGCCCGAGACCTGCGGAATGTGATAGAGGATGACCTGCAGGCGGGTATCGGCGACCTTTTCCAGCACCTGCGAATAGGCCGCGAACAGGCCGTCGTCGGAGACGCCCTTGTAATAGAAGGGCGGCAGCATCACCACCTTGGTGACGCCGAGCGACAGCGCGTGCCGGGTCAGTTCCACGGTCTCGGGAATGGCGACGACGCCGGTGCCCGGCAGAAGCCTGTCGGCGGGAATGCCGGCCTTCACAGCCGCTTCCAGAATGGCCCGACGCTCGGAGCCGGAGAAGGAATTGGCCTCACCCGTGGTGCCGAGCAATGCCACGCCGTGGCATCCCTCGGCCAGCAATTGCCGGCAATGATCGGTGAAAAGGGCAAAATCCGGGGTATTGTCAGCCGTCAGCGGGGTTGCGGCCGCGCTGAAGACCCCTGTGATCCTGTGATGGCTCATCCTGTCCTCCTTCGGCGCGTCCTGTCTTGCCGATCCGCGGTCGAACCGTCCGGTTGCGCATCCGATTGTCGTCGTCTGTTTGCGATGGAGTGCTAAGAACTTTTCCATTGCTGCGCTTTTGTCAAGAAGACAAAATGCTTTCCTGTGGTCTCTAAAAATTATCTATCTGTTATTGCTATGATATTTTTAGACGTGAATTTTGTTTTGGCGAAAACAGCGATTTTTTGTTGACATATTTACAATAACGAGAGAACGATACGGAACGGATTGTGCTGCGCCCGGCAGGCGCAGGGAGAACGCTGCCGAATTCACCGTGGGAGGGAATGCCATGTCTTTTGATCAATCGGATAAAACCAATCTATCGCGCCGCAATGCGCTGAAGCTCGGGCTTGCGGCCGGCGTCGGCCTCACCGTGTTCGGGATGAACGCCCGCATCCTTATGGCCGATGAAGGCCAGGTGCTGAAGGTCGCACATCCGGCCTTCGACCAGGATTGGTCGCCGCTGCGCGGCGGCGGCAGAACCTTCCGCTGGAATTCGATCTGGTGGGCGTCGCCGATGTATTTCGACAGCCAGGGCAATATCAAGCCTTACGTCTTCACCAGCTGGGAATCGGCCGACAACACGGTCTGGACTTTCAAGATCGACCCGAAAGCGGTCTTCTCCGATGGCAGCAAGATCACTTCGGCCGACGTCAAGGGATCGTGGGAAGTCGCCTCGATGCCGAATACCAAGAGCCAGCGCGCCGATCAGGTGCTGAGCAAGGTCAAGGGTTATGCCGAAATCGCTGCCGGCTCCGGCAACGAGCTGACGGGTGTCGCAACACCCGACGAGGGCACCGTCGTCGTGACGCTGGCCGCCGCCGATCCGATCTTCTTCATGCGCCTGGCAAACCACATCGCGCCGATTACCAAGGCGTCGCAGTCGCGCGGCAGCGACGGCGAGGAGATCATCGACTGGTACAAGCCGGACAGCAAGCCGGTCTTCTCCGGTCCCTTCAAGCTGACGAGCCTCGATATCGACGCCGGCAAACTCACCTTCGAGCCGAACGAGAATTTCTTCGGGCCGAAACCGAAGCTTGCGCGCATCGACATCACCTCGATCGAGGACAATGTCAGCGCCACGTCGCTGATCAAGTCGGGAGAGTTCAATGCTCATACCGAACTCATCACCTCGACCATCATCCAGGATCTCGGCCCGGAATTCTCGGCCGGCCCGTTGATCCCGACCAGCCAGCACTTCTGGTTCAACATCTCCCGCGCGCCGATGGACGATCCGAAGGTCCGCCAGGCGCTGATCATGGCGGTCGACCGTGACGGCCTGTTCAAGGCGTCCTATCCCGACGGGCCGCACAAGAAGGCCGACCAGATCCTCAACGCGGTTCCGGGTGCTGACAATTCCGGCTTCGAGCCCTATCCCTACGATCCGGCAGGCGCCAAGAAGCTGCTGGCCGAATCCAGCTATGGCGGGCCGGAGCGGCTGCCGAAGCTCCTGTTCGTCGGTATCTCGGGACCGGCCATTCAGGCTGCCGCCCAGTTCATTGCCGAGCAGTGGCGCCAGAATCTCGGCATCACGGCCGTCGATATGAAGCCGCAGCAGGACGCCTATGCCGGCCCGGACCAGAACTCGGTCCAGATCTTCCGCGACGACGTCGGCACCCGTGTCCCCGATGCCGTGTCGTATCTGGCGGGCAGCATCGCCTCGACATCGTCGAACGCCCAGAACAAGCTCGGCGGATACAAGAACGACAAGGTCGACAGCGCGCTTGCCGAAGCGACGACCAAGGCTGCGGACGATCCGCAGCGCATCGCGCTCGCCCAGCAGGCCCAGAAGGCGTTCCGCGACGATTGGGCCTTCATCCCGTGGTACTCTCAGGCGATGTCGCGCTGGGCCACCAAGGAGGTCAAGGGTCTGGACAAGAACCTCGACTGGCAGATCGTCGAACCCTGGAACATTTCGATCGGCTGATTCGGAACTGTCGTTCCTGGCAATAGCCGCGCGAAGGCCGCAAGGTCTTCGCGCAAATTTCAAGAAGAAGAGATGCGATCTGCCTGGCTTGAGGAGGGACCGCATCGACAACAGGTGGGAGGTGGCCTTGCTGCGCTACGTGCTAACCCGGTTCGCCATCTGGATTCCGTCGGTTCTGGTGGTGATGCTGGCCGTCTATGCGCTGGCCTTTTACGGCGCCGGCGATCCGATCAAGCTGATCTTCCTGCGCGCGCCGGGCGATGTCGCCTACAATCCGCAGCGCATCGAGGCGATCCGCGAAAGCGCCGGCCTCAACAGACCCTTCATCGAGCAGTTCGGTCTTTACATCTGGAACCTGCTGCACGGTCAGTTCGGCAATTCGCTGACTTCGGGCCGCGCCGTCTGGGCGATGGTCTCGGCTGCCGCACCCGTCTCCTTTCAGCTTGCGCTCTGTTCCATCATTCTGACGGCCGTCGTCGCGATCCCGCTCGGCATGATCGCCGCGCTGAACCAGAATTCGCGGCTCGATTATGCCATTCTCGGTTCGGCGCTCTTCCTCTGGGCGATCCCGGCCTATGTCGCCGGGCCGCTGCTGATGGTCGGCCTCATCGTGGCTCTGCCGGGTGCGAGCGTGCCCTATGGCTGGGGTGGCATCCTCGATGTCCGCATCCTCTTGCCGCTGCTCGTGCTTTCCTTCCAGCCGATCGCGCTGATCGTGCGTCAGACCCGTGCCGCCGTCATCGAGGTACTGTCGGAGGATTTCGTCCGGACCGCCCGCGCCAAGGGCGTGCCTGAGATCGTCGTGGCGTTGCGCCACATCCTGCGGCCGGTGCTGACGCCCGTTGTGACCCAGCTTGGTCTGATCATGATCACCATCGTCAACGGCGCGATCTTCGTCGAGCTGGTGTTCGGCCTGCCGGGTCTCGGTCGGCTGACGGTGCAGGCGCTCATCAATTCCGATTATCCGGTCATCCTGGCCATCACGCTGATCGGGTCGTTCCTGGTAATGGTGTCGAACCTGCTGGTCGACGTGCTCTATCCGCTGCTCGACCCGCGTGCCAATGATTCAAGACGGAGCCGCTGACCATGTCCGCAATTCCTCTTTCCACCGAAACCGTCGAGGAGCCGCCGGTCAGTCTGTGGCGCGACGCCTGGTACCGGCTGAAGCGCAACAAGCTCGCCGTCTTCGGCCTCGTCGTCGTCATGATCCTCGCTTTCACGGCGATCTTCGGGCCCTATCTTACGCCCTATGACTATCTGAGCCAGGATCTCAACGCCCGCAACGCGCTGCCGTCGATGAGCCACCTCTTCGGCACCGACGATCTCGGCCGCGACGTCTTCAGCCGCGTGGTCTTCGGCACGCGGACCGCCTTCCTCGTTGCCGTCATCGTCACGTTCTTCGCCGTGCTGATCGGTCTGACGCTCGGTGCGGTGGCCGGCTTCTTCGGCAATCCCTTCGATCGCGTCATCATGTGGCTGACCGATGTGACGATGTCGGTTCCCAACCTGCTGCTCGTCGTCGTCATCAACGCTTCGCTGAAATCGCCGATCACCCGATGGATGGAGGCGCGTTACCTCGAGACCCTCAATCCCTTCTACCGCCAGACCATATGGGTGGATTTCATCCTCGTCTTCGGCTCGATGGCGTTGATCTCCTGGCCGCCCTATGCCCGTCTCGTGCGCGCCCAGGTGCTGTCGATCCGCAGCCGTCCCTATATCACCGCCGCCCAGGCGCTAGGCCTTTCGAACTGGGTCATCATCAAGCGTTATGTCGTGCCGAATGCGCTCGGACCGCTGATCGTCTCGGTCAGCGCCGGTCTCGGCACGGCGATGGTGCTGGAAAGCGCCTTCAGCTTCTTGGGTGTCGGCGTCAATCCGCCGACGCCGAGCTGGGGCAACATGATCTCGGACGGCCTTCGCGTCTGGCAGCATTATCCGCATCTTCTCGCCGCTCCGGCGGCCGTGCTCGGCCTTGCCTCGGTTGCCTTCAGCTTCCTCGGCGACGGCCTCAACGACGCGCTCAATCCGCGGGGCAGCAAATGATGGACACGCAAAGCAAAGACCGCCTGCTCGACGTCAGGGGCCTCACCGTCGAGATCGACGGCCGCAGCGGCCCGGCCGTCGTCGTCGACGGCATCGATCTTCATGTCGACAAGGGCGAGACCCTCGGCGTCGTCGGCGAATCCGGCTGCGGCAAGAGCCTGACCATGCTGAGCCTGATGCGGCTGCTGCCGAACAAGATCAAGGTCACCAGGGGATCGGCCACCTTCGACGGCCGCGACCTGCAGACGATGTCGAACGCCGAGCTGCGCAAGGTGCGCGGCGGCGATATCGGCTTCGTCTTTCAGGATCCGATGACCTCGCTCAATCCCGTCATGCGTGTCGGCGACCAGATCTGCGAGCCGCTGATCTATCACCGCGGCATGAAGAAGGCGCAAGCCCGGGCTCGCGCCGTCGAACTGCTGCGCCTCGTCGGCATTCCGGGCCCGGAAGAGCGGCTGCAGGCCTTTCCGCATGAACTATCAGGCGGCATGCGCCAGCGCGTGATGATTGCCATCGGCCTTGCCTGCAACCCGAAGCTCCTGATCGCCGACGAGCCGACGACGGCGCTCGACGTCACCATTCAGGCCCAGATCGTCGACCTGGTGAAGGATCTTAGAGCCAAGCTCGGCATGTCCGTCGTCTGGATCACCCATGACCTGGCGCTGATCGCCGGCCTGGTCGATCGCGTCGCCGTGCTCTATGCCGGCACGGTGGTCGAGGACGCGCCGGTCGACGAGCTCTATGCCCGCCCGAGCCACCCCTATACGCGCGGTCTGCTCTCCTCGATCCCGAAACTATCCGATCCGCCGGCAAGCCGGCTGAGTTCGATCGGCGGCACGCCGCCGGAGCCCGGCCGCCGGCCGAAAGGCTGCCCGTTCGCGCCGCGCTGCCCGCTTGCAGAGGCGATCTGTCACGAGAAGGTGCCGCAGCTCGAACCGCTTGGCGGCAGCGGCAATCACCGCACCGCTTGTTTCGTCGCCCAGAGACTGCAGGAGGCCGCGTGATGGCTGCTCAACCGCTGCTCAAGGTCGAGAACCTGGTCAAGCATTTCCACGTCAAGCTCGGCGCCTTCGGCGAACGTTCGGCAACGGTCTATGCGCTCGACAACGTCAATCTCGACATCATGGAAGGCGAGACGCTGAGCCTCGTCGGCGAATCCGGCTGCGGCAAGTCGACGACCGGCTTCACCATCCTCAACCTCTACAAGGCAACCAGCGGCAAGGTCGTCTACAAGGGCCAGGATCTCGCGACGCTCGACGAAAAGCAGATGCGGCCCTTCCGCCGCGACCTGCAGATCGTCTTCCAGGACCCCTATTCGACGCTCAATCCGCGCATGACGGTCGGCGAGGCGATCGGCGAGCCGATCCTCTTCCACAAGCTCTGCACCAAGGCCGAGCTGAAGGAGAGGGTGGCGACGCTGCTCACCGATGTCGGCCTGCCGCCCCGGTTTGCCCAGCGTTATCCGCACGAGCTTTCCGGCGGCCAGCGTCAGCGCGTCGTCATCGCCCGGGCGCTCGCCTGCCAGCCGAAATTCATCGTCTGCGACGAGGCGATCTCCGCACTCGACGTATCGATCCAGGCGCAGATCATCAACCTGCTGCTCGATCTGCAGGAGAAATACGGGCTGACCTATCTGTTTATCGCGCATGACCTGGCGGTGGTGCGCCATATCAGCACCCGTGTCGGCGTCATGTATCTCGGGCGGCTCGCAGAACTTGCCGCCCGCGAGGAGCTTTTCGACAATCCGCTGCACCCCTATACCAAAGCGCTGCTGTCGGCCGTTCCGGAGACGGATCCGGAGCACGAGCGCACCCGCCAGCGCCAGATCCTGCAGGGCGATGTCCCGAGCCCGCTGAACCCGCCGTCGGGCTGCCGTTTCCACACGCGCTGCCCGATCGCGATGGACGTTTGCAGCAAGGTTATTCCCGCCTGGAAGGAAGCGAAACCCGGCCATCTCGTCGCCTGCCACGCCGTCAATACAGAGCAGATCGCATGACATTGAAGGCCGCCATTATCGCCGACGATCTGACGGGCGCACTCGATACCGGTACGCCCTTCGTTGCGGCTGGCCTTTCGGTTGCGGTCGCCGTCGACGTCGGGGCGGCGCAGGATGCCATCGCAACCGGCTGCGACGTCGTCGTCGTCAACACCGCCTCGCGCGCGCTCGGCAAACGCGAAGCCGTCGAAACGGTCCGTGCGGCGACGGAAGTGCTTCGCGGCGAGAAGCCGTTGGTGGTGATGAAGAAGATCGATTCCCGGCTGAAGGGCAATGTCGCGGCGGAAAGCCTGGCGCTCGCCGAGGCGCTCGGTCTGAAAACCATCCTGGTGGCGCCCGCCATTCCCGATCAGGAGCGTGTAACCTACCGGGGCTGCGTCGTCGGGCGCGGGGTTCCCAAGCCATTGCCGATCGCCGACCTGTTCGGGCGCGGTGGGGATAATGTTGTCGTTGCCGATGCAGAGGACGATCTTGACCTCGACCAGATCGTCGACGGTCATGACTGGATGAGGACCCTTGCGGTCGGTGCGCGTGGCCTCGGCGCGGCACTTGCCCGCCGGCTTGGCGAAGCGGGGCAGCCCGCCATGGAATTTGCGGCAAGCCCGCGGACGCTGTTTGCCTTCGGCTCTCGCGACCCGATCACCGTCGTCCAGATGAACCGGCTCGAAGCCTCGGGTGCCCTGCGCATGGTGGTGGATGCTCCGGTCGGCGAGATCGGATGCGGGGAGGGGCTGGCACTGCCGGTCCTGCTGCGCTGCACCGGCGACCTGACGGCCGATGCGGGCCTCGTCGCCAGCCGCTTTGCGGCAGGCGTCAAAGCGGTCATCGATGATACGAGGCCTGATATGCTGATGGTCGGCGGCGGCGATACTGCCCTTGCCGTGTTCCGGGCGCTTGGCGTCAGGGTGTTGGCGCCGAAGGGCGAGATCGAGGCCGGTATTCCGTGGTTCGATGTCACGGCCGGCGACGGGCGGCAATTTCGGTGTGCTGTCAAGTCGGGGGGCTTCGGCCATCCCGATAGTTTGCTAAGACTGGTTTCTCGGAATCAGGCGGCATAGTACAATACCGTCGGGGAGAATGACGTGGTTGAAGTGAATGGCGAATCTTTGAACGCGGAAGCCGGCCCGGCGGGCAAGCCCGAACGCGGCAAGGCCGTCAAGCTCGTCGATCGCGTCTTCGACCAGCTGCTCGAGCGGATTCGCGGCGGAAATTATCCGCCGGATTCACGCCTTCCCGGTGAACATGAACTTGCCTCGATGCTGGGTGTTTCCCGGCCGATCGTCCGTGATGCGCTGGCCCGCCTGCGCGATCAGGGCATGGTCTATGCCCGGCAGGGCGCCGGCACCTTCGTCAGCGCGCATGGGTCGCCGACGACGCAGCTCGCCTATTCGCCGGTCAAGACGATCGCCGACATTCAGCGCTGCTACGAATTCCGCCTGACCATCGAGCCGGCCGCCGCCTATTTCGCCGCCAAGCGCCGCAATGAGCAGGCGATCCAGAAGATCGCCAGCGCCCTTGCCGATCTGCGCGAGGCGACCAGCCACCAACTTCATCGCACCGACGCCGATTTCATCTTCCACCGCGCGGTGACCGAGGCTGCCAACAATCATTATTACACCGCCTCGATCGATGCGCTGAAGGCCCATATCGCTGTCGGCATGCATCTCCACGGCCTCTCGCTGCTCGGGCCCCGCCAGGGGCTGGAACAGGTCTATGAAGAGCATAATGCCATCTACAAGGCGATCGCCGATGGCCGGCCTGACGATGCGCAGAGATTGATGAAGGCGCATCTCGAAGGCTCCCGCGACCGTCTGTTCGAGGGCAGGGCGCTCGACCTGTCCTTCTGAAGCGCATTCCCGAGCGGCCGTTGGCTCGGAAATTGTAGACAGCTCATGCCCTTAACTCGGGCGGTCAGCCGGATTTCTCTCTCTTGATGATGCTGATATTGCCGCTCACTTCGAGGATGGCGAATTTGATCTCCGTCACGCTCTCGATGCCTTCCTGGCTTCGAGCCGCTCGCATGACATCTTCCTTCTGCAGGCGGGCTCCTTTGAGCGCGCCTTCGTCGTAGACGCCATCCGTCACGAGGACGGTCGGAACGCCATCGATGATATGCGCTGTGCGAGGCCACCACCTCTTGACGCAGGAAAGGCAAAAGGCGACCCAGGAAATGCGTTGAACGGCCCAGAACCATTGCTGGAATTCGCCATGATCGAGCACGCCTTCCGGCAACGCGGGCGATTTAGGCATTTTTCCCATGCCCCCTTCTTCAGCGTTTCGCGGCAAACTTTGCGCGGACGCAAAAGCTCCCGGCGGTGATGGGGCCGGTGCCGTGTACATCGGATGTGCGGCAGTCCAGGCGTCTTCGCCGATCAAGGGAACGAAACGCACCCCGCCGAGATCTTCTTCCTCGAACGCGGTGGCCCCAATGCGCGTGATGCGTTTCAGCTGCTGCTCTTCACCGCGGCCGATCGGGATGATGAGCCTGCCCCCAAGCTCCAGCTG
This sequence comes from Rhizobium chutanense, assembly GCF_002531935.1. Taxonomy (GTDB): domain Bacteria; phylum Pseudomonadota; class Alphaproteobacteria; order Rhizobiales; family Rhizobiaceae; genus Rhizobium; species Rhizobium chutanense. The sequence continues at coordinate 30,748 of NZ_NWSV01000020.1, read as the reverse complement.
TTCTTTCAACGCGGTCGGCACTTGGGGTGCGCTCGCAGAAACGATGATGGCATTGAACGGGGCGGCTTGCGGCCAGCCTTTGCTGCCATCGCCGACGCGAACGTCAATGTTGCCGTATCCGAGTTTCTCGAACCGTTCGCTAGCCTGAAGCGCCAGGCTTTCATGTCGCTCGATGGAATAGACCTGCCTTGCTATCCGACTGATCAGGGCTGAAGCGTAGCCGGAGCCGGTTCCGACCTCGAGCACTTTGTCGCCGGCATCCAGCTTGGCCTTTTCGAGCATCAGAGCGACAATGAACGGCTGCGAGATCGTCTGGCCCTCGCCGATCGACAGCGGTGCATCCTCATAGGCGAATTCCTCGCAGCCGGGCGCTACGAATTTTTCGCGCGGCACCGCGCGCATCGCCGCGGTGACGTTTTGATCGCGAATGCCACGACGCGTAACGTGGTGCTCCACCATTTGATCTCGGATGCGCGTCATATCCATGGATCAGCTCCACTGTCCCGATTGCAACTTGGCAAACTTCCGGGCGGTGCAGAATGTAAAACAAATCGGCGACCGGGGAGTTCCTGGGATCGGCAGGTTTTGGCACGCGGGAGCCTGTCAATTCGATGTCCGATACGTCGAGGAACGCTTCTCCCACTCTATTTCGAAGGGGAGCTCAACAGGTCTTTCTTCCGAGACCCGTCATTGCGGTGTTTTCGCTCGGTTCATTCGGAGAATTTAGTGTGAGGAGGGAAGTTCGACAGGCCTATGCAAACCAGGAAGCCCGACATGAACATCTTCTTCGAGAGATTGGGGCATCGGCGCCCGAAGCCATTCTTTGGAAAGGATCTCTGACAGACTCAGTGAGACGCTCCCTGGTCCTGACGACCTACCTAACTCGGCGAGGCGTTATGCCCGCCGGCGGCTCTTTGAACCAAACGGGCAACCACTTCGGTGCGGTTCTGCGCCTGCAACTTACGCATTATGTGTTGCAAATGCATCTTCACCGTATGCCCCGACAAATTGAGCTTTCCGGCAATGACCTTATTTGAGCAGCCGCTTTGCAACTCTGCGAGGATATCCGTCTCGCGGGGAGTAAAATCGGCAATCGCCAGATATTGCGTCCTATCATCCAGGCTTTTTTCGGCCTCATTTCTGGGCGGGCTATGCGCGTTCGAGGCTGCTGTAACAGCTCCCAATAGCTGCGGGAAAAATGTTCCGCCCGCCAGAACGAGACGAAGACCGGCAAGGGCAATGTCAATGGGCAGTGAAGTCGAGAAAAAGCCGCGGATGCCTATCTTGAGCGCCTGACCGGCAATGATGGCGTCATCCGTACCTGAGAGCAACGTGATAGGGGCCTCCGGAAAACGCGCAGCAATTGCCGCGAGATCATCACGCAGGCTGGTGCTGTCGACACTTCTGCCGGCCAGATCCAGAGCAATCAAACGCACCTCAGCTCCAAGAGCTCGATCGAGACTCTCGGTAGAGATTAAGTCTATGAAGTTCCACCCGGCAAGTTCACCCTGAAGAAGTTTCACCACGGTCGTGCGCGCCAGAGTAGAATGCTCAATAATGATCACAGTTGGTGCATTGCGCCCCAGACGGCGCTTAGTTCTAGCAATGTCTGACACTTGCGTGCTCCCCAGATATTTGCAACGCAACAGCTGTTCACATTATTCCTATTCTCATTACATGTCATGATAAAAAGAGAGTGTATTGTTGGTATCAATAGTCTGATCTCTCACGATAATTCTTATAGTCTATAAGATTTCATCGATAGATAACTGGGGCTGCGGAGCACATTGAAGGGCTTTTTCATGGAGGTCCTCTGATTCGACTTGTCGCTGCAGACTTTCCGGCTTTCGCCGAATTCACGTACGGCGAGCGGGTCAACAAAGCTTTCAAAGGCACTGAAAAGGCAACCGATCTGCCGCAGACCCATTGAGGAAAGAGCCATTGGATCTAACGAGCTGGCGATCGGCTCGGCTTTGTTTCCAGATCTCAATTCAAAGCAGTCGCAAAACCCGACAGCAAAACGACAAAGGCGACAAGCGGCAAAAGCACAAGATCGCCGACTACCCGTTATGATTAGTAAAACTGCGCTCTAATGACGCATTAATACCAGTTAATGCTGTTCTCGCTCAGGCAACACCTGCGCCTTCGGCGCCGACAGACGCCAGCCGGAGGTCATGGCCTCTGGTGGCCGAAATCGGCGACAACGCGGATGAGGTCAGGGCGGGATGTTCGCTCTCTCGGTGAGCCGGTCCGTTCCGTGCCATATCGGCTGAAGAGACGAAAGCCGGGCGGAGGAGGCGATTCAACATATGGCTTGAAAAATGACACGAAGCACAGCCTCGTGCAGTTGGACCGCTGCAATGCAAGGCGGAGTCTATCCGCTAGCTATGCATGAAGCTCAGAATGTCGTCGACGAGAGCAGAATGGGCATCCGTGAGGTTGCCGTCTCCGCCATGGCCTGCGATGCCGGCCAACTGAAGCGCATGCTGATCGTAGAGAACATGATCGGTCTGTTGGGCGTCCGCCGTCCCACCGGCGGGGACGGCAATGTTGATGGGATGGAAATAGCCGAAATTGACGTCGACCATGCTGCCGGTCGACGATCCGTGCCCACCGCCTCCGCCGAGCGCATGATTGCCGGTGAAAATCGTATCCGACGACAGGTTGAAGCCGCCGCCATTGCCGCCGATACCGGCAATCTGCACCGTGCCCTGATCGAAAATGACATTGTTTGTCTGATGAGCCTCGGCGGAGCCGCCTGCCGCGCCAATGGCGATATTGATCGGTGAGAAGATGGCGATACTCACGTCGACCATGCTGCCGACGAAATATCCATCGCCGCCGTGGCCCGCATAAAAGTCGCCGGTCAATGTCAGCGCAGTTCCCGGGCTCATCGACGAGCCATGGCTCGCGACATTATGGTCTCCGCCCGAGCCGCCCATGCCGCCGATCTGGGTTGCGCCCTGCAGGAACAGGGCGTTGTTCGATTGATCGGCATGAGCTTCCGCACCGGGGCCTGCAGCCACGGCAGTATTGACGGGGGCAAACAGCGCGACTTCGGTGCTCACCATCCCACCGTAGAAAATCCCATTGCCGCCCGTGCCGGCATGATTGGCGCCGTCGCCGCTGCCGATCGCAACATTGCCGCTTCCGCCATTCCCGCCTATCCCAGCCATTTCGGTGGGATGCTGATTGATGAGCGCATCGTTGCCCTGGAAAGCGTCGGCACCCGAATGCGGTCCGGCAATGGCGGCATTGGACGGCATGAAGACGGCCAGTGCATTGCTGCTGACCACGCCTTCGCTGATCCCGTTACCACCGCTGCCGGCTGAATTATGGCTCGGACCGGAAGCGACATCCAGGGGAAGCCAGGTCGGCACCAGCGCCAGATGCCCCGCGGCCGCATTGGGGGCGAGGTGTTGATCGGCGCCCGACTTGGGCTGGTCTTCCAATAAGGGACGAGTTTCCGCCATTACCGTCTCCATTCGCGGTCGACCGCGTGCCAACCGAGCATGCGGCGTGATGCAGCCTGAATTGTTCCGTCATTGTGCATCTGAACGCAGGAAAAGCGGAGCCTGCAATTCGTCTACATCCTGTTGGCTAGTTCCGTAGCCATTTGGCTGTCATGGCCGCAGCGGCCGTTACGGGAATTTGCAAGCACCGATCCGCCTTTGGATTAGAGGCCCCGGCGTCGCTTCGACGAGGTTCGCAGACATGATCAGCGCCATGCGACCCACACCAACTCATCAAACACCAATCCAAATAACGCTCTGGAACGTCAAGTATACATCCGAAGGAGTGCCCCCGAATATCTAGATAGTTCGGAGATTAAATCGCAGGCAATATTCGACCGCGGTTGTATTGGCTGCGGTGAAGTGCCGAACGCACGCCGTAGGGGGACGCCGTAAAAACCAACGCGGACGAAACCAAGTAGAAGGAGTGACATCAATGCCTATTCCACAAATATCCGACACGATTAATCTCAACCACCCGGATGCGGGCGATGCGAAAGCCGGCAACGGCGGTGATGGCCACAATGATGGGAACATCAATTACAATCCGGTTGCCTATATCTCGCCCGTGCAAACGGTCGACGGCGCATCCACCCATCTGCACAACGGCGATCACGTTTGGCAGACGGCAGATTGGGACGCCGGCGGTGGTGGATCCGGTGGCTTGAGCCAGGCCCAGTATGGCTTCCTGGCATCGCTGACCAGCGGCGCCGGCGGCGCTGGAGGAAACGCCCACTCCAACGGCGATCAAGGCAACACGAGCGGCCATGACACGGCTTCGGTGGCTGCGGCGACGACCGCCACCCAATATACGCAACTCGTGGCTGATCAGCATGCCACCATCCTGGCAGGCGTCGGCGGCAACGGCGGCAACGGAAACAACGCCTTAGGCGGCGATATCTCGTCGGCTCTGGTTCACACGGATCCCGAAACGACGACGGTGAACAATTCTCTCGATCATTTCATAAACGCCTTCGGCCATATCGATGTCAGCCATCTTGGCTGATGCATTCAGGCCTATGAGGGCCGCCGGCTTCGGCTGGCGACCCTCAGGGATGACTCGACCAGCCGGCAGCCTCTTCTTGTCAGTATCAAGTGCAGCGAGATCTGATAATGACAACGATTTCCATAAAGCCACCGCGCCCGCCGACACAGCTTGTTGTTGCGCTGCGCGCTTGTGCCGGCGCCTTCGGCTTGGTCTTCCTCTATAGTTGCGGCTACAATCTCTTTCTTCTGGCGCCTTCCATCTATCTCCTGCAGATCTATGACAGGGTCATGTCGAGCCGAAGCGTCGACACGCTCGTGATGCTGACGATGATCATCGCCATTGCCGTTGTGGTCGGGTCCACGCTGGATATCGTGCGCAGGGCAGCTCTTTCGCGCATCGGCAGTTGGCTGGACCACAGGCTACGCCCCATGGTGCTCACCGCCTCGTTCGAATATGCCGCCCGCGCCGATACGGGAGCTGCCACGGAATGCTACAGGGACCTGGCGGCATTGCGCCAATTCCTCGATTCACCGGCCAGCTCGCTTTTTTTTGACGTTCCCTGGGCGCCGATATTCCTGCTCCTGCTCTTTCTCGTTCATCCGCTGCTTGGGACCATCGGCCTTCTGAGCGCACTGGCACTTCTGCTGTTTGCGTTCATGACGGAACTGGCGACGCGAGAACCGCTTGCCCACGCCAATCTTGCCCTTTCGAGGAGCTATCTGCGATTTGCGACCGCCCTCAAGAATATCGAGGTTATCAGGGCAATGGGCATGCAGGACGGCGCAGCGCTGATCGTCTATCGCGACGCGGAAATGGCAAGAAGGGCGCAGGACATCGCCATGCATCGCACCGAGATCATTCTTGGTTTTTCCAAATCGATCCGCACACTTGCACAGATCTTCATGATGGGATCCGCGACATGGCTGGTACTCGCAAACAGCGGCAGTCCCGGGATCATCTTCGTTGCCAGCCTGCTGCTCGGGCGCGGGCTCGCACCGATCGAGGGCGCAATAGGTGCATGGCGCTCCTTTATGTTTGCGCGCAATGCCTTCCATCGCCTGAACAGAATGCTGATAACAGTCGCATCGGACTGCGATGCGCGGATGGTGCCTCTACCGGAGCCCAATGGCCTCCTTCTCGATAACGTCAGCTATTTCAAGCCATTCGCCGATCGGCCGATATTGACCGATATCACATTGCGGCTGACGCCGGGCGACTGCATAGCGCTCATCGGTCCGTCGGGATCGGGAAAATCGACGCTTGGTCGGGTGATCGCAGGCGTCGTGCCGGCAACGAGCGGATATGCGCTCCTCGGTGGGGTCGATATCTCGGCTCTGCGTCTGTGCGGCGGGACCCGCCATGTCGGGTACCTGCCGCAGGACATCGAGCTCTTCGGCGGCGCAATCAAGGATGTGATCGGCCGGCTGGACGGTGGAGATCCCGGCAAAGCGATCGACGCCGCCAAGCTGGTTGGATTGCACGAGGCGATCATGCGGCTGCCGCAGGGCTACGAGACCGATATCGGCGAAGGTGGAAACCTGCTCCTTCGCGCGCAGCGCCAACAGCTGGGACTGGCGCGGGCTGCCTATGGAAATCCGTCTCTTATCGTTCTCGACGATCCGAATTCGAGCCTGGATTATGACGGCGAACGCATGCTGTTTACGGCAATCGAGCGCATGAAATCCAGGGGGATGATCGTCGTTGTCATCACCCATCGGATGGGGATCCTGCCGGTCACCAACAAGATTGCCATCATGCGCAACGGGACGGTAGCCGCCTTCGGCGACAGCGAGCGGATTTATGAAACCTATCTTCAACCACCGTCTCGAACAGGAACGTAGGGAAGACGCCGCCATGACCCTTGTTCCACTGGACCCAACGCCGGCGAGATTTTCAAATCCATCAAGGATGGACCAGCGGTTGGCTCAGCGGCCGACGGCAGCCAGGCAACAGACGGCCTATGCACCGGTGATCGAACAGAAACAGCGCGGACCCGCCCCCCCTTCGCCTATGCCGGGGCTCAAAAGCGTCGTCTGGACGGGGAACCTGTTGATCCTGGTTTTCATCGTCGGATTGGGAATATGGTCGGTTCTGGCGCCGCTGAAAAGCGCTGCGGTCGCCGCGGGCGTTATCGAGCCGGAGTCCAGCCGCAAGACCATTCAGCACCTGGAAGGCGGAATTGTCCGACGGATCCTCGTCAAAAACGGCGACGCGATCATGGCCGGACAGATCTTGATCGAACTCGACGACACGAAGTTTCGCTCGGAGCGCGACAGCCTCCAAGGGCAACTTTGGGATGCCGAAGGAAGCCGCGCCCGTCTGCTTGCGGAGCAGACGGGCGGCGACCATGTGGCCTATCCCGAGGATCTCAGGGCAGCCATGGACCGATACCCCTCCGTCAGCGCGATCCTCAGTGGGCAACAGAAAATCTTCGAAGCGCGTCGCCGGGTCATGCAGGCGGAAATTCAGATCGCCAATGAAAAAATCGCCCAGGTGCGGCAGGAAATCGTCGGACTTGGCGCGCAGAAGGCGGCACTGGCCGACAGAGCCGCAATCTCGAGCCAGGAACTGGATCAGGTCACGGACCTCACCGCCAAAGGGCTGGAAAGAAGGAGCAGGCTTCTCAACCTCCAGCGCGAAAAGGCAGACCTGGATGGCCAGCAGGGGCAAGTGGAGGCACAGATTTCCCGCGCCTATCAGGTGATCAGCGAAGCCCAGGCCGATCTCGCAAAGCTCGAGAGCGACCGGTTGAGCGAAGTCGCCCAGGGCATGCGCGACACGGAAAGCCGGATCATGCAGCTGCGCGAGCGCCTGCGGGCGATCGACGACCAGCTTTCAAGGACCGATATCCGTGCTCCCGAAGATGGAACGGTCATGAACCTGCGCATCCACACATCAGGTGGGGTGATCGGTGCGGGAGAACCGCTCGTCGATCTTCTGCCGCGCGCCGATCGCCTTATCGTCTCTGCCCACGTCAGACCGGAAGATATCAATCTCGTCCATGCGGGGCTCAAGGCACAGATTCACCTCCTGCCATACAATCAGCGGCGCGTTCCACTCCTGAAAGGTCGGGTCGAGTATGTATCAGCGGACCGTCTCACCGATCCGCAGAACGGCCAGCCCTATTTTGCCGCGACGATCCGTGTAACGGACGAGCGGCTGGCGAAAATGCGCGATGTCGAACTGGTCGCGGGCATGCCCGCACAAACACTGATCGAAACAGGCAAAAGCAGCGTGGCGCTCTATGCTGTCAGACCACTTCTCGACAGCTTCAACAGAGCATTTCGTGAGGACTGAAGCGGTGATGGGCAAGAGGAAATTCGACGACGACCAGATTACGATCATTCTGAAGGAGCACCAGGCCGGCGTGACGGTGGCAGATGTTTGCCACAAGCACGGCATCAGCGAGCCGACCTTCTATCGGTGGCAATCCCTGCACTTCGGAAGCGCCGGTCTCGAAGCCAGAAGGGTGCGAGCGCTGGAGGAAGAGAACCAGAAGCTCAAGAAGCTTTTGGCGGAAGCCATGCTCTCGGCGGCCACGCTGAGCGAGATGCTGGCGAAGTCATCGAAAGGGCGAAATTAACTCTGCACAGTAGAGTAGCGCGCCACCCTGTTCCGGAAAGGGAGCCTTCCGAAGCGCGCAAAGGAATGCGGCCCCAAAAGCAGCACGCTCGATCACACCGTGGCGGTCCCGACTGCAATTGGACCGCCAATTCATAATATCTTCAACGGCTATAAACGCATGTGGCGCGGCGCGAATGCGGTTCGTCCACTGCCGCCGCCGCTGTTCCGTTCGTCATAGCAATGATGCCGCGCACTTGCCATTGTTGGGGTCGTTTGCTGGAGGACGCGGAGTCTACGCTAGAGCTCTTTTTCGGCAATCGTAAACCTCTCGCCTCGGCTCGCCTTTGCCACCTCGTCATCGTCGCCGATCTCGTTCAGTTCCTCGCCTTCATGCCGCGCGCTCATGAGGGCTACAATCGTGACGATCGCGGCGAGGAAGATTGCACTCGTTACGACTGTGCCAAGGCCGAGGCCACCGTATTGTGCTGGCTGAGACATCAGGTCGCCGAGCGACGCGCCCAGAGGCCTTGTCAGAATGTAGACCAGCCAGAAGCCCAATATCGGATCCAGACCCAAGAAGAAGTAGCCAATGGAGAGCGAGATGATGATCATGCCGAACAGGATGCCGGTAGCCAAGTATCCGAGCGCGAATTTCTCGGCAACCAGATCGCCGGCGGCCGTGCCGAGCGCGAAGGTGAATAGGATAGCGAGCCAATAGAAGGCCTCGCGCCGCCCGGAGAATATCGAGTGGATGGAAAGTGTACGCTCCGTCTGGAACCACAGCAGGAAAGTCAGCGCCAGGGCTATTGAGAATGCAATGGTCGTATCCAGCAGTGGCACACGGAAGTTGTCGACCAGATTGTCGGTAATCAATGTGCCAACGATGCTGATCAGCACCACGGAAAACCAATAGGGGGCGGGAACATATTTCTTCTGCGCAAACTGCCAAACCAATGCGACAGCGAGAATTGCGGACATAATCAGCGACGTCGCCGTCAGGCCCAGACCCATTTGCACGCTTAGATAGTCGGCAGCCGTTTCACCCATGGTAACGGCCATCAGTTTGATGAGCCAGAATTCGGTGGTGACACGGGGAACACGATTGTAAACGACAGCTTTGGCGTTCGGTGCAGACATGACGGGTCTCCTTGAGCGAGCGCTGACGTCTCGCGGGACAGTTCTGATACAGGGTCGCGCGGTTTTAACCGCCCGCCTAGTGAGAAGGTTGAGCCGGGTTGTTGAGAACCGCCATGAGAGCGGCAAGTGTGTTATTGACTTTGTCGGCCGATGGAGCGGATTGACGCAGCGCCTTCAGCGCTGCGTCGGAGGCAGCATCAATGTTGTTCCAGTCGTTCGGATTCAGCGGACGGATTGCGGATTCGGCCTCGTCCCAGGCCGTCTCATAATCGGTGATACGCTTTGCGGCGGCCGGCAGGTCTCCTTTGGAAGCGAGACTCTGAACATCGGCGACGATGGCTTTGAACGATGATAGATCGCCTAGATCCGCCGCCTCGGCGGGCGCATTGTTGGCGTAGAGTTCAAAGCTCGTGAAGGCCGCCACTGGGGCGGCAATGAGTGCGATGACAAGAAAAATCTGTCTCATCACTGGATTTCTCCGAATTTTGGCGGTGCAAGGAAGGCGTCACTTCAGTGCCGCTCCTCGCCGGTTGAATGGAGCGCCTGGTGCAGTAGCGCTATCGTTTGTCCGGTTGCGGGCGACGGTCGGCTGGCCCGTTTTGACTACGCGGATTCAATTAGCTGAGAATTAGGGCGCATGTCCGGGGACATCGGACACGTAGTCAACCCGTCCCAATTGCGCGCGAGCGAATGCGGCAGCCGGTAATGGCTCCGGCCGCCGCAATCTTCATTTCTGCGGAACCAGATGAGAGACAACCGCCTTACCGGCCTTGTCCGCATAAGTTAGCTGAACCTTCTCGCCGACGCGGAGTTTGGTGTCTTCAATTCCTTCGGGCAGGACGTAAGTCTTGCCGTCCGACAGCGTGATCGTATCGGCTTTCTTGCTGATCGCGGTGATCGTGCCGGATGTCTGTGCAGCGAATGCGACACCGATCGGCGCCAGCACTAGAATGGCGGCCATGGTCATTTGCGGTTTCATTTGCTTAATCCTTTCAAGATCTCGGCCGCCGATATCTATCTTTCCCGTAACGGCGGCATGGTTGCGGGAAAACAGGGTCTCACTCGCCTCTGAGCTTCTCAGTGACGTGTGTCCGGCTGCGTATTGCCTCGCCAGTCGCGGCCACCAGAGCCACGCCCGCTGTCGTCACGATAAGAGCTAGGAGATAAAGCCATGGCATCGAAAGCGTATCGGGCGGTGGGTCGAACACCCCAATCAGCAGCTTGACGAGCACGTAGGCAATCAGCATGCCTGCCCCGAGACCTAGGACCATGCCGCTGCCAGTAACCAATGCTGCTTCACTCCAGAGGAAGGCGCCGAGCTGTCGCGGTCGGGCTCCTAGAGCCACGAGAACGGCAAACGAGCGCTCGCGGTCGGCAAAGCCAAGGCCAAGCACCAGTCCGCCTGAGGCGGCCAGCACGACTAAGGCATAGATCAGTTCAAGCCGCGTCAAGCCGGCGAGGTCAATGGCGGTGAGGCTCGACCCGATCAGGGCGACGGCATCGCCGATCTGGCTGACCTTGAGTCCAGGGATGCCCGCAGTCGCATTTCGGGCGGCCAAAGCGACGCGGGCGGGATCACCGCTCGATCGAATGAGAACAATCTCGCTTGCCGAGGAACCTGTCTGCTGGGCGATGTAAGCCGCGTTAGCGACCAGGAACGAATCCTTCGGTGCGGTCGGGAATTCGCGCACCACGCCCACGATGTGAAATGGCACGACGTGATATTGGTGATCGGCTGCGTTTTGCAGACGAAGGTTGATGCTGTCGCCGCGGCTGAGCTGATAGTCGTTTACCGTTTCCTGCGAAACGAGCACGCCGTCCGGCGTCTGTGCAAGGTCGGCGAGTGCCGCCGTGGCATCGCCATTGGCGAAATAGGCGTCGGAGATCGCCGTGGCTGTCCCGATGCGCATCGGATCGATGCCGTAGAGATCCTGAAGGTCGGCTCCCACATAAGCGTATCGGTGTTGCATCGGCTGGGAAGCCGCTATGCCCGGTAGTTTGGAAAGACGCGCGAGTGCCTGGGATGCGGGCGCGGCGGATGTGCCTGTGACGGCGACGTCGGCCCCGTTGGTGAGTTCAGCGTCGACCCGCGCCTGAGCCTCATAGGTCGCGTTGAAAATCGCGGTTGACGATGCAAAGGCGAAAGCAAGCGCAGCCAGGCCAATGCCAGCAGTCAGTCGGCGGCCTTGCCGCCCAAATGTCGCGGCCACCACATCCGCCAGACGCCCAGCGACGGGGCGCAAGCCCCTAGCGATCACCGGCCGGCCTTGCCGCAACCCGGCTCCGACGAGCCGCATGGCCGATAGCGCCAGGCCGGTCCAGAGCAACAAAGGGGCGAGGAAGGCAGTGTAGTCGACCGCCGCCGCTGCCACGCCCTCCGGTGCGAGAACGACCTGGTAACCGCTCGCTGCTGAACGCCAGTAGAGCGCCGCGGCGAGCGCCAGCAGCACCAGATCAAGATACAAGCGGAGCCACGTTGGTGTCCGGTCATTGCCGATTGGCCGCCGGGCGGCAGCAATGGTCGAGCCGCGTGCGTCGCGCCAGGCGGGGATCAGGATCGCTGCGAGCGAAAGCGCGATCCCCGCCACCGCCACAGCGCTGAGCAACGGAACCGCTGCGCTGCTCAAGAGTGCCATCCCCAGGATAAAATTCGCGGCAAGAGCAGCAAGGAGAAGACCGAGGATCGCACCGCCGAGGCCCGCAACTGCCGCTTCAGCGGCAGTCAAGCGAAGAACCGTATCGACCGTTGCCCCCCGCAAGCGCAGCAACGCCTGGTCGCGGCGGCGCCTGTCCCGCCCAGCTCCGGCTACGGCAAGCGTAAGGAGGATGGCGAGGATAGCCCCCGGGGCCCCGAGAAAGAGGAAAATCAGTCGCGCATAGAGGGCGTCCTCGCGGACAGCCTCCAATCGGGCCGCGAGGTTGTTTGCAAGCAGCGCGGCTCCAGCGGCGCGCGCCTCGAAATTGTGGCCGCGCTCAGTTGCCCAAGTGCTCGCAGCGATCGGGCCGGAGGGCAGATCACGATGATCGAGCTTGACGTGAAACTCGCTCCTAATGGTATCAGGCCGGCTGGCGCCTTGCTGTTCGAACACCTGCCGCCACTCAGACATCGGCAAGAGCAGCACGTTGTCCGGCGGGGCTTGTGGTGCGGCGCGAGCCCGGACACCGATGGCCTGAAACATCGCGTCGGCGTTTGGCAAATCGACGATGCCGGTGATCGTGACGCTGACATCGGGCGCTTGCTGGCGATGGATGATGACCTGATCTCCGACTGTGACGTCCAGGTTGGCGGCAGTCTGCTGCGCTATCAGAACGCCGTCGACCGATCCAAGGAGCGGTCGAACCTGTGCTGGGAATTGGCCAAAATAATCCGGCCCGATTCCAACAACTGTCCCGCCGCCCGTGGTCTGCACGGTGCTTCCCGTGTTCGCCTCAAAGCTTGGTACGTCGGCATAGTTGACAAGGTGCAGGCTGGTAACCGGAGCGGCTGAATGGATCGCAGCCTCGATTACACTAGGGGCCGCCCCGGGCAGCGACTGGACCTGCCAATCGACGGGCAGGTGGGCGACAGACCGTGCCGTCATCTCCGCCGTGCTGGATTGCAAAAAGGCACCCAGGCACGCGATGAAGGCGACTGTCAGCGCTACACCGCCGCTGGTGCCGACGAGGCGACCGGAACGGGTTCGCAGAAGTCCAATCAACCAGTACCTGTACATACAGGCCTCGCGTTCATATTTTCAAATTTGCCATGACGCATCCGCCAGATGCGGTTCATCTTTGCCGCTACGCGCTCATCGTGCGTGGCGATGACAATGGCGCTTCCAGTCTGCTGTCCCCAGGCGAGGAGCCGGTCGACCAGGATCGCAGCGCCAGCCTGATCGAGTTGGCCCGTCGGCTCGTCAGCGACAATCAATTCCGGCTGGGTCACAATGGCTCGGGCTACGGCGATACGCTCAGCCTGGCCGCCGGACAGCTGCTCCGGCAACTTTGCCGCAAGCGCTTCGACCCCGAAAGTGGCAAGCGCTGCGAGCGCGCGCGCCTCGGCTTCGCAGCCGCCACCGAGAAGGATCGGTAGCTCGACGTTTTCGATGGCGGTGAGGGCGGGCATCAGGTTCGCCGATTGGAAGACGACGCCGATTCGCTCGGGGCGTAAAGTGTCTTGCTGACCCAGGCCGGGCCACTCGATCCGGCCCGAGCTGGGGCGGTCTAACCCGGCGATCAGGTTTAAAAGCGTCGTCTTGCCGCAGCCCGAGGGTCCCACGATTGCAATGGTTTCTCCCGCGTTGATCTTGAATGAGCATCCTTGAACGGCCACCGCGACACCCCGTTCTCGCTGGAAGCTGCGCCAAAGATCGGCGGCGATAGACAAGGTTCTAGTCATGCACAATGCCTCCATCCCGGATATCGATCACGCGATCGGCTCGTGCGGCGAGGGTGGCGCTGTGCGTGACGACTAGGACGGCAGTGCCAATGCGACAAGCTTCGATAAGGCGCTCGATGACACGCTGTTCTGTCATCGCGTCGACCTCGGCGGTCGGTTCGTCACACAGGAGGATCGGCGGCTTTGGCGCGAGCGCGACGGCGAGACCGGCCCGAGCTGCCTCACCGCCCGAAAGGTGGGCGGGTAACACGTTGGCGAGACCATCGAGGCCCAAGCTGTCGAGAATGTCCGCGATCTCATCAGGACGGTCACGGCCGGATACCTGCATCTGGAGGCGGACATTGGCTCCGACCGTCAGATGCTCGAACAGATTGCCGGACTGCATCAGCATGCCGAGGTGGCGGGCTCTAAGGCGTGCCCGTTCCGCCTCTGAGCGCCGGCTCATGCGCTCGCCGACGACCGACACCGTGCCGCCATCCGGTTCGTCGATTCCCGCAAGACAGGCGAGCAAGGTCGACTTTCCGCTGCCCGATGGACCTCGCAACGCGGTTAGTTCCCCGGGATCAAGGGCCACCGTGATCCCGCGCAGAGCTACGACTTCGTCGTCGCCGGCATGAAAGAAACGGTAAAGTTCAGTCGCCTCTAGTACCGGCATGTGATCATTTCCATTGCAGGGAGTTGGAGATCAACTGCCATTGGTCGACGTTGTCCGCGCCGGCAGGCGCCGCAAGATCGAGTGTGACTGTCTTGCCGTTCTTGAACAGAATGAAGCGCTCGTGCTCGAGCCTGATCAGCTTGTTCGCGACCGGATTTGGCGTGGAACTCGAGAGATAGCTGATGCGAACTGCCGGGCCGGCTGCGAGCTTTACATCCTTAACTGCGGTGACTTTGACGTCGTGCGCGGCCGTCTTGAGGTCAGAGATTTCGTGGGCCTTGGCTGAGGACGCCGTGGGTGCAGCACTCGCAGTGCCAAGGGTAACATCTATTTCATCGTATTTGTCGGAGAACCGAACGCCATGGTCGATCTCGGTGCGTGACCATCCTTCGGGCACCTTCAGATCAAATCCGTCAGGAGAGGTGTAGATGACGAAAACCTGATTGTCCGGAATGTCGCCCGGCGGATTTGTCTCGGGCGCAACGAGTTTCTCCTGCGCCACAGCGGGGGGAAACGCGCCCGCTGACACGGTGAGCAGCACGGCTAATGCGGTGGATATTCGATGACGGACTGTCATGATTGGCGCTCCTCTGCTGACTTGAGAAGGCATGTGACGCCAGCAGAATTAGGAGGGTCTTAGATGATCAGCCGTCGTGCAGTCGACCCGCACCAAAATCTGTGCAGGGGGATGCGTTTAGGCTACTTTGAAGCATGCGTATTCTCGTGATCGAAGATGATGTCATGCTTGGTCGGGCTCTCGTGCAAGCCCTCGATGATGCCGGCATGTCGGTAGACTGGGTGCGTGACGGGCAACTCGGGGACGAAGCCGTCGCGGTTGGCGGCCATGGTCTTGTGCTGCTCGACCTCGGCTTGCCCGGCCGTTCGGGCCTGGAAATCCTGCGCACGCTGCGGTCGGCCGGCGACAAGAGGCCAATCCTGGTGATCACCGCCCGTGACAAACTCGATGATCGCGTCACGGGGCTCGACCTCGGGGCCGACGACTATCTGGTGAAGCCGTTCCAGGTCAAAGAACTGCTCGCGCGCATGCGCGCGGTCCTGCGCCGACATGGAGGTCAGGCGGTTTCAATCCTCTATACGAGCGAAATCGAGCTAGATCTATCTAGCCATGAGGTGAAATATCGTGGGTGCGGCGAGGTATTGCCGGCGCGCGAATTTGCACTGCTTCAGGCATTGCTGGAGCGTCCCGGAACCATTCTTTCCCGCACCCAGCTTGAGGAAAGGCTCTATGGTTGGGGTGAGGAGGTGGAAAGCAATGCTATAGACGTCCTCATCCATTACGTGCGGCGCAAGTTCGACAAGGACATCATACGCAACGTCCGAGGGGCCGGCTGGATGGTCCCGAAGTGACAATATCGATCCGACGCACGGCTTTCTTATGGCTCGCCGGCTTGATGGGAGCTATCGGCGTCTGCGCGGCCACAACATCATACTTCCTGGTTCAGGACGAGGCAGCCGACTTCCTCGACAATCAGCTTCGGCAGATCGCACTCTATGTCGGAGATGCGCGTTCATCACCAGCAACAGGCCCAGACAGCGGTGCGCCGCACGATCCCGAAGACGATTTCGTCATCCAGGTCTGGGATGCGGCCGGAAGGACGTTGCGACAATCGCATCCCGCCCCTGCTATCCCCCGCCAATCAGCGACCGGGTTTGCCGACATTTCGACCGGCAGTGACAATTGGCGCGTTTACACGCTGGCCGCGCCGGATCGAACGGTTCAGGTTTCCCAGGACATGAGCGTCCGACAGGAACTGGCGGCCAATGCTGCGCTCCAGGCGGCACTTCCAATCATCGTTCTGATTCCATTGTCATTGCTGACACTGAGCTGGATCATCGATCGGATCATGGCCCGGCTCAATCACTTGGCCGCTGCGGTCGCCTCCCGAGACACGACGGTGGACAGTCCTGTTCCGATCGATGACGTACCGGCCGAAGTCATTCCCTTCGTAAGTTCGATCAATCTGTTGCTCACCCGGCTCCGCGCATTGCTGGAGAGACAACGGCGGTTCATTTCGGATGCTGCCCATGAATTGCGCACACCGCTGTCGGCTCTGCAAATTCAGATCGACAACCTTCGGCACGACGACCGGGATGGCCGATTTTCTCAGCGCTTGACCGAACTCGAAGCTGGAATCGGCAGGGCCAACAACCTCGTGAGTAAGCTCTTGCGCCTCGCGGGCTACGACGCCCACGAGACCGCGCCCGCACCGCAGCCGATCGACCTCGTCCAGCTTGCGCTTGACACCGTTGCGCGCCTGAGCCCGCTCGCCCAGAGCCGAGGGATCGACCTCGGCATCACACGCCATGACAAGGCTACTACGATGGGTGCGCTCGCCGATTTCGAGATCATCCTTGACAATCTGGTCGAGAACGCCGTGCGGTACACGCCACCGGGCGGAACCGTCGACGTCGCGGTGGCCGTCGCCGGGCACGAACTACGAATCGAAATCCGCGACACTGGCCCCGGCATCGCCCAGGAAGAGATGCCACGCATCTTTGAACGCTTCTTCCGCGCAGGGCCTCAGGATAGCGAGGGGAGCGGCTTGGGACTGGCGATCGCGAAAGCCGCAGCCGAAAGACACGGAGCGCGGCTAACCCTCGCCATGCGCGAGGACGGGCCTGGCCTTGTCGCAAGCCTCATCATACGAACGCCCTCACCAAAAGCTTAGTTATCTCCCGCCCAAACAGATCTAGGGGTTGTCGAAAGGCGTAGCTGACTGCCTCAATGAGAGATCGCGCCTATCGAGGACCTCCGATCAGCCGACAGCCCTACAAGAAGGAACCGGCTAGGAACAACTGGTCTTCGTCGGCGTGTATATTATGGACCAATGACTCCCAGGTACGTCGGTGAACTCTTTGGCAAAACGCAGAAAGTGCGCTAAGAGACAGGGAAGCGGGGCTCTTCGAAAAAGGAATGGCCGCTGATGCTTGAGGCGTGGAGTAAGGCGTATATGATATCGTCGGGCTGGGCATCACTCCGCATCGCGGCGCTGTCGTTGCCCGTGATACTCGGTTTTCACCCGGCCTCGTGCCAGGATGCGAAATCCTCAAAAAGCCAATGGGTCGTGACACTCGGAGGATCCGTCGAATACGGTCCTTCCTATGAGGGATCGAAACACCATTCCTTCAGCGTCATGCCGTCTTTCGATTTCCGGCGCCTCGGAGAGGCGCCCCAATACGGCGCGCCCGACGACAATATCGACTATGGGCTGTTTGATATCGGCGGTATCGAAATCGGTCCTGTCGTCGGCCTGAGAGGCGGAAGGTCGCCATTCGATGATTCTGAACTGGAAGGCCTGCACTCAGTCCACTGGAACTTCGATGCCGGCGTCTTTGCGCAATATTGGCCGATAGAGGATCGTCTGCGCGTGCGGGCGGAAACACGTCAGGCCCTTTGGGGTGGCGACGGTCTGCTTGCCGATCTCTACCTCGATTGGTTCCAGCCGGTCGGTGATCGCTGGTTGGTGTCTGCCGGTCCACGTCTGTCCCTGGCCAACGCCATTTACATGCGCAACAATTTCGGGGTTTCCACCGGCGAGGCTGCCCGCAATGATCGCGTCGAGGCGTTCGACACAAACGGCGGACTGAAATCCATCGGCTTCACCGTGGCGGCCACCTATACGCTCTCGCCTGCCTGGAGCGTGCAAATATACGACAAATATAGCCGCCTTGTCGGAGATGCCGCCGACAGCCCGATCACCTCGAGGCTCGGCTCAGCCGATCAGAACATCATCGGTCTTACGCTCAACCGGTCCTTCCAGATCGGCTTCTGAGCACTGCACTGCCGCCCGTTCGTGGTCGCCGATATAGTCGCGCGTCACCGGGATTGCGTCGTTGCGTTTGCTCAATTGGATCTGGAAAACCACCAGATCCTCATGGAGGAATGCGGCTTCGGCGCTTGCAAGATAGTATTCCCACATGCGGCAGAAGCGTTCGTCGTAAAGTGCAGCGGCATCCTGCCAGCGCGCTACGAAGCGCTTTCGCCAATGGGCCAGCGTCCAGGCATAGTGGAGGCGCAGGACCTCGATATCGGTGACCGCAAGACCGGCTTTCTCAATTGCGGGAAGGATCTCCGACAGTGCGGGAATGTAACCGCCGGGAAAGATATACTTGTCCAGCCAGGGCGTGGTGAAGCCGGGGGTGGCAGAACAGCCGATCGTGTGCAAAACCATGATGCCGTCATCTTCCAGCAGTTCCGCGCATTTCTCGAAGAAGGCGCGGTAGGATGCCAGTCCGACATGTTCGAACATGCCGACCGACACGATCCTGTCGAAGCGTCCCCTCACGCTGCGATAGTCCTGAAGCGCAAACCGGACCCCTGCCTGCATTCGCTCGTGTTCAGCAAGCCGCTTCAGGGCGTAGCCATGCTGTTCCTCCGACAGGGTAATGCCGAGCACATGCCCGCCCGGCACATGCCGGGCCACGTGCAGGGCAAGTCCACCCCAGCCGCAGCCGATATCGAGCACGCTCTTGCCGGGCCCGAGCAGCAATTTTGCCGCCAGGTGCCGCTCCTTTGCGCGCTGCGCTGCCTCCAGTGACTGGTCGGGGCTTTCGAAATAGGCGCAGGAATATTGCCGGTCTGCATCGAGGAAGAGCGCGTAGAGCCGGCCATCGAGGTCGTAATGGTGGGCGACGTTGGCTTGGGAGCGGGCCGGCAGATTGCGATGGCGGAAGATGCGCAGCCGGGTGCGAGCACGATCGATCAGCCGGGCGATGAGCGGATGCCTGGCATTCTGCGACTCACGCAGCATCATCGCCAGGAACTCGTGGAGCGAGCCTTGTTCGATGAGAAAGCGACGATCCATATAGAGTTCGCCGAGCCGCAGATCGGCATCGGCGAGGAAGGCCCACTGCGCTGCAAGGTCGGCAAAACTGACATGCACCCGCTCTCCGGATCTGTCGCCGAAGGAAAGCTGCAGTCCATTGGATGTGGTGACGTTGAGACAACCACGGGTGACGATGCGTGAGAGCGCTCGCTTCATGATCCAGTTGCTGAACGCCGACGCCGCGGCTTCGGCATGACGGAGGACGAAATTCCGTGGTGGCCGCATCACCGATCCTCACTGACATGGGCGTGCGGAAGGACAGGTTCCGCATCATGGTCGCCGACAGAGCCCGTTTTTCCTGAGGCACCGGCGATCAGCCAGACGCCGGCCAGGATCAGACCGCTGCCGACAATCTGAAGATCGACGATCGGTTCGTCGAAAACGAACCAGCCGGTGGCAATGATCAGCACGTAGCTGATGCCTGAAAGCGGAAAGGCCTTGCTGAGGTCGAGTTCGGCAAGCACCGTCATCCAGATGAAGAAGCAGACAATCTCGACGACGATAGCGGCCAGGATCCAGTGCGACGTGAGCGCGGCGCTTAACCAGGTCGCGCCCTCGGTTGTACCGAGCTGCGTCGCGCCGAGCTTGATGAAGATCTGGAACAGCGTGTTGAGGAGAGGCACGGCAAGCCATCTCAGGCGCATCGATGTCATCACTTGGCCTGTTCTTGAGAGAAAAGTGGCGAAACCAGTCGCAGCAACGCCTGCAGCACCGAATTGCGGTGCCGAAAGTACATCGTGTTAGCCGTGAGCTGGCTGCCGAGCCTGACCTTGTTTTCGTAATAGGCCTGACCACTCTGATAGCGGGAAAGGCCCTTGCCGAGACAGTATCGAAGATTGGTGAACCAGCTTAGGAAATAGAGATTGTAAGGTCGTCCTTTCTCACCATCCATACAGAAGAACTTGTCGATTGCGACCTGGTCGTCATGGACAATCAGATTGGCGGCAAGCAGTTCGTCGCCGACGAAATAAAGGGCACAGAACGAGCGGTCAGCCATATGGGTCAGGATTCCCTCGAAATAGGCCGGCGTCAGTTCTTCGAACTGCCATTCGCTTCGATTCCGCGTGTCGTGATAGAGCGCCATGATCCGCGGCAGCTCTTTGTCGATATCGGTTCTGATTTCGACGCGGACGGCGTCGGAGGACTTCAGCTTGCGCCGCATGTCCTTGCGGGTACCTGCCGACAGTCTGCCCATGTAGTCGTCGATGGTCGTAAAATCGATGTCGAGCCAAGCGGACGGCAGGCCCCCTATTGCCGCATAGCGGCGCCTTGCAAACAGCACGCCGAATTCGGCAGCAATCGGTGCTGGAATATCCTTCATCCCAGTCAGCGCACAACCTTCTTCGGCCGCTAGGGTCTCGAAGGCGCACAAAAGCCCCGCAAACAGCCTCTCGCGACGCTCCTGCGGCACGTCGGGATGGAAGCCGATGGCGCCGGTTTCGGTGCAGGGTGAACCGAGACAGGCAAGCCTTAACACCAGGAAGCCCGGAGCGGACTGCCGGAGGCGGCGGATCAGCCGGCGCGCGATGCCATCTTCCAGTGTAGTGTCCAGCGCATAGGGACAAAGAAAAGCCGGCATCGCGGCACTAATCCTGCCGTCCTCGACGACAACGAGATAGCGCCACTCAAAATCGCCGATGCCGGCGCCTTCTATCGCCAGCAGGCAATCATAATCCTCGACATGGCCGCGGAAGCAGGCGTTCCACGCCTCGCGGCCGATGGCACGGATCGTGTCGTAGATCTGTGTGACTGGCTCTGTGTTTCCGGCAAGTGGACGATTATGCGCGAATTGCAGCATGGCTTGCCTCGAAGAAATCCGCCGTGAACGCCGCTACCTGTCGATGTTGACGGTCGAGATGGATCATGTGATAGCTGTCCTTGATCCACCTGAGTTCGTGCGGCCCGCCAAGATGCTCGGATATGTAGCGGGCATGTCTCGGGTTGCTCAGATCGTCTTCTTCCGCATGCAGGATCAGCGTCGGTGTCTGGATCTGCGGCAGGATTCCGCGAAGCGCCTTCCCCAGCCGATGCATTTCGACGATGCCCCGGCCCGGGAACTTGTCGAGCATACCTTCGCCGGCCATGCCTTCGACCATACGCCGCATTCGTTCGTCCTTGATGCCGAGTGATTCGTTTTCCTTGAAATTGAGGCGGTCGAGGAAGGGGATGCGGGACAACCATCCAATATGCGGTGAGAGCAGTGTGTAATGCCGCGGAACATCCCAGCCGTCATAGTGAAAGCACGGCGAATAGATGGCGACCGCTTTGATCAGATCCGGCCGCTGCTCGGCTGCGAGCAGTGACAGTTTGCCACCAACGCAGATGCCGGCCGCAAATATCGCATGGGTTCGCTCAGCCAGGAATTCGGATGCTTGCAGCGCACTTGTCAGCCAGTCTTCCCAATGGGTCCGGCGCAATGTCTTGATATCCTCTCCGTGACCGGCCAGCAGCGGCGCATGGACGCTGTAGCCGCGACGATTGAGCTGGCGGGCAACGAGCTTCATCTCGGCCGGCGCGCCGGTCAGGCCATGGATCAGCAGGACACCCTTGCCGTTTGTTCCTTCCAAGAAGAAACTCAAATCCTCAGACCTCATGCCGAAGCTCCGCCTCACGGTTTTCGGGGGCCATGAAGCCGAGCGCATGACAGGTGCTGATCACGTGCGTGCCGGCTCTTTCCTGTTCGCTCTTAATCTGTTCGTGCAGCGTTGCCAGCCGCGTCCAGTGGGTGCGTGGCCGGTAGTGATGTTCGGCATGGTAGCCATTGCCGAACCACAACCAGTTGTAGAAGGGCTTGTGGCTGCTGACGCCCCAGGCGATCGGCTCTTCCGGATTGCCGTGGAGGTGCTCGTAATAGCCGTTGAGCGAAGACAGGCAGTTGCCGGCATAGTAAAATGGCAGGAAGAAGAATACGGCTTTCCAGTCATAGATCATCGCGATGATCAAGAGGCCGAGAAAGGCGAGCAGCTCGAAGCGGCCCCATGCTGCATCGAAAGGACGCCGTTTGGCGATCGCCTTGTGGATATCGCCGAGACTGTCGCGGAAAAAGCTCTTCAGCGTGTAGGACCAGACGTTTTCCGGCCGGCCGTCGCGGCCGTGGCGATAGATCGACAGAAGATCGATTGTGTCGCCGTTCTCATCCGGCCGGTCACTATTCCCGGAGTGATGGCGCATATGCACCCAGTGGTAATAGGTCTGCGAAAAGCCGATTGCCACCGACTCCAGGAGGCTGAAGCCGTAATTCATCCAGCGAGGCTTGAAATAGGGCGTGTGGATGAAATTGTGCGAGATGCTGTTGATGTTCCAGGATATCGACACAGCATAAAGGCAGCCCAGGATCAACGAGACCCAAATCGGCCGGCTTTCGAAGCCGACGATCAGACTGACGTCGAAAACGAGATGCACGACGGCCGCCAACACGGGGGTGGCGTCCCATCTGGTATGAGCAAAGATTTTCATAGTCCGGTTGCTCCGACACAGGCCACGCCGGCGGTAACGAGAAACACGCCCGTCGCGTGGCGAAGGTTGATATTTTCCTTGAAGACAAATGCGCCCGCTGCGGCGGTCGCCACATAGCTGAGCGCCATCAGCGGAAAGGCGATGGTGAGCGGCACGCTGGCAAGCACGGCCGTCCAGGCAAGCAGTTCGATGGCCCAGAAGGCAATGCCGAGCCAGGTCAGCGGTTTGGTAAGCGTCGCCAGCACGGGGCTGTCGCTGGCAGCCTGCTTGAAGCAGACTTCGCGCACCGTTTCCGCCAGCACGCAGAAGAGGATCAGACCGAGCATCGGCAATGTGAGGCTGCCGGTCATCCCATCGATTCCGCCAAGACTTCCAGCAAAGCATGATTTGCAGCGCTGTTGATGTTGCGCACTGCATCGGCCGCCTTTCGCAGACGCGGTTGATCGATGAAGATTTCGGCCTGCTTGAGCAGACGGGTCGTGAAGCCGCCGGCATAGCTCGGCACCGAATAATCACCGATGACATCGGCACCAATGATCCGATGGCGGCTGCCGATCTCGCTGATCAGCGCCATCAGATAGGGCAGCCGCATGCGCCCCTGATCCCAGTTGGTCACGGCGTCATCGGCGGCGAGCACGTCCTTGTCGACCGTGACATAGACTGCTTCGGTGCCGATGCGGCTGAGGATCCGGTCGATGAAATTGTCCTCTCCGATCTCGGAGATGGAATTCCAGTGCAAGGCGCCTTTGTCCTGGTGGTAGCTCGGCCCGTTGCCATAATCGGCCTTCACGCGGCTAGGCGGATGCTCGTAAGGATAAAGTTCGAGCTTGCCTTGCCGCAGCCAGCCGAGATTGGCGCCCTTGCGCTCGGGATTGCGCAGGTCGTGGCTGCAGACCCCGATGGTGACGACCCTCTCGATATTGGGATTTGAAAGTGCGCTGTTGACCCACGAGCCGCAATGCATGCCGCCCTCGAAATTCACCCAGTCGGGGTGATTGTCGAAATGAACGAGCGTGGTCGAAACTGGACACCGCTCGAGAGCGGCATCGAGCAGCAGGGCGGTCACATGGTGGAAATCGCCCGAACCCATGAAAGCAAGGTACGGTCCTCTGCTGCGCGGCGGCAGCGATCGCGCTATGTCTCGGCTGAGCTCGGCAAGCATCTTCTGCCTGCCCCACAGTCTGATCGCCTTGCCGCTCAACTTGTCAACATGGTGGCACGCGCCCGCAAGCGTGCAGGCGCGCACGAAGTCCGGCTGCAACTCCAAAGCATCGTCGAGATGAAGGAGGAGAAGCTGCACGACACTATCTCCGGACCGCGCGCTTGAAGAGCTGGTCGAGCAGCGTCAGCGCCAGGTCGATTTCCTCGCGGGTAATCAGCAGGTTCGGGGCCAGCGTGATGACGTTTTTATGATAGCCGCCGACGTCGAGAACGAGGCCATAGGTTTTGTTGCCGACCTCAAGATCGCCCTTCATGCCCTCGTCGCAGAGCCAGTCCATCGTTGCCTTGTCAGGCGTGAAACCGTCTTCCTTGCAGATTTCGCATCTCAGCGCCAATCCGAGCCCATCGACATCGCCGACGATCGCATGGTGTTTCTGGAGCTGTTTCAGGCCATCGAGGAAATACGCGCCCTTGGCCATGATCGCGGCGCCGAAATCCTCCTCTTCCAGCATTTTCATGGTCTCCAGCGCGACGGCCGTGCCCATCGGGTTGCTGGCGAAAGTGGAATGGGTGGAGCCAGGCGGAAAGACCGTCGGATTGATCATTTCTTCCCTGGCCCAGACGCCCGACAGCGGGTTGAGCCCATTGGTGATTGCCTTGCCGAAGACAAGGATATCGGGCTGAACGCCGAAATGTTCGATCGACCAGAGTTTGCCCGTCCGGTAGACGCCCATCTGAATCTCGTCGACGACGAGCAGGATGCCGTGCTGGTCCAGAACCTTCTTGAGTTCCGTGAAGAAGTTCATCGGTGGGATGACGTATCCGCCCGTTCCCTGGATCGGTTCGACGTAGAAGGCCGCATATTCGGCACTGCCGACCTTTGGATCCCAGACGCCGTTATATTCGCTTTCGAAGAGGCGGGCGAACTTGCGCACGCAGTGCTCGCCATATTCCTCCTTCGTCATGCCTTTCGGACCGCGGAAATGGTAGGGGAACTCGACGAACTGCGCCCGTTCGCCGAAATGGCCGAAGCGGCGGCGATAGCGATAGCTGGAGGTGATGGCCGAGGCCCCGAGGGTGCGGCCGTGATAGCCGCCTTCGAACGCGAACATAAGGCTTTTGCCACCGGTATAGTTGCGCACGAGCTTCAACGAATCCTCGACCGCCTGTGAGCCGCCGACATTGAAATGAACGCGGCCCTTGCGCCCGAATTTGCGTTCGGCATCCTGCGCGATCATGGCGGCAAGCTCGACCTTTTCACGGTGCAGATATTGCGAGGCGACTTGCGGCAGGCGGTCGAGCTGTCGATGGACGGCGGCATTCAGCCTTTCGTTGCGATAGCCAAAATTGACGGCCGAGTACCACATCTGCAGATCGAGGAAGGGTGTGCCCTTGGCGTCGTAGACATAGGATCCCTCGCATTCCGCAAAGAATTTCGGCTCCGCCGCGTAGTGGACGGTATCGCCATGCGAGCAGTAGGCTTCTTCCATCAGCCGCAGTTCGGCCTCCGAGCGTTCGGATAGCGGGGACTTTTCGAAGAAGGTTTCGACATTCACAATGTTCATCAGATGCCTCTTGGTCTGGTTCATGCGATTTGGGATTGGGGGACCACGCGGCCTTGGCGCGCGATGCCTGTAAGGACCGTTTTCAGCTTCGAACGCAGGTCGGTGAAGTCGGCAAAGCCGATAAACGGGATGCCATGGTCGGTGCAGTAATCGGCGAGCTTGTCCTTGGCGAAGACAAGATCGGCCATGCCGGAAACGCAGAAATCGCTTCGTCCGTCCCCGATAAAGATGTGTGGTTCGATGCCCCAGATGACCTGGCATTTGCAGACACCCGAACCGGACAAGCAGCCGGTCGCCCTGGGCGCGGGCGAAAGGGCGTAGGCCTCGCGGCCGTCGACGAGCCGGCAGGAGAGGCGGTTGGCAATAACGGGAAGATCGTGGATGCCATTACGCAGCAAGACGTGTCGGATGAAATGGTCGACGCCGTCGGAGACGACGCTCACCGGCACGCCGGCCAGCCGACAATAGTCGAGGAAGGACTTGAAGCCGGGGTCGATGGCGACCGTATCAAGCAGCGCGCCGAGCTCGCTTGGGCTTGCGTGGATGAGTGCAATCTGCTGGCGCATGCAATCGGCCGATCCGATCAGCCCGTCCTTCCATTTCTGTTCGATCTGTTCCCATTCGGGATCGGCAAAGTGCGACAGCACGATATCCGTCACGTCCTGGATGGAAATCGTGCCGTCAAAATCGGAGAAAACCTGCATCAAATGCCCTTTCGAACTTTCTCGGCGGTCTTACTGGGCGCCGATGAGGCAGGACTGAAGGGAAAATGATCCGAAAATGAAATATGCGGACGCCGCGACCTGAAACGCCTGTGATGGTCAGTTTATTTAGGCTTTGATCGGGATCGGAAGGTATCGGTCCGGGTTCAGTTGTTCGGCAGTCGCAGCTCAACTCGCAAGCCGTGGCCCCAGACCGGTGTGGAAAGCTTGACCGATGCCGCAAGACGATCCGCCGTATCGGCGACGATGGCAAGCCCAAGGCCAGCGCCCTCGGCGCTGAGGGTGTCGAGACGATAGAAGCGCTTGAAGACCGCTTGACGTTCGTCGGGCGGTATTCCCTGTCCGCTGTCACTGATTGAAATCAGCCAGAAGTCAGCCTCCGCGGCGAGAACCACCTCGATCCGACCACCGGGTGGGGTGTACTTTATCGCGTTGTCCAGGAGGTTGCCGACCATCATCTGCAGCAACGATGCGTCCGTCCTCACCTCGACCGATTCAGGACCGTCCAAAGAGACGTCGAGCTTACGGCTGGTGATGATGTTGCCGAGTTCCGCGAGCGTCGATGCCATAAGATGGTAGAGACGAACAGGCATCGGATTTAGGGGATGGTGGCTAACTCTCGCAAGGCGCAGCAACTGCTCAATCAGATGGGTTGCCCGGTTGTTGCTGGTAACCAGATCGGCAATGATCGCCTTGCGCTCCTGTTCGTCGTCGGCGCTATCCAGCATCTGCAAGAGCAGTTTGACGCTTGCTTGCGGCGTGCGCAGTTGATGGGCGGCAAGATCCGAAAAGCGTCTTTCCAGCGTCAGCGACCGCCCGAGTTTGCCGAGAAGCTGATTGATTGAACGGCGGAGCGGCAAGAGATCCCTGGGCAGATCGCCGACCGGTATTTCTGAAAGGTCGTCGGGGGAACGGGTACGAATCTGGTGGACCAGTCCATGGATGGTGCGCAGGCCGTTATTGATGCCGAGCCAGATCAAGAAGCCGATCACCGGCACCAGTATGAGCAGCGGAAAGAAGAGGTTCAGCAGGATATTGGAGACCAACGTCTGGCGCAGCGAGATCTTCTCGCCGACTTCCATGACAATGCCGGAATTCGGGATCGGCAGCGAATAAACGCGCCAGTTCTCATTGCGATAGCTTAGGTTCGTGAAACCCGCCCGCTGGTGCGGCACGTCGGACAGGAATGCCGTGCTGCTGTAGAAGAGGATTTTGCCGTTTACCCAGGCGCGGAACATATGCGCGTCGGCGTAGTCGTCCGCGTCTTCGTTAAAGGCTAGTTGGTTGTCCATGCTAAAGTCGATGTCGTCGACCTGTTGCGGCGTGTGTTCTGGCAAATGCTGCAGCCGGTTATGAAGCAGGCTCCACAAAACGTTTGCATCGTTGATAAGTTGCGCGTCGTAGATGTTGTTGATCTCGCGCGTGGCGCTGTTGAAGGCGAAAGCTGCGATCACCATGATCGTCACCACCACGACTGGCGCGATCCTGAAGAAGAGCTTGCGCGTGAGGGTAGATTGGCTCATCGTTCGATCATGTACCCGATGCCACGGATCGATTTGATGAAATCGGTCCCGAGCTTCTTGCGCAGATTGTAGATCATCACCTCGATTGCATTACTTTCGACCGAGCTGTGTGCATCGTAGAGCGCGTATTCTATGTCGTTCTTCGTCACATAGCGGCCGCTGCGCTCCATCAAGAGCTTGAGCAGGTGAAATTCCTTGGCCGTGGTATGAATCTGCAGGTTGCCCTTGCGCGCGACCATTGCCGATGGATCTACTTCCACATCGCCGCACCGCAACAGGCTTTCGGTCCGGCCCTCACGGCGGCGGATGAGCGCACGCAGGCGGGCAAGCAATTCATCGAGGTCGAAAGGCTTGACCAGATAGTCATCCGCGCCCTCATCGAGGCCTTCGACCTTGCGCCTGACCGCATCAAGGGCCGTCAGCAGTAGGACGGGAACCGTGTTGCCCTTCCGGCGTATGCTCTGCAGGAGTTCGATGCCGCCAAGCTGCGGCAGGTTGATGTCGAGGATAACGGCCGCAAAATGCGAATGCTCCGCCGCTTCGAGTCCTGACTGGCCGTCGCGCATCCAATCGACGCCATAGGCATGTTTCTCCAACGCCTTCTTTAGGGATGAGCCAAGAATGCTGTCGTCTTCAACTAGCAGAATGCGCATTTTCGCTCCAAACCTTACTCAGGTAGAACGGCCGATGTGAGTTGCGATTTAAAGCATTGTTGTGGCGAGCAGCAACGGAAACGAGGGAACGGATTGTGATCCACTCAACAGCGACCATTGAGACGAATATGGGACGACATCGTATCAGCGTCGATCGAGGTGGAACATCGGCGGCCTTCTCATCGTGCTGGTGATCGCTACAGCAACGATGAGGCAAAGGCGCCCGGCGACCTCATCCGCTTCCCCTCCGTCGCAGGCTGACAAAGAGATGGTACGACCGCATCACCTCGCAGACGCAGGCCGGCGATTCCCTGAACATCGTCATCAACGCGGTCAACGTTGATAACCGAGAACGCGATAGGCGGACGACCTCAGCACGCTTGGAAGTCATACGCAAGACGGACGAAGCCATGATCGAGTGGGTGCCGCTTCCGAACGCGGTTCGGGAGCGGCACCACGGCCTTACTTGACGTTCTTGACGAAATCCGTCGTGTAAGTCTTCGAAAGGTCGATCTGCTTGTCTTTCAGGGATTTCGAAAAGCCCTGCAGGACGGCAAGCACCGTCTTCGGACCGTCGTCCGGCATGACACCGTCAGCCGTGAACATGGACTTGCCGCGGTCGAGAGCCTTGATGTAGCCGTCCTTGTCGCTGACGTAGAAGTCCTTCGGCATCTTGTCGGCGATTTCAGCGGCAGAATGCGTATTGATGTACTTCAGCGTCTTGACGAACGCATTGGCGAGTTTCTGCACCGTATCCTTGTGCGCCTCGACCCAGGAGCTTTCCATATAAAGCGATGCGGCCGGATAGGTGCCGCCAAGGGCCGCACGGGTATTTTCCATCGTGCGCATATCGACAAGGATGCTGGCTTCTCCGGTCTTCACCAGACGCGTGATGGTCGGTTCTGTCGTCATGCCGGCCTGGATCTTGTCTTGTTGCATGGCGGCGATGAAGGTTGCGCCTGCGCCGACAGGCACCGATGTTATATCGGAAAGACTGAGACCGTTCTTGACCGCCAGATATTGAGTCAGGAAATTCGTCGATGATCCCAATCCGGTCACACCAAGGCTCTTGCCCTTGAAATCTGCAACCGATTTGATTTCGGGATGCTTGGTGGATACCAGCTCAACTTCGCCGGGCGCCTGGCTGAACTGGACAACCGATTCGACGAACTTGCCCTTGCCCTGAAGATCGATGCAGTGGTCGTAGAAACCGACCACGCCCTGGACCGCGCCAGCCAGAAGCTGGTTTTCGGCATCGACACCGGCGGGCTCGTTCAGAAGTTCGACATCGAGGCCCTCGTCCTTGAAGTAACCCAAAGATTCTGCGAGCTTGGCGGGGAGGTAGATCTGCTTCTCATATCCACCAACCATCAGGGTAACCTTGTCGGCCGCACTGACTGTTCCTGCAGCCAAGGAGGTTGCAGCAAGTAACGTCGAAAAAGCAACAGTGTGCAAAAGTGCACGTGAAAAACGCATTGTAGTCTCCTCCGATACGGTGATTTACATCGCTTCCGTCTCACGTTGATCGTGTCTCCTCCACGATGCACCTTTTGCGTACAGCGTCGAACCTTTCAGCAAGCTTTCAGGACTTTTACAAATCCGTAAATAATACTGATCGACGAAGCTTACCCGCCTTGTCGATTTGTTGCGGGGCAAGAAAACCTCGTGGCTGCGGACTTCGCAATATCACTCTGCTGGCGGACTTGCTTAGCGAAGGGTTCTGCCCCTTCGCAAACGATCCTGCCGGAACCCGGCTCCGCCATCTTTGAATGCTGGTGGACAAGCATGCTTGCCGGCGTGACATTGGCAACGGCTGCCTGCAGCTTGTTCTTCCAGCCGCTGACGACGTCTCCTTCGCCGTCCATCATCGCGTCGTAGCCGATCCGCGCGACCTCGCCGGCATCGTCCTTTTTCGCCTGGCGATGGCGGTGTCCATGAGATCGGCTCGCTTAAAAAACTCGGTCTCCGTTGCCCTCGGCATGAGACAGCTAACGCTCACCCCGTCCACGATCTTCGGAACGGCACCGAAATCACAGCGGATATCACGCTTGCGTTTCCCGCTGGTCCGCGCGAGCGGCATGTGACAGGCGTCAGGGAGTGTTAGCCTTCGACTTCGCCATAGAGTTGGCCGCATAGCGTCAGTGATCTGCGCATGGCAGCGACCCGGTCCTCGGCATCTTTGGAAGAATAGGCCCAGACCTCGGTTGCCCAAGTCTTGCCGTCCATATCGTATTGCAGGGCAAACCTGTAGAGCCGGCGGTGATCAGCGTCGGTGGTCACGAAACCGGCATCAGGACCATCGCGATTGTTTCTGCCTCTGGGAAAACTTAGAACATTCACAACATGCTCCTCGGGTACATGGCATCGTCACGGCTCTTGGAACGACCGTGCCAAGCTCTAACCAGGCCTTCCGAATTTCGTTCCCTTCCATGTCTCGGGAAGGGGCGCTTGGACGGCCGAAAACGACGACCGCTGTAGGATATATAATATACCCTATCGTACCCTGTTTGGCATAATGCATGTTATGGAACAAAAAAACATATGAAATTATAACGACTTGGACTGTCTCTCGGCGTGGCTGCAAAGC
>NZ_NWSV01000001.1 GCF_002531935.1 Rhizobium chutanense | reverse complement strand
GTGGGCTTATAGAACTATCCCCTTTTCCAAGTCAACACACCAATCAAAAGTTTTTTGACAATTTTGTAACAGGTTGAAAATGAAGGGTTTTTAGCGCTGCCTTCCAGAAACTACGAAAAATTGCCGCCGATCGGGCGGTTTTGCGGATTCGTTTTCGCCGAATTCCCAGGGAATGGGTTCGGCGATGGAGACAATCCCCATATGGGGAGCCTGAGCGGGAAATCCAGGTCGCTTGCCTATGGTATGTCTCACTCGCTAATTTGGCGGCGAAGACCAATACGGGAGTTAAGAATGCTTGTCCTCGATGAACAACAGACGCGCGCAGCCCTGCCCTGGCCGGAACTGATCGAGGCGATCGCCCGCATGTTCCAGAGCGAATGCGTGATGCCGGTGCGCCATCACCATGACATGGATGTGCCGGGTGAGGAGAGCGCCACGCTGCTGCTGATGCCGGCCTGGGTTCCAGGACGCTATGCCGGGGTCAAGACCGTCTCGGTCTTTCCAGGCAATATGCGGCGCGGCCTGCCGGCAATCTTCGGAACCTATCTTCTTTCCTCCGGTGCCACCGGCGAGATGCTGGCCGCGATCGACGGCGGCGAACTGACGGCGCGGCGGACGGCGGCGGCATCGGCGCTGGCGGCCCGCTATCTCGCCCGCCCGGATGCGGAGGAGATGCTCGTCTGCGGAACCGGTCGGCTGTCACTCAACCTGATGTTCGCCCATGGCACGACCCGGCCGATCAAGCGGTACCGGGTCTGGGGTCGCAACGGCCAAGCGGCGGAAAAGATCGCGGCCGAAGCGCGGGCGCTCGGTCTCGATGCCGAGGCGGTCGCCGATGCGCAAGCCGCGGCACGCACGGCCGACATCATTTCCTGCGCCACGCTTGCCAGCGAGCCGCTGATATCGGGCGAATGGCTGAAACCCGGCGCCCATCTCGATCTCATCGGCGCCTTCAAGCCGAGCATGCGCGAAAGCGACGACGAGGCCATCCGCCGCGCGTCGGTCTATGTCGATACCCGCGCCGGCGCCCTCAGCGAGGCGGGCGACATCGTCCAGCCGCTGAAAAGCGGCGTGTTGAAGGAAAGCGACATAAAAGCGGAGCTTGCCGAACTCGTCAGCGGCGCCCATGGCGGGCGAAGCCATGATGCCGAGATCACGCTGTTCAAGTCGGTCGGCGCCGCACTCGAAGATCTCGCCGGCGCCATTCTCGCCTATGAGACGGTGGCGGGCCGCCAGTGACGTTCAGTGCATCCTTGCCGGATCTTCCGGTTTCCCATGTCCTGCCGGCGGTCGGCGCCGCCCTGGCCGAGCGGGGACGCGCCGTTCTTTCCGCACCGCCCGGCGCCGGCAAGACGACGCTGGTGCCGCTTTACCTGCTCGACCAGGCCTGGCGCGGAAACGGCAAGATCATCCTGCTGGAGCCGCGGCGGCTGGCGGCGCGGGCGGCGGCAAGCCGGATGGCATCGCTGATCGGCGAACAGGTCGGCGGCACGGTCGGCTATCGTATGCGCCTCGACAACAGGATATCGGCGGCGACACGGATCGAGGTGGTGACCGAAGGGGTTTTTGCCCGGATGATCCTCGACGATCCGGAACTGACCGGTGTCTCGGCGGTGATCTTCGACGAATTCCACGAGCGTTCGCTCGATGCCGATTTTGGGCTGGCGCTGGCACTCGATGTCCAGTCGGCGCTGCGCGAGGATCTGCGTATCCTGGTGATGTCGGCGACGCTCGACGTCGGCCGCGTGGCCGCCCTGCTCGACCATCCGCCCGTCATCGAAAGCCTGGGACGCAGCTTTCCGATCGATATCCGCTACCAGGACCGGCCGGGCGGCGAACGCATCGAGGATGCGGTCACGCGGGCGATCCTCGATGCGCATGCCGATGAGACCGGCTCGATCCTCGCTTTCCTGCCCGGCCAGGCGGAAATCACCCGGACGGTCGAACGCCTGCAGGGACGATTCGGCGCCGAAACGCTGATTGCGCCGCTCTACGGCAATCTCAGCCAGAAGGATCAGGATGCGGCGATCCGCCCGGCATCCACGGGAACGCGCAAGATCGTGCTGGCCACCTCGATTGCCGAAACCTCGATCACCATCGACGGCGTCAGGATCGTGATCGACAGCGGGCTGCAGCGCCTGCCGGTCTTCGAGGCGTCGACCGGGATCACGCGGCTGGAGACGGTGCGCGTGTCGCGGGCGTCCGCCGATCAGCGGGCCGGCCGCGCCGGACGAACGGAACCGGGTATCGCCATCAGGCTGTGGCATCAGGGCCAGACAGCGGCACTGCCGGCCTTCACACCGCCGCAGATCCTGTCCAGCGATCTTTCCGGCCTGGTGCTCGATCTCGCCCATTGGGGCGTGCAGGATCCGGCATCGTTTGCCTTCGTCGATCAGCCGCCGGAAACGACGCTCAGGGAAGCGCGGCTTCTGCTTGGCCAGCTCGGCGCGCTCGACAAGGACGGCGCACTGACGGCGCGCGGCAAGGTGATGCGCGATCTCGCCTTGCCGCCGCGGCTTGCCGCCATGGTCGTATCGTCGGGCGAATCGGGCCATGCCCGCGATGCGGCGATGATCGCCGTGCTTCTCACCGAACAGGGGCTTGGCGGAACGAGCATCGATATCGAGGACCGGCTGCGGCGCTTCAAGGCCGAGCGCGGCGAGAGAGCCGACGCCTCGCGGCGGCTGGCTGGGCGGCTGGCGAGCGGCCTCGACAGCGTTGCCGCAACGGCGCCGGCGCTTGCGGGCCAGCTTTTGTTGCACGCATTCCCGGACCGAATCGCGCTTCAGCGCGGCGGGCGCGGCCGATTCGTGATGGCGAACGGGCGCGGTGCGGAGCTGCCGGAAACCGAGAGGCTGGCCGGCAGCCAGATGCTCGTCATCGCCGATCTCACCGGACGAGCGGCGCAGGCGCGGATTCTGGCGGCAGCCGAGGTGACGCGCGGCGACATCGACGCCGAGCTGCCGGGCGAGATCAAAACCGGCGATCAGATCTTCTTCGACCGGCAAAGCCGGCAGGTCAGGGCGCGGCGAGCAACCCGGCTCGGTGCCATCGTCTTCGACGAGACGCCTTTGCCGCGACCTTCCGGGGCTGCGGTCACCCAGGCGCTGGTGGAGGGGGTGCGCGAACTGGGGCTCGATCAGCTGGCCTTCTCGAAGGAGGCCGTGCAGCTTCGCGAGCGGATCGGATTTCTTCACCGGACGATCGGCGATCCCTGGCCGGATGTCGGCGACGATGCCCTGCTTTCCCGGCTGGACGACTGGTTCGGCCCGTTTCAGACGGAGGCCCGCGGCCTTTCCGAGATTTCCGCGGCCGGGCTTTCGAATGGGCTGATGTCCCTGGTGCCGCACGAGTTGCAACGCGACCTTAGCCGGCTGGCACCGACCCATTTCGAAGCGCCGACCGGCCAAAGGCATCCGATCCAATATGAGGGTGAGGAGCCGGTGCTGACGATCCGCGTGCAGGAGCTGTTCGGATTGAAGCAGCACCCGGCGATCGCCGGAGGCCGCCTGCCGCTGCTGCTCGAACTCACCTCGCCGGCGCATCGGCCGATCCAGACGACACGTGACCTGCCGGGCTTCTGGGCCGGCTCGTGGAGGGATGTGCGCGCCGATATGCGCGGCCGTTATCCCCGGCATCCCTGGCCGGAGCGGCCCGAGGAGGCGCTGCCGACGACACGGGCAAAACCGCGTGGTACATGAGAGCCATCCAAGGAGCCCTCGGCATGATTGACAAGACGGAAAGCCATGCGCAGGAGGACCGGCACAGCAGCCGCAGGCTGCGCCTGCAGACGCTGGTGCGGCTACGCTGGCTTGCGGTCGGCGGCCAGGCGCTGACGGTGTTCATCGTGGCCTTCTGGCTGAAATTTCCCTTGCCGCTGATTGCCAGCTCGTCGCTGATCGCCGCCCTTGCCTGGGTGAATTTCTACCTGACGATCCGCTATCCGCCGACGCACCGGTTGGAACCGCCGGCCGCCTTTGCGCTGCTTGGCTTCGATCTTCTGCAGCTCTGCGCGCTGCTCTTCATCACCGGCGGCCTTGCCAATCCGTTCGCAGCGCTTGTCTGCGTGCCGGTTATCATTTCCTTTGCCTCGCAGCCCATCCGTTACAGCACGGCGCTGATCGGCTTTGCGATGGTCTGCATCACGGTGCTCGCCTTTTCGCCCTTTCCGCTGCCGTGGTTCGACGGCGTCGAGATCAACGTCCACAATGTCATGCAGTTTGGTGTCTGGTGCTCGATTGCCTCGACGATGGCCTTCGCCGCCTTCTACGCCTATCGCGTTTCGATGGAGGCAAGCCAACTTGCCGATGCGCTGGCGGCAACCGAACTGGTGCTGCAGCGGGAAAAACATCTTTCGCAGCTCGACGGACTGGCAGCCGCAGCCGCCCACGAGCTCGGCACGCCGCTCGCGACGATTAGCGTCGTCGCCAAGGAAATGGAGCGGGAACTCAAAGACGACGATCGTTTCCGCGAGGACGTGATGCTGCTGCGCAGCCAGAGCGAACGCTGCCGCGACATCCTGCGGCGGCTGACGACACTCTCCTCCGAAGGCGAGGCACATATGCGTCGCCTGCCGCTTTCCTCGATGATCGAGGAGATCGTGGCACCCCACCGGGAATTCGGCATCACGCTCGAGCTGATCGAAAAGACCCCGCGCAAGGACGAGCCGGTGACCGACCGCAACGCGGGTATCATGTACGGGCTCGGCAATCTGATCGAAAACGCCGTCGACTATGCGCGGGAGAAAGTGATCGTCACCGTCGAGCATGATCACGATAAAGTGCTGATCGTCATCGAGGACGACGGCAACGGCTATGCTCCCGACATTCTGACCCGGATCGGCGAGCCTTATGTGACCAAAAGGCAGAAAGAGGATACGGCCGGCGGCCTCGGTCTCGGACTTTTCATCGCCAAGACGCTGCTGGAGCGCTCCGGCGCATCGCTGATCTTCGAGAATCGCGACCCGGAAAGTGCGGGCGCACGGATCCGAATCGAATGGCCGCGCATGCTGATCGACGCAAATTCGACAAAATGACTTTGTCGGCATAAACAGAATAGAGCGGTTGACACAGATCGGGCGTTCAACCGCCGGGACCGAGACGATGACAGAACAGAATCATGAAAATTTCGCCGCGTCTGATGAAGACCATATCGGCCCTGACGCCAGCCTGCTGATCGTCGACGACGACGGACCGTTCCTGCGCCGCCTCGCCCGGGCGATGGAGACGCGCGGCTTCCAGGTCGAGACGGCCGAATCGGTAGCGGAAGGCGTCGCGAAATCGAAAGGCCGCCCGCCGAAATATGCGGTGGTCGATCTCAGGCTCGGCGACGGCAACGGGCTCGACGTCATCGAAGCCATCCGCCAGAAGCGCGACGACACCAGGATCATCGTGCTGACCGGCTACGGCAATATCGCAACGGCGGTGACGGCCGTGAAACTCGGCGCCGTCGATTACCTGGCAAAGCCCGCGGATGCCGACGACGTGTTTTCGGCGTTGACGCAGCGGGCCGGCGAAAAGGCGGAGCTTCCCGAGAATCCGATGTCGGCCGACCGGGTGCGCTGGGAGCACATTCAACGGGTCTATGAAATGTGTGAGCGCAATGTTTCGGAAACGGCGCGCCGGCTCAACATGCACCGGCGGACGCTGCAGCGCATCCTTGCCAAACGCGCGCCGAAATAGGCCGCGGGATCAGAGCGGTTCAGTTATCACGGAAGCGCAGAACCGCTCTAACTTTTTTGTTTTTGCGCAATTCCGGACGGAAAACCGCTTCGCACTTTTGCTGGAATTGCTCTAAAGCGCGTCGCAATCTTTCAGATTCGCTCCTCGCGCTTTAGGTCTTTGTTTTACGCATGTCTCGGCAAAAGCGTTTCACGCTTTGCCGGGCAAAACCGCTGCACACTTTTGCGCGACATGCTCTAGACATCATCCACGGTAAACGGCTTTCCGCTCGCCCATTCGGCCATCATCAGCCGTTGCGCGGCGGCGCGCGAGAAATTGAGCGTGACGGATTTGCGTGTGGCGGGCGCCATGCGGTGTTCCGGCGCTTCGCGAATCATGTGGGCGCCATAACCGTCCGACAGGAAGAGCCCGCACTCCTCGGGAAAGATGTCGAGCGGCACGTCCTTGTGGGTCGCGAAGAACAGGCGGTCGCAATGCAGCCTGTATTCCGGCCATTTGCGATCCACCCGGAAATCCTCGATCGACGTCTTGATTTCGATGATCCAGACTTCGCCCTTTTCCGAAAGCGTGATCAAATCGGCACGGCGGCCGCTGGCCAGCGGCAGTTCAGGCAGCACGGCGTGGCGCATTTCATGCAGTAAAATCTGCGTTCCCCGCCGCACCATCATGGCCCTGTCCGATTGCCGGCCGTCGATTAACGGATTGTTATTGTAAACGCTCAAAATCGTCATGGATAACCGTCGCAGGGGCTAGCGTGTTGTTGCAAAAAAACCATGCGCTTCTAATTTGCGCCGCAGACGGATTTGTCGCGCCGCAGTAGCCTTGCAAAGCGCAAGTTAATCGAAAATAAACCATAATCAACGATGGTCGAAAGACTGTTTCTCCCTGCCCCAAAACTTCAAGAGTCATCTATGCGCATCCGCAATGCATTCCCTGTATTTGGCCTGCTGACAACGCTAGCACTGGCCGGCTGCTCCACCAGTTCCGATAGCGCATCCGTCGACGACAAGGGCGCAGGCCCGACGGTACAGACAGCTCAAATCTTCAACGACGCCTATGGCGTGACGAAGGATGCCGGATACTCTCTGCCGGCGATCCCGATCGACAGGGTCAAGCCGCAGTTCCGCCGCCAGGTCGTGAGCTACCAGACCACCGAGCGCCCCGGCACGATCATCGTCAACACGCGCGAGCGCTTCCTCTATTATATCCTCGCCAACGGCAAGGCGATGCGCTACGGCATCGGCGTCGGCAAGCAGGGCTTCGCATGGGCCGGCACCGCCTACGTCGCCTGGAAGCAGGAATGGCCGACCTGGCACCCGCCGAAGGAAATGGCTGTCCGCCGTCCTGACGTCGCCAAATACGTCGAAGACGGCATGGGCCCGGGTCTCACCAATCCGCTCGGCGCACGCGCCATGTATCTCTTCAACGAGGACGGCAAGGACACGCTGTTCCGCCTGCACGGCACGCCGGAATGGGCTTCGATCGGCACCGCCGCTTCCTCGGGGTGCATTCGCCTGATGAACCAGGATGTCATCGACCTCTACAGCCGCGTGCGTCCCGGCAAGGGCACGTCCAAGGTCATCGTCATTCAGTAAGGTAGATACCGAATTCGGTATAAAAAAGGCCGCCGGGACGTCGTTCCGGCGGCCTTTCCTATTTCAACCGGCCTGCTGTGCCTTGAGCTCGAGGCGGCGGCGGTGAAGCACCGGCTCGGTGTAGCCGTTCGGCTGCTCCCTGCCCTTCAGGACGAGATCGAGGGCCGCCTGGAAGGCAATCGAGCCGTCGAAATTGCCGGCCATTGGCCGATAGGCGGGGTCCTGCTCGTTCTGCCGGTCGACGACGGCGGCCATGCGCCTCATCGTTTCGACGATCTCTGCCTCGGTGACGACCCTATGATGCAGCCAGTTCGCCATATGCTGGGCCGAAATGCGCAATGTGGCGCGGTCTTCCATCAGGCCGACATTGTTGATGTCGGGCACCTTCGAGCAGCCGACACCCTGGTCGACCCAGCGCACGACGTAGCCGAGGATACCCTGGGCATTGTTGTCGAGTTCGCGCTGGATTTCCTCCGCTGTCCAGTTCGGCCGCACCGCCACCGGTACGGAGAGAATGTCGAAGAGCTTGGCACGGGCCCGGTCCTTCAATCCCTGCTGGACTCGGGCGACATTGACCCGGTGATAATGCGTGGCGTGCAGGGTCGCAGCCGTCGGCGACGGCACCCAGGCGGTGTTGGCGCCGGCCTTCGGGTGGGCGATCTTCTGCTCCAGCATCGCCGCCATCAGATCGGGCATCGCCCACATGCCCTTGCCGATCTGGGCATGGCCGGAAAGGCCGCATTCGAGGCCAATGTCGACGTTCCAGTTCTCATAGGCGGAAATCCAGGCTGCCTGGCGCATGTCGCCCTTGCGAATCATCGGGCCGGCTTCCATCGAGGTGTGAATCTCGTCGCCGGTGCGATCGAGGAAGCCGGTATTGATGAAGACGACGCGCTCGCGGGCGGCGCGGATGCATTCCTTGAGATTGACCGTCGTGCGGCGCTCCTCATCCATGATGCCCATCTTGATGGTATTGCGCGCCAGCCCAAGCGCATCTTCGACCCGCGAGAAGATCTCGACGGCGAAGGCGACTTCCTCCGGCCCATGCATCTTCGGCTTGACCACATACATGGAGCCGGCGCGGGAATTCTTCTTCCGGCCGGCCGGGCCGATATCGTAAAGGGCGATCAGGCCGGTAATGACGGCATCCATGATGCCTTCGGGCACTTCGTTCCCATCGCTGTCGAGGATCGCAGGATTGGTCATGAGGTGGCCGACGTTGCGCACCAGCATCAACGAGCGGCGATGCAGCTCGAACGAAGCGCCGTCCGGGCCGGCATAGTCCAGATCCGGATTGAGCTTGCGGACGAAACTCGCCCCGCCCTTTGCCACTTCTTCCTGCAGATCGCCCTTCATCAGGCCGAGCCAGTTGCGATAGACGGTGACCTTGTCCTCGGCATCGACGGCCGCGATCGAATCCTCGCAGTCCATGATCGTGGTGATGGCCGATTCCAGCCAGACGTCGGAAATATGAGCCGGATCGGACTTGCCGATCGCCGTCGTCGCATCGATGACGATTTCGATATGGATGCCGTTGTTCTTCAGGAGAATATGCGTCGGGGCGGCAGCATCGCCGCGATAGCCGGCAAAGTGCCCACCATCCTTCAGCATGGCCTGCTCTCCATCGACCGATCTGATGGCGAGTGCTCCATCCTTGACGACCAAACTGCCGACGTCCTTCCAGCTGCTATCCTGCAGCGGCGTCGCCATATCGAGGAAATCGCGCACCCAGGCGATCACCTTCTCGCCACGCTTCGGATTGTAACCCTTGCCCTTTTCAGCGCCGTCGCTTTCGGAAATGGCGTCGGTGCCATAGAGCGCATCGTAGAGCGAACCCCAGCGGGCATTGGCGGCATTGAGCGCATAGCGGGCATTCATGACCGGAACGACCAGCTGCGGGCCAGCGATCGAGGCGATCTCGGGATCGACATTCTGGGTCGAAACCTGGAAGTCCGATCCCTCCGGCAGGAGATAGCCGATCCCGCGGAGGAAGGACTGGTAATCATCCATATCGGTCGGAGCGCCGTGCTGGCGATACCAGTCGTCGATCTTGAGCTGCAGTTCGTCGCGTTTTTTCAACAGCGCCCGGTTCTTAGGCGCGAGATCATGGACGATCGCTGAAAAATCGGCAAAGAACTTGTCCGCATCGACTGCCAGCCCCGGCAGCACCTCCCGGGTCAGGAAATCATGAAGGACGGTTTCGACGGCAAGACCGTTCTTGTCAACGCGGCTCATGCGGCATTCTCCCTGGCAACGACTTTGAATGCTGCCACTTTGCCCGGCTTTCATTCACAGTCAATTCCGCAATAATTCGAAAGATTTATGCCGCTCGGGAAACTATACGCGGCGTCACGTGCATCGGCAGCCCGTTCTGCGGCTGCGTCGTCAGCTTCTGCACCGGCCAGGGATGCGTCGTTTCCGTCTGGTCGAAGCGAAACCGGTGCATCATTACCGCCAGTGCGATTACCGCCTCCTGCAGCGCGAAGGTCGCGCCGATGCAGACGCGCGGGCCGGCGCCGAAGGGCAGGAACTGGAAGCGGCCGATACTGCCGCGATTTTCCGGCAGGAACCGTTCCGGCATATAGGCGCGCGGCTTTTCCCAGTACAGTTCGTGGCGATGCAGGGTCCAGGGCATGATGAGCACGGTGATATCGGCCGGTATTTCGACCTTCTCGCCCTTCGCATTCGTCCAGACGTCATCGGTGATTGCGGCGCGATTGATCGAAGGGGCCGGCGGATAAAGCCTGAGAGCCTCTTCAAAGGCTGCCCGGGTCACAGGCATCAGATCCAGCCATTCCACCGGCTCGGCGCCGGTTGCGAGAACGGCGTCGATTTCCGTTTCCATCGCCTCGCGGATATGCGGGCTGTTGGCCACACAATAGAGCGTCCAGGCCAGTGCACGCGCGGTCGTCTCGTGTCCGGCGCCGATGAAGGTCAGGATATTGTCCTCGATCTCCTCTTTGGTCAGGCCGTCGGGGCCGGCCTGCTCCAGAAGCAGCGTCAGAAAATCGTCCGGTGCGGCGGCGCGATCGGCCTTCATCTTCGCCAGACGCATATCCATGGTGTCGCGCACGATCGCCCTGAATTTCTCCAGCACCTTCTGGCCGCCGATGCGCGTGAGGCGCGGCACCCAGGAGGGCGCACGCAGCAAATCCATCGGGTCGATGCGGCCCATGCGATGGAGAAGCTGGTTGACGTCGTCGGCAAAATGGCCGCTCGAGGAAACGATTTCGCCGGAGAAAAGCGTTTCGGCAAGAATCGCAAAGGTGAGGTCGGTCATATCACTGGCGATATCGAAGACCCGGCCCGCCGAACCGGCACCCTCATATTTGCCGACAAAATTTTCCGATTGCTGCAGCATCTGGCCGGCGAAACCTTTGGCGTGGCGCGGCGTGAAAACAGGGGCAACCGCCTTTCGCGACCGTTTCCAGACCTGGCCCTCCGCCGTCAGCAGGCCGTCGCGCAGGATCGGCCGCAAGACAAGTTGGCGTATGTCGGACATGCGATAGTTGTTAGCGTTGTCGACCAGCACATGCTTGATCAGGCCGGGATCGTTGACGATCAAGGTA
Organism: Rhizobium chutanense; assembly: GCF_002531935.1. Classification (GTDB taxonomy): domain Bacteria; phylum Pseudomonadota; class Alphaproteobacteria; order Rhizobiales; family Rhizobiaceae; genus Rhizobium; species Rhizobium chutanense. The sequence continues at coordinate 501,930 of NZ_NWSV01000001.1, read as the reverse complement.
TGTTGCCCGAAGAAGCTCGTCTTGATCCAAGGCAGCGTATAGGACGGTTCGCCCCAGAGCTCGAGCGGATTGCGCAAGATGATGCGGATGATATCAAGCCGGCTCGGCGGCACGGTGCGCGGCAGCGGTGCCGGCGGAACGAAGGGATCAGGACGCATGTCCATCGTCAAACCTTTCGGGGAAGATCGGCGTCTTCCCGGCAAGCTTGAAGCTAGAGCAGGCCCTTGAGTTCGTCCAGCTTGTCGTTGATCAGCCAGCCGTAATAATTCTCCTCGGGCCAAACGGTCGCACCGGAAGAGCGGTTTTTCGCCGCGAGTGCCGCGGCACGCTGACGGGAATTGCCGACATTATACAGCGTCGCCGTCAGGCCGGGATTGCCCGAGATGTCCATGCCGGCGATCTCCTTGTAATCGTCGATCGACCGGCGGATCGAGGCCGCGACGAAGGCGAGCGAGATATCGGGATCCATGATCGCCTTATAGACGTCGCCGGCATTCTTCTCGTTCAGCTTCGGATAACCCGAGACCCGGCTGACGAGATCGGAGAGCATCAGCGCCGTCAGTGGATTGACCTGGCCGAGGCCGAAGGTCTGGCCGGCATAGAACGGCTGGAAGAAGACCGCGCTGAAACGGTTGTTGGGGAAGCTCTCGCCACCCACCGTCTTGCCGCGGAAATCGCTTTCCCAGACATCTTCGCGGCAGGTCCAGAGGGTGTAGGAATCACTCTTTCCCTTGCACTGCGCAAATTGCGGCCGCGCCACGAAATCATCGACGTTTTCGCCATTATAGGCGAAGCGGAAGCTTTCCCCGGCATAGGATGCGGCCTTGACGTAATAGGCCTGCAGCCGGTCGTAGGCGTCGACATTATAGGTGTGTTCGCCGACGATCGCGCCGACGACATGGATCGGATTGATGCCGTAAGCGCTGGAGACCTTGCGGATCTTGCCCATCAGCTCGCGATCGGTCGCCAGAAGCTCATGGACCTTTTCATATTTCAGATCGAAACTGCTCTTGGTTCCCTTGGTTCGCCGGACGGACGCGCCTGGAATATCGGGTTGCTCGGCATGACGGTTGCCCGCCGGCACCGTCTGCATGGCGAAGGCAGGCGCCGAGTTCACCAGGGCAGCGGCAATCAAAAGGCTTGTCAAAAGGCGTCGCACGATCCGCTATCCCCGTTCCATCGTCCTGCTTGCGATGCGGCTGACTGGACCAGAATCTTGGCCGAATAAAGCCGGAGCGGAAAACAAAACGGGCCTTCACTAAAAAGGAAAAGGCCCGCTGTCGAGAGTGGAGTTGGTCACGATCCGGCATTCACATCGGGAAAGACATGGACCGGTGCGCCGAAATCACAGAATGAAGCGCGACAGATCGGTATTCTGCGCGAGATCGCCGACATGTTCGCGCACATAGGCCGCGTCGATAGTGATCGCCGTACCGCCGCGATCCGGCGCGTTGTAGGAAATGTCGTCGAGGACCCGTTCCATCACCGTCTGCAGGCGGCGGGCGCCGATGTTCTCGACGGAAGAGTTCAGGTGCACGGCGACATCGGCCAGCGCATCGATCGCGTCGTCGGTGAATTCGAGGCTCAGGCGTTCGGTTTCCATCAGCGCGCGATACTGGCGGATAAGGCTTGCTTCCGTCTCGGTCAGGATCCGGCGGAAATCCTCCTTGTTCAGCGCACGCAATTCGACACGGATCGGCAGGCGGCCCTGCAGCTCGGGCAGAAGATCGGAGGGTTTGGAGACATGGAAGGCGCCCGACGCGATGAAGAGGATGTGGTCGGTCTTCACAGGCCCGTATTTGGTCGAGACCGTCGTGCCTTCGACGAGCGGCAGCAGGTCGCGCTGCACACCTTCGCGCGAAACGCCGGCGCCCATGCCGCCGTCGCGGGCGGCGATCTTGTCGATTTCGTCGAGGAAGACGATACCGTCATTCTCGGTGGAGCGAACGGCCTCGCGCTGGATCACCTCATTGTCGATCAGCTTGTCCGATTCATCGCGGATCAGGTCAGTGTAGGAGGCTTTGACCGTGGTGCGGACCTTCTTGGTGCGTCCGCCCATCGCCTTACCGAACATTTCCGACAGATTGAGCACGCCGATATTGGCGCCCGGCATGCCGGGGATTTCGAAGCCTCCCATGCCGGAACCGGCATCAGCCACTTCGATATCGATTTCCTTGTCGTCGAGTTCGCCGTCCCTCAGCTTCTTGCGGAAGCTTTCGCGGGTGGCCGGCGACGCGGTGGTGCCGACCAGCGCATCGAGAACACGCTCCTCGGCGCTCACATGCGCCTTGGCCTGAACCTCGGCCCGCTTCTTTTCGCGCACCAGGCCGATGCCGACCTCGACCAGATCGCGGATGATCTGCTCGACATCGCGGCCGACATAGCCGACTTCGGTGAATTTGGTGGCTTCGACCTTGATGAAGGGCGCGCCGGCGAGTTTTGCCAGGCGACGGGAGATCTCGGTCTTGCCGACACCGGTCGGGCCGATCATCAGGATGTTTTTCGGCATGACTTCGTCGCGCAGGCTGGGATCCAGCTGCTGCCGGCGCCAGCGGTTGCGCAGCGCGATCGCGACGGCGCGTTTGGCATCATGCTGGCCGATAATGTAGCGGTCGAGCTCGGAAACGATCTCGCGGGGGGAAAAAGTCGTCATTGCGTATCATTCTCCTGGCGGTCCGGAGCCATCAGCGCCCGGCCGTAATTCGTCATTGGTTGCCTCGGCAGATCAGCCGCGGCGGCAGCCGGAAGGCATCGATTCAGCCTTCGACCTCAAGCGACTCCACCACGATATTGTGGTTGGTGTAGACGCAGATGTCGGCGGCGATATCGAGGGCGCGGCGCGCGATTTCTTCGGCCGATTTGTCGGTATCCATCAGCGCGCGGGCGGCGGCGAAGGCAAAATTGCCGCCCGAACCGATCGCCGTCGTGCCGTGCTCGGGCTCCAGAACGTCGCCGTTGCCGGTGATCGCCAGCGTGATCGACTTGTCGGCGACGAGCATCATGGCTTCGAGATTACGCAGGTATTTGTCGGTGCGCCAGTCCTTGGCGAGCTCGACCGCGGCGCGCATCAGCTGGCCGGGATATTGCTCCAGCTTCTTTTCGAGCCTTTCGAGCAGGGTGAAGGCATCGGCGGTGGCGCCGGCGAAACCGGCGATAACCTCACCCTTGCCGATACGGCGCACCTTGCGGGCATTGCCCTTCATGACGGTCTGGCCGAGGCTCACCTGGCCGTCGCCCGCCATAACCACCTTGCCGCCTTTTCGAACTGTAATGATCGTTGTCATCAAACACCTGTCTGCCCTTGACGCGGGCTACTCCACCAGGCCGCACACCGGCCTTGTTAAGCCCTATGTAAGTGGGGCGGCGCCGTTTGCAAATGGGCCGGCTTTTCTCTTGCGCGGCTTCTGGATATTTGCCGATGCGCCTGATAAGGAACGGCCTTATTCCGATGGAGGGCCAGATGGCCGAGACCGCAGCAAGCCGCACGGGCAGCGTTTCCCGCAAGACCAACGAGACTTCGATTTCGGTTTCCGTCAATCTCGACGGCACCGGCAAATCGAAGATTTCGACCGGTGTCGGCTTCTTCGACCATATGCTCGACCAGCTTTCGCGGCATTCCCTCATCGACATGGAAATCGACGCCAAGGGCGACCTGCATATCGACGACCACCACACGGTCGAGGATACGGGCATCGCCATCGGCCAGGCGATTTCCAAGGCGCTCGGCGACCGGCGCGGCATCACCCGTTATGCTTCGATCGATCTCGCCATGGACGAGACGATGACCAAGGCGGCGGTCGATCTTTCCGGCCGGCCCTTCCTGGTCTGGAACGTCGCCTTCAGCGCGCCGAAGATCGGCACGTTCGACACCGAGCTCGTTCGAGAATTCTTCCAGGCGCTCGCTCAGAATGCCGGCATCACCTTGCATATTCTCAACCATTATGGCGCTAATAATCACCATATTGCCGAGACATGCTTCAAGGCCGTTGCCCGCGCATTGCGCACGGCAACAGAGATCGATCCGAGACAGGCGGGCCGTGTTCCCTCGACCAAGGGCACGCTCGTCTGAGCCCCTCAAGGGAGCGGCGACCATGACATCAAGCTATATCTTCCTGACACCGCCCGGCGGCACGAGCGCCACGCTCGAGGAGACGCGAACCATCCGTGATGGCTTCACCTTTCTCGGCTTCCTGTTTCCATGGGCTTGGCTTCTGGCGCACCGGCTGTGGCTGCATGCGGCCGCGGCCTTTGTGCTGCAGGCGATCGGTGGTGCGCTGACGGACGAGCCGGGTCTGGGGCTCGCGGGCGCGGCAATCATGCTGGGCGTGAATATACTGGTCGGTCTCGAAGGCCAGAATCTCCGCATTCGCAACCTTGCCGCCAAGGGCTGGAACGAAGACGCACTGATTGCAGCCGATAAGCTCGATATTGCCGAGCAGGTCTATTTTGCGGACAAGGCGGTCCCTTCGGGGAGCGACGACACCGTCGCACCGGATTGGCAGAACAAGCCCGGTGCAAACGGCCCGCATGGCCATGCCACATCGCTTGGCCTCTTTGGATTTGAAGGAGGACGCTGAGAATGCGCGTCGCGATTATCGACTATGGTTCCGGCAACCTGCGCTCGGCGACCAAGGCTTTCGAGCGTGCCGCCCGTGAGGCAGGCATCGATGCGCATATCGATCTCACCGACAGGGCGGAGGATGTTGCCGCGGCCGATCGTATCGTGCTTCCCGGCGTCGGCGCCTATGCCGATTGCCGGCGCGGCCTCGATGCCGTGCCCGGGATGGCCGAAGTGCTGATCGAAGCTGTCGAGAAAAAGGCTCGGCCCTTCCTCGGCATCTGCGTCGGCATGCAGCTGATGTCCTCGCGTGGACTGGAAAAGACCGTGACCCACGGCTTCGGCTGGATTCCCGGCGACGTCGTCGAGATGACCCCCGGTGATCCCGCGCTGAAGATCCCGCAGATCGGCTGGAACACGCTCGACCTGAAGCGCGAACATCCGCTCTTCGACGGCATTGCGACGGGATCCGAGGGGCTGCATGCCTATTTCGTGCATTCCTATCATCTTGCCGCCGAAAACGCCGAGGATGTCATCGCCACCGTCGACTATGGCGGCCCGATGACCGCTCTCGTCGGGCGCGACAACATGGTCGGGGCACAATTTCATCCGGAAAAGAGCCAGAAGCTCGGCCTGGCGCTGATCGCCAATTTCCTGCGCTGGAACCCGTAATACCGCCGCCTTATTTCCCCTTTATGGAAACGGCGGAACAGGAGTGCGCTCGATGCCGGCGTCGCGGAAATCAGGCAAGGTGTTCTATAGGCTGAAACCCTCCAGAGAAGGTCTGCCTCCCTTCTCCGACATCCGGCTTGCCGACGGAACGATCATCCGCCGGGTCGATGAGGCCGTTCACAAAAGAGCGCTTTCCAATGCAGCCAAGGCGTTGAAAGAAAGGCTGGACCGATGATCCATGAATTCCTTGCCGGCAACGAGAATTCGCAGCTGCGCGCCAACGGCATCAGCGCCGCCGACATCACCGAAGCCGTGCTGGAATTCTATATCGAGGGCGAGGACGATCTGATCGGGCTGCTTGCCTACGCGCTTTACGAGCGGCAGAAGCGCGATTTCGTCCTCAGCTATCGCAAACGCAATCCCGGCCGTTCGCCCAATGAGGCGGAGCTTGCCGCCGTCGCCAGCAATTATCTCTCGACCGACCTGCGCAATACGCTGCGCGACCGCGCCTCGCAGATCCTGTCGAGTTATGCCGAGACCTATGTCGAGGCGATGGAGCCGGAGATCCGGCTGGCCGCCGTCAACAGTCAGGCGCTGCGCGCGGTGCGCGACATCGAAAAATCGATGAGGCGGCGCCTCGGTTTCTGGCGCCAGGTTCGTGCCGGTTTGACCATCACCCTGCTCCTTCTTCTGCTTTTCGGCGCGGCCACCATTGCCGCTGTCTTTTTCCACTCGGATATCGTAGATGCGTGGAATGCGCTGATGGTATCGACCACTTTACGGACGTAGACGACATGATCCTTTTTCCCGCGATCGATCTGAAGGGCGGCCAATGCGTCCGCCTGAAGCTCGGCGACATGCAGCAGGCGACGGTCTACAACACCGACCCGGCCGCCCAGGCGAAATCCTTCGAAGACCAGGGTTTCGAATGGCTGCATGTGGTCGATCTCGACGGCGCCTTTGCGGGACATTCGGCCAATGGCGACGCCGTCGAGGCGATCCTGAAAACAACGAAAAATCCGGTGCAGCTCGGCGGCGGCATCCGCACGCTCGATCATATCGAAGCCTGGCTGTCGCGCGGGCTGCGGCGGGTCATTCTCGGCACCGTGGCGGTCAGAAATCCTGAGCTGGTCATCGAGGCCTGCCGGAAATTTCCGGGCCACGTCGCCGTCGGCATCGATGCCAAGGGCGGCAAGGTGGCGGTCGAAGGTTGGGCTGAGGCTTCCGAACTCGGCATCATCGAACTTGCAAGGAAATTCGAGGGCGCCGGCGTTGCCGCGATCATCTACACCGATATCGACCGCGACGGCATCCTGACCGGCATCAACTGGAGCTCGACGCTCGAGCTTGCCGACGCCGTTTCCATTCCGGTCATTGCCTCGGGCGGCCTCGCCTCGCTTGACGACATCAAACGGATGCTGCAGCCCGACGCGCGCAAGCTGGAAGGGGCGATTTCAGGCCGTGCGCTTTATGACGGCCGCATCGATCCCGCGGAGGCGCTCGCGCTGATCAAGGCCAGCAGGGCAAAGGAGACCGCGTAAATGACCCTCAAAGCGCGTGTCATCCCCTGCCTCGACGTCAAGGACGGCCGTGTCGTCAAGGGCGTCAACTTCCTCAATCTCGTCGATGCCGGCGATCCCGTCGAAGCGGCGAAGGCCTATGACGCGGCCGGCGCCGACGAGCTCTGCTTCCTCGACATCACCGCGTCCTCGGACAATCGCGAGACGATCTTCGATGTCGTATCGCGCACGGCCGACCAATGCTTCATGCCGCTGACCGTCGGCGGCGGGGTGCGCACCATCGCCGATATCCGCAAGCTGCTGCTGTGCGGCGCCGACAAGGTCTCGATCAATTCGGCAGCGGTCAGCAATCCCGACTTCGTTGCCGAGGCCGCCGACAAGTTCGGCGACCAGTGCATCGTCGTCTCGATCGACGCCAAGCGCCGGCGCACGCAGGCGGTCGGCGGCGACAATCTCAGCGCCTGGGAAATCTACACGCATGGCGGCCGCAATGCGACCGGCATCGATGCCGTCGAATTCGCCCAGAAGATGGTGGCGCGCGGCGCCGGCGAGCTGCTGGTGACGTCGATGGACCGCGACGGCACCAAGGTCGGATACGATCTGGAATTGACGCGGGCGATTGCCGATGCGGTGCGCGTGCCCGTCATCGCGTCGGGCGGCGTCGGCGACCTTGACGATCTCGTCGCCGGGGTGAAGGAGGGCCATGCCAATGCCGTGCTCGCCGCCTCGATCTTCCACTTCGGCACCTATACCGTCGGCGAGGCGAAGCACTATATGTCGAAATGCGGCATCGACATGCGTCTCGACTGAACCTTGAAAGCGGACCTATGAGCGGATTTTCCCTTGCCGATCTCGAAAGCATCGTCGCGGAGCGGTCGAAAGCATCGCCGGAGCAATCCTGGACGGCGAAGCTTGTCGCCGCCGGCCAGCCGAAAGCGGCCAAGAAGCTCGGCGAAGAGGCGATCGAGGCCGTGATGGCGGCGGTAACCGGCGACCGCGACAATCTGACTTATGAAGCCGCCGATCTGCTCTATCACCTATTGGTCGTATTGAAGATTGCTGAAATACCGTTAGAGAATGTCATGGCCGAACTCGAGCGCAGAACCGCGCAGTCCGGCCTCAAGGAAAAGGCCAGCCGGCAGGGTTCATGAGTATCGCGACTGAGATTATCGGGGTGCCGGAAACGTTGGATCACTTCCAGTCGGAATCCTATTCGCCCTATCACTTCTTCTCTTCCGAACAATGGGCGAAATTCCGTGCCGACACGCCGCTGACGCTGACCAGCGATGAGGTCAAGCGGCTGCGTTCGATGGGCGACCCGATCGATCTCGACGAGGTCCGGCGCATCTATCTGTCGCTGTCGCGGCTGCTGTCGGCCCATGTCGAATCCTCGCAGCTGCTGTTCGAACAGCGCAACCGCTTCCTCAGCCTGTCCGATGTGACGAAGACACCCTTCGTCATCGGCATCGCCGGCTCGGTCGCCGTGGGCAAATCGACCACCGCCCGTATCCTCAAGGAGCTTCTGGGCCGCTGGCCTTCCAGCCCGAAGGTCGATCTCGTCACCACCGACGGCTTCCTTTATCCGAACGCCGTGCTGCAGCGGAAAAAGCTGATGCAGCGCAAGGGTTTTCCGGAAAGCTACGACACGGCGGCGATCCTGCGTTTTCTCTCGGCGATCAAAGCCGGGCAGCCGGATGTCAGGGCGCCCAGCTATTCGCACCTCGTCTATGACGTGCTGCCGGACGAATACAAGATCGTCGACCGGCCCGACATCCTGATCTTCGAAGGCATCAACGTGCTGCAATCACGCGACCTGCCGGCCGGCGGCAGGATCGTGCCGATGGTCTCCGACTTCTTCGACTTCTCGATCTATATCGATGCGGCGGAAGACCAGATCCACAATTGGTACGTCGCACGCTTCATGCGGCTGCGCGAGACCGCCTTCCGCGATCCGAATTCCTATTTCCATCGCTACGCCTCGATCAGCGACGCAGAAGCGCTCGAAATCGCCGAGGATCTCTGGGGGAATATCAATCTGAAGAACCTACGGCAGAACATCCTGCCGACGCGACCGCGTGCCGATCTCATCCTGAAAAAGGGCAAGGATCACCTGATCGAACAGGTCGCGCTGCGGAAACTATAGCAGGCGATTCTATTCCGAATTTCAGCCTCAGGAACTGACGCGGCGCAGCGTCAGATTGATGCGGCCGCCATTCTTCAGCAGGGTCGACGTCGCCGGATGGATGCGGTCGACGCCGTGGAAACACAGTCTCCCCTCACCGCCCAGGACGACCAGATCGCCGCTTGAAAGCTTGAAGGATAGCGTTCGATCATTGCGGTTGAGACCGCCGATGCGGAAGAGGCAGCTGTTGCCGAGCGAAATCGAGACGACCGGCGCCTGCAAATCCCTCTCGTCCTTGTCCTGATGCAGGCCCATGCGCGCTTCGTCGGAGTAGAAATTCACCAGGCAGGCTTCCGGCGGCATATCGTAACCGGCAACGTCATTCCAGATATCGAGCAATTCGCGCGGCATATCAGGCCAGGGCCTGCCGGTCGCCGGATGCGTCGGCTGGTAGCGATAGCCGCGTTCCCTATCCGTCACCCAGCCGAGCGGCCCGCAATTGGTCATGCGCACCGACATCGGCTTGCCGGTTCCGGGCATGGCGGGCACATAAAGCGGCGCTTCGGCGACGACCGTGCGGATCACCTCGACCAGCGCCTCCTGGCGCGCCCGGTCGAGATAGCCGGGAAGATGGCGAATGCCGCTCAAAAGCTCCGGCATATCATTCGCCGCCGCCGGGGCGGCCGCGCATTTTCTTGACTTCGGAGCGGCCGGATTTTTCCTTCAGGCGGCGTTCGACCGAACCCTTGGTCGGCTTGGTCTTCTTGCGCGGCGGCGGCGGCGGCTTGGCGGCCTCCAGAATCAGCTCCTTCAGCCGCTCGCGCGCGTCCTCTCTGTTGCGGTCCTGGCTGCGAAAGCGGCTCGCCTCGATCATCAGCACGCCGTCCTTCGACAGGCGCCGGCCGGCGAGCTTGACCGCATTGGCCTTGACGCGATCGTTGAGGGAGGGCGAATTCGGGATGTTGAAGAACAGCTGGACCGCGGTCGAAACCTTGTTGACGTTCTGCCCGCCGGGACCGCCCGCCAGAACGAACTGTTCCGTCAGCTCCCATCCGGCGATGGTGATCCTGTCGTCGATATAGAGTGCGTCGCTGGCCATGCGGCGTTCTATCTCATATCGGCAGCCAATTGAAAATATCAGCCATCAAAGGGAAAACCCGGCAATCCTGCGACGCCGGGTTTCACGTGAATCAGAGATTCCGTTTAGCGCAATGCTTGCGCTTTTTATTCGGCTGCGACCTTCACGCCGGGAGCCGCGTCGCGGACGCCGCCGTCGACGTGGCTTTCGAATTTGGCGAAGTTGGCGATGAACATCGAGACCAGCTTTTCGGCCTGCGCGTCATAGGCCGCCTTGTCGGCCCAGGTCGAGCGCGGGTCGAGAATGCTGCCGTCGACACCCTTGACCGAGACCGGCACGGCGAAGCCGAAATTCGGATCGGCGCGGAATTCGACATTGCCGAGTTCGCCGGCCAGGGCGGCAGCGAGAAGCGCACGCGTCGCCTTGATCGGCATGCGCTTGCCGGTGCCGTAGGCGCCGCCGGTCCAGCCGGTATTGACCAGCCAGCATTGGACGCCGTGGCGGCTGATCAGCTCCTTGAGCAGATTGCCGTATTCGGCGGGATGCCGCGGCATGAAGGGCGCGCCGAAGCAGGTCGAGAAGGTTGCTTCCGGCTCGACGACACCCTTTTCGGTGCCGGCCACCTTGGCGGTGTAGCCGGAGAGGAAGTGATACATCGCCTGATCGGGCGTCAGACGGGCGATCGGCGGCATGACGCCGAAGGCATCGGCGGTTAGCATGATGATCGTCTTCGGATGCCCGGCCCGGCCGGTTTCCGAGGCGTTCGGGATGAAATGCATCGGATAGGCGCAGCGGGTGTTTTCGGTCAGCGAGCCGTCGTCGAAATTCGGTTCGCGGCCTTCGTTCAGCACGACGTTTTCGAGCACGGTGCCGAAGCGCTGCGTCGTCGCATAGATTTCCGGCTCGGCTTCAGCCGAGAGGCGGATGGTCTTGGCGTAGCAGCCGCCTTCGAAATTGAAGATGCCGTTTTCGCTCCAGCCGTGTTCGTCGTCGCCGATCAGCGTCCGGGCCGGGTCGGCCGACAGCGTCGTCTTGCCCGTGCCGGAAAGGCCGAAGAACACAGCCGCATCACCATCCGGGCCGACATTGGCCGAGCAGTGCATCGGCATCACGCCCTTGGCCGGCAAGAGGTAGTTGAGCACGGTGAAGACCGATTTCTTCATTTCGCCGGCATAGGAGGTGCCGCCGATCAGGACGAGGCCGTTGCTGAGATCGCACGCGATCACCGTTTCCGACCGGCAGCCGTGGCGGGCCGGATCGGCCTTGAAGCTCGGCAGATCGATGATCGTCAGCTTCGGCACGAAAGTCGGCAGCGCTGCCGCTTCGGGGCGGATCAGCAGATTGCGGATGAACAGCGAATGCCAGGCGAATTCGGTGACGACGCGGGTCGGCAGCGCATGGCCCTGCTCGGCACCGCCGACGAGATCCTGGACGAACAGCTCCTTGCCGGCGGCATGCGCCAGCATATCCTCGCGCAGCAGAGCGAAATGTTCCGGCGAGATCGGCTTGTTGTTGTCCCACCAGATTTCGCCGTCGGTATTGGCGTCGCGAACGACAAACTTGTCGCGCGGCGAACGGCCGGTGTGCTGGCCGGTGAGAGCCCTGAGCGCACCCTGAGCGGTCAGTTCGGCTTCACCCCGGCGGATTGCTTCCTCATAGAGTGCTGCGGCGGAAAAGTTGTAGCGAACGCTGGCTGCGCCGCCCAATCCTACCGTTGCCAGCTCCGTCGCCGGGTTATGAACTCCGAACTTTTCCATGGCTAGTTCCCTTTGCTCAGGCTCGTTGCCGTTAAAACTAAGCTAGAGATACGGGGAGAAATTTTAAAACACAAGACGCTAAATTTGAGAAAATATAGTAATATCAAATATTTAATCGATTTAAATTTATCGCCTTAATTTTAAATCGTTTTAGATCGGCGCGTTGAAACATTTTACCGCACTACTTGCGATTGCCGACAAATTTCACGACAATCTTTCCCTTTATCTTTGCCACAATTTGTTCCACCTTTATCCTCCATAAGCGCATCCGGTCACTGAGACCGCCTGGGGACGACCAAAATCCGGGAGATTGCGCACTGATGACGGAGACCAACACCATGCCGACAATCGCGCTCGTTGACGACGACCGCAACATCCTCACCTCGGTGTCGATCGCACTGGAGGCCGAAGGATATAAGGTCGAGACCTATACGGACGGTGCTTCGGCGCTCGACGGCCTTCTGGCACGACCGCCGCAGCTGGCGATCTTCGATATCAAGATGCCGCGCATGGACGGCATGGAACTGCTGCGACGCCTGCGACAGAAGTCGGATATTCCTGTCATCTTCCTCACCTCCAAGGATGAAGAGATCGACGAACTGTTCGGCCTGAAGATGGGCGCCGACGATTTCATCACCAAGCCGTTTTCCCAGCGCCTGCTCGTCGAGCGCGTCCGCGCCGTCCTGCGCCGCGCATCGAGCCGCGAAGCGGCCGCTGCCGGCGGCGTTGCCACGGCTGGCGCGCCAAAGACCGGCGCCGTGCAGCAGGCCCGCTCGCTGGAGCGCGGGCAGCTGGTCATGGACCAGGAACGCCATACCTGCACCTGGAAGGGTGAGGCCGTGACCCTGACTGTGACCGAATTCCTGATTCTGCATTCGCTGGCGCAGCGCCCGGGTGTGGTGAAAAGCCGCGACGCCTTGATGGATGCCGCCTATGACGAACAGGTGTATGTTGATGACCGGACCATTGACAGCCACATCAAGCGGCTGCGCAAGAAGTTCAAGATGGTCGATACCGACTTTGATATGATTGAAACGCTTTACGGTGTGGGTTACCGCTTCCGCGAAGCAGCCTGACGCTTCACGAGCGCAGGAAGAGACGATTGAGGGAGGCGCCGGCAAGCTGGCCCCGCCCTCCGAAAGGGCCTGTCATTGGCACAGTTGGTGCAGGAAAGGGATCTGGACGACGCGGAGGGCGTGAGCACCCGTCGCGTCCGAGGCCGCCGTTGGTCGCATCCCTTCACGCTGATCCGCCGCATCTTCGGCAATGCGGTGTTTTCGAGCCTGACGCGGCGCATCCTGTTCTTCAATCTGGTCGCGCTGGTGGTGCTCGTCGGCGGCATCCTCTACCTCAATCAGTTTCGCGAGGGGCTGATCGACGCGCGCGCCGAAAGCCTGTTGACGCAGGGCGAGATCATCGCCGGCGCCATTTCGGCCTCCGCGTCGGTCGATACCAACTCGATCACCATCGATCCACAGAAGCTGCTCGAGCTGCAGGCCGGCCAGAGCATCACCCCGGTGCCGAACGACGAGGATCTCGAATTCCCGATCGATCCCGAGAAGGTCGCCCCGGTCCTGCGCCGGCTGATCTCGCCGACGCGCACACGTGCCCGCATCTTCGATGCCGACGCCAATCTGCTGCTCGATTCGCGCCATCTCTATTCGCGCGGCCAGGTGCTGCGCTTCGACCTGCCGCCGGTCGAGGAGGAGAAACAGACCTGGAGCGAATGGTTCGCGACCCTGTTCAACAAGGCGCTGCAGCCCGGCAATCTGCCGCTCTATAAGGAAGCGCCGGGCGGCGACGGCTCGATCTATCCGGAAGTGATGAACGCGCTGACCGGCGTGCGCGGCGCGGTGGTGCGCACCACCGAAAAAGGCGAGCTCATCGTTTCCGTCGCCGTGCCGATCCAGCGTTTCCGCGCCGTGCTCGGCGTGCTGCTCTTGTCGACGCAGGCTGGTGATATCGACAATATCGTTCATGCCGAGCGGCTTGCTATCATGCGTGTCTTCGGCGTTGCGACACTCGTCAACGTGCTGCTTTCGCTGGTGCTGTCGTCGACGATCGCCAATCCGCTGCGCCGTCTGTCGGCCGCCGCCATCCGGGTGCGGCGCGGGGCCAAGGCGCGCGAGGAGATTCCCGACTTTTCTGCCCGTCAGGATGAAATCGGCAATCTTTCCATAGCCTTGCGCGAGATGACGACAGCGCTCTACGACCGCATCGATGCGATCGAGAGTTTCGCCGCCGATGTCAGCCACGAGCTCAAGAATCCGCTGACGTCGCTGCGCAGCGCCGTCGAAACGCTGCCGCTTGCCCGATCCGACGATTCCAAGAAGCGGCTGATGGATGTCATCCAGCACGATGTCCGCCGCCTCGACCGGCTGATCAGCGATATCTCCGACGCCTCCCGCCTCGATGCCGAACTTGCGCGTGTCGATGCCGGATCCGTCGACATGGAGGTGCTGCTGCGCGACCTTATCGAGGTTTCGCGCCAGGTCAGGAGCAGCAAGAAGCAGGTGGAGATCGAATATGCGATCGACCGCAAGCCGAACGTCAAGACACGCTTCGTCGTCAACGGCCACGATCTGCGCATTGGCCAGATCATCGCCAACCTGATCGAGAACGCCCGCTCCTTCGTGCCGGAGAAGGGTGGCAAGATCACCGTGCGGCTGGTACGGACACGTTCGCGCTGCGTCACCACGATCGAAGACAACGGCCCCGGCATCCAGGCGGAAAATATCGACCGCATCTTCGAGCGTTTCTATACCGACCGACCGGAATCGGAAGGATTCGGACAGAATTCGGGGCTCGGCCTGTCGATCAGCCGGCAGATCGCCGAAGCCCATGGCGGTTCGCTGAGGGCAGAGAACATTACCGATGCCGAAGGCCAGGTGCTCGGCGCCCGCTTTATTCTCGCTTTGCCCCTTGATGCCGCCGCATGACGGCGGCTTTGAACATCCATGCGACGGCGATCGTCGTCGGCAGGACGGGGCTGCTGTTCAGCGGCCCCTCCGGCTGGGGAAAATCGATGCTGGCCTTTACCTGCATGACCGAGGCACGCCGGCTCGGGCTGTTCACGGCGCTCGTCGCCGACGACCAGGTGCTGTTGTCGCAAGAGACCGGCACGGTGATCGCCACATGTCCGCCGTCGATCGCCGGGCTGATCGAACTTCGCGGCACCGGCATCGTCCAGCAGGATCATATTGCCCGGGCGCCCATGCATTATGCTGTGCTTCCCGGCAGCGCCAGCGGTGAAAACCGCCTCCCCCCTGACGGCGAAGTCGTCGATCTTGCCCCCGGTTTGTCGCTTCCCGCATTGCGGTTGCTCACAGGCGTGCCTTCACCCCTGGCAATCCTGATGGCGAAAGCACCCGATATCGGGCAATGACGTCTTTCGGATTGATCAATCTGCCTTATATATTCGCATTTTTATCTTGCACTTCGGCTTTTCATAGCCAAGATGTGCCGCCACCGGTGGACGTAATTGCTGCATTGCGATATTGGGGCCACCGTTCGCGTATATGGGAGCAGTAATATCATGATCGGACTTGTGCTTGTCACTCATGGCAAGCTGGCTGAAGAGTTTCGTCATGCTGTCGAGCACGTCGTCGGTCCTCAGAAATTCATCGAGACGGTCTGTATTGGCCCCGAAGACGACATGGATCAAAGACGGCAGGACATTCTGGAAGCTGTTTCCGGTGCCGATGACGGCCATGGCGTCGTCATTCTGACCGACATGTTCGGCGGCACGCCGTCCAATCTCGCCATATCAGTCATGAGCAGCGGCCATACCGAAGTCATTGCCGGCGTCAACCTGCCGATGCTGATCAAGCTCGCCGGCGTGCGCGGCGAGAACAACATGGAGAAAGCGCTGGTGGAGGCTTCCGAAGCCGGGCGAAAATATATCAATGTCGCGAGCCGCGTGCTCAGCGGAAAATAACGGCCCTTCATGACATCGCTCTCCCGGGAACTCCTCATCATCAACAAGCGCGGTCTTCACGCGCGCGCCTCCGCCAAATTCGTGCAGATGGTCGAGACCTTCGACGCCGCCATCACCGTTTCCAAGGACGGAATGACGGTCGGCGGCACCTCGATCATGGGCCTGATGATGCTTGCGGCAAGCCCCGGCTCGAGCGTCGTCGTCTCGGCGAGCGGCAGCCAGGCGCAAGAAGCGCTGGAAGCGCTCGACCAACTGATCCAGAACCGGTTCGGCGAAGAGATGTGAGCTCGGCCGAGCTCATATAAACATATAAAGACTTCTTTATATCCTTATTGCCTTCGCATGCGAAGCCTGCTAAACGGCGGACATGCCGTGCGCTAAAGCATGTCGCATTGAACGTGCGATGCACTTAGCTTTTTGTTGTTATGCACGCGGCCCATCCATCGCGCGGTCATCTCGCGCCTGCGCCAATTTTGAGACGTTTTTCAGCCTGGAGACCTCTATGAGCACTGAAAAAGATTATGTCGTCGCCGATATCGGGCTTGCGGATTTCGGCCGCAAGGAAATCACCATTGCCGAAACCGAAATGCCGGGGCTGATGTCCTGCCGCGCCGAATTCGGCCAGACAAAGCCGCTGAAGGGCGCGCGCATCACCGGCTCGCTGCATATGACCATCCAGACGGCCGTGCTCATCGAAACGCTGGTGGCGCTCGGCGCCGAAGTGCGCTGGGCTTCGTGCAACATCTTCTCGACGCAGGATCATGCCGCTGCCGCGATCGCCGCCGCCGGCGTACCTGTCTTCGCCATTAAGGGCGAGTCGCTCGAGGATTACTGGGTCTATACCGACAAGATCTTCCAGTGGGCCGATGGCGGCCTTTCCAACATGATCCTCGATGACGGCGGCGACGCCACCATGTACATCCTGCTCGGCGCCCGCGCCGAAGCCGGCGAGGACGTGCTGTCCCATCCGCATTCCGAGGAAGAGGAAATCCTCTTCGCACAGATCAAGAAGCGCCTTGCGGCTTCTCCCGGCTGGTTCACCAAGCAGCGCGACGCGATCAAGGGCGTTACCGAGGAAACGACGACCGGCGTCAACCGCCTCTACCAGCTCAGCCAGAAGGGCCTGCTGCCCTTCCCGGCAATCAACGTCAACGACTCCGTCACCAAGTCGAAGTTCGACAACAAGTACGGCTGCAAGGAATCGCTGGTTGACGGTATCCGCCGCGGCACCGACGTGATGATGGCCGGCAAGGTTGCCGTCGTCTGCGGCTACGGCGACGTCGGCAAGGGTTCTGCCGCTTCGCTCTCCGGCGCCGGCGCCCGCGTCAAGGTCACCGAAGCCGATCCGATCTGCGCCCTGCAGGCCGCCATGGACGGTTATGAAGTCGTGCTGCTCGAAGACGTCGTTTCCTCGGCCGATATCTTCATCACCACGACAGGCAACAAGGACGTCATCCGCATCGACCATATGCGGGCGATGAAGGATATGGCGATCGTCGGCAATATCGGTCACTTCGACAACGAAATCGAAGTCGCTGCCTTGCGCAATCTCAAGTGGACCAACGTCAAGCCGCAGGTCGACCTGATCGAGTTCCCCAAGGGCAACCGCATTATCCTGCTTTCCGAAGGCCGCCTGCTCAACCTCGGCAACGCGACCGGCCATCCGTCCTTCGTGATGTCGGCCTCCTTCACCAACCAGACGCTGGCGCAGATCGAGCTCTTCACCAAGCCCGGCCAGTATTCGAACCAGGTCTATATCCTGCCGAAGCATCTCGATGAGAAGGTCGCGCGCCTGCATCTCGACAAGCTCGGCGTGAAGCTGACGGAGCTTTCTGCGGAACAGGCTGCCTATATCGGCGTCTCACCGAAGGGTCCGTTCAAGTCCGACCACTACAGATATTGATCTTATCGTTAATATCCACAAGATGTAGAAGCCGCGGCATTGACAAATGCCGCGGCTTATTTTTTGGGCGCTCCCTTCCCGCCGATTCCCTTCCGAAGTATTGTTTTAAGACTTGATTCGGGACGCCGGACCCCGTCCGACCGCTCGAAAATGGGATGTCTTGTCGTAATGCGGCACATTGAAGGACGGAGACATACCGCGGATGTCGGAAATGAAAAACAGCCTGCCCGGTCAGGCGGATGATGGCGCTCGCGCCGATCGCCGCCTCGTCATGACAGGTCAAGAACATAAATCTGCAACGGCACACGAGGCCGCAAAGCAAGAGCATCGATCATTGGCGCGCTTTCTGAAAGCCTGCGCGGCCGGCACGGCGCTTGCCGCGCTGGCGCGGCCGGTTCTGGCACAGGGCGAGCAGCAGGCGGCAGCCTCGGCTCACCTCTTCACATCCTCGCAGGTCGTCGGCGTTTCCGTCGTCATCGGCGTCATATCGGCAGCGCTGCTTTCGACACTCTGGCTCGTGCGCCAGCGCGGCAATCTGGAAAACGAGAGCCGGGAAATCCGCTCGGCGCTTTCCGATGCGCAGCAGCGCATTTCGCAATACCAGGCTCTGATCGCCGACAAGAACCGGCGGATCGTTATCTGGGACGGCAATACCCGCCCCGAACTGCTCGGCCAGCTTCCGCCGGAGACCGGCGCGCCGCAGGACGGCGAATTCCTGGCCTTCGGCCTCTGGCTGAAGTCACGCTCGGCCGCCGATCTGGAAAAGGCGATCGACCGGCTGCGCGACGGGGCGCAGAGCTTCGATATGGTGGTCGAAACCATCCGCGACGAAATCCTCGAGGCGCAGGGCCGGGTTTCCGGCGGGCGGGCCTTCGTCCGCTTCGTGGCGCTCAACAATCTGCGCGCCGAGCTTGCGGAGCTCAGGATCGAGCGCGACCGGCTGATGACCTCGATCTCGTCCTTCCAGACCATGCTCGACGCGATCGACATGCCGGCCTGGCAGCGCGACCCGGCGGGCCGGCTGACCTGGGTCAACCAGGCTTATGGCGAGGCAGTCGAAGCGCGATCGCCGCAGCAGGCGATCAATGAAGGCCGCGAGATGCTGACGACCGTGGCGCGCGAGCGTATTCGCGCGACGACGACGCCGGAATCGCCCTTCCACGACACGATTTCGACTGTTGTGCACGGCAACCGCACATTCTTCGATGTCGTCGACGTCAGGCTTCCCGGCGGCTCGGCCGGCATTGCAATCGATGTGTCCGACATAGAGGCGGCGCGCGCCGAGCTGGAGCGAACGCTGAAGAGCCACGCCGAAACGCTCGACCACCTCGCCACGCCGGTCGCCATCTTCGACGGCGATCGCCGGCTGCAATTCTACAACCAGGCCTTCGTCGCGCTCTGGGAGCTCGACATCGCCTTCCTCGAAGGCCGGCCTGACAATAGCGAGCTGCTCGAGCGGCTGCGAGCGGCCAAGAAGCTGCCGGACCAGCTCAACTGGAAAAGCTGGAAGGAGGCCGCCCTTTCCGTCTATCGCGCGCTCGACACGCAATCCGATCTCTGGCACCTGCCGAACGGGCAGACGCTGCGCGTCTTTGCAACCGCCCATCCGCAGGGCGGCGCCACCTGGGTGTTCGAAAACCTGACCGAGCAGGTCGATCTCGAAACGCGTTACAACACGCTGGTCAAGGTGCAGGGCGAAACGATCGACCATCTGTCCGAAGGTGTGGCGGTGTTCGGCCCGGACGGACGCATCCGCCTTTCGAATCCGGCCTTCCGTGCGCTCTGGGGGATCACGGAAACGGAGGCCAAGCCCGGCACCCATATCCGCGCATTGGGCGAGGCCTGCGCGCCCTCCTACGACCGGCCGGACGGCTGGAAGACTTTCGCCGAACTGATCACCAGCTTCGACGACGAACGTCGCTCGGGCCAGGGAACGCTGGAACTCTTCTCCGGCCTCGTGCTCGATTATGCCGTCATCCCGCTACCGAACGCCCAGACCATGCTGACCTTCGTCAACATGACGGACAGCGTGCGTGCCGAGCGGGCGCTGACCGAGAAAAACGAGGCGCTGCGCAAGGCCGACGAGCTGAAGAACGATTTCGTCCAGCATGTTTCCTATGAGCTGCGCTCGCCGCTGACCAATATCATCGGCTTCACCGACCTGCTGCGCACGCAGGGTGTCGGACCGCTGAACGACCGGCAGGCCGAATATATCGACCATATCTCGACCTCGTCCTCGGTTCTGCTGACGCTCGTCAACGATATCCTCGACCTGGCGACCGTCGACGCCGGCATCATGCGGCTCAACTATGCGGATATTGATCTCAACGACCTGCTCGACGACGTGTCGATGCAGATCGCCGATCGCCTGCATGAAAGCGGCGTGGCGCTTGAAATCACCGCTCCCGCCTATCTCGGCTCGATCGTCGCCGACCCGCAGCGGCTGAAGCAGATCCTGCTGAAGCTGCTTGCCAATGCGGCGAATTTTTCGCCCGAGGGCACCTCGATCTCGCTGGAATGCCACCGCGACGGCACGGATTTCGTCTTCGCCGTCCGCGATCGCGGCCCCGGCATCTCGCCTGACATGATCGCAACCGTCTTCGATCGTTTTGCGACCGGAGCGAAAAGCGGCAAACGCGGCGGCGCCGGCCTTGGCCTGTCGATCGTCGACAGCTTCGTCAGCCTGCATCACGGCGACGTGACGATCGACAGCGAGCCGGGCAAGGGCACGACCGTGGTCTGCCGCATTCCCTCGGTCGACATCCCGCATTCCGCCGCTGCCGAATGACGACCGGCGATACGATCTCGGTCTTTCTGAAGGACGAAGCGGCGACCATCCGCTTCGGCGAAGACCTGGCGCTCGCCCTGAAAGCCGGCGATTGCCTGGCTCTTTCCGGCGATCTCGGTGCGGGCAAATCTTCGCTCGCCCGTGCGATCCTGCGCGCCATGGCCGATGACGATGGGCTCGAAGTCCCGAGCCCGACCTTCACGCTGGTGCAGTCCTACGATCTGCGCATTCCCATTTCGCATTTCGATCTTTACCGGCTCGGCGATCCCTCGGAACTGACGGAACTCGGCTTCGACGAAGCCCTGGAGAACGGCATCTGTCTCGTCGAATGGCCCGAGATGGCAGAGGGCGAACTGCCCGTCGAGCGTATCACACTGGGCTTGGAACATGAGGGCAGCGGTCGCCGCGCAACGATCAAGGCCTCGGACCCGCAGGCCTCGCGCATCCGCAGGGTCCTGGCGATCCGCGCTTTCCTCGATGAAGCCGGCTATCCGGCTGTCAAACGCCGCTTCCTGACCGGCGACGCTTCACTGCGCGCCTATGAGGCGATCTATCCGGACGCTGCCCCACGAAAAATACTGATGGATTGGCGCCCACATCCCGAGGGACCGCCGGTCCATGACGGCAAGCCCTATCCCAAGGTCGCGCATCTCGCCCAGAACGCCTATCCTTTCGTCGCGATTGCCGATGCCTTGCGTGAGCGCGGTTTTGCGGCGCCGGAGATTTATAAGGTCGATTATATCAAAGGCATCCTGCTGATCGAAGATCTCGGCACCGAAGGCGTGCTCGATGACGACGGACGGCCAATCGCCGAACGCTACCGGCAAAGCGTCGCTTGCCTTGCCCATCTTCATTCGATGCAGATTCCGCAGGATATCCTGGTTTCTCCAACGCATACGCATCACATTCCGGACTTCGATCGCACGGCGATGAAGATGGAAGTGCAGCTCGTGCTCGACTGGCATATCGCCTGGAAGCGCGGCACGGCCCCCACGGATGCCGAACGCGCGGAATATCTGGCGATCTGGGACCATTTGATCGACGAGCTGCAATCGGCTGAAACGAACCTGCTGCTGCGCGATTTCCATTCGCCAAACATCATCTGGCGCGAACAGGAAAACGGTATCGGCAAGGTCGGCCTCATCGACTTCCAGGACGCGATGATCGGTCCGACTGCCTATGATCTCGCCTCGATCGTTCAGGATGCGCGTGTGACGATCGAACCGGACCTCTTCCGGCAGCTGATGGATGATTATCTCAGCCTTCGTCGTGCACAGGGCAGCTTCGACGAAGCCGGATTCATGAAGACCTGGGCGATCATGTCGGCGCAGCGCAACTGCAAGCTCGCCGGTCTCTGGGTGCGGCTCTTGCAGCGCGACGGCAAGCCCGGCTATCTCAAACATATGCCGCGAACGCTTGCCTATCTCAGGGTCGCGCTCGAGCACGAAGCGCTTGCCCCCTTGCGCGATTGGTGCGCAAGGGCTGGAATAGGCCAAAGCGAATCATAAGTTCCGGATCAGCATGACGATCAGACAAGCCATGGTACTGGCCGCGGGTCTTGGAACCCGCATGCGCCCGATCACCGACACGATCCCGAAGCCGCTGGTGAAGATCGACGGCAAGCCGATGATCGACTACGCGCTGGATTCGCTGGTTGCCGCCGGCGTTGAACGCGCCGTCGTCAATGTTCACCATCATGCCGGCCAGATGCTCGACCATCTCGAAGCCTATCGCGGCCTCGACATCATCATATCGGATGAGCGGGAGGCGCTGATGAATTCCGGCGGCGGCCTGGCCAAGGGCCTGACGCTGCTTGATCGCGAGAATGTTTTCGTCATGAATGCCGATCTCTTCTGGATCGGCGAACAGCCGGGGCGACCGACCAATCTGCAACGCTTAGCCGGATTCTTCGATGCCGAACGCATGGACATGGCGCTGCTTTGCGTTGGCATCGAGGATACCACCGGCCACAACGGCAAAAACGACTTCAGCCTCGCGGCCGATGGAAGGCTGACGCGGTATCGCGACGACCCTTACAATCCCGTCGTCTATGCCGGTGCGATCGCCATGAACCCGGCGCTGTTCGACGACGCGCCGCGGGATGCCTTCAACCTCAACATCTATTTCGACAGGGCGATCGCCCGCAAACGGCTGTTCGGCATGGTGCTCGACGGCCACTGGCTGACTGTGGGAACACCGGAAGCGATCGGCGAGGCGGAGGAAACGATCCGACGGCTGCGGACGTTCGCGTGAGCCATGGCGGAGCGGCACCAGCCATGCATCCTGACGATCCCGGCGGGCAGCTCCTTCCTGAAAATGCTGGCGACGACGCTTTGCGACGGCCGATTGACGCCGCTCTTCCGGTATGAGGCCGATGATCCGCTGTCGCTTTCGAGGGTAACGATCTATCTGCCGACCCGGCGCGCCGTGCGCGTGCTGCGTTCAGAATTCGTCGATCTGCTCGGCGGCCGCTCGGCGATCCTGCCGGCCATTCGTCCTCTCGGAGAAACCGATGACGACAGCGGCTATTTCGACGAGGCGCTGCCGGCAACGATCGATCTCGCTCAGCCGCTGTCGAACACGGCCCGGCTGCTGGAGCTTGCCCGCCTCATCCTTGCCTGGCGAAACAAGCTGCCGGACATCGTCCGCCACATCCATTCGGACTCGCCGCTCGTCGCACCGGCGAGCCCGGCCGATGCGATCTGGCTCGCCCGTAATCTTGCCGAGCTGATCGATTCCATCGAAACCGAGGATCTCGACTGGTCGGAATTGTCGAAACTCGACACCGGCGATTATGCCGCCTGGTGGCAGCTGACCGCGGAGTTCCTGCAGATCGCCAGCGCCTTCTGGCCGGAGCGGCTTTCCGAACTCGGCAAATCCTCGCCGGCGCGGCACAGGAACGCCATTCTCCGGGCCGAAGCATCCAGGCTTTCGGCGACGCAACCCACCGGACCGATCATCATCGCCGGTTCGACGGGTTCGGTGCCCGCCACCGCCGATCTCATCGCCGCCGTCGCCAATCTGCCTGAAGGGGTGATCGTGCTTCCCGGCCTCGATCTCTCGATGCCCGAGAAAGACTGGCAGATGGTCGCGCCGGAATCGGCACCCGGCCAGCATGCCAATCCCGCAAGCCGAAGCCATCCGCAATATGGCCTGTCGTCGCTGCTCAAGCGGCTGAAGCTGACGCGCGCCGACGTGACACTGCTCGACCGGCCGGAGCCCGATCTTGAGCGGCGCGCCGAAGTCCTGTCTCGGGCGCTCACCCCATCGGAGGCGACCAGCGATTGGGGAGCATGGAAAGGCGAGCTGCCCGCGGGAACTCTGTCTTCAGCCTTCGCCGATGTTTCGCTGATCGAAGCCGCCAACGAGCGCGAGGAAGCGACCGCGATTGCCATCGCGCTCCGGCTTGCACTGGAAAAGCCGGGACAGGACGGCGAGAGCCGGGCAGCCCTGATCACGCCGGACCGCAATCTCGCCCGGCGGGTGATGGCCGAGCTTTCCCGCTTCGGCATCCTCGCCGACGATTCGGCGGGCACACCGCTTGCGGCCACGCCGCAGGGCACGCTGCTGCAATTGCTGCTGGAAGCAGCGCTGCGTCCGGGCGATCCGGTGGCGATCGTCTCGCTGCTCAAACATCCGCTGGCGCGCTTCGGCCTGGACCGCGCCGCATTGATTTCCGCCACCGAGGCGCTCGAACTGCTGGCACTGCGCGGCGGTGTCGCTGAGGTGGATATCAGTACGCTCGAGCCGCTGCTCACCCATCAGCTTGCCGAACAGGCGCTCGACAGGCACGCGCCGCAATGGCGAAAGGCACTTGCGCCCGACGCCGCCGAAGCCGCTTACGACTTGGCGGGCCGGGTCACCCGGGCGACCGAGCCCCTGGCTTCGGCCTTGCTGCGGCACCGGCCGGAAGACCGCGGGAAAACTGTGAGTTTCACCTTGTCCGAATGGGCAGAGCGCACCGGCCGCTCGCTCGAAGCGGTGGCGGCCGATCCGCGAGGCAATCTCGCCGATCTCTGGTCAGGGGAAGCCGGCGATGCGCTGGCCGCCCTGCTCGGCGAAGTGATCGAGACGGACGGCCAAATGGAGGCCGACGGGCCGCAATGGATCGACATCATGGCAGCGCTTGCCGCCGGGCATGCGGTGAAGCCGCGGGCGCTCAGCCATCCCCGCCTCTTCATCTTCGGCACGCTGGAAGCCCGCCTGCAGAGCGTCGACACCCTCATCCTCGGCGGCCTGAACGAGGGCACCTGGCCGGGACAGACCGCCAACAATCCCTTCATTCCGCGTATGATGAAGACGGAAATCGGGCTCGAGCCGCCGGAGCGGCGCATCGGCCAGCTGGCGCATGACTTCGAGATGGCAAACGGCACGCGCCATCTGATCTATTCCAGAGCGCTGCGCCAGGGCTCGACGCCGACGGTCGCCTCGCGCTGGCTGCAGCGACTGCTGGCGCTTGCCGGAGAGGCGTTCGAAGCGGAATTGAAGGGACGCGGCAACCGGTTCCTTCGATGGGCGGCCCTGATCGATCGCGACGAAGCCCAGGCTCCGGCGCAGCGGCCCTCGCCGAAACCGCCATTGGCACTGCAGCCGACATCCTATTCCTTCAGTGAGGTCGGCCGGCTGCGCCGCGATCCCTACGCCATCTATGCCCGCCGCATCCTGCGGCTCGATCCTGTCGATGCGTTCAACCGCGATCCGGGAGCGGCCGAGCGCGGAACGCTCTACCACAAGATCATCGACCGGTTCATCCGCGAGGCGCATGTCGCCGGCACGCCGGATGCTGCGGCAGCGATGGAACGCATTCTTTCCGAGCTGTTCGACATGGAGCAGCTACCGCCACATATCGATGCGGTGTGGCGGCCGCGCTTTCGCGCGGTCGCCCGCGCCTTCCTCGAATGGGAAGCCGAACGGCGGCCCGGCATCCGCAAGACGCTGACGGAGGTGCGGGGCGGCGTCGAACTGGAAGCGATCAATATCCGGCTCACCGGTGTCGCCGACCGGATCGACGTCATCGGACCGAACGCTGCCGATATCATCGATTACAAGACCGGCTATAACCCCTCGCCGGCACAGGCACGTGTGCTTCTCGATCCGCAGCTTGCGCTCGAAGCGGCGGCCTTGAGCGCCGGCGCCTTCCGTGATGCCGGCAGTCTCGTGCCGCAGGACCTGCTCTATGTCCGCCTGCGGCCGGGACGCCGTTTTCAGGTCGACACCGTCAACAATGAGAGCGCGGCGCGCAGCGACAAAGCGAAATCGGCGATGGATCTCGCCGAGGAATCGCTCGACCAACTGGTCAAGTTCGTGGGCCTGCTGCAATCCGGCGAGAAAGGCTTCACCTCGCGGCTGATCCCGGCGCAGCAATTCGACTTCGGCGGCGACTACGATCATCTCGCCCGCGTCTCCGAATGGTCGACGGCCGAGACCGAGGAGGGCGGCGGCGATGAGTGATGTCACGCCTCTTCCGAGCGACGACGATCCGCGCGCCTGGATCGGCTGGACGACGATCCAGCAGGCGATTGCCTCCGATCCCGAGCGTTCGGCGTGGGTCTCGGCCAATGCCGGTTCCGGCAAGACGCATGTCCTGACCCAGCGCGTCATCCGTCTGCTGCTATCAGGGGCGCGGCCTTCCGCCATCCTATGCCTCACCTATACCAAGGCTGCGGCCTCGGAAATGTCGAACCGCGTCTTCGAGCGGCTGGCGGACTGGGTGGTGCTCGACGATGAAGAGCTCAGCCGGCGGATCACCCAGATCGAGGGGACGGCGCCTGATGCAATAAAGCTTGCCGAGGCCCGCCGGCTGTTTGCCAAGGCGCTGGAAACACCCGGCGGGTTGAAGATCCAGACGATCCATGCCTTTTGCGAGGCGCTGCTGCATCAGTTCCCGCTGGAGGCCAATGTTGCCGGGCATTTCTCGGTTCTCGACGATCGTGCGGCAGCCGCACTGCTTTCCGACGCGCGCCGGGCGCTGCTGACGGCAACCGCGCCCGAGGCAGACAGCGCTCTGGCCGAGGCCTTCGCCTATGTGCTCGATCTCGGCGACGAATCCGGACTGGAGAACCTGCTCGGCGACATCGTCGCCAATCGCAACGCAATACGCCGTTTCACCGCAATGGCCGAACAGCAAGGTGGCGTCGAGAAGACGCTGCGCCAACGGCTCGGCCTTGCCGCCGGCGACACGGAAAGCCGGATCGCGGCGCAATATTGGCCTTTGCCGCAGCTTTCGGGCGGCATGCTGGAGCTTTATTTTTCGCTGGCCGACCACAAGGGTGGCGCGAAGGCGCAGGAGGTTGCTTACGGCCTGAGGCTTGCCGGGCGGGAACGCGACGAGGCAAGGCGCGCTCAGTTTCTCGAGAAAATCTTTCTGACGGCGAAGGGCGAGCCTAAGGCCGACTCGCAATTCTTCGTCAAGGCCATGCTTGCCGAGGCCCCGCAGCTGGCGGACGCCATCGCCGCTGCCCGCGCCCATGTCGCTGCAAGCCGCGACCGGCTGAAGCTGATGCGGATGTATGGCGCGACCCATGCCGCACTCGTGCTCGCCGATCGGCTCAACCGTGACTATGAGGAACTGAAGAAGCAGCGCAGCCAGCTCGATTTCGAGGATCTGATCACCCGTACCGCCGACCTGCTGACGAAAAGCGGCGTCGGCCCCTGGGTCCACTACAAGCTCGATCGCGGCATCGATCATATCCTCGTCGATGAGGCGCAGGATACCAGCCCGATCCAGTGGAGCGTCATCCAGTCGCTCGCCGAGGATTTCTTCTCCGGTCAAAGCGCCCGGCCGATCGTGCGCACGCTGTTTGCCGTCGGCGATGAGAAGCAGTCGATCTATTCCTTCCAGGGCGCCCGGCCCGAGCGTTTTTCCGAGGAAAGCGACCGGACGCGGCGGCGCGTCTCCGACAGCGGCCAGAATTTTTCCTCCGTCCGGCTGCCGCTCTCCTTCCGCTCGACCGCCGACGTGCTCGAAGCCGTCGACGAGATCTTCACGTCGCCCGGCAATGCGCGTGGCTTGAGCGCGCTCGGCGAACCGGTCGTGCATCGCTCCAGCCGCATCGGACATCCCGGCGCCGTCGATCTCTGGGAAATGATCGCGCCGGAAGCGGTGGTGAAGGAGGAGGACTGGACGGCGCCCTTCGATGCGACGCCAGAAAGCGCGCCGGCCGCAATCCTCGCACGACGGATCGCCCATTCGATCGGCGCGCTCGTCGGGCGCGAGACGATCGTCGAGAAAGGCAAGGAGCGCCTGATCGAAGCCGGCGACATCCTGGTGCTGGTGCGCAAGCGCGACGCCTTCGTCAATGCGCTGACGCGCGCGTTGAAGCGGCGCGGCGACATTCCGGTCGCCGGCGCCGACAGGCTGGTGCTGACCAGCCATATCGCCGTGCAGGATCTGCTGGCGCTCGGCCGTTTCCTGCTTCTGCCGGAAGACGGCCTTTCGCTCGCCGCCGTGCTGAAGAGCCCGCTTTTCGATCTCTCCGATGACGACATCTTTGCGGTCGCCGGCCTGCGCGGCGACAATGAGAGCGTCTGGAGCCATCTCCAACGCTTCGCCGCCGACGGCACCGAGCGTTTCCGCACCGCCGTGGAGACGCTGGAGCTGTTCCTTCGGCAATCCAGGAGCCTGCCGGTTCATGATTTCTATGCGCGCGTGCTCGGCAGCCATGGCGGGCGGCGGCAATTCCTTGCCCGGCTCGGCACCGAGGTCAGCGATATTCTCGACGAATTCCTGACCTTCACCCTCGACCACGAAAGCTCCGGTCTTCCCGGGCTGCAATCCTTCATCTCGACGCTGGAACTCGAAGCACCTGTGGTGAAGCGCGAGCAGGACAAGGGGCGCAACGAGGTGCGGATCATGACGGTGCATGCCTCCAAGGGCCTGGAGGCACCGATCGTTTTCCTGGTCGACGGCGGTTCAAAGGCCTTCACCCACACCCATCTTCCGAAGTTGCGCCTGATCGAGACCGACGCCGACGAGCCGCCGATGCCCGTCTGGGTCCCCGTCTCCGATCTCGCCAATTCGCTGACGCAGAACGATGCGGCGCGGATCCAGATGCTGGCCGAGGAAGAATACCGCCGGTTGCTCTATGTCGCCATGACGCGGGCCGCCGACCGGCTTGTTGTCTGCGGCTATCGCGGCGTGCGGGTGAACAACGACACCTGGCATATGATGATTTCGGCGGCCCTCAGCGACGACCATCCGCATGTCGAGGCGACCACGTTCTCCGGTCCCGACGGCGAATGGCCGGGGATCAAATGGCGCGTGCCGCGGGTGGAGCGGAGCTTCGAGCGGGCCGACCGCGCTCAAGAGCGCGACAGCGAAGAGACGCTGCCGGACGGCCTGTTGCGGCCATTGCCGCCGCAGGCTGAGCTGCCCCGGCCGCTCAGCCCTTCCGGCGCCGGGACGATCATCGACGAGGACGACGGCGGCCTGCTCGTCGCATCTCCGCTGTTTGCCGAGAAGGAACGCAGCGATCGTTCGCTGGAGAAGGGCAGGCTGATCCATCGCATGCTGCAGGCGCTTCCCGACATTCCACCGGGCGAACGGCGCGACGCGGCGAGCCGCTATGCCGAGCGGGCGGCACGGTTCTGGCCGGACGCCGAGCGGCGCAAGCTTGTCGATTCGGTTCTGAAACTATTGAACGAGCACGGCCTGCAGGCCGTGCTCGGGGCACAAGCCCAGCCCGAAGTCTCGATCATGGGAACATTGACGCTCGAAGGCAGGCGCTATGCTGTCTCCGGCCGCATCGACCGGCTTGCCGTCCTTGCCGATCGCGTCGTCATTCTCGACTACAAGACCAATCGGGTGCCGCCGGCGACGCAAGAGGCGATCCCCTTCGCGCACAAGGCGCAGCTCGCAATCTATCGTGAGATCCTGGCGCCGCTCTATCCTGGAAAACCTATCGATTGCATGCTTGTCTACACCGAGAATGCCTCGCTCTACACGCTGAGCGAAACGGTGCTCGGTTTGGCGCTTGCAGCGGTCAAGACAAAGTGAAATACCGAATATTGAAAATTCGGCACCGCACCATCACATGTGGTTCAACACCCAATTCAAAGGAGCAGCCCATGGCTACCGTGAAAGTCGATATCAACAACTTCCAGTCGGAAGTTCTGGAATCCGCAGAACCCGTCGTCGTCGATTTCTGGGCTGAATGGTGCGGCCCGTGCAAGATGATTGCTCCGAGCCTCGAAGAAATCTCCGTCGAGATGGAAGGCAAGGTTAAGGTCGCCAAGCTCAATATCGATGAGAACCCGGAACTCGCCGCACAATTCGGTGTGCGCTCCATTCCGACGCTGGCGATCTTCAAGGGCGGCGAAGTCGCGGATATCTCGGTCGGCGCCAAGCCGAAGACGGCTCTTTCGAACTGGATTTCGAACGCTGCCTGATTGATATCGCATACATGAAAAAGCCCGGCTTCGACCGGGCTTTTTTCATTTCGCATTCTTCATTTCGCCCGTGTCACCTCGGAGGCGTGCCGTTGTCGGAAAGCACATCGCCGACCAGATAGAGAGAGCCGCCGATCAGGATGCGCGGCGGCAGAGCCTGCGGATCGAGGACGGCCTTTATGGCTTCCAGGGCATCGCCGACCGTCGACATCGGTTCGGCAACCAGTCCGGCATCATAGGCGGCATTCGACAGTATCACCGGGTCGATCATCGCTTCGCTGCCACGAATCGGCACGCAGAAAACCTTCTCGACCAGGCCGGCGAAAGCCCTGAAATAGCCGACCGGATCCTTGGTGTTGATCATGCCGATGATCAGGAAAAGCGGCCGCGGCTGGCGTTCCTCGAAATTGGCCATGGCTTCGGCGATCACCTCGCCGGCACCGGGATTATGCCCGCCATCGATCCAGATCTCGGCGCCGGCGGGCGCATGCGCCAGCAGCCGGCCTTCGCTCAGGCGCTGCAGCCGACCCGGCCATTCCACGAAACTCATCGCCTTTTCCATCATCGTCTCGGTGACGGTAAAACCCGCCGCCTTGACGGCGCGAATGGCGGCGGCGGCATTGGCATATTGATGCCGGCCGGGAAGGCGTGGCAGCGGCAGGTCGGCCAGGCCGAATTCGTCCTGATAGACGAGCCGGCCATATTCCTCATGCGCCATGAAATCCTGCCCGAAGACGGCGCTCGGGCAATGCAGCCGCTCGGCGGTCGACATCAGCACGTCGAGGGCCGCATCATATTCCTGATGACCGATGACGACGGGAAATCCCGGCTTCATGATGCCGGCCTTTTCGGCGGCGATCAGTTCGACCCTGTCGCCGAGATAGGGCTGGTGATCCAGCGAGATCGGCATGATCACCGAGACGGCCGGGTCGGAAATGACGTTCGTGGCGTCGAAGCGGCCGCCGAGACCGACTTCGATGATCGCGGCATCGGCCGGATGTTCGGAAAACAGGATGAAGGTGACCGCCGTCAGGATTTCGAAGACGGTAATATGCTGTCCGGCATTGGCATCGGCCACACGACGCAGCGCTTCGGCAAAGACGGCGTCATCGACAAGCTGCCCGCGTCCGCCCGCCACACCGATACGATAACGCTCGTGCCAATTGACGAGATGCGGCGAGGTGTGGACATGAGCGCTGTAGCCGCCTGCTTCGAGCAGGGCGCGGCAGAAGGCGGTGACCGACCCCTTGCCGTTGGTGCCGGCGACATGGATCACCGGCGGCAATCTCAGATGCGGATTGCCGAGTTGATCGAGAAGACGGGTGATACGATCGAGAGACAGGTCGAAACCCTTGGGATGCAATCCCATGAGTTTTTCAATCTCTTGCGCTGCCTCACTCACCGCGGTTTGGCCTCTGGGTATCATTTCGGCACCCCGCCCGTTTGCCTGTTATCAGGCGCTCGCCGCCAAGGCGATCGCTCCGCGAGTCACGTCGTTTACTGCCGAAACGGGTTTCTTCGTCAGGATCTTCAGGATGCGCGCCAGCGTCTCCGGAATGTCGTGACGCTTGACGACCATATCGACCATACCATGTTCCAGCAGATATTCGGAGGTCTGGAAGCCTTCCGGCAGCTTTTCACGCAGCGTCTGTTCGATCACGCGCTTGCCGGCAAAGCCGATTTCGGCGCCAGGTTCGGCCAGATGAATATCGCCGAGCATGGCGTAGGAGGCAGTGACGCCACCGGTGGTCGGGTTGGTCAAAACGACGACATAAGGCTGGCCGGATTCCTTGAGCAGATCGACGGCAACGGTCGTGCGCGGCAGCTGCATCAGCGAAAGAATGCCTTCCTGCATGCGCGCGCCGCCGGAAGCGGGGAACATCACCAGCGGGCATTTTTCCGACGTCGCACGTTCGAAAGCCTTGACGATCGCCTCGCCGGCGGCCATGCCGAGCGAACCGCCGATGAAGTTGAATTCATGCACGACGGCGACGAGCTTCAGGCCCTGCACCTTTCCGAGGCCGGCGAGGATCGTATCCTCCTGCTCGGTCTTCAGGCGGCTGTCGCGGAGACGATCGCTGTATTTCTTCGAATCGCGAAACTTCAGCGGATCCTGAGCGACCTTCGGCTGCGGCAGCGATTCGTATTCGCCATTGTCGAAAAGATCGGCCAGACGGGCTTTCGCCGGCATCTTCATGTGATAGCCGGAGGCCGGGATGACCCATTTGTTGCCTTCCAGGTCCTTGTGGAAGACCATCTCGCCGGTTTCCGGGCACTTGATCCAGAGATTCTCCGGCACTTCGCGACGGCCCAGCATGGAATTGATCCGCGGGCGAACGTAGTTGGTGATCCAGTTCAACTTGAATTCTCCTAACTGACTAGTGCCAATGTGGGGAAATTATTCGGCAGCAACAAGGCGCGCCGACCGTGTTCCCGAGGAAAGGCCGCGCACCAGTGTTGCGACCGCCTGAACCGTATCGGCCGTGGCCTTCCCGTCCGCGGTCAGGCTGGTGGCGACCTGATTGACAATGGCGGTGCCGACGACGACGCCGTCGGCCGAACCGCCGATGACCTTCGCATGCTCCGCCGTCTTGACGCCGAAGCCGACGCAGACCGGCAGTTGCGTGTGCTGCTTGATGCGCTGGACAGCGCCCGAAACCAGCGACGGATCCGGCAGTGCCGACCCGGTGATGCCGTTCATCGAGACGTAATAGACGAAGCCGGAGGTGTTTTTCAGGACGGCCGGCAGGCGCTTCTCGTCGGTGGTCGGCGTCGCCAGGCGGATGAAATTGATGCCCTTGCGGATCGCCGGAATGCAGAGTTCGTCATCCATCTCCGGCGGCAGGTCAACGACGATCAGGCCGTCGATGCCGGCGGCGATCGCGTCGTCGAGGAATTTCTCGACGCCATAGATGTAAATCGGATTGTAATAGCCCATCATGACGATCGGCGTCGCATCATTGGTCTTGCGGAAATCGGCCGCCAGTTGCAGCGTCTTTTTCAGCGTCTGGCCGCCTTTCAGCGCGCGCTGACCGGCCAGCTGGATCGCCGGCCCGTCGGCCATCGGATCGGAAAAGGGCATGCCGAGCTCGATGATGTCGGAGCCCGCTTCCGGCAGCGCCTTCATGATGCCGAGCGAGGTATCGTAATCAGGATCGCCGCCCATGAAATAGGTCACAAGCGCCGGACGGCCCTCGGCCTTCAGCTCGGCAAAGCGTTTGTCCATGCGTGCGGTCATGTCTTACAGTCCCATTCCCAGAATCTTGCCGACGGTGAAGATATCCTTGTCGCCGCGGCCGGAGAGGTTCATCAGGATGATCTCGTCCTTGCCCATCTTCGGTGCGCGCTTGATCACCTCGGCAATCGCGTGCGAGGGCTCGAGCGCCGGGATGATGCCTTCGAGGCGGGTCAGCGTCTGGAACGCCTCGAGCGCTTCGTGATCCATGATCGGAACATAGTCGACGCGGCCGGTATCGTTCAGCCAGGAATGTTCGGGGCCGATGCCGGGATAATCGAGACCGGCCGAAATCGAATGACCTTCCTTGATCTGGCCGTCGCCATCCTGCAGCAGATAGGTGCGGTTGCCGTGCAGCACGCCGGGCGTTCCGGCAGTGATCGACGCGCAATGTTCATCACCCTGCAGGCCCTTGCCGCCGGCTTCTACGCCGACGATCTTGACAGTGGGATCATCGAGGAAAGGATGGAAAATGCCGATGGCGTTCGAACCGCCGCCGACGGCCGCGACGACGAGATCCGGCAGGCGGCCTTCGGCGGCCAGCATCTGCTCCTTCGCTTCCGCCCCGATCACCGACTGGAAATCGCGGACCATCTCCGGATAGGGATGCGGACCGGCCGCGGTCCCGATCAGGTAATAGGTATCCTCGACATTGGTGACCCAGTCGCGCAACGCCTCGTTCATGGCGTCCTTCAGCGTGCCGCTGCCGGCGGTGACTGGTTTGACTTCGGCGCCGAGCAGCTTCATGCGGAAAACATTCGGCGCCTGACGCTCGACGTCGGTGGCGCCCATATAGACGACGCAGGGAAGGCCGAAGCGGGCGGCAACGGTGGCGGAGGCAACGCCGTGCTGGCCGGCGCCGGTTTCAGCGATGATGCGGGTCTTGCCCATACGCTTGGCGAGCAGGATCTGGCCGATGCAGTTATTGATCTTGTGCGAGCCGGTGTGGTTCAGCTCCTCGCGCTTGAAATAGATCTTCGCGCCGCCGAGTTCGGCCGTCAGCCGCTCGGCGAAATAGAGCGGACTCGGGCGACCGATATAATGCGCGCCGAGATGCTTCAATTCGGCCTGGAATGCCGGATCGTTCTTCGCCTTGTTCCACTCGTCCTGCAGATCGAGGATCAAAGGCATCAATGTTTCGGCAACGAAACGACCGCCATAGATGCCGAAGCGGCCGTCTTCGTCAGGCCCGGAACGGAAGGAATTCGGTTTAGGCGTTTCGTTCACTCTCAACTCCCTGAGGCCATGATGGGCACATCCGCCTCTTCGACCGCATCGAAAAATTCATCGATCATTGCGACGCTCTTCACGCCAGGCGCGCTTTCGACGCCCGAGGAAACGTCGATACCACGTGCTTTGGTGTTCGCCAGCGCATTCACGACATTGTCCTTGTTCAGCCCGCCGGAAAGCATGTAGTCGATGCTGCCGTCGAGCCAGCTCAAAAGGCTCCAGTCGAAGGAAATCCCGTTGCCGCCGGGCAGTTCCGAACCCTTCGGCGCTTTCGCGTCGAACAGGAAACGGTCGGCAATACCGATATAGGCTTCGACGCGCTTCAGATCATCGGCCGTGCGCACGGAAAAGACCTTCATGACCGGCAGGCCATAGAGTGCCTTGATCGTCAGCACATGTTCGGGGCTCTCGTTGCCGTGCAGCTGCAGGATATCCGGCTTCAAGAGCGCGACGATCTCATCCAGTTCGTCATTGGTGGGATCGACGACGACGGCGACGATCTTCGCCTTGCCACGCGCGGGTTCGGCCAGTTTACCCGCCAGGTCCGGCTCGATGTAGCGTGGGCTCTTTTCGAAAAAGATAAAACCGATATGGGTCGCGCCGCGTTTCAGCGCACGATCAATCGCTTCGGGCGTTTTCAGGCCACAGATTTTGATATCCGGTTTCATGGCAGCGAAGTGACACGAAATACAGCAAGAGTCGAGCCAATTTGCGTGCTAGGCTGCATTTAGCGCCAATGTCGGTCAGTCGAAATCAATGGCGTGCAGCTGACTTCCGTGCCGCTTCAGCCAGGATTTCGCTTCCTCCATGCCGGGGCAAAGCTTCTTGCAAAGCGCCCAGAAGCGAGGCCCGTGGTTCATTTCCTTGAGATGGGCAACTTCGTGGGCGGCGAGGTAATCGAGCACCGACGGCGGCGCCATGACGATGCGCCAGGAAAAGCTCAGATTTCCCTCCGACGAGCACGAGCCCCAGCGGCTGCGGGTATCCTTCATCGAGATCGAGCGGATCGGCGCCCGGATCGTTGCGGCATGCATGGTCGCCAGTCTGGCGAGGTCGGCGCGCGCCTCCTTCTTGAGAAAGGCCGCGATGCGCCGCCCGACATGTTCCGGCATGCCGCTGACCCGCAGAACCGGCCTGCCGTCTATCAAAACCGCTTCCGTCAGGCCGCGCAAGCTGCCGGTATGCTGGATGTGATGGGAAACGCCGCGAAAGAGAATTTCGCCGCCGTCGCGCAGGCCGGCATCGGTCGAAAACTTGGCAAGTTTGGTGAGCAGCCAGCCCTGGTGGCGATCGAGGAACGCATTGACCTCGCGCGCCGCAAGACCTTTCGGCACCGTCATCTTCAAGGCCCGGCCACCCGGCTCGATGCGCAAGGTGATACGCGTCGCCCGGTCGTGCTGCTTGATGGTCAGCGGCATGAGCCGGCCGGCGACGTCGAGCGTCCGCGTTTCCGGCGGAGCCGGTTTGCGGGCTTTCGGCCTTGTTTTCAGAAGCGAGAACATGGGTGTTTTCTATCCGATTCGCCGGGGGAACGGGCATAGAAAAACCGGCATCGGAAGATGCCGGTCATTTTCAGCGTTCAGGCCTTCACGGCGTCTGATATTCGGCGACCGGACCATTGTCGTCACGCTTGGTGTTCTTGCGGTCACGCATGAAGCGATCGAACTCTTCCTGGTCCTTGGCGCGGCGAAGTTCGCGCATGTAAGCGTCGAATTCCTCGCGCATTTCATCGAGCTTGCGGCGCTCTTCCTCGATCCGGTCGATCTCGGCCTTGCGCCAGTCGTCGAAGGCGACGTTGCCGGTCGAGAAGTGCGGGCGGTGGCGGCCGGTCGAACGGCGGCAGGAGGCAAAGAAGCCATCGGTCGCCTCATTGACGTCACGCTTGAAGCCGCGCAGACGGTCGCCGAAGATGATATAGGCAAGCATGGCCAGACCCAGAGGCCAGAAAACCATGAAGCCGAGAATCATCAGGGCAATGGTAGCCGGAGTCCAATCCGGTCGAAGCAATGCTGACTGGTTCATCGTGCGGGTATCCTCGCTTTCCGCGCCCGGCAGGATACCGAACGCTGAAATCGATGTGGTTACCGCAACAACGGCCTTCAAGACGATTGCCCGCGAAATCGGACAAAGCCTTGAATCCGCTTTTCTAAATCAGCCACCCCTAAATCAGGCGGTGCGACCGCCCTTGATTACGCGTGGCACCGGCGGCTTGACGGCGGAACGGGAATGCTCCCGGACAAAATTGATGATGCGCGGCGCGATCTCGCGGCGGAACCGCGAGCCGTTGAAGACACCGTAATGGCCGACATCCGGCTGAAGATAGTGCATGCGCATATCTTCAGGAATATTCACGCAGATGGTCTGCGCCGCCTTTGTCTGGCCGACGCCCGAGATGTCGTCATTCTCGCCCTCGACAGTCAGCAGCGCCACTTTGCGGATCGCTGCCGGGTCGACGCGTTTGCCGCGATGCATCAACTCGCCCTTCGGCAGGGAATGCTTCATGAAAACCTGCTCGACCGTCTGCAGATAGAATTCGGCGGTCAGATCCATGACCGCGAGATATTCGTCGTAGAAATCGCGGTGTTTTTCCGGCTCGCCGTCGTTCTTCACGAGATGCATGAAGAATTCCTTGTGGGCGACGAGATGGCGGTCGAGGTTCATCGACATGAAGCCCGAAAGCTGCAGGAATCCCGGATAGACCGGGCGCATGAAGCCCGGCTGCGGCCAAGGCACGTTCATGATGACATTGTCGGAGAACCATTGCAGCGACCGCTCCTGGGCGAGCTTGTTGACCGCCGTCGGGTTGATGCGCGTATCGATCGGGCCGCCCATCAGCGTCATCGACGACGGTGCCAACGGATCATTGGCTTCCTCCATCACCGCAGCCGCCGCCAGCACCGGAACGGACGGCTGACAGACGGCGATGACGTGCGTGTCTTGCCCGAGGAAATGCAGCATCTCGATGACATAGTCGACGTAATCGTCGAAATCGAACCTGCCTTCCGTCATCGGCACCATACGGGCGTCGATCCAGTCGGTGATGTAGATGTCGGCGCTCGGCAGCAGCGCCTCGACCGTGCCGCGCAGCAGCGTCGCATAATGGCCGGACATCGGCGCGACGATCAGAATGCGGGGATCATTGCCGCGGGCGGCAGGGACGCTGCGGGCGAAATGCAGGAGATTGCAGAACGGCCGCGACCAGACGACTTCTTCACGAACAAAAACCGTCTGATCGCCGATCGTCGTCTGCGTCAGCCCGAATTCCGGCTTGCCATAACGGCGCGTCGTGCGTTCGAACATTTCGAGACTTGCCGCCATCGTCCGGCCGAGCGGCGTATGGGAAAACGGATTCAGCGGATTGGCATAGGCAAATCGCATGATATCGGCCGCGGCGCGAAACGGCGCCATGGCAGCATGGTTCAATTCATAAAGCTGATAAAACAAAGGCGCCACCTTTCATCTATCGAAAAGATGACGCCGATTGAAAGGCATCGACTCTTTCCGTTACGCGGGCACGTCACTCAGACTAACAGTTTTTTGTTGCACAGCAACATGGACGAACCAGACCCGCACAAGAAATGCCGGAGAAGTGACCCTCCGGCATCAATATCGACTGGAAAACTTAAGTTTCTCAACAAAAAGCGTCGTTAATGATCCGCTACGAAGCTCTGCTTCTGAGTACCGAGACCTTCGATTCCGAGTTCGACGACGTCACCGGCCTTGAGATATTGTGGCGGTTTCATGCCCATGCCGACGCCGGGAGGCGTTCCGGTGGAGATGACGTCGCCCGGATGCAGCGACATGAACTGGCTGAGATAGGCAACGACGTGGGCGACACCATAGACCATGGTCTTGGACGAGCCGTTCTGCATCGTCTGGCCGTTGACTTTCAGCCACATGCCGAGGTTTTGCGGATCGGCGATCTCGTCCTTGGTGACCAGCCAGGGACCGATCGGTCCGAAGGTGTCGCAGGACTTGCCCTTGGTCCACTGGCCGGCGCGTTCCGTCTGGAAGGCGCGCTCGGACACATCGTGAGAAACACAGTAGCCGGCGACATAATCGAGCGCGTCGGCCTCGCTGACATATTTCGCGGTCTTGCCGATGACGACGCCGAGCTCGACTTCCCAATCGGTCTTTTCCGAACCGCGCGGGATCCGCACCGTGTCGTTCGGACCAACGATGGCCGAGGTCGCCTTCATGAAGATCACCGGCTCGGGCGGCACCGTGGCGCCGGTTTCGGCGGCATGGTCGGAGAAATTGAGGCCGATGCAGATGAATTTGCCGGTGCCGGCAACGCAGGCCCCGATACGGCCGGGGGCAAGTTCCGGAAGGCTCTTCGGATCGATTGCCGCGATCTTTGCAAGGCCCGCCGGCGAGATCGCCTCACCGCCGATATCGGCGACGTGACCGGAGAGATCGCGGATCTTGCCATCGGCATCGAGAAGCGCGGGTTTTTCATTGCCTGCTTCGCCAACACGCATCAGCTTCATGGAATTTCCTCCTCATCGAAAACGGATTTGCAGCCACCTATGAACGAATTATTCACCGGTGTCATTACGGCTTTGCCGCCAAGCGGTACGGATTCGGCTCAAACCGCATGAATTGCGGCATCGTGCTCTAAAAAATTTCGGCAAGATCAGGCCCGACGGGAACGATCTTCGTCGGGTTAAGGCTTTCGATCGAGTAGTAGCCGCGCTTGATGTGGTCGAGATTGACCGTTTCCGCGATACCCGGCCAATCCAGCATGCGCCGGCAAAAGGCGCGCAGGTTGGCATAGTCGGAAAGCCGGCGCAGATTGCATTTGAA
Source organism: Rhizobium chutanense (assembly GCF_002531935.1). Taxonomy (GTDB): domain Bacteria; phylum Pseudomonadota; class Alphaproteobacteria; order Rhizobiales; family Rhizobiaceae; genus Rhizobium; species Rhizobium chutanense. The sequence continues at coordinate 462,937 of NZ_NWSV01000001.1, read as the reverse complement.
AATGCCGTGATAGGCGACGTCGAAGCGCACGAGGGTGACGAAGAGCCGGATATCGCTTTCCGTCGGATGATCGGCGAAGAGGAAGGACCGATCCGCAAACTGCGGTTCGGCCCAGTCGAGGCAGGCGAAGACATCGGCGAAGGCTTCTTCGTAGGCAAGCTGGGTGGTGGCGAAACCGGCGCGGTAGACGCCATTGTTGAGCGTGGGATAGATGCGGTCGTTGAAAGCATCGATCTCGCTGCGTCTTTCCGCCGGGTAAAGATCGATCGGATTTTTTGCCAGGTCGCCGAAACCGCTGTTCAGCATGCGCAGGATATCGGCGGATTCATTGTTGACGATGGTCTTTCTCTGCTTGTCCCAGAGAACCGGCACGGTGGCCCGGCCGGTGAAATCAGCCGACGCGCGCGTATAGATTTGATGCAGATAGGTCGTGCCGTTGACGTGATCCTGCGTCGCGCCGGGATAATCGCCGAAGCGCCAGCCCTGTCTGCCGAGCAGCGGTTCGACGACGGAGACGGAAATGGCGTCGTCGAGCCCTTTGAGCTTGCGGGCGATCAGGGTGCGTGAGGCCCAGGGGCAGATATAGGCGACATAGAGATGATAACGACCGGGGCTGGCTTCGAAGCCGCCCTCGCCGGTCGGCCCGGCGCTGCCATCCGGCGTCACCCAGTTGCGGAAACTCGAGGTCTGCCTGACGAAGCCGCCCTTTTCATCCTTTGCCTGAACGGGCTGCCAGTCTTCCGTCCATTTTCCATTCACCAGCATGCGCAACTCCCCGATCGATTGACTGAAGCGTTTATTATCCTGCTTCGACGCCGGCGTGAGGCCGCTTTTATGAAGACAGTCTGTACACCCCGATTGCGACGACGCTGCGCTTGCCAAGGCTACGAAGCAGGAAATAAGACTTGGCTCTAAAGCGCGTCGCGATCTTTCAGATTCGCGTGGCCCACGCTTTAAGTTTGTTTTACGCATGTCGTTATCGCAAAACCGCGGCACACTTTTGCGCGACATGCTTTCGTCCAAGATGAGATGGAGTTTGACATGCACCTCTCCAAAGCCGTCGTACGCACCGAACATGCAAGCCGCTATCTGCAGCAGCTCTGCAAACACTGGAGCCACAAATTCAGCGTCGATTTCGACGCGCACAAGGGCCGGGTGCCGTTCAGCGAGACGACCGAGGTGACGTTTAGCGCCGACGATACGGCGCTGACCATGGCGCTTTCCGTCGCCGATGCCGCGCAGCAGGCCAGGATGCAGGGTGTCATCGACGATCATCTGAAGCGTTTTGCCTTTCGCGAGGAGCTCGACATCGTCTGGACAGACTGAACCGAACGCCGATCCGAATTTCTGCCTCCAACCCCCGGGAATAAGCATGACGAAGAGCAATAACCGCGAATCCCAATATCCGATCGATCCAATGTTTCTCGACCGTTGGTCACCGCGCGCCTTTACCGGCGAAATCATCGAGGAAGCACAGCTGCTCAGCCTGCTCGACGCCGCCCATTGGGCGCCGTCCTCGTCCAATCAACAGCCCTGGCGTTTCATCTATGCCCTGAAAGGGTCTGAGCAGTGGCAGACATTCGTCGGATTGCTTGTCGATGCCAACCAGGAATGGGCGGCGAACGCATCGGCGCTGATTTTCGTCGTCTCGCGCGCCTTCACTGGGACCGCCGGCTCAGCGGAAACAAAGCCGAGCTACACCCATTCCTTCGATGCCGGCACGGCCTGGGGGTACTTGGCGCTCCAGGCACGTCTCTCCGGTTTTTACGCCCATGGCATGGGCGGCATCAAGCATGACGAGATCCGGCAGACTTTCGCCATTCCCGAGGGTTATCGGGTCGAAGCCGGTGTCGCCGTCGGCCGGCTCGCCGACAAGAGCGTCCTATCCGAACGCAATCAGGCACGCGAATTCCCCAGCCAGCGCAAACCGCTCTCAGAGGTCGCCTTCAACGGCCGTTTCGTTGCCGGCTGAACGAAGCCGAAGACTAGCCAATCGTCCAAACAAAAGCCCCGCCATTCAGAGATGGCGGGGCTTTTGTTTCGAAACATCAATCAGATATCGAGGTTTGCGACGCTGAGCGCGTTGTCCTGGATGAATTCGCGCCGCGGTTCGACTTCGTCACCCATCAACCGGGCAAAGAGGCCGTCGGCATCGGTGGCGTCGTTGACCTTAACCTGCAGCAGCGAGCGCACATTCGGATCGAGCGTCGTTTCCCAGAGCTGCTCGGCATTCATTTCGCCGAGGCCCTTGTATCGCTGCATGGTCAGGCCCTTGCGGCCGGTGGCAAAGATTGCGTCGAGCAAGGCGCGCGGGCCTGAGATCTCGACATCGCCTTCGCGTCGATGCAGCGACGGCGGCGTCTGATAGATTTCCTTGAGGCGCGCGGTCAGCTGGTCGATGTGACGGGCATCCGACGAGCCGATCAACGCCATGTCGAGCACGACGATTTCCCGGACGCCGCGGACCATGCGTTCGAAGCGCAGGCCGCCATCGCTGGTCAGATCGCCCTGCCAGCCGCGCTCGGTCTCCTCGGCGATGATGTCGAGACGGCTTGCGACCTCGCTCGCCACTGCCCGCGCTCTTGCCGGATCGCTGACGAAATCGGCATTGAGGGCACCGGCGATCGCCGCCTGTTCGACGACGGCGCGATTGTAGCGTGAATGAAGATTGTCGAGCAAAGCGCGCATGCGCAACGCATCCAGGATGACCTCGCGCAGATCCTGGCCGGTGCGAACCTCGCCGCTGCCGAGCTTCAGCGCGGCATCCTCAAGACCCTGGCTGATCAGATATTCCTCGAGCGCCTTTTCGTCTTTCAGATACTGCACCGACTTGCCGCGCGAGACCTTATAGAGCGGCGGCTGAGCGATGTAGAGGTGACCGCGCTCGATCAGTTCCGGCATCTGCCGGAAGAAGAAGGTGAGCAGCAGGGTGCGGATGTGAGCGCCGTCGACGTCGGCATCCGTCATGATGATGATCTTGTGATAGCGCAGCTTTTCGGCATTGAACTCGTCCTTGCCGATGCCGGTGCCGAGCGCGGTGATCAGCGTGCCGATTTCCTGGCTCGACAGCATCTTGTCGAAACGGGCGCGTTCGACGTTCAGGATCTTGCCGCGCAAAGGCAGGATCGCCTGGTTTTCGCGCGAACGGCCCTGTTTGGCCGAGCCGCCGGCGGAATCGCCCTCGACGAGGAAGACTTCGGATTTCGCCGGATCGCGCTCGGAGCAGTCGGCAAGTTTGCCCGGCAGCGAAGCAATATCGAGCGCGCCCTTGCGGCGGGTCAATTCACGGGCCTTGCGGGCGGCTTCCCGGGCGGCCGCTGCCTCGACGACCTTGCCGACGAGAATCTTGGCTTCGCTCGGATGTTCTTCGAACCAGGTGCTCAGCGCCTCGTTGACGAGGCTTTCGACGACAGGGCGGACTTCCGAGGAAACCAGCTTATCCTTGGTCTGTGAGGAGAATTTCGGATCGGGCACCTTGACCGACAGCACCGCCGTCAGGCCTTCGCGGCAATCTTCGCCCTGCAGCGTCACCTTTTCCTTTTTGGTGATGCCGGAATTGTCGGCATAGGAAACCACCTGGCGCGTCAGGGCCGCGCGGAAGCCGGCCATATGGGTGCCGCCGTCGCGCTGGGGAATGTTGTTGGTGAAGCAGAGCACGTTCTCATGATAGCTGTCGTTCCACCACATCGCCACTTCGACGGTGATGCCGTCCTTTTCGCCGCGGATGGCGACCGGCTTGTCGACCAGGGACTTCTTGGCGCGGTCGAGATAGGCGACGAAGGCCTCAAGGCCGCCGTCATAACGCAATTCTTCCTGCTTGATATCGGAATGGCGTTTGTCGGTCAGCAGAATGCGGACGCCGGAGTTGAGGAAAGCGAGTTCGCGCAGGCGGTGCTCCAGCGTGCCGTAGTCGAACTCCGTCATGGTGAAGGTTTCGCTGCTCGGCATGAAGCTGACTTCCGTGCCGGTCTCATCGGGCGCGTCGCCGGTCACCTTCAGCGGCGCATCGGCCACGCCGTGGGTGAAGCTCATTTCGTGGATCTTGCCCTGGCGGCGGATCTTCAGCTTCAGCCAGACGGACAGAGCGTTGACGACGGAAACGCCGACGCCGTGCAGACCGCCGGAGACCTTATAGGAATTCTGGTCGAACTTACCGCCGGCATGCAGCTGCGTCATGATGACTTCGGCCGCCGACACGCCTTCGCCGCTGTGGATGTCCGTCGGGATGCCGCGACCGTTATCGGTGACCGTCACCGAGCCATCCGGATTGAGGGTGACGGTGACGATGTCGGCATGGCCGGCAAGCGCCTCGTCGATCGCGTTGTCGACGACTTCATAAACCATATGATGAAGGCCGGAGCCATCGTCGGTATCGCCGATATACATGCCGGGACGCTTGCGGACGGCATCGAGGCCCTTCAGAACCTTGATGGAATCTGCGCCATATTCGGTGCTTACGCCGTTTTCCGTCGCCGATGTATCGCTCATTCTGTCGAGATTTTCCCTGTTGCCGTAAAGCTGCGGCGCGCCTTGCGAATCACCGGCTTTCTTCACTCTCGTATATAGGTTTTTTGCACCCGGTTCCCAATGGCAAGTCCCCTGAACAAGCCATAAAACAGGGGATTATGACGCTTTTCCGTCGCCTTTGCCGTCATTTTCGAGAAGAGCGGATAACCGGCCGATCTCGGCGCTGTCAAGGTTGCGGATCCGGCGCGCCAGCCGATTGGCAAATTCGGTATATTCCGGCGGCAGGCCTGACGTATCGATGACCACGCGCGGGTCGGAAGAGCGGGCGAGCAGGAACAGTTCCTCGGCCTCGTCCCAGATGATGTTGAAATAGCCGGCGATGCGCTGCAGCAGATCGAATGTCGGCAGGCCGCGCTTGCCATGTTCGAGCGCCGAGAGATAGGCGGGAGAGACGTTCAGGGCTTCCGCCATCTCCTTCTGCGACACACCTTTGCGCGCTCTCAGCCGGCGAACCGCCTCTCCGAAGGGAGTCATGGTCTGTCCCCTGGCCGCCGCGACAGGCGGATGTAGAGAGCGCCCTCGCCGCCGTGATGCTGGGCGGCCGATTCATAAGACGAGATCAGGTAACGGAATTCCGGCTTCGAGAACCAGAGCGGCACGGCCCGCTTCAGCGCGCCGTCGCTGCCCATCGAGCTGCCCTTGCCGGTGATGACTAAGACATGGCGCATGCCGCGCTCATGGGCGCGGATCAGGAAATCGAGAAGGATGGCGTGAGCCTCGCTCTGCACCAGCCCGTGCAGGTCGATCCGCGCTTCGAGCGCCAGCCGGCCCTTGGCGATCTTGCGCTTGACCGGCTTTTCCAGCGGATGGTGCACCCCGGCGGATGGTTTCGCCGTCGGGGGTGCTGCCGGCGGCAGCGGCACAGGTAATGGCGGTGCCAGCTTTTCGGCTCTCTCCTGCTCGGCCGCCGCTTCGGCGAGAAAAGCGTCGAGTTCGCTCAGCTCACCCGCCTTGCCGGGCATCGGCCGCGTGCTGCGGGCAACCTTGCCCCAGAGGATCCTCTCATCCGCACTGAGTTTGCGATCCCGGGCCATCAGTCGAATCTTCCGGCAGCGGCCTTGGGAATGAGAAGGACGAAATCGGCGTCGTTGCGGACGGTGCCGGCACTTTCTCCGGCCATATCCCCCGAGCCGGTGAAGATATCGCCGCGCGCCGGCCCGACGATGGCCGAGCCGGTATCGAGCGCCAGCATCAGCCGGCGAAAGGGCCGGCCATGATCGAGATGGGTAAGGCTTTCGGCGCGGATGAAAAAGGGAAAGCCGAACGTATGGATCATCCGGTCGACTGCAAGGGAACGGCCGGCGAGAAGCGGCACCTTGGCGGCCGCGATCGGACCGTCTTGAAGATCGGCGGTTCGCAGGCTGCTAGCCTGCGAGGGCGTTTCCCGGAAGAAAATATAAGAGCGGTTATGCCACAGTATCTCGTCGACCCGCTCGGGATTACGCGCCAGCCAGGCACGGATCGTCTGCATCGAGATGTCGGCGAGATCGATCTCGCCCCGGTCGATCAGCAGCTTGCCCACTGCCGAAAAGGGATGACCGGCCTTCGCCGCATAGGTGATGCGGCCGATGCGGCCATCACTGTAACGCAGGCGGGCCGCACCTTGCACATGCACGAAAAAGACATCGACCTTCGACTTCGCCCAGGCGATTTCGAGGCCGCGGCCTTCGAGGAAACCCTGGTCGATGGCGCGGCGATCCGGATAGGCGTCGACGCGGCCATCATGTTGGCGCCCGAAAGCATAGGACCCGTCGAGCTCGGCGGGGCGATTGCCGTCGTCGAGATCGATCAGATCGTCCGGGCGACGGTAGAAGGGGAAACGGAAGGTTTCATCCGGCTGCTCCGACACCTCGATCTCCGGTTCGTAGAAAGCGGTGACGAAGCCGGATTTGCCATCCCTACGGCGGATCAGGAAGGGCCGACAATGCGTCTCGAAAAAGGCGCGCGCCGAGGCCGGAGATGACGGCGCGAAATCTTTGGCGGCCGCAAGAAGCGGCAGCAGATCGTCCGCGCTCAGGCCAAGCGATCCGGTGCGGTAGGGTTTGACATCGGTGATCTGCCGCCGGCAGTGGCGCATGACTTCAAAAAGGCCGGAGGGATCGTCATCCTTCCAGCCTTCCAGATCGTCGAAGCTTATGGCCTGCAGGACGAAGTCCGCTGCGTGGTCACTCATGTTCCGATTCGGTCGCCACCAGTTTCCAGTTCGGATCGCGCGAGCGGGTGTCGCGGGCGAAGGTCCAGAGATCGTTGACCTCGGCGACGTTTTCGGCGTCACCTTCGATCAGCACATCCGCTTTGTCGTAGGTGGCCGATATCAGCTGGCTGATGATGCGAACGGTGATCTGCGCTTCGCTGCCCTTCGTCTCTGCATGGGTGATTTCGGCCTTGTCGATACCGACGAAGGTGGACTTTACCTTATCACCCCGACTTTCGCGCTCGCCGATCGCCGCATCGAAGCCGTCATAGACTTCGCGGGACAGAAGGTTCTTCAGCGTTTTCCGGTCGCCATCGGCATAGGCCATGACGATCATCTCGTAAGCCATGCGGGCGCCGTTCAAAAACTCCTTCGGGCTGAAGGCGGGATCAGCCTTGTTCAGCGCCCGCAGCGATTCGTTGAGCGGCGTTCCCGGGGCGGCGAAGGCATCGATGGCGGCGAAACGATCTTCGTCTTCCGTCGTCGCGTCGCGGCGCGGCAGCGTCACCACCTTGCCGCCATCGGCAGCTTCGGCCGGAGCCGCATCCCGCGGCGTATAGAGATCGCGCGGCGGCTTCTCATTTCCTGTGCGGCGTCCGAGCACGGAGCGCAGCTGAAAGAAAATCAGCACAGCCGCCACCAGGAAGAATAAAGTGATGAAGTCGTTCGAACTCATATCGTATCGCAGCCGCCGTTAACATCTCTGATTTGTACTCCCATATAGTCTGCCTATACAGATGATTCAAATGATGGCTGGCATCTTCGCCAGCCTCCAAGAGGAGACCGGCAAGCCCGGGACATCAGACCATGCGTTTTTCGATCCTGCCGGCTTTCGTTCTGCTGTTGCCACTCGCCGAAATTGCCGGTTTCGTCGTCGTCGGCCGGGCCATCGGATTGTGGCTGACGCTGGCGCTTGTCATGCTGGGCTTCGTTCTGGGTGTGGTTCTGCTGCGCCGGCAGGGCATCGGTATTTTGCGCCGCATGTCGAGCGAAGGACGAAACGGGGTGATGCCGGGCCGCGACCTGTTGCGGCCTGCGATGAACGTCATCGCCTCGCTGCTGCTGATCATTCCCGGCTTCCTCACCGATATCATCGCCATCCTCATTCTCATTCCGCCGGTGCGCGATCTCGTCTGGCAGGCGGTCGCCAAACGCTTTGTCGTCGTCAATGCCAAGAGCGGATTTTCCGCCGGGCAATCCGATTTCCGCGACCGCAAGCCAAACTCGAAGGTGGTCGATCTCGACGATGAGGACTATCATAGGGAGCCGGATCGCAACTCGCCGTGGTCGGGCAAACATCTCGGCGATTGAGGCGCTTCGACCGATCAGCCGTGCCAAGCGCCCAGGGTTGTAAGCCCTTCCCTGAAATGTTAGATGGCGGCACCATTCCCATGCCCCTCGAGGAAAAGCCAATGGCAGACGAAAACAACAGCAACGGTGCGACCAGCCCCACCCTTTCGATCCTTGCGCAATATACCAAGGACCTCTCCTTCGAAAATCCGGGTGCGCCGCGCTCGCTGCAGGCCCGCGACAAGGCGCCGACGATCAACATCAATGTGAATGTCAACGCCAACCCGCTTTCGGATACGGATTTCGATGTCGTGCTGTCGCTGAATGCCGAAGCCAAGGATGGCGACAAAACGGTCTTCCATACCGAGCTCGTCTATGGCGGTGTCTTCCGCGTTGCCGGCTTCCCGCAGGAACACATGCTGCCGGTTCTCTTTATCGAGTGCCCGCGCATGCTCTTCCCCTTCGCGCGTCAGATCATCGCCGACGTCACCCGCAACGGCGGTTTCCCGCCGCTGATGATCGATCCGATCGACTTCACGCAGATGTTCGCCCAGCGCGTTGCCGAAGAACAGGCCCGCGCCAAGGTCGAGGCCGTTCCGAACTGATCCAATTTTTGGGTTTCGAGATACGGATGCCCGGGCTGGTCCCGGGCATTTTCTATTGTGCAGCAGGGCTGCCGTATTTGGCCCAGATGCCTTTTTCTCCGAGCTTGGCGACGAGCGCTTCATGCGCCTGCGCCTCCGACTGGCTGAGGCGCGGGGCAAGCGGGCGAGGCCGCTCGAGCACGGATGCAATCACCACATCGTCTTCCTCGGCCGCATCGCCGCGACCGTTCTGGCCTGACGTGGCGGTGCTCAGGCCGAAGGCTGCCTGCCTGCCACCGATCATCTCGATATAGACTTCGGCAAGCAATTCGGAGTCGAGCAGTGCGCCGTGTTTGGTGCGGTGCGAATTGTCGATGCCGTAACGCCGGCAGAGAGCGTCGAGCGAATTCGGCCCCATCGGATGTTTGCGCCGTGCCATCGACAGGGTATCGACCACCCTTTCCGGCAGGATCGGCGGCAGACCGATGCGCGCCAATTCGGCGTTGATGAAGCCCATATCGAAGGTGGCGTTGTGGGCGATCCACTTGGCATCGCCGAAGAAAGCAAGGATTTCTTCGGCGACCTCCGCGAAAGGCTTCTTGTCCTTCAGGAACTCGTCGGTGATGCCGTGCACCGCGAGCGCATCGGGATGAACCTTCTGATCTCCGGGATTGATGAAGATATGGATCACGTTGCCGGTCGGAAAATGATTGAACAGCTCGATGCCGCCGATTTCGATGATGCGGTCGGCGCGGTTGTCGAGGCCGGTGGTTTCCGTATCGAAGATGATCTCACGCATTCCGGAAATCTCCCTTGGCAATCCGCATTTTCAGGTCGGCGACGATCGCGAGCACCCGTTTTTTCGTGACCGCGATCTTCTGGCTGGTATCGATCAGATAATCGGCGCGGCGGCGCTTTTCGGCGTCCGGTGTCTGACGGGCGAGAATCATCTCGAATTTTTCCTCGGTCATGCCTGGCCGCGCAAGCACCCTCTGGCGCTGAATCTGTGGATCGGCGCTGACGACGACGATGACATCCACTCTTTCTTCAGCCCCGGTCTCGAAGAGCAAGGGAATATCGAGCAATACCATCTCGGCGCCGGCGGCGCGCTGTCGCGCCAGAAATTCCGCCTCGCGTTTGCGAACCAGCGGATGGACGATCGCTTCCAGTCGTTTGAAGCCGTCCGGATCGAGGGCAAGCTGGCGGCCGAGTTCATGCCGGTCGACCGCTCCGTCCTTCATCGTGCCGGGAAACGCGGCATCCACCAGGGGTGCGGCTTCGCCGGTATAGAGATCATGGACCACGGCATCGGAATCGTTCAACGGGATTCCGGCCTCGGCGAAGAGCTTTGCCGCCGTCGATTTTCCCATGGCGATGGAGCCGGTCAGGCCGATCGTCAGCATCAGTGCGCTTCCATATCGGCGATGATCAGCCCGCGCAGTGCCGCGTCGACGACCGGACGCCGGCCGAACCATTTCTCGAAGCCCGGCACGGCCTGATGCAGAAGCATGCCGAGACCATCGACAATCGGAAATCCCTGCTCTTCCGCCTGCGCCAGGATCGGCGTCTTCAGGGGGACATAGACGATATCGGTGACGACGGCGTCGGCTGCAAGCGGCGTGAAATCGAGATGGGGTGCGGCCTCGCCGTCCATGCCGAGCGAGGTCGTATTGATGAAGAGACCGGCGCCTTTCATGACTTCGGCCAGTGCGCCGGCCGGGTGGGCCTGAACTTTCGGGCCAAAGCGATCCGCCAGTTCACGCGCCCGTTCGACGGTGCGATTGACGACGTGGATCTGTCTGAAACCGCGATCGCGGACCGCCTGGATAATCGCCCGGCTGGCACCGCCGGCGCCGAAGACGACCGCCGTCTCATGCCGGTCCCAGCCCGGATGGCGTTCGTCGAGATTGGCAACGAAGCCGCGACCGTCGGTGTTCGTCGCATGCAGGACGCCATCCTCGAGCCAGAGCGTGTTCGAAGCGCCGAGTTCGTGCGACAATGCATCCGGCTGATCGGCCAGCCTGAAGGCGAGTTCCTTGTGGGGAATGGTGACATTGCCGCCGACGAAGCCGGAGCTGCCGTCTTTCAGCGCGGCAATGAAATCGGCAAAGGCTTCGGGTGCGACTTCATGGGCGCGGTAGCTGCCCGGCAGGCCAAGCGTCTTCAACCAATATCCATGGATCAACGGCGAGCGCGAATGCTTGATCGGATAGCCCGTGACAAACGCCTTCGGCCCGAATGTTTCACGTGAATCACCCATCGATCGCTCCGAGATCTCGCAATTTTTTTAGGAGCGGCAGCATCGGCAGGCCGAGAATGGTGAAATAGTCACCTTCGATTTTCTCGAAAAGCTGAATGCCCTCCCCCTCCAACTGATAGGCGCCGACGCTGGAAAGCGCCCTGTCGCCGACGCGCGCCAGATGCCTGGCGATGAACTCCGCCGTCAGCGGCCGCATCGTCAGCTCGGCATGGGCGAGATGCTGCCACAGAACCACGCCATTGCTGACGATCGCGACGGCGCTGTTCAACCGGTGGGTCGTTCCCGAAAGGGCTTGCAGGTGGCTCGCCGCATCGGCCATGTCCTTCGGCTTGTGGAAGACGCGGTCGCCAAGCGACATCGTCTGATCCGAACCGATCACCAGGCTGTCCGGAAAACGGCTGCTGACCTCCTCGGCCTTGGCCTTGGCGAGGACGAGAGCGACGGCATCCGGCGTTGCCCCGGCTTTTTCCAATGGGGCTTCGACCGCTCTTTCATCGATGTTGGCGGCATGCGCCTCGAAGGATAGGCCGGCATTTTCCATCAGCATCCGCCGAAAGGGGCTCGATGATGCAAGGATGAGTTTGGGTATCATGAATTCCTCGGGGTGCCGGTTCGGTCAGCGCTTAGCGCAGCTTCGGGCGCAGGGCAACGATGGCCGCGGCGGTTTCCTCGATTGAGCGGCGGGTAACGTCGATCAGCGGCCAGTTGTGGCGGGCGCAAAGCGAGCGGGCATATTTCAGCTCCTCGGAGATCGCGGCGCGGTCGGTATAATGTTCGCGATCAAAACCCTGCGTCGCCCCGAGCACCCGGTTTTCCCGCACCTGGGAAATGCGATCGGTGGTGGCGATCAGGCAGACGATCAACGGTTTCGTCGCGATGAACAGGCTCTCCGGCAACGGCACGCCATAGACGATCGGAATGTTTGCCGTCTTGATGCCGCGGTTGGCGAGGTAGATGCTGGTCGGTGTTTTCGACGTGCGGCTGATGCCGATGATGACGACATCGGCATCATTGTAATCGTCCGGCATCTGACCGTCGTCGTGATCCATGGTGAAATTCAGCGCTTCGATCCGCGCGAAATAGCCGGCATTCATTACATGCTGGGCGCCGACCCGGCGGCGCGACGGGGCGCCGAGATAGATCTGGAAGGCATTCATGACCGGCTCCAGCACATTCACCGAGGCCACGCCCATCTCGACGCAGCGCTCGTCGATCAGGCTCGCAAGCTCCCGGTCGACGATCGTATAGAGCACGATGCCCGGTGCATCGTCGATCGCCTGCAGAACCGGCAGCAGCTGTTTGCGGTTGCGGATCAGCGGATAGACATGTTCGATCGGCTGGGCCGATCGGAACTGTGCCGATGCGGCGCGGCCGGCAGAGATCAGAGTCTCTCCGGTTGAGTCAGAAATCAGATGCAGATGAAAGAAGTTCGTTCTGTTCTCCACGCTATTTTCCGCTGCCTGTTGAAAAGACTGGATGAAACAGAGCTACGGCGGCGAGGCGGTCTCGGGCAAGGGAAAACATGCCGCCTTATCCACAATTCGAATTTTCCAGATCGGTTTCAGCGGGCGCTGTGGATGACGGGGAACAGGTAGAGTTTGCCGGAGCAGGTCCACAGCTTATCCACAAGCACCGGCAAAAATCGGCTGCCCGGAAGGATTTGGAATCATTTTCAGATTCAGCTTCTCCCCGGAGTTTCGGCGGAACTGGGAAAATCGCTGCGATGTTTCTTGTCGGCACGCGACAAATGGCATCGGCGGTGGATGGATTTTAATCCTTGATAGACACCGACTCTAAGAAATAGAAACCTTTTAAAATATCTTTGATTTTTTATAGGGAAGAAGCGCTTGAGCGAAACGCGCCGAAAGATCATGAGGGTTCTGGATGGCGAAAGCCTCTCCCCTCCTCCTCTCTGGCTGATGAGACAGGCGGGACGCTACCTCCCGGAATATCGGGAGACGCGGGCCAAGGCCGGAAGTTTCCTCGATCTCTGCTACACGCCCGATCATGCCGTCGAAGTGACATTGCAGCCGATCCGCCGCTACGGCTTCGATGCGGCCATTCTGTTTTCCGATATCCTGGTCATCCCCGACGCGTTGAAACGCAATGTTCGGTTTACCGAGGGCCACGGTCCTGAGATGGATCCAATCGATGAAGCCGGCATCGGCAGGTTGAATGGCGAAGAGGTTATCGATTATCTCAGGCCGGTTATGGAGACGGTGCGGCGATTGCGTGAGGCGTTGCCTGGTGAAACGACGCTGCTCGGCTTCTGTGGCGCGCCCTGGACGGTTGCGACCTATATGATTGCCGGTCATGGCACGCCGGACCAGGCGCCTGCGCGCCTCTTCGCCTACAAGTATCCCCAGGCCTTCGAGCATCTCCTGATGCTGCTGGCCGACGTCTCGGCCGATTATCTCGTCGCGCAGATCGATGCCGGCGCCGATGCCGTGCAGATTTTCGATTCCTGGGCCGGGGTTCTCGGCGAGAAGGAATTCGAGGCGTTCGCCATCAAACCGGTGGCGCGAATGATCGCTTCGGTCAAATCGCGGCGGCCGCAGGCGCGCATCATCGCCTTTGCCAAGGGCGCCGGTTACCAGCTGAAATCCTACCGCCAGAAGACCGGCGCGGATGCGATCGGTCTCGACTGGTCGGTGCCGCTGGCTTTCGCCGTGGAGCTTCAGAAGGATGGTCCGGTCCAAGGCAATCTCGATCCGATGCGCGTCGTTGCCGGCGGCCGGGCGCTGGAGGAGGGTATCGACGATATTCTGCAGCATCTCGGCCATGGGCCGCTGATCTTCAATCTCGGTCACGGCATCACGCCGCAGGCCGATCCCGAACATGTGCGCCTGCTGGTCGAGCGCGTGCGAGGGCAGATGCGAGACGGGGCGTGACGATGGAACGGCAGACGGACCGGAGACCCGGCGCCTACGCCCGGCGTCGAGCCCATTTGGCCCTGGCCTTCTTCACGCTGATGGCGGTCGGGCTTTTTGCCTGGAACCCTGACAATCTCTATCTCTGGATCAAGGCGCTGCACATCATTGCGGTCATTTCCTGGATGGCCGGGTTGTTCTACATGCCGCGGCTGTTCATCTACCATACCGATGCCGAACCGGGGTCGGTGCAATCGGAAACGTTCAAGGTGATGGAGCGTCGGCTGCTTCGAATCATCATGACGCCGGCAATGATGCTGACCTGGATTTTCGGTCTCTATCTTGCCTGGTCGGTCTATGGATTCCAGGGCGGCTGGCTGCATGCGAAGATCGGTCTCGTCGTGCTGTTGACGGGCGTTCATCTGTTTTTCCGCCGTGCCGTCAGCGCCTTCGAGCGGGATGAAAATCGCCGTTCCGCACGGTATTGGCGGTTCATGAACGAGGCGCCGACATTGCTGATGATCCTCATCGTGATCCTCGTCGTGGTGAAGCCGTTCTGAGGCAAAATCGCCCTCAGGTTAAATTTGCTTCATTTTAAGCAGCCCTCTTGCGGGCGCGATCACGAGTCGCTATTTTCCGCGCATCTCATCTACGTGGCATGTGTGTAGAGTTCAGTCGTCTGCGAGCCCTTCGCAGTACCGAATACGACCCAACATCGCCTTTCCCCTTCGAAATTGAAAAAGAGTATTGGTCACTTCATGGCTGAAATGAAGCTTCAGGAACTTAAGAGCAAATCCCCGACGGATCTTCTGGCTTTCGCCGAATCGCTCGAGGTCGAGAATGCCAGCACGATGCGCAAGCAGGAGCTGATGTTTGCCATCCTCAAGATGCTCGCCAGCCAGGATGTCGAGATTATCGGCGAAGGCGTCGTCGAGGTGCTGCAGGACGGATTTGGCTTCCTGCGCTCCGCCAACGCAAATTATCTGCCGGGTCCCGACGATATTTATATCTCCCCGTCGCAGATTCGCCGTTTCTCTCTGAAGACCGGCGACACGGTCGAGGGACCGATCCGCGGACCGAAGGAAGGCGAGCGTTATTTTGCGCTGCTCAAGGTCAACACCATCAATTTCGACGATCCGGAAAAGATCCGTCATAAGGTTCACTTCGACAATCTGACGCCGCTCTATCCGAACGAGCGTTTCAAGATGGAACTCGATATTCCCACCTCCAAGGATCTGTCGCCGCGGGTGATCGATCTGGTGGCGCCGCTCGGCAAGGGCCAGCGAGGATTGATCGTCGCACCGCCGCGTACCGGTAAGACCGTGCTGCTGCAGAATATCGCGCATTCGATCACGGCAAACCATCCGGAATGCTATCTCATCGTCCTGCTGATCGACGAACGCCCTGAAGAAGTGACCGACATGCAGCGCTCCGTGCGGGGCGAAGTCATCTCGTCGACCTTCGACGAGCCGGCGGTGCGCCACGTCCAGGTGGCGGAAATGGTCATCGAAAAGGCGAAACGCCTGGTCGAGCATGGGCGCGATGTCGTCATCCTGCTCGATTCGATCACTCGCCTCGGCCGCGCCTACAACACCGTCGTTCCCTCTTCCGGCAAGGTCCTGACGGGCGGTGTCGATGCCAATGCCCTGCAGCGGCCGAAGCGCTTCTTCGGCGCCGCGCGTAATATCGAGGAAGGCGGCTCACTGACGATCATCGCCACGGCGCTGATCGATACCGGCAGCCGCATGGACGAAGTCATCTTCGAAGAGTTCAAAGGTACCGGCAACTCGGAAATCGTTCTCGACCGCAAGGTCGCCGACAAGCGCATCTTCCCGGCAATGGACATCCTGAAGTCCGGCACCCGCAAGGAAGACCTGCTTGTTCCACGCCAGGATCTGCAGAAGATTTTCGTGCTGCGCCGCATCCTGGCACCGATGGGCACGACGGATGCGATCGAATTCCTGATCGACAAGCTCAAGCAGACGAAGAACAATTCCGACTTCTTCGACTCGATGAACACCTAATCCTTAGCCGGATTCTTCCGGAATCTGCCCCTATGCGGGCGGCATGCGTTAATGCCAGCTGGCGACATCGTCACGATGTCGCCAGCTTTTTCTATTTGAGAGGGATTGATTCGGATCCCGACCACGGACCTGTCGATATGGCCATGTTGACTGATACCATATTTGCGCTGTCGAGCGGCTCGCCGCCCTCGGGCGTCTCGATCGTTCGCATCAGCGGCCCGTTGACCCGGGATCTGCTGATCAGGCTTGTCGGATCGGTGCCGGCAGACCGCCTCGCTTCCTACAGAACGATTCGGACTCGTAACAACCAGCCGATCGACAATGGCCTGGTGCTGTTTTTTCCGGCGCCGAATTCGTTTACCGGCGAGGATGTCGCCGAATTGCAGATTCACGGCAGCCGGGCGGCGCTGGCGGCACTGTTTCACGCGCTTGGCGAAGTTCCAGGTGTGCGGATGGCGGTCGAGGGTGAGTTCTCGCGTCGGGCTTTTGAAAACGGCAAGCTTGATCTCGTCGAGGTCGAAGGGTTGGCGGATTTGATCGGCGCCGAAACCGAGATGCAGCGGCGTCTTGCGATCGAGCAGAGCGCCGGCGGGCTTTCCGCCATTTACGATTCGTGGGCGGAACGATTGACGCGGGCTCGGGCGCTGATCGAGGCGGAGCTTGATTTTCCCGACGAGGACGACGTTCCCGGTTCGGTGTCGGACATGGTCTGGATCGATATGGGAAAGCTTCGCAGCGAAATCGAAGAACACTTGGCTGCGGCTTCGGCCGGCGAGATCATCAGGGATGGTTTCAAGGTTGTCATCGCCGGGGCGCCGAATGCGGGGAAATCGAGCCTGTTGAATGCCCTGACCCGTCGCGACGTGGCGATCGTGACGGAGATCGCTGGAACCACCCGCGATGTTTTGCAGGTCGATCTCGATATTGACGGTTATCTCATCAAACTTTACGACACGGCCGGCCTCCGCGAGGCAGATGACCGGGTCGAGATAGAAGGCGTACGTCGCGCGCGTGTGGCGCTGCGAGATGCCGACCTTGTTCTGCTGCTGGTCGACATGGCAAATCCCGTGGTCCCCGACGACTTGGACCAGGCTTCTCCGCATGTTACTGTCGGCACGAAGAAGGATCTCGTCGAGATCATCTCGGATCAATATGATCTGCAGATTTCGACGGCGACGGGTGACGGATTGCCCGAATTGCGCCGGTTGATCGGCACTATTGTCGCCGAACGTTTCGGCGGTCTGTCGATGGCGATCCCGAGTCGCAACCGGCATAAAGATTCGCTAGCGAAATGTTTATTGGCGCTGGACGCGGCGATTTCGCAAATAGATGTGAACCTCGAATTGCGAACCGAGCAGTTGCGCGTAGCCGCCGAGTTCTTGGGAAGGATTACCGGGCGGTTTGATGTCGAGCAGTTGCTCGGTGTGATCTTCTCGGAGTTTTGTATTGGCAAATGATTCACGTGAAACCATGAGCCTCCGGTTTCACGTGAAACCTCTGCTTCAATGGAGTTGGATATGACGGATAATGTCTACGATGTGATTGTCATCGGCGGCGGCCACGCGGGTTCGGAAGCTGCCAATGCCGCTGCGCGCCTCGGTGCGAAAACCGCCCTGGTGACGCATAGGCGGGATACGATCGGCGTCATGTCCTGCAATCCGGCGATCGGTGGGCTCGGCAAAGGTCATCTGGTTCGTGAGATCGATGCCATGGATGGACTGATGGGTCGTGTTGCCGACGCCGCGGGCATTCAGTTCCGGATGCTGAACAAGAAAAAGGGCGCTGCGGTCCGTGGTCCGCGGACGCAGGCCGACCGAAAACTCTATCGCCTGGCCATGCTGGCGGCGATCGAAGCGACAGCCGACCTGGATATTGTCGAGGGCGATGCGTTTGATCTGGATATTGCCGATGGACGGGTCACCGGCGTTGTGATGAAGGACGGCCGGACTTTGAGGGCGCCGGCGGTGGTTTTAACCACCGGCACCTTCCTGCGCGGGCTCATCCACATCGGTTCGGAAAAGACACCGGCCGGCCGCGTTGGCGAGGCCCCTTCGCTCGGATTGTCTGCCACCTTGGCCCGACTCGGGCTGCAGCTCGGGCGTTTGAAAACCGGAACGCCGGCGCGGCTGGATGGCAGGACGATCGACTGGCAATCCGTGGGTAGGCAGGGCGCCGACGCAGAACTCGTTCCCTTCTCGTTTATGACCGACGCAATCACAACCCCGCAGATCGAGTGTGGGGTCACCAGGACGACCGAAGCGACGCACCGAATCATTGTCGACAACATCATGCGATCGGCCATGTATTCCGGCCAGATCGAAGGGGTCGGGCCGCGTTATTGCCCATCGATCGAGGATAAGCTGGTCAAGTTTGGCGAGCGCGACGGGCACCAGGTCTTCTTGGAACCGGAGGGGCTCGACGATAACACCGTCTATCCGAACGGGATCTCTACCTCTCTGCCTGCGGAGGTCCAAGCAGCGTTTATCAAGACGATCCCCGGGCTCGAACAGGCAAGGATTCTCCAACCGGGTTATGCGATCGAATATGACCATGTCGACCCGCGCGAGCTGACACCGTCACTGGAGGTCAAGCGGTTGAAAGGCCTATTCCTCGCCGGCCAGATCAACGGCACCACCGGCTATGAAGAGGCGGCGGCCCAGGGCCTGGCGGCCGGACTGAATGCTGCATTGCGAAGCAGCGATTCGGACCCGTTCCATTTTAGCCGCACCAATTCCTATATCGGGGTGATGATCGACGATTTGACATCGCGCGGCGTTACGGAGCCGTACCGAATGTTTACGTCGCGTGCCGAATATCGTCTGACTCTTCGTGCTGACAACGCCGATATGCGCCTGACGCCGTTGGCGGTGCGGCTGGGCTGCATCAGCGGCGAACGGGTCCGGCGCTTCACCGCCTATCAGACGGAGATCGACGCCGGCCGCGCGCTGTTGACGTCGCTGGCCGTGACGCCAAACGAGGCGCGACGCGCCGGCTTGAATATCAATCTGGATGGCCAGCGCCGAACGGCCTATGATCTGTTGTCCTATCCAAATTATGATTTTGTTGCACTTCGGCAGGTTTGGCCGGAAACCCTTGCCACGATCACGCCGAAAGTTGCAGAGGCACTGGAAATCGAAGCAGGTTATTCGGTCTACCTGGATAGACAGGCGTCCGCCATTGCCGATCAACAGCGCGACGAAGAACGGCAGATTCCGGCCGATTTCAACTACGGCGCCCTCTCCGGTCTGTCGAACGAGCTCAAGGCGAAACTAAATGTGCTGCGGCCCTTCAATATTGCCCAAGCTGCTATTGTCGAGGGCATGACGCCGGCAGCCATCGCGCTGCTGCTTGTGCATCTGCGTCGAGTGAATTCTTCCGAACGTCACAGCGCCTGATTACGAGAATTGAGAGTCTTTCAGAATGGAATTAAACGGCTTACGTGTTTCACGTGAAACACAGGATCGGCTCCAACACTTTGCAACGCTCTTTCAGAAGTGGGCCAAAACGATCAACCTGGTGGCGCCCTCAACGCTCGACGATCTGTGGCGCCGGCATATCGCCGATAGCAGCCAGATTTTTCAGATCCATCCGCAGCCGATTACCTGGGTCGATCTTGGAAGTGGCGGTGGTTTCCCTGGGGTGATCACGGCGATCTATCTGGCCGAATTGCAAGATGGATGGGTGCACCTGGTGGAGAGCAATCATAAAAAAGCAGCGTTTCTGCGGACAGCGCTACGCGAGACCAACGCGCGCGGCAGTGTGCATGCCATTCGAATTGAAGACGCACCTGCCGAGATCGGCGGATGCGACGCGATCTCCGCCCGAGCCCTGGCCGATCTCGACGGACTGATCGGCTATTCAGCCGCTTGGATGCTTGGCAAAGAAAATTGTCGTGGCTTTTTTCATAAAGGCCGGGATTACCTGAGGGAAATCGACAAAGCACGTGGTCGGTGGGAATTCGATCTGTTAGAACATAAGAGCGCCGTCGAGCAGGAATCTGTTATTTTGGAAATATCAAATCTCCGGCGCTTGGTTTAACAGATCGGATATTGCTGCAATGGCTGGCGAACGAAACCGGATAATCACCATCGCAAATCAGAAGGGCGGCGTTGGTAAAACCACCACCGCAATCAATTTGGCAACGGCCCTTGCCGCTATCGGTGAGCGTGTCTTGATCGTCGATCTCGATCCGCAGGGCAATGCCAGCACCGGCCTCGGCATCGATCGTCGTGATCGGAAACTCTCCTCTTACGATCTGATGGTGGGAGAGCGTAGCGTCAGCGACGTCACTCTCGAAACAGCGGTGCCCAATCTCTTCATCGTTCCTTCGACGATGGATCTGCTCGGCATCGAGATGGAGATTTCGCAACAGAGCGACCGGGTGTTCAAATTGCGCAAGGCGCTGTCGTCACCTGAGGCAATGACGTTTTCCTATATTCTTCTGGATTGCCCGCCGTCGTTCAATCTGTTGACGATGAATGCCATGGCGGCAGCGCATTCGGTGTTGGTGCCGCTGCAATGTGAATTCTTCGCCTTGGAAGGGCTGAGCCAGCTGCTGGAGACCGTCAGTCAGGTTCGTCGGACGGTTAATCCGCGGCTGGACATTCAGGGCATCGTGCTGACGATGTTCGATGCGCGCAACAATCTTGCCCAGCAGGTGGTCAATGATGTGCGCACGCATCTTGGCGAAAAGGTTTATCATACGTTAATTCCGCGCAATGTCCGGGTTTCCGAGGCACCCTCCTATGGCAAGCCGGCTATTCTTTATGATTTGAAATGCGCGGGCAGCCAGGCCTATCTGCAGCTGGCCTCCGAGGTCATCCAAAGGGAACGCCAAAGGCTGGCCGCGTAATTTTATATCAGGGGCGTAGGTGAGTGTAGATCATGAATGACGATGTATCGAAGAGGCGATTGGGCCGCGGCCTTGCGGCGCTGATTGGGGAAATGGATCAGCCTGTGCCGGTCGAAGCTGAGCGCACTGTCAGTGCCGACAGAATGATCCCGATCGAGTTCGTCAGCCGCAACCCCCGCAATCCCCGTCGTTTCTTTGATGACGCCGAGCTGCACGATCTTGCAAGTTCTATTCGTCAGCACGGG
Organism: Rhizobium chutanense; assembly: GCF_002531935.1. Taxonomy (GTDB): domain Bacteria; phylum Pseudomonadota; class Alphaproteobacteria; order Rhizobiales; family Rhizobiaceae; genus Rhizobium; species Rhizobium chutanense. Next base: position 442,091 of record NZ_NWSV01000001.1, on the reverse strand, counting down.
ATCGTGCAGCCGATCGTCGTGCGGACGATGGACCGGGATCGATACGAAATCATTGCCGGCGAACGTCGCTGGCGGGCAGCCCAGCTGGCTGGCTTGATCGAGATTCCGGTCATTATCCGTGACGTCGATGACAAGACGGCGTTGGAAATCGCCATCGTCGAAAACGTCCAGCGGGCGGATCTCAATGCTCTTGAAGAAGCTCTGGGTTATGAGCAGCTTATTGCCGAATATGGCTATACACAGAATGACCTCGGCGAAATTATCGGCAAAAGCCGCAGCCATGTCGCCAACTCCCTGCGGCTGCTGAAGCTGCCCGATCCGGTGCGCGACTTGCTTGCGGCCGGCAGCCTGTCGGCTGGTCATGCCCGCGCGCTTGTGTCCACCTCCGATCCGGCCAGCCTTGCCCGTACGATCGTTGCCAAGGGCATGTCGGTTCGCGATGCGGAAAAGCTGGCGCAAAACAATATCAAGGCGCAATCGGAGCAGCAGCAGCCGGCGTTGCGGCGCGATCAGAAGGATTCCGACACCCTGGCTTTGGAGCGGACACTTTCCGATGCGCTCGGCCTGGATGTTTCGATCAATCATAAGACGAGCGGCGGCCAGATCAAAATTTCGTACAAATCGCTTGAGCAGCTCGAGGAAATTTGCCGCTTGCTGGAGAGACGCTAGCTCCAGCGCCTCCCATCAAACCTGTTCGCACCACTCGCTTTGCTCTTTGTTTTCCGCATGCCATTGGCCCGGAAGCGTGCACCCTTCTATGCATAAGAACGGTGTTATCCAACTGATTCACACCGTCCCGCCCACTCCCGGTAGGTTGATCAGGCGGATTTACGACCGGATTGAAGGGTGGTGGAGAGCAGCGTCTGCATGGCAACGCTGTCTTCCAGCACCTGCCGCCGCCGGCTTTGCAGAATCGCGGCCTGCAGACGATTGGATTCACGGGCGATGCTCTCCGCGGTCCAATGCCGCAGGGCCTGTTCGATGATTGGCTTGCGGCGGAAATGCAGATGGCGACCCATCGTCTGCATGACTTGCGGCGCCTGCAGGCGTTTTTCTTCCATTTCGGCGCGCATGGTATCGAGAAGCTGAAACTGCTTCAGGCATGCCTGCAGCACGAGAAAGATCGCGGTTTTTGAGCTGCTGATCTTCTGCATGGCGTGCAGAAAGCCGTTGAGATCGCCACTCAGGATGGCGTCAACGGCATCGTCGACCGAGATCGCGCTGGCGTCACCGATTATTTCGGTAACGTGATGTTCTTCGACTGTCGGGAAGCCGCGACAATAGAGGGCAAGTTTCCGCACCTCGTTGCGAGACGCGATGCGGTCGCCGCCGATCAGTGCGACCAGCGCCTGTCGCGCCGCCGGCGTGATGCCGAGCTTTTCGGCGCCAAGCTCGGTGTCGATCAAGGCATTCAGGGCGCGGCTGTCATCGGCGTAAGACGGGATCGTCATGATCGATCGCGCGGTCTCGGCCGTCTTGCGAAGCAGCGAGCCCTTCTTCAAGTCGCCGGCTTCCACGATCAGATGGGCGGCTTCTAGCGGCTTTTCGGCGAGAAGCGCCAGGGGATCGACAAGATATTTTTCATTGGCGGCGCCGCGGATCCAGATCAATTTCTCACCGCCGAACAGTCCGATTGACTGAGCTTCGTCGACCAATCGTCCGGGATCCTTCTGCAGATCGCCGATATCGAGTTTGGTCAGCGAGAAGGGATCATCGAGGGCAACACCGGTCTTGCCGGCAAGCAGACCGGCACGTTCGGACACCAGGCCGCGGTCAGGCCCGTAAATGACGAAGATCCGATAATTCCCAGCCGATTTCTGCAGGAAGGTTTCGAATTCGTGGGATTTTATCTCTGCCACATCTCCGCCCTCAGCGGCTGAGGGCGGCGGCGATATCGGCTCCTACGAATTCCGCCGCCTGATCCGCCGCACGGTTTTCCGCATCGCGGATCGCCCTTTGCTTGGCGAATTCCTGTTCGGGGAAATCCACCAGCGATGTCACCTGGCGGCTGCCAGCCTTGATGACATGGCCGTCGGTCGTGGCGCTCAGCGTGTAGGCGACATTGACGGTGACACGGCCGGCTTTCGATGTATCGTCGGATTCCTGGAGCAGTGTGCTGGCAACGCTCGAGGTGGCGTGCATCTCGACCCGATATTGGGGATTTACCGCTTCGCCCGCACCGCGGGAAGCAAGGAAGATCAGGCGATTGCGCACCTGCTGTTCGACCCGGCTGCTCGCCTCGGAAAAGCCGACCGCGGAAAGCTTCTCAACGACACCCGAGCTTTCCGAGTAGAGCGGCCGGACCTGGCAGGCAGAGAGAAAGGCCGCAGCAGCAAGGATCATGGCGACGCCGGCATTGCGGGCCGGCTTGCAAGCGATATCAGACGACAATGTTCACAATCCTTTGGGGAACCACGATGATCTTCTTCGGTGACTGTCCGTTCAGCGCGTTCTTCACCGCATCCAGATCCAGCACGGCGTCGGTGACGGCATTCTGATCTGCATCGCGAGAAATTGTCAATTCAGCGCGTTTCTTGCCGTTGATCTGGACGGGCAGGACGACATCATTCTCGATGACGAGCGTTTCGTGGTATCGCGGCCAGTCGGTCCGGGCAAGCAGCCCTTGATTGCCGAGTGCCGTCCAGCATTCCTCCGCCAGATGCGGCGTCATCGGCGCGACCAGCTGGATCAGGATCTCGGCGGCATCACGCACGGCCGCGCGATAGGTGACATCCCCCTGGCCCGCCGCAACCCTGGTCATCGGCGCGGCCAGTGCGTTCACCAGTTCGTAGATTCGGGCGACGGCCTTGTTGAACCAGAGCTTGTCATAGTCGTTCTGGACGGCCTTCAGCGTCTTGTGGGCAGCCTGCGAGATCGACAGTGCCTCGCCGTCGGTGGCGGGCGCCGGCGTTACTGCAGCGAGTGCGTCAGCTGCCTCCGATATCAGACGCCACAGGCGCTGGGTGAAGCGATGGGCGCCTTCGACGCCGGCCTCGGACCAGATGACGTCGCGCTCCGGCGGTGAGTCCGACAGAACGAAGAATCGGGCGGTATCGGCACCGTAGGAGGCAATGATGTCATCGGGATCGACGACGTTCTTTTTCGACTTCGACATTTTCTCGATCGAGCCGATCGCAACTTCCTCATTGCTCGACAGCAGGAAGGCCCGACGTTTGCCGTCGATCTCGTCGATACGGATATCGGCGGGTGCTACCCATTCGCGGCCGGCCCCGGTGCTGCGGCTATAGGTTTCATGGACCACCATGCCTTGGGTGAAGAGACCCTTGAAGGGTTCGGTGGCGGCGACATGGCCGGTCTCGCGCATGGCGCGGGTGAAGAAGCGGGAATAGAGCAGATGCAGGATGGCATGCTCGATGCCGCCGATATACTGATCGACCGGCAGCCAACGGTTAGCCGCCTCAGGATCGGTCGGCCTCCCCTCCCAGGGGGCGGTGAAGCGGGTGAAATACCAGCTCGAATCGACGAAGGTGTCCATCGTATCCGTCTCGCGGCGGGCGTCCTTGCCGCAGTTCGGGCAGGAGACGTGCCGCCAGGTCGGATGACGGTCGAGCGGATTGCCGGGCTGGTCGAAGGTGACGTCATCGGGCAGTTTGACCGGCAGGTCTTTCTTGGGCACCGGCACGACGCCGCAATCGTCGCAATGGATGACCGGGATCGGGCAGCCCCAATAACGCTGCCGGGAAATACCCCAGTCGCGCAGACGAAAATTGACCTTGCGTTCGCCCTGCGGCGCATTGCCGAGCGAAGCGGCCGACAGCCGGTCGGCAACGATGTTGAAGGCCTCCTCCGTCGTCTTGCCGTCGAGGAAGCGCGAATTGATCATCACGCCCTCGCCGTCATAGGCGGTGTCGCCAACGGCAAAGCTTGCCGCATCCCCGTCTCTCGGCATGACGACGGCGACGACCGGCAGATCGTATTTCCGGGCGAAATCAAGGTCGCGCTGATCGCCGGAGGGGCAGCCGAAGATTGCGCCCGTGCCGTAATCCATCAGCACGAAATTGGCGATATAGACGGGCAGTTCCCAGGAGGGATCAAGCGGATGCCTGACGCGGATGCCGGTATCCATGCCCTTCTTTTCGGCGGTCTCGAGCGCTGCCAGCGAGGTGCCGGCACGGCGGCACTCCTCGCAGAAGGCTTCGATATCAACGCTCTTCGCTGCAGCATCCTTTGCCAGCGGGTGATCGGCTGAGATCGCCAGGAAAGAGGCGCCGAAGAGCGTGTCCGGCCGGGTTGTGTAAACCGTGACTTCGGTTTCGCCCGCAGGCGCCGTTTCCGGCACGATCTCCCAGCGGATCGTCAGGCCTTCGGAGCGGCCGATCCAGTTCTTCTGCATCAGGCGCACTTTTTCCGGCCACTGGTCGAGCGTATCCAGTGCGTCGAGCAGATCCTGGCTGAAATCGGTGATCTTGAAGAACCATTGCGTCAGTTCACGCTGTTCGACCAAGGCGCCGGACCGCCAGCCGCGGCCGTCGATCACCTGTTCGTTGGCGAGCACGGTATTGTCGACGGGATCCCAGTTGACTTTCGACTGCTTGCGGTAGACCAGTCCCTTCTCCAGGAAATCCAGGAAGAGATGCTGCTGGTGCTGGTAATATTCGACGTCGCAGGTGGCGAGCTCGCGGCTCCAGTCCAGCGAAAGCCCCATGGCCTTCAGCTGCGCCTTCATCGAGCCGATGTTCTGGTAGGTCCAGGAGGCGGGATGCACGCCGCGCTCCATGGCGGCGTTCTCCGCCGGCATGCCGAAGGCGTCCCAGCCCATCGGATGCAGCACGTTGTAGCCGCGAGCGCGCTTGTAGCGGGCGACGACATCGCCCATGGCGTAGTTGCGGACATGGCCCATATGGATGCGCCCCGAGGGATAGGGGAACATTTCGAGGACGTAATATTTTTCGCGCGGATCTGAATTGTCGGTCTCGAAGACCTTGTCTTCGTTCCATTTCTGCTGCCAGCGGGGCTCGGCGTCGCGCGGATTATAACGTTCGGTGGCCATGGTATTCGAATTCCGGAAAATCAATGGGGAGGTTGGTCGAGACCTTCACCATGAAACCAGGGTAGCGTCAAGTTTTGCGAGCCGCCGCAAGCGCCCGATCTTCATCCCGGCCGGGCGATTTCGCGGCAGCGGGTCTTGGCAAGCACAGAATGGCTGGCTAGTTCATTGCCATTACTCTCATGCGGAAATGTCGAGGCAGAATGATGGAACTTCAAGAGCGCTTGGATGACGTGCGGTCGCGGATTGCCGCCGGGGAACGCCTGGCGGGTCGTCCGGCCGGTTCCGTTCGGCTGGTCGCGGTATCGAAGACCTTTGAGGCGGAGGCGATCCGTCCGGCCATCGACGCCGGCCAGCGCATCTTCGGCGAGAACCGGGTGCAGGAAAGCCAGGGCAAGTGGCCTGATCTGAAAGCCGAGCAGCCGGATATCGAATTGCATCTGATCGGACCGCTGCAATCGAACAAGGCGGCGGATGCGGTGGCGCTTTTCGATGTCATCGAGACGGTGGACCGGGAAAAGATCGCCCGCGCGCTAGCCGAGGAGATGAAGCGGCAAGGCAGGACGACGCGGCTCTACATCCAGGTCAATACCGGGCTCGAGCCGCAGAAGGCCGGTATCGCTCCTGACGACACGCCTGCTTTCGTCGCCCTCTGCCGCGACGAGCTTGGCCTTTCCATCGAGGGTTTGATGTGCATTCCGCCGGCGGAGGAAAATCCCGGGCCGCATTTCGCCCTGCTGGCGAAGCTTGCGTTGAAATGCGGCCTCGAAAAACTGTCCATGGGTATGTCGGGCGATTACGAGACGGCGATCGCCTTCGGCGCCACCAGCGTGCGGGTCGGATCGGCGATTTTCGGCGCGCGCTGATACCTGCTTTGGTCGGGCTTCCTGTTTCCCTTCCCTCCGCCTAGATTAACATCGAGGTTTGCAATGTCCTGGGGAGGAGCAGATGCAGAACTGTTATCATCAGGTCTATGCGGCCTGGAAGCGCGATCCCGAGGCCTTCTGGCGCGACGCAGCCGCCGATATCGACTGGTTCAAACCGCCGGAGCGGATTTTTTCGCCGGATGCCAGCGTCTATGGCCGCTGGTTCGAGGGGGCGGAAACCAATAGCTGCCACAATTGTCTGGACCGGCATGTCACCGCCGGGCGCGGCGGCGAGACGGCGATCATCTTCGACAGCGCAATGACCGGCGAGAAGCGCCGTTTCACCTATGGCGAGGCGCTCGGCGAGGTGAAGGCCATCGCCGCGACGCTCGTTGATCTCGGCATCGGCAGAGGCGATCGTGTGATCCTCTATATGCCGATGGTGCCACAGGCGGTGTTTTCGATGCTTGCCTGCGCCCGCATCGGCGCGGTTCACTCCGTCGTCTTCGGTGGCTTTGCCACCAGCGAACTTGCTGCCCGCATCGACGATTGTGCGGCGAAGCTGGTGATCACCGCGAGCTGCGGGCTCGAGCCCGGCCGCATCGTCGCCTACAAGCCTCTGGTCGACCAGGCAATCGAGATCGCGCGTTCGAAGCCGGAGCACTGCCTGGTGCTGCAGCGGCCGGAGCTTCGCGCCGATCTCGTCAGCGGCCGCGATCAGGATTTCGAGGCCGCGGTGGCGCAGCATCGCGACGCCGAGGTCGCCTGCGTCTCGGTCAAAGCGACCGATCCGCTCTACATTCTCTACACCTCCGGCACCACGGGCCAGCCGAAGGGCGTCGTGCGCGATAATGGCGGCCATATGGTCGCGCTCAACTGGTCGATGCGGAACATTTACGGCCTGAAGCCGGGCGAAGTTTTCTGGACGGCGTCGGATATCGGCTGGGTCGTCGGCCATTCCTATATCGTTTATGCCCCGCTGATCGCAGGGGTGACCACCCTGATCTTCGAGGGAAAACCTGTGGGCACTCCGGATGCCGGCACCTTCTGGCGGATCGTTTCGGAGTATCACGTGCGTGTGCTCTTCACGGCACCGACCGCATTCCGCGCCATCCGTCGCGAGGATGGCGACGGTGAACTGATACGCAAATATCCGATGCCGGATTTCCGGGCGCTGTTTCTCGCCGGCGAAAGGGCGGATCCGGAGACGTTGAAATGGGCGGAGCGCATGCTCGGCGTGCCCGTTATCGATCACTGGTGGCAGACGGAGACCGGCTGGCCGATCGCCGCCAATCCGCTCGGTCTTGGCGCCCTTCCCGTCAAGCACGGTTCGCCGACGCTGCCCATGCCCGGTTACGAGATTACCGTGCTCGACGATGCCGGCCATCCGATCGAGGCGGGAACGCTCGGCAATATCGTCGTGAAGCTGCCGCTGCCGCCCGGCTGTCTGCCGACCCTTTGGAACGCGGACGATCGTTTCCGCTCGGCCTATCTCGACGAGTTTCCCGGTTACTACAAGACGGCCGACGCCGGCTATGTCGACGGGGACGGCTACCTCTTCATCATGTCGCGCACCGACGACATCATCAATTGCGCCGGTCATCGGCTCTCGACCGGAGCGATGGAGGAGGTCTGCGCGCGCCATCCCGATGTTGCCGAATGCGCGGTCATCGGTGTGAACGATGTGCTGAAAGGACAGGCGCCATGCGGTTTCCTGGTGCTGAAACGACATGTTTCCCGTGAAACGGCGGTGATCGAATCAGAGGTCGTGGCGATGATTCGCGAATCGATCGGCCCTGTCGCCGCCTTCAAAACGGCCATCACCGTTAACCGATTGCCGAAAACGCGCTCGGGGAAAATCCTGCGCGGCACGATGCAGAAAATCGCCGATGGAATACCCTGGAAAATGCCTGCAACCATTGATGATCCGGCGATTTTGGAAGAGATCGCCGAGGCGCTGCGCAAGCGCGGTTTCGGCTCTCTGCCGATGTGAAATTAAACTTTCGATAAGCCTAATTGAGAAATTGTTAACTATGTTGCGCAAGGGTTTGTTAACGGCAATGGCTTGCATGGCAGGCTTTGCATGACGCGGTCGCCGTTACCGGCCTACTGCATGGTTCTTTAAATCGGAATCGATTTAAGGGCGAAATTATGCAGCAGTTGAAGTGCTACGGCGTCCTTTGCGCGTCCGAAAGAGGCGCGACGCTGTAGTCCGGAATGCCCTTTCTCGAAGATTGTGGAACGGATCATGACAAGCATCCTTACCAACAACGCTGCCATGGCAGCGCTGCAGACTTTGCGCGGCGTAAATGACGGTCTCAAGGACACCCAGGGTCGCGTTTCCTCGGGTTATCGTGTCGAAAAGGCGGCCGACAATGCGGCTTACTGGTCGATCGCAACGATCATGCGTTCTGACAATCAGGCGCTTTCGGCCGTCTCCGATGCCCTCGGCCTCGGAGCCGCCAAGGTCGACACGGCCTATTCGGCCATGTCAAGCGCGATTGATGTGGTCAGCGAAATCAAAGCCAAGATCGTCGCCGCCACCGAAAAGGGCGTCGACAAGACGAAGATCCAGCAGGAACTCGATCAGTTGCAGGAGCAGCTGCTCAGCATTGCCCAATCGGCGTCCTTCTCCGGCGAAAACTGGGTCGCCGGCGCTTCCGGTACGAAGAGCGTCGTCTCGTCCTTCGTCCGCGATGGCAGCAATGCCGTCTCGGTCAAGATGACGGACTACGTGCTCGATTCAGGCACGCTTGGAAACGTGCTCTTCGGCATGACCAGCACCGGTGCGATCGAGACATCAAGCGGCATCATCGGCACGGCCTTCAACGGAACCTATGGCGGCAGCGTCATCGTCATGGCCTCGATCTACGATCTTGATATTACCGGTTTCACCCAGGGCCAGCTCGATGGCGCCTTGACGGGTGTCGAACTGGTTCTCGGCGCCATGACCGCTGCCGGCTCGGCGCTCGGTTCGATCTCGACCCGGATCCAGCTGCAGGAAAATTTCGTCAGCGGTCTTCACGATTCGATCGACTCCGGCGTCGGCCGCCTCGTCGATGCCGATATGGAGGAGGAATCGAGCAAGCTCTCGGCGTTGCAGACACAGCAGCAGCTTGCGGTCCAGTCGCTCTCGATCGCCAACAGCTCGGCGCAGAACATTCTCACCCTGTTCCGCAGTTAATGCAGGTGATAGGCAATAAAAAACCCGCCGGGGCCATTCGGTCCGCGGCGGGTTTTTGATGAGGCGGTCGATATTTCAGTACTGGTCGTCGTCGTCTTCGTCCTTCGGGGCCGAGCGCAGCGAGCTCAGCTTGCGGAAGACGGCGTCGGCGTCGATTTCCTTTTCTTCCTCGCGCTCGTAGCTCGGGGTCAGACGCTCGGTTTCCTGAGCCGATTGCAGCGTCGCGCCAAGTTCGGCGGCGGTCGGCAGCGGACGGCCCTTGGAAGCCTTTTCCACTTCCATGTCCAGATCGATCTGGCTGCAGAGGCCGAGCGTGACCGGATCCATCGGCGCCAGGTTGGCGGAGTTCCAGTGGGTGCGCTCGCGGATCTGTTCGATGGTGGATTTCGTCGTGCCGACGAGGCGGGAAATCTGCGCGTCCTTCAATTCCGGATGGTTGCGAACGAGCCAGAGAATGGCGTTCGGCCGGTCCTGGCGCTTGGAAACCGGCGTATAACGCGGGCCGCGGCGCTTGGATTCCGGTACGCGAACCTTCGGTTCGGAAAGCTTCAGCTTGTGGTTCGGATTGGCTTCGGCGCGGGCGATCTCGTCGCGGGAAAGCTGTCCTGTCGAGATCGGGTCGAGGCCTTTGATGCCCTGCGCCGCTTCGCCGTCGGCGATCGCCTTGACTTCGAGCGGATGCAGTTTGCAGAACTGCGCGATCTGATCGAAAGACAGTGCCGTGTTGTCGACGAGCCAGATGGCTGTCGCCTTCGGCATGAGCAGTGTTTGAGCCATGGATATAGTCCTTCTATCGTCCGCGCCGGTCGCGGTCCGTGGATTGTCACCACAATGTCCGGGAAATATGCCGCTATATAACCGCACTGTCGCAGAATTGCAATTCTTCCGAAATGAAATGACCTTTGTCTAATTGCCGCCGCGATGCGAACTGCTATGAATTGCCCTGATTTGAAATCTGGGCCCGTTTTGCCGGTGGCCTGTTGCATGTCCCAGGAGGAGGAGTTCCATGTCGGAGAAGATCTATCCGGTCACGAAGCCGGTAAAGGCGCGCGCCCTGATCGATAAGGATAAGTACCTGAAATGGTACGAGGAGAGCGTCGAGGACCCGGACAAGTTCTGGGGCAAACACGGCAAGCGGATCGACTGGTTCAAGCCCTATACCAAGGTCAAGAACACCTCCTTTAACGGCAAGGTCTCGATCAAATGGTTCGAGGACGGCCAGACCAACGTCTCCTACAATTGCATCGACCGTCATCTGAAGACGAATGGCGACCAGGTGGCGATCATCTGGGAAGGCGACAATCCCTATATCGACAAGAAGATCACCTATAACGAACTCTACGAGCACGTCTGCCGGATGGCGAACGTCTTGAAGAAACACGGCGTCAAGAAGGGCGATCGTGTCACCATCTACATGCCGATGATCCCGGAAGCGGCTTACGCGATGCTTGCCTGCGCCCGCATCGGCGCGGTGCATTCGATCGTCTTCGGCGGCTTCTCGCCGGAAGCCCTGGCGGGGCGCATCGTCGACTGTGAATCCACCTTCGTCATCACCTGCGACGAAGGCGTGCGCGGCGGCAAGCCGGTGCCGCTGAAGGACAATACCGATACGGCAATTCACATTGCGGCACGCCAGCACGTGATCGTGGAGAAGGTTCTGGTCGTGCGCCGCACCGGCGGCAAGACCGGCTGGGCGCCGGGCCGCGATCTCTGGCATCACCAGGAAATCGCCACCGTGAAGGCGGAATGCCCGCCGGTGAAGATGAAGGCGGAAGATCCGCTCTTCATTCTTTATACGTCAGGCTCGACCGGCAAGCCGAAGGGCGTGCTGCACACGACGGGCGGCTATCTCGTCTATGCGGCGATGACGCATGAATATGTCTTCGACTATCATCACGGCGATATCTATTGGTGCACCGCCGATGTCGGCTGGGTCACCGGCCACTCCTATATCGTCTACGGGCCGCTGGCGAACTGCGCGACGACGCTGATGTTCGAGGGCGTGCCGAATTTCCCCGATCAGGGCCGTTTCTGGGAAGTGATCGACAAACACAAGGTCAACATCTTCTATACCGCGCCGACGGCGATCCGCTCGCTGATGGGCGCCGGCGACGACTTCGTCACCCGATCCTCGCGCTCATCGCTGCGCCTGCTCGGCACTGTGGGAGAACCGATCAATCCGGAAGCCTGGGAATGGTATTACAATGTCGTCGGCGACAAGCGCTGCCCGGTTATCGATACCTGGTGGCAGACGGAAACCGGCGGCCACATGATCACGCCGCTGCCCGGCGCCACCGATCTGAAGCCCGGCTCGGCGACCACCCCGTTCTTCGGCATCAAACCGCAGCTGGTCGACAATGAGGGCAAGGTGCTGGAAGGTCCGGCCGACGGCAATCTCTGCATCACCGACAGCTGGCCCGGCCAGATGCGCACGGTCTACGGCGACCACGAACGCTTCATCCAGACCTATTTCTCCACCTACAAGGGGAAATATTTTACCGGCGACGGCTGCCGGCGCGATGCGGACGGCTATTACTGGATCACCGGCCGCGTCGACGACGTGCTCAACGTCTCCGGCCACCGGCTCGGAACGGCAGAGGTGGAATCCGCACTCGTCTCGCACAATCTGGTTTCGGAGGCTGCGGTCGTCGGTTATCCGCATGCGATCAAGGGCCAGGGCATCTATTGCTATGTGACGCTGATGGCCGGTCATGACGGCTCGGACACGCTTCGCCAGGAACTGGTGAAACATGTGCGCGCCGAAATCGGCCCGATCGCCGCCCCCGACAAGATCCAGTTCGCCCCCGGCCTGCCGAAGACCCGCTCCGGCAAGATCATGCGCCGCATCCTGCGCAAGATCGCTGAAGACGATTTCGGTGCGCTTGGCGATACCTCGACACTCGCCGATCCGGCCGTCGTCGACGACCTGATCGCCAACCGGCAGAACAAGGCGACCGCCTGATAGAGAAGCCGCTCCGGTTTGTTGCCGGAGCGGCTCACTTTTACGCAGGGTGTGCGGCTGGCGGCCCGTTTTTCGATCCGTTTAGAAATCGATTGCCCGGCCATTGATCTCGTAGTCGCCGAAGCGGGCCGGCTCGGCTCCGCCGCGGCCGCCGGTTTCCGGCGGCAGCTCCAGCGGCTTCTGGTTCTTGCGCCGCTCCTCGGCTTCGGCAAGGGCGCGTTTGGCAGCCGGAGACAGGACCTTGCGCGGCGGCTCCGATCCCTCGGCCGTCGGCGTTTCGCTATTGTCGTTATCGGCTTCCTGCATCGGCTTCTCCTGCCGGAAATATTGAAAATGGCTGGTGAATAACCAAATCATAATGCGCCAATGCCGCGATTGAAAGCTTGCGGCGGCGAAATCGGAGATGGAGATTCACAATGAACCTCGTTCGCACTGCCATGTTGCTTGCCTTCATGACGGCGCTTTTCATGGCTGTCGGCTTTCTGATCGGCGGTCGGGCCGGCATGATGATCGCCTTCGTCATCGCCGCCGGGATGAATTTCTTCTCCTACTGGAATTCCGACCGCATGGTGCTTTCGGCCTATCGCGCCCAGGAGGTCGACGAGCGTAACGCGCCGGAATTCTTTGCGATCATCCGCGATCTCGCCCGCAATGCCGGCCTGCCGATGCCGAAGGTCTATCTCTACGACAGCCCGCAGCCGAATGCCTTTGCCACCGGCCGCAACCCCGACAATGCTGCGGTGGCCGCCTCGACCGGCCTGCTCAGTGCCCTGTCTCCGGAGGAAGTCGCAGGCGTGATGGCGCATGAGCTCGCCCACATCCAGAACCGCGACACGCTGACGATGACGATCACGGCAACGCTTGCCGGCGCGATCTCGATGCTCGGTAATTTCGCTTTCTTCTTCGGCGGCAACCGAGACAACAACAATAATCCGCTCGGCTTCGTCGGCGTCCTCGTGGCGATGATCGTGGCGCCGCTTGCCGCCATGCTGGTGCAGATGGCAATCAGCCGGACGCGCGAATATTCGGCCGACCGCCGCGGCGCCGAAATCTGCGGCAATCCGCTGTGGCTGGCTTCGGCGCTCGGCAAGATCGCCCGCGGTGCCGCCCATGTTCCGAACCAGGATGCCGAGCGCAATCCGGCGACGGCCCATATGTTCATCATCAATCCGCTCTCCGGCGAGCGCATGGACAATCTGTTTTCCACCCATCCGAACACGGAAAACCGCATCGCGGCGCTGCACGACATGGCGCAGGGCGGCATGAATATCTCGACGCCGCCGGTTCGGGCTGCTAATCCGTCGCGCAAATCGCGCTCTGTTCCGGATACGGGTCTTGGTCGCGGTGGTTCGCAACCGCCAAAAGGTCCTTGGTCTTGAATTCAGACGGCACGAAGAAACCATTCCGCAAGCACAAGCCCTCGACCGAGCGATCCCAGCCGGCAAAACCCGGCATGCAGGCCCGCGCCGCGGCGGCAAAAATTCTTGCTGCCGTCGTCGATCGCAAACTGCCGCTCGACGGCGCTCTCGACCATGAACACGGCAATCCGGCCTATAGGGCGCTCGGCGAAAGCGACCGGGCGCTGGTCCGCGCCATTCTGAACACGACGCTGCGCCATCTGCCGCGCATCGATGCCGCGATTGCAGCCCTGCTGGAATCGCCGCTGCCGGAAGGGGCACGGGCGCTGCACCATGTGCTCGCAATCGGCGCGGCGCAGATCCTCTATCTCGACGTGCCGGATCATTCGGCCGTCGATCTTGCCGTCGAGCAGGCCAATCAGGATCCGCGCAATCGCCGTTTCGCCAAGCTGGTCAATGCCATTCTGCGCCGGCTCGGCCGCGAGAAGCAGCAGATGTTGGGTGAGATCGGCAAGGTCGCGCCGATGCCGGCCTGGTTCATCGCCCGGCTGGAAAAGGCCTATGGCCGGGACGCGGCGCTGGCGATTTCGGAATCCCAGCTCGAGCCGGCGGCAATCGATCTGACCGTCAAGTCCGACCCCGAAGGCTGGGCAAAACGGCTGAACGGCGTTGCCCTGCCGACGGGCGGCGTGCGGCTTGCGGCTTTTGACGGCGGCATCCCTTCGCTCGAAGGTTTCGAGGAGGGCGCGTGGTGGGTGCAGGATGCGGCAGCCAGCATCCCGGCCAAGCTTTTCGGTGATCTCTCCGGCAAACGCACCGCCGATCTCTGCGCTGCCCCGGGCGGCAAGACGGCGCAGCTCATTCTTGCCGGCGGTGCGGTCACCGCCCTCGACCAATCGGAAAACCGGCTGAGACGGCTGCGGTCGAATCTCGACCGGCTCGGCCTGAAAGCGGAGACGATTGCAGCCGATCTGACGACATTCGCGCCGGCGGAGCGTTTCGATGCGATCCTGCTCGATGCCCCCTGCTCTTCCACCGGCACGACGCGCCGGCACCCTGACGTGCTGTGGACCAAGGGACCCGAGGATATCGCCCGGCTGGCGGCGCTGCAGGAACGGCTGCTGCGTCACGCGCTGACATTGCTGAAGCCGGATGGAATGCTGGTTTTTTCAAATTGCTCGCTCGATCCCGCCGAAGGCGAAGAGGTCGTCGCTCGTATCCTTGCGGAGACGGATGCCATCGAGCGCGTTCCGATCGGTGCCGGCGACTGGCCCGGTCTCGAAGCGGCGATCACGCCGCTCGGCGAATTCCGCACGCTTCCCACCATGCTGAAAATGCCGGATGGCATCGCCTCCGGCCTCGACGGCTTCTATGCCGCGGTGCTGCGGCGCGTGGCCTGATTGCCGACGTCAGCGCTCACGGCGAATCTGTGAGCTCAAGAGGCGCTAAAATCGCGCCATGATCTCCGGTGAAGCGTATTCATTTGCGTATATTCGAACCTTGTCACGAATTAATGCATTGCGGGCGATGAAATCGGCCGCTTTTCACCTATTCTTAACCACGAGGGTCAATAGACAATAGAATATGCAGTCCGGTCGGCGTTTTGCGAGCATGTATGTTCGGGAGGCTTGGCGGCGCGCCTTGCGCCGCGTCGCGTTGCTGCGCCTGAAGCTCTTCCGCCATTCGGTCAACGTGCCCGAGCGTCTGATCGTCGCACCGACGGATCTGCGCAGCATCGATTCGCATGTGGCCGACGAGATTCTCAACGGGCGCTTTCTGTTGGCCGGGCGCATGCTGGAAACGGGTGGAAAGTCACCCTTCACCTTCACCCTGCCCTCGCGCCCCTTCGCCACCCGCCTGCACAGCTTCGGCTGGCTGCGGCACATGCGGGCGAACAAGACGGAGCGCAGCTCGGCCGCGGCGCGCGCGATCGTCGACAGCTGGCTTTCCATCCATGCCGGCCGCATGGAAGGCATTGCCTGGGAGATCGACATCACCGCCCAGCGCGTCATCGCCTGGCTGTCGCATTCGCCTGTCGTGCTGCAGAATGCCGACCGGGGCTTCTATCGCCGCTTCATGAAGTCGCTAGCGTTCCAGGTGCGGTTCCTGCACCGGATGGCGCCCTATACGCTTGGCGGCCTGGAGCTGTTTCGGCTGCGCATCGCGCTCGCCATGGCCTCCGTCGCCATGCCGACCCGCGCCGCCACCCTCAGACGGGCGGCGCAGGCGCTCGACCGCGAATTCGATAGCCAGATTCTGCCGGATGGCGGCCATATCTCGCGCAATCCGCGGATCGGCCTGGAATTGCTGCTCGATCTGCTGCCGCTGAGACAAACCTACGTCAATCTCGGTCACGACCTGCCGCAGAAACTGATCTCGGGCATCGACCGGATGTATCCGGCATTGCGGTTCTTTCGCCATCAGGACGGGGATCTGGCGCTGTTCAACGGGGCGACCTCGACGCTGGCAAACGAGCTGATCTCGGTGCTGCGCTATGACGAGACTGCCGGCCAGCCGTTCAAGGCTTTGCCGCATTCGCGCTATCAGCGGCTTTCCGGCGGAAAAACGGTGATCATTGCCGATGCCGGCACGCCGCCTTCGGGAGGCGCGCTGCGAACCGTGCATGCCGGCAGCCTCTCTTTCGAAATGTCGTCCGGCCGCCACCGCTTCATCGTCAATTCCGGCTCGCCGAAATTTGCCGGGCACCGCTATGTCCAGATGGCCCGCACGACGGCGGCGCATTCGACCGTCATCCTGAACGACACCTCGTCCAGTCGTTTTTCGCCCTCGCCGTTCCTCAATCACGCGATCACCGAACCGGTCAAGACAGTCACCGTCGACCGTGCCGAAACGGAGGATGGGCGCGACAGCATCAAGCTCAGCCATGACGGTTATATCAGGGCGTTCGGGGTGCTGCACGAGCGTGAACTGACACTCAATGCCGCGGGCTCGATCGTGACCGGCCGCGACCGGCTCGTCGTCCGGGAAGGCCATCAGAGTGACGAGCCCCTGAAGGCTGTCGCCCGTTTCCATATTCATCCCGCGATCGTGTTGCAGCAGAGCGATGGAGAATCGGTGATGCTGACGGCGCCGGACGGCGAAAGCTGGCTGTTCTCTGCGCCCGGCAACGAAGTGTTGATCACCGAAGACATCTTCTTTGCCGATAGCTCCGGCATTTGCGGTTCGGACCAGATCGAGATCGACTTCGATCTTGCCGAGAAGACGGAAATCCGCTGGTTCCTATCCCGCAAAGGCTAGATCATATGCTGAGGCCTGTTTGCGCGGCGGCAAAGCTGTGCTAACGCGGCGCCAGCAATAGACGTCCGTCGTGACGTCTCCCGAAGCCCGAACGGAGAAGGTTTCATGGCCGTCATTTCCAAGAAGATCCCCGCCCCCGACAAGGTCGAAATCAAGACCGCCCTCCTCTCCGTCTTCGACAAGACCGGGATCGTCGAACTCGCCCAGGCCTTGTCTGCCAGAGGTGTGCGGCTGCTGTCGACCGGCGGCACTTACAAGGCGATCGCCGCTGCCGGTCTTGCCGTCACCGATGTCTCCGAAATCACCGGCTTTCCCGAGATCATGGACGGGCGGGTCAAGACGCTGCATCCGACGGTGCATGGCGGCCTGCTGGCGATCCGCGACGATAGCGACCATCAGGAGGCGATGAAGAAGCATGGCATCGAGGGCATCGACCTCGCCGTCATCAATCTCTACCCCTTCGAAGAGGTACGGGCGGCCGGCGGCGACTATCCGACGACGGTCGAAAATATCGATATCGGCGGCCCGGCGATGATCCGCGCATCGGCCAAGAACCATGCCTATGTGACGATCCTGACCGATCCCGACGACTATGCCGAGTTCACGGAGCAGCTTTCCGCGGATGGCGGCAAGACTGCCCATGCCTTCCGCCAGCGCATGGCCGCCAAGGCCTATGCCCGCACTGCCGCCTATGACGCGATGATTTCCAACTGGTTCGCCGAAGCGCTGTCGATCGACACGCCGCGCCACCGGGTGATCGGCGGCGTTCTGAAGGAAGAGATGCGTTACGGCGAAAATCCGCACCAGAAGGCCGCCTTCTACGTCACCGGCGAGAAGCGCCCGGGTGTTTCGACGGCTGCCCTTCTCCAGGGCAAGCAGCTCTCCTACAACAACATCAACGATACCGACGCCGCCTACGAGCTGGTCGCCGAGTTCCTGCCCGAGACGGCGCCGGCCTGCGCCATCATCAAGCATGCCAATCCCTGCGGCGTCGCCACCGGATCGAGCCTGGTCGAGGCCTATCGCCGTGCGCTTGCCTGCGACAGCGTGTCCGCCTTCGGCGGCATCATCGCGCTCAACCGGACGCTGGATGCCGAAACGGCCGAGGAAATCGTCAAGCTCTTCACCGAGGTGATCATCGCGCCCGATGTGACCGACGAAGCGAAGGCGATCGTCGCCCGCAAGCCGAACCTGCGGCTGCTGTCTGCCGGCGGCCTGCCCGATCCGCGTGTCGCCGGGCTGACAGCGAAGACCGTTTCCGGCGGCCTTCTGGTCCAGAGCCGCGACAACGGCATGGTCGAGGATCTGGAACTGAAGGTCGTCACCAAGCGCGCGCCGACGGCGCAGGAGCTTGAGGACATGAAGTTCGCCTTCAAGGTCGGCAAACACGTGAAATCGAATGCCGTGGTCTATGCCAAGGATGGCCAGACGGCCGGGATCGGCGCCGGCCAGATGAGTCGGGTCGATTCCGCCCGCATCGCGGCGCTGAAGGCCGAAGAGGCGGCCAAGGCGCTCGGCCTTGCCGTGCCGATGACCAAGGGTTCGGCGGTCGCCTCCGAGGCCTTCCTGCCTTTTGCCGACGGTCTCCTGTCGATGATCGCCGCAGGGGCGACGGCGGTCATTCAGCCGGGCGGCTCGATGCGCGACCAGGAAGTCATCGATGCCGCCAACGAACACGGCGTCGCGATGGTCTTCACCGGCATGCGTCATTTCCGTCACTGAGCGCGATCGACCGGCCCCCAAAGGGCCGGTTGTTATGCCCGATCGGCCGGATAGGGCGTGCGGATCAAGAGCACGAGCCCGCCGGCCAGGAACAGGATCAGCGTCGCCATTCCGAGCCGCGGCGATCCGCTGATATAGGTCATCAGCGAGAAGAGCAGCGTCGCCATGAAACTGGTGGCGCGCCCTGAAAGCGCGTAGATGCCGAAATAGCGGCCGGCTTCCTCCGGGCTGACGCTGCGGGCGAGATAAGAGCGCGACGAGGCCTGCACCGGCCCGAAGGCGAAGCCGATCAGCAGACCATAAAGAATATAGGCCTTCTCCGCCGCAGTGCCGAAGAGGCCGCCGGAATCGGCCGTCGGCAGCTGCATCAATCCGAACAGGGTGTAACCCGGCCCCGTCGAGATGATGCCGATGGTGGCGAGAAGCAGCATGGTGAGGCTGATGACAACGGTCACCTTCGAACCGACGCCCTTGTCGATGCGGCCGGCGATCAGGCAGCCGAAGATTGCGACGACGTTGAGGATGATGCCGTAGATGCCGATCTCGATCGTCGCCCAGCCGAACATGCCGGCCGCGAAGACGCCACCAAGGATCAGCAAGCCGTTGACGCCATCCTGATAGATCATGCGGGCGATGAGAAATCTCAGGATGCCGCGGCGTTCCTTCAGTTCGCCAAGGGTGTTTTTGAGTTCCCGCAGGCCGGAGCGGACGGCGGTGGTGAAGGGAAGACCCCTGCCGACATCCGGCGTGAAGAAAAACATCGGCAGGATGAAGATCAGGTACCAGACGGCCGAGATCGGCCCGGTGATACGGGCATCCTGGCCGGTCTTCGGATCGAGGCCGAAAAGCGGATCGAGGCCGAGGATGGTCTTGCCGCTCTCAGGGCTCGCCGCCAGAAGCGTCACGACGGAGATGAGCACGATCATGCCGCCGAGGTAGCCAAGCCCCCAGGCGGTGTTGGAGAGCTTGCCGACCTCGTGTTTGGCGACCAGGCGCGGCATCATCGAATCGTTGAAGACGATCGAGAACTCGGCCGAAATCGAGGCGAGGATCATGAAAATGACGGGATAAACAACTGGCGAGCCGGGGGCGGCGAACCACAGGCCGAAGAGGCTTGTGATTTTGATGATCGCGAAGAAGCCGATCCAGGGTTTGCGGGCGCCGGACTGGTCGGCGATCGCGCCGAGCACGGGTGACAGCAGGGCGATGATCACCGAGGAGATCGTCGCCATGTTGCTCCACGTCGTCTGCGCGGACACCGGATCATTGGTCAGCCGGGAAACGAAATAAGGCCCGAAGATGAAGGTGGTGACCACGGTGAAGAAGGGCTGCGCTGCCCAATCGAAGAACATCCACCCCCAGATGCCCTTCTCCGTGGCTTTCGGCGGCTGCGTCCCTGTCCAGTCGATGCGATTCACCATCCGCTCCTTTTTGCAGCGGACTGTCTCACCTCGCCCGGTCGCGCGCAAGATCGGTCAGGATACCTGCAGCAACGGTAATACGCGCAAGGTTGGGGTCACCGCCGTCGCTGAGGCTCGACAGCTCCTCGACGATGCGGTTGATGCGGATACGGTCCTGTGCATGCCAGGCTTGGACAGGAAGCTTCTCCTTGCCGTGATCGGAGAGCGCCGAGATGACGATATCGCGTCTGGCGCTGGCGATCTGGTCGATGCTGCGGGCAAGCGCCAGATTCTCGTAATGGTCGGAGGTGAGGATGCGTCCGCCGGCTGCCAGCAGCCGGGCAATCCGGAACGTCTGCGACACCGCGAAGTAGTTTTCGGCGGCACGCACCAGCGGCTCGCCGGTGCGCTCGGCAATCTGCATGATCTCGGGCACCAGCGCCAGGCTTTGCAGATTGGCAATCTCGGCGGCGAGCTTTTCGGACACGCCGGCCTGGGCGTATTCCGCCTGGCGTGCGGCGGCATCGGCGGCCGACTGTTCGGCGAAGGCAGGTTTCAGCTTCTTCAGGGCAGCCTGCAGCCGGCTAATCACTTCCGCCATATCGGCCTTGGCCATGCCGGTCTTCAGGAGCAGGCGCGTCAATACGGTAAAGCTATGGCTGATTTCCTCGTAGATGCGGTTCTGCATCTGCCCGGACACCTTGCCGTCCAGAGCATCCGTCTCGGACCAGAGCCTCGTCAGGTCGAAACCGTCGCGGGCGACGATCGCCGCACGCACCACTTCCGGCGCCGAAGCCGCCGTTGCGTCCATCATCGCGACGGTGAAGCTCGGGCCGCCGCGGTTGATCGCCTCGTTGGCAAGCACTGTCGCGATGATTTCGCGCTTCAGCCGGTGACCAGATATATCGCCGGCATTCGACTTCTGCATCTTCACGGGGAAGTAATTAAAAAGCGTCGCGGTGAAATAAGGATCGTCAGGCAGGTCGCTGGCGGCAAGCGCATCGAAGAGCACGATCTTGGCGTAGGACACCAGCACGCCGATTTCCGGCCGGGTCAGCGGCATGCCGGCGGCATAGCGCTCGGAAAGCGTTGCGTCGTCCGGCAATGTCTCGACCTTGCGGTTCAGCTGCTTGGCGCCTTCGAGAACAGTCATGAAACGCGCAAGTTCCAGGCCGTTGGCCGTGCCCTTGCGCTCCGTCAGCGAGATCGCCAGTGACTGCAGATAGTTGTTGCGCAGCACGAGGGTCGCCACCTCGTCGGTCATCGACGACAGAAGCTGGTCGCGTTTCGCGCGCGTCAGACGCCCGTCATGCATGGCGGCCGCCAGCGCGATCTTGATGTTGACCTCGACGTCCGAGGTGTTGACGCCGGCCGAGTTGTCGATGGCGTCGGAGTTGCAGCGCCCGCCCTTGAGGCCATAGGCGATGCGGCCCTTCTGGGTGACTCCGAGGTTTGCACCCTCGCCGATCACCTTGGCGCGCACATCCGTTGCGGCGATGCGGATCGGATCGTTGGCGCGGTCGCCGACTTCGGTATCGGTTTCGGAAGGCGCTTTCACATAGGTGCCGATGCCGCCGAACCAGAGCAGGTCGACCGGGCTCTTCAGGATCGCGGTCATGATCTCGAAGGGGGTCGCCACCGCCTTGTCGATGCCGATCGCAGCGACCGCTTCCGGCGTCAGCGTCACCGATTTCGCCGCGCGGGAAATGATCATCGCGCCCTTCGAGAGCACGCTTTTGTCGAAATCCTGCCAGCTCGAACGCGGCAGGTTGAAGAGCCGCTGGCGCTCGGCCAGGGTCTTTTCCATGTCGGGATCGGGATCGATGACGATGTCGCGGTGATCGAAGGCGGCGATCAGCCTGATCTTCGGAGAGAGCAGCATGCCGTTGCCGAAGACGTCGCCCGACATGTCGCCGACGCCGGCAACGGTGAAGGGCGTCGTCTGGATGTCGATGTCCATTTCGCGGAAATGGCGTTTGACGGTTTCCCAGGCGCCGCGGGCGGTGATGCCCATCTTCTTGTGGTCGTAACCGGCCGAGCCGCCGGAGGCGAAGGCATCATCAAGCCAGAAGCCAGCTTCCTGCGCCAGCGCATTGGCGGTGTCGGAGAAGGTTGCGGTGCCCTTGTCGGCGGCGACGACGAAATAGGGATCGTCGCCATCAAGCCTCACCGTATCCTTCGGCGGCACGATCTCGGCGCCCGAGATATTGTCGGTGATCGACAGCAGCGTGCGGATATAGGTCTTGTAAGCCTCGCGGCCGGCATTGAAGATCTCGTCGCGGCTGCCGCCTGCGGGAAGCTTCTTCGGATAGAAGCCACCCTTGGCGCCGACCGGCACGATAACCGCATTCTTCACCTGCTGCGCCTTGACGAGGCCGAGCACCTCGGTGCGGTAATCCTCGGCACGATCGGACCAGCGCAGGCCGCCGCGCGCCACCTTGCCGAAGCGCAGGTGCACGCCTTCGACCTCGACGCCGTAGACGAACATTTCGCGGAAGGGTTTCGGCTCCGGCAGCCCGTCGACCAGGTGCGGATCGAGCTTGAAGGCCAGCATCGGCTTCGGCGAGCCGTCCGGGTTCTTCTGGAAATAATTGGTGCGCAGCGTCGCATCGACGATATTGACGTAGCGGCGCAGGATACGGTCGTCGTCCAGGCTCGGCACGTCGGCGAGTTCGGCCTCGATCGCCTGGTGCAGCTCGGCAAGTTTCTTCACGCGGACTTTTTCCGAAAGCTTGATGTCGAGCGTGTCGTGGAACAGCCGGAAGATGGCGGCGGCGATCCTCGGATATTTGTCGAGGGTCGTTGCGATATAATCCTGCGAATAGGCGATGCCGGCCTGGCGGAGATAACGCGCATAGGCGCGCAGCACATTGGCTTCGCGCGCCGAGAGCCCGGCCGAGAGGATCAGCCGGTTGAAACTGTCATTGTCGATCGTGCCGGCAAAGGCTGAGACGAAAGCTTCCTCGAGGGCGGCGCCGTAGCGATGCAGATCGATTTCACTGCCGTTGCGGGTCTCGAGTTCCATGTCGTGCAGCACGACGAGTTTCGTTTCTCCACCGGCAGCCGGCACGCCGATGTCGAAGGTGCGTTCGCTGACGACGTTGAAACCGAGGTTTTCCAGAAGCGGCACACGGCGCGACAGCGCCAGCTGGCCGCCGGCGTGGAAGATCTTCAGCGAGAGGGTCCGACCCTGTTCTTCCTGGCGATGGTAGAACTGGATGCGAAGCGGCTCGCCGGCCGCGCAAGCGCCGATATCGGCGAGGTCGGCCACGGTTTCTTCAGGAGTGAAAGAGTCCTGGAAGGCCTGATCGACCGCCAGTTTCGGCGCTTTGGGTCCGGCCAATGCTTCGAAACGGTCGTCCCACCGTGCGGTGATTTCACGGATCGTCTGTTCCAGCTTGCCCTGCGGAATGCGCGGCGTCTTGCCGCCGGAGCGGCCGATGATGAAATGCACGCGTGCCACGCCGCCCTCCGGGAAAGCCGGGTAATAGGCGGAGACACGGCCGTCATAGACGGTCTTCAGATAGGTGCCGATCCGCTCGCGCACGATCGAGTCGTATTCCTCGCGCGGCACGTAGACGATCACCGAGACGAAGCGGTCGAAATGGTCGATGCGCGGCAGGGCGCGCACGCGCGGCCGATCGGCCAGATCGTTGATCTGTTCGGCAAAGCTTGCAAGCAGTGTCGTATCGATCTGGAAAAGATCGTCGCGCGGATAGGACTCCAGCGTGTTGTCGAGCATACGGCCGGAATGGCTCATCGGGTCGAAGCCGAAATGCTCCTTCACTTTCTCGATCTTGGAGCGCAGCAGCGGGATTTCGGCGGCGAGCGAGGTATAGGCCGTCGAAGTGAAAAGACCGACGATGCGCAGTTCGCCGGTGACGTTGCCCTTGGCGTCGAAACGCTTGACGCCGACATAATCCATATAGGCGCGACGATGGACGATCGATTTCACGTTCGCCTTGGTGACGATCAGAAAGTCGGGGCCGTCGAGGAAGGCAAGGATCTCCGGGGTCGTGGTCACGGCGTCCTTGCCGGTGCGCAGCACGAGAACATCGGGGTTGGAGAGAATGCCGAGGCCGGCGCCCTTGTCGCGCTCGACCTTGGCGTCGGCACCCTTGCCGGAATAGACATATTCGCGCATGCCGAGGAAGGTGAAGTTCTCGTCGCGCAGCCAGCTCAGGAAGGCGATCGCCTCGGCATGCTCGGCCTTCCTGCGGCCGGCGCCATTGGCCGCAAGCTCGGCGATCACGCCATCGAGCTTGGAGAGCATCGGCTTCCAGTCGGAAACCGACAGGCGGACTTGTTCCAGCACGGTTTCGATGCGCTTGACGAGATCGGCGGCCTGGGCGGAATTAAGCGGGGCGATATGAAGCTGGATGTGGCTGACGCGCGCGGCCGGATCGCTCGGTTGGTCGGCGGAATAAAGGGTGGGCGCCTTGCCTTTTTCGATCACCAGGATGGGATGCACGGCCATGAACAGGTCGCGATGGGTGCTCGTCACTTCTCCCATGACCGATTCATAGAGAAAGGGCATGTTCCGGTCGGTGACCGAAAGCACCGAGACGGCGGTGCCGTCGGGCGTGACACCGGCAATGCTGTCGATGCTGACGCGCGGCGTCCTGCCGTTCCAGGCGGCCAGTTCCCTGGCGGAATGCTCGGCGGAGAGCGCCAGCATCTCGGCCGTATAGAGTTCGAGATCGTCATTGCTGGCCCGGCCGAAGAGGATTTCCGGATCGAGATGCGGCTCGTTTGCCGCCTTGGCGATCTTACGCGCACCTTCGATCTGCTTTTCCCGTTTCGGATTGTTTCTGGCAGCCATGGATCGCCTCCCGCAATAGACTGATTTTCTGCAAGCTATCAGAAGATTCCTCGAAAAAATCTCTAAAATAGCGGTCTGAAGGACCGTTTTGATGCTTTTTTGAGATCGAAAATGGGAAATTGTTGGAGATTTTTCCGCTTTCGTGGCCAAAACGAGCGGAACGGCCCTCCTTCCGACTTTTCGCTTCGCCGCACATTTCCATGCTCACGTGAAGAATGGTTGACAGCGTGGCGTCAAAAAGATCATCAAACGCCATCGTCATTCGGACTTTGATATCATGTCGGAAAATGCAGCGGGCGCAGTCATCGTCATCTCCAGCCATGTGGTGCGCGGCTCGGTCGGAAACCGCGCGGCTGTCTTTGCGCTGGAGACGCTCGGCCATCCGGTCTGGGCCTTGCCGACCGTCGTGCTGCCCTGGCATCCCGGCCACGGCCGCTCGACGCGGCTGACCTTTGCGGAAGCCGATTTCGACGCGGCGATCGACGATCTGATCCGCGCGCCGTGGATCGGCGAAGTCAAGGCGGTGCTGTCGGGTTATTTCGGCAATGCCGCCCAGGCACGCTCCGTCGCCCGGCTGATCGCGGCGCTCCGGCAAGACAATCCCGAGCTCGTCTATGTCTGCGATCCCGTCATGGGCGATCTCGGCGGCCTCTACGTGCCGGAAGCGACCGCCGAGGCCATTCGCGATCACCTCATTCCGCTCGCCTCGCTGGCGACGCCGAACCGCTACGAACTTGCATGGCTTTCGGGGGCGGCGCTCGAAGACAACAGCGCGATCATGGAGGCGGCGCTGGCGCTCGGGCCGTCGCGTATGCTCGTCACGTCGGCGGTGCCGATGATGGCGGGTGGTACCGGCAATCTCTATCTTTCCGGCCGGCACGCGCTTCTTGCCGAGCACCGGGTCGTCGAAAATCCGCCGAACGGTCTCGGCGACCTGCTCGCCGCGGTCTTCCTGTCGCGCCTGCTGTCCGGTCTGGAGGACGAGAAGGCGCTGCAGCTTGCCACGGCCAGCGTCTTCGAGGTGCTGGCGCGCGCCGTCAAGCGCGGCAGCAACGAGTTGATGCTGGCAAGCGATGCGTCCAGCCTTTCGACGCCGATGGCCATGGTGCAGATGCGCCGACTCGTTCACCCGGCGCAGCAGCGGAAAAGATGACGCATCCGCCAATGCGCTCATTTTGCGGTGCAGCAGTTGATCTTATCGTTCGTGCGCGCTAATCCAGAAGGCATGCAGCGTTTTCCAACACCACTTCTTGACGGCTACCGCAACTTCATGAACGGGCGTTATGCAGACGCCCGCGACAGGTATCGGCAGCTTGCCGAAAACGGTCAGAGTCCCCATACGCTGGTCGTTGCCTGTTCGGACTCGCGGGCGGCGCCGGAGCTGATCTTCGATGCCGGCCCGGGCGAGCTCTTCGTCATCCGCAACGTCGCCAATATGGTGCCGCCTTATGAGCCGGACGGCCATTTCCATTCGACCTCAGCCGCGCTCGAATTTGCGGTGCAGGCACTGAAGGTCTCCGATATCGTCGTCATGGGCCATGGCCGCTGCGGCGGCATCCGCGCAGCACTCGATCCGAATGCCGAACCGTTGTCGCCCGGCGATTTCATCGGCCGCTGGATGTCGCTGGTCAAGCCCGCCGCCGAGCAGATCCAGAGCAACGATGTGATGACGGCCGCTGAACGGCAGACGGCGCTGGAGCGTGTCTCCATCCGCAATTCGATCAACAATCTCAGGACCTTCCCCGAAATTAAGGCGCTTGAGGATGCAGGAAAAATGCATCTTCACGGCGCCTGGTTCGACATCTCCACAGGTGAACTCTGGGTCATGGATGCCGAGACGCGCGACTTCATTCGTCCCGAAATCTAGCGATAGCGCGGTTTATCAGTTTTTTAAGGATTCCTGCTAAGATTGCATCAATTGGTTACGCGACTTGTGTTTGATCACGTGGCGATTGGCGATGAAGTTCGAAACCATCAAAAAGGTTATCCTGGCCGCGATCCTGCTGCCCTTCGTCTTCATGCTCATTGAAGGCGTCATCGTCCTCCGCACTTCCATGCAGCAATACAGGGAACTCGAGAAGGATCGGCAGTTCGCCGACGTGCTTGCCCGCGGCGGGTCCATCGCCGCCACGGAAATCCTGAGCGAAATCGATGCCACGCGCCGCTATCTTGCGCGTCCCAGCAGCAGCAACGCCATCGACATGCAGCGAAGCCGGCTGACGCTGGATCGCGAACGCCGCGCTTTTTATGCCCGCTTGCCGCCGCGCGATACGCTCGATCAAGGACTCGCGGGTGAATTATCGGCTCTCAGCCTTGCCTACAGCCGCATCGTCGCCGCGCGCAGCGCCGTCGACCAGGGCCGCTATTCCGGCAGCACTCCCGGTTCCGTCTATTGGTATGCGGCTCTCAAGCAGCTTGCCGTCGTCGACGCGCTTTCACCGCTGATCAGCGACCCCGTGCTGCGTGAGAAATCCAACCAGCTGATGGGCATCCTGCTCACCTACTACGGCGAAAGATTGATCACGGGAATTGGCACCCGTTACCTCGATCAAGGCGTTTCCGCCAGGTTTCCGATAGAATTGTTCATACAGGGCAAGACCATGCTCGGCGCCGGCATGGATCACATGGTCCTCCATTCCTCCGCGTCAATCGTGCGCGACATCGTCGCCTATCTCAGTCGCAGCGAACAGGTGAAGGCGAATGCGATCACCGACGCCATTCTTGCCGGATCGCGGCCGTCACGCGCAATGCGCGACGTCTGGGCGTCTGCACAGCGAGAACGTATGGCCTTCCTGCAGCGGAAGATGGTGGAGGCCGCAAGCGATATTCACGAGACCGGCGAACAGTTTTCGACGCTTTCGCATCTCCACCTGACCCGGATCCTGGCGCTGTGCGCGGGCTTGCTTATCCTCGCCACGCTGGTGATGGTGCTGGCGGCAAGAGGCCTGCGCCTGATCGACCGGTTGTCTCGAGACCGAGAGAAGCTGGTGGGCGAATTGCGCAACGCTGCTCAAACCGATCTTCTGACGGGGCTTTACAACAGGCGCGGCTTCGAGGTCGCGGCATCGGCGCTTCTCACGCAGGCCGAGCATGGATCGCGCTGGATTTCCGTCGTGCTCTTCGACCTCGACCATTTCAAGAAAATCAACGACGTTCACGGGCATGACGCCGGCGATGCTGTGCTTCGGCAGGTCGCGGCTGTCGCGCGGCAGAATTTCCGTTCCTTCGATCTGTTGGTGCGCCATGGGGGCGAGGAGTTCCTGGCGCTTTTGCCGGATTCGACGCCCGACGACGCCGCAATCATCGCCGAGCGTGTGCGGCGGGCGATCGAGGCGGCGGAAATCCCATTGCCGGGCGGCGATCTTCTGAAGGTGACGGCCAGTTTCGGATGCGTCGGCCGGGCAAACGAAGCCGCCAACCGGAACTTCGAGGATCTGGTCAAACGCGCCGACCTGGCGCTTTATGCCGCCAAGGCCTCCGGCCGCAACTGCGTCGTCGCCGGAGCGACCGTGCCGCCGCAGGAGGAGCGACGCAAGGCAATGTCCGGTGGTTTTGATTCCCGCATATGAAAAACGCCGCTGAGAAGCAGCGGCGTTTCCGGATGTTCCTATCGATGAATGCTTATCTGCCGGCGTCGATCTGCTGGCCGATATAGGCGATCGCCTGTTGATAGACGCTGGCGGCGTTCCAGCCCTGAATGGCGACGAAATTCGGTTCTCCCGGCTGATAACCGGCGCCGGCGCGCCAGCCATGGCCCTTCAGGAAATTCGCGGTCGAGGCCAGCGCATCGGCGCGAGAGCCGACCATGTCGACGCGGCCGTCGCCGTCGCCATCGGCGCCGAAGCGGACGACGTTGCGCGGCAGAAATTGCGTCTGGCCGATTTCACCATGGGCGGCACCCTTGGCCTGCGGGCTGAGATAACCCTCGGAGACGAGCTGGAGCGCGGCATAGAGTTGGTCGGTGAAATATTCCGAACGACGGCAGTCATAGGCAAGGGTCGAAACAGCCGACAGCGTATGCTGATTGCCCATATAGCTGCCAAAACCGGTTTCCATGCCCCAGATCGCGATCAGCGGACCGGCCGGAACGCCGAACCGGCGTTCGATCGAGGCGAAAAGCGCCTGGTTGGCGGCTTTCATCGAACGGCCGCGGGAAATGACGGCGGCACCACCGCGCTTCTGCATGAAGGCGTCGAAGGAGAGCTTGAAGCTCTTCTGGCCCCGGTCGGCGGCGATCGTCGGCTTGTTGTAGTTGACGTTGGCGAAGGCGCGGCTGAGCACCGATTGGCTGACGCCATTGGCCGCTGCCGTCTGCTTGAAATCGGCGACCCAGGCGTCGAAGCCGGCGCTGGTATTGCCACATTGCGGTCCTTGCGCGAACGCCGGTACCGCATGGAGGACGCCCATTGCCGCAGCGGCCGCCAGAAACAACTTTATCATGCGCATTGAGAAACCCCGCTCTCGATCTGCATAGTTTTTAGGCGGGCAAGAGAATGCCAGCCACTTGCGATTTTGTCACGATCACCTTTTAGCGAGCGCTTATACAGTCGTATTCGCTCTGAAAAAGCCCCGCTCACCGAGCAGGGCTTTAACAGCTTATGGTTTACAAATTGTATCAGGCGGCCTGCTTGCGCGGCTTGACCAGGCCGCGATTGACGAGCAACTCCGCGATCTGGATGGCGTTCAGCGCGGCGCCCTTGCGCAGGTTGTCGGAAACCACCCACATGTTGAGGCCGTTTTCAACCGTCGCGTCCTCGCGGATGCGCGAGATATAGGTCGCGTCCTCGCCGGCCGACTCATAAGGCGTGATGTAGCCGCCATTCTCGCGCTTGTCGATGACGAGGCAGCCGGGAGCGTCGCGCAGGATATCGCGAGCCTGGTCGGCGGTGATCTCGTTTTCGAATTCGATGTTGACCGATTCCGAATGGCCGATGAAAACCGGCACGCGCACTGCCGTGCAGGTCACCTTGATCTTCGGATCGAGCATCTTCTTCGTCTCGGCCAGCACCTTCCATTCTTCCTTGGTGTAGCCGTCTTCCATGAAGCTATCGATGTGCGGGATGACGTTGAAGGCGATACGCTTGGTGAACTTCTTGTTCTCGATCGGATCGGCGACAAAAACGGCGCGCGTCTGGTTGAAGAGTTCGTCCATGCCGTCCTTGCCGGCGCCGGACACCGACTGATAGGTCGAGACGACGACACGCTTGATCTTGGCGAAGTCGTGCAGCGGCTTCAGCGCCACCACCAGCTGGGCGGTCGAGCAATTCGGATTGGCGATGATGTTGCGCTTGGTGAACTGGCTGATGGCATCCGGGTTCACTTCCGGCACGATCAGCGGCACGTCGGCGTCGTAACGCCAGGCCGACGAGTTGTCGATGACGACGCAGCCCTGCTGGCCGATCTTCGGCGAAAACTTCTTGGAGATTTCGCCGCCGGCCGACATCAGGCAGATATCGGTATCGGAGAAATCGTAATTCTCCAGATTGGAGACCTTCAGCGTCCGGTCACCAAAGGAAACCTCGGTGCCCTGCGAACGTGCCGAGGCAAGCGCCACGACCTCATCGGCGGGGAAGCCGCGTTCGGAGAGGATGTTGAGCATCTCCCGGCCGACATTTCCGGTGGCTCCTGCAATTGCTACTTTGAAACCCATTTCTCAAGCTCTCTTTCTCTTCTCTCCTCTTGTCCGGTGAGGGGGAAAGGCGCGACGGATCGCGTCTTCCTGTCCCCAGCCGAGCCGGGGAGAGAGCGGCAGGCCAGAGACGTCAGACGGTTTTCGTCGTCGTTTTGGCCTTGGTTTTGGCAGAAACCGGAACGGCAATGTCCACCCCGGCAACCTGTGCCCGGTCATTGCATGCAGCAATGGCGTGTTCGTCGCGAACCATGGATATTCCTTTTCCGCTGTTGCTCTTAGAAGGTTTTCCACAGGAGTCAAGGTTTTTGCGCTCGGAGCCGGAAGGCGAAAGCGGCTGCCGCCATGCTGCGACGTTTTGTCATGCCGCTGTCATCCCAGGGAGGTATCCCGGCCCGGTTGTCAATGTCTGCAACGAAAACGGGGGTTTTCCATGCGTACGCTTCTCGCCGCTTTTGCGGCCACCACCATCCTTGCGGGCGCCGCTCAGGCGACGACGGTCTATCCGCTCGATCACGCGACGATTCTTGCCGGTTCGCCGTTCGATTTCAAGGTCGAGCTCAACAAGCAGGTCAAGCCCGCAGACGTGAAGATCACCGTCAACGGCCAGGACTACAAGACCGTCCTCGGTGGCGAGGCGCAGTTCATCGAGCTCGAAAAAGGCAAGGATGACAAGGCTCTCGGTTCCGCTCTGCTGCTGCGCGGCCTGAAGATTGCCGCTCCGGGCGACTACAAGATCGAAGTCGCTGCCGGCGACGAAACGAAGTCCGTCACCTGGAACGTTTACGAAACCGCGGCCCAGCCGAAGGCCAAGAACATCATCTTCCTGCTCGGTGACGGTCTTTCCGTCGCGCATCGCACCGCCGCCCGCATCATGTCCAAGGGCATGACCGAGGGCAAGGCGAACGGCCGCCTGAACATGGACGATCTCGACCGCATGGCTTTCATCGGCACGTCGGCAACGAATGCCGTTGCCACGGACTCGGCCAACACCATGTCGGCCTACATGACGGGCCACAAGACCGCCGTCAACGCGATCGGCGTTTACGCGGACCGCACGCCGGCCTCGCTCGATGATCCGCGCGTCGAAACCTTCGCGGAAGCCGTTCGCCGCACGACCAAGAAGTCGATCGGCATCGTTGTGACGGCTGAAGTCGAGGATGCAACGCCGGCTGCGGTCGTTGCCCATACCCGCAACCGCGGCGACAAGGCCGAAGTCGTCGGCATGCTGCTCGACGTCAAGCCGGAAGTGCTGCTCGGCGGTGGCTCGGCCTATTTCCTCGGCAAGGAAGTCGCCGGTTCCAAGCGCAAGGACAACCAGGATTATATCAAAATGTTCCAGGATGCCGGCTACAAGCTTGCGACCGACAAGAACGAGCTCGCCGCCAATGCATCGGCTGAAGGCAATCTCCTCGGCCTCTTCCACACCGGCAATATGGACGTGACGCTCGACCGCGAATTCCTCAAGAAGGGCACGGTCGACAAGTTCCCGAACCAGCCGGGTCTCGTCGACATGACCAAGATTGCGCTCGACCGTCTCTCCAAGAATCCGGACGGTTTCTTCCTGATGGTCGAAGGTTCCTCGATCGACAAGATGTCCCATCCGCTTGATTGGGATCGTGCCGTCGTCGAAACCATCGAATTCGACCAGGCGATCGGCGTCGCCCGCGAATTCCAGAAGACCCATCCCGATACGCTGATCGTCGTCACCGGCGACCATACGCATGGCGTATCGATCATCGGCACCGTCGATGACGAGAAGCCGGGCACGGAAATGCGCGAAAAGGTCGGCACCTATGCCGAGGCCGGCTTCCCGAACTACAAGGATGAGAACGGCGACGGTTATCCCGATAAGATCGACGTCAGCCGCCGGCTGTTCCTGAGCGCCAACAACGGCCCCGATCACTACGAGACCTTCCGTCCGAAGCTCGACGGCCCGTTCGTTCCGGCCGTCCAGAACGAAAAGAAGGAATATGTCGCCAACGAGCAGTATAAGGATGTTCCCGGCGCCGTCTTCGTTCAGGGCAATCTTCCGAAGAGCAGCGAGAGCGGCGTCCATGCGGTCGACGATGTCGTACTGCAGTCGGCCGGCCCGGGTTCGGAAGAGTTCCATGGCTACATGGAACAGAGCGACGTCTACCGTGTGCTCGCCGACACCTTCGCTCTCGGCGCCAAGCAGACGAACTGATCTGCTTGCGGGCCTTGCACCTTTCGTCGATCATAGTCCCGGCCGGTCAACGGCCGGGACTTCATTCTTGGAGATCGCCATGGAAAAGTTCCCTTCGCTGCATCTCAGCCGCCGCGACCTGATCGGCGTCATCGGTACGCTGGCCTTTACCGCTATGGCTCGCCCGAGTTTTGCTGCGGATTCCTCCATCAGCTTCGATGAGCTCTATGGCAAGTTCGGCGTGCTCGGCCTCGAATTCTCCGACAAGGTGAAGCGCCTTGCCGGCAAAGACGTCAGCATGAAGGGCTTCATGGCGCCGCCGTTGAAAGCCGAGGCGCAGTTCTTCGTGCTGACCGAACTACCGATGTCGCTCTGCCCCTTCTGCTCCTCGGATGCGGATTGGCCGGACAATATCGTCGTCGTCTATCTCTCGGAGAAACAGACCTTCGTGCAGCCGCGCCAGACGATTGCAGTGCGCGGCATGCTGGAATACGGGTCCTGGACGGACCCGGACACCGGCTTCGTCAGCCTGTTGCGCCTGCGCCAGGCCGAATATTCCGCCGTCTGAACCGATATGCTCGCTCTTGATATCGAAGACCTCTCCGTCACCTTCCCGGGCCTGCCCTCGCCGGCACTGGCAATCGGTCGCCTGTCGATCAAGGCCGGCAGCAGGGTCGCCATCACGGGAGCGTCCGGCTCCGGCAAGAGCACCTTCGTCAACATCATTGCCGGGCTGGCGCGAACACGCCAGGGCCGCATCCGCTGGAACGGCGAGGATATCGCCGGTTTTTCCGAAAGCCGGCGCGATCGGTTCCGCGCCGCCAATATCGGCCTTGTTATGCAGGAGTTCCATCTCTTCCCCGGCCTGTCGGCGCTGGAAAACGTGCTTCTGCCGGCGCGGCTTGCCAGGGTCGCCACGGCTGATATCATCGATCGGGCGCATGCGCTTTTAAGCACCGTCGGTCTTTCCCGTCCGGGCCAGAAGATCGAAACCATGTCGCGCGGCGAGATGCAGCGGGTGGCGATCGGCCGGGCGCTGCTGCGCAAGCCCGGCGTCATCATCGCCGACGAACCGACGGCGAGCCTCGATGCCGACAGCGGCGAGGCTGTCGGCGATCTTATCCTCGATCTTGCCATTGCCGAAGGCAGCACGCTGATCGTCGTTTCACACGATCAGCGCCTGGCCAGCCGGCTCGACCGGCGCATCACTTTCGGCTCGGGCCGGATCAGCGACGATTCCGCGGCAAAGGCGGGAGAGGCTGCATGATCCGCTTCATCCTTTCCGATCTTCGCCGCCTCTGGGCGGGGTCGCTGGTGGTGGTGCTGCTGGTGGCGCTTGCGACGGCACTCGGTGTCTCCGTCGTGCTGCAGGAGCGGGCGCTTCGTCTCGGCAGCGCCCGCGCCGCCGACAAGTTCGATCTCGTCATCGGCGCCGGCGGCAGCGAAACCCAGCTCGTTTTATCCTCGGTCTTCCTGCAGCCCTCGCCTTTGCCGCTGATGCCGGGCGAGGTTCTGGCCAGGCTTGCCGCCGATCCGCGTGTCGACTGGGCGGCACCGATCGGCTTCGGCGATTCCTTCTCCGGATATCCGATCGTCGGCACGACAGCGACCCTGGCAGCCAGGCTGTCGGGCGGCCTTGCCGAGGGGAAGGTTTTCGCACGCGAGGGAGAGGCGGTGATCGGCTCGGCCGTCAAGCTTTCGCTCGGCGGCGAGATCAAGCCGATGCATGGTTTACCGGAGGAAGGTGGCGAGACCCATACCGAACTGGTCTATCATGTCGGCGGCCGCCTGCGGCCGACGGGAACGGCCTGGGACCGGGCCATTCTCGTGCCGATTCAGGCCGTCTGGCATATCCATGGCCTGGGTGCGGAAGAGCATCAAGGCGCCGAGGAGGCGGGACACGATCATGAGCAGGAAGGCGCCGATGACGACGCGCATGCGCATCACCGCGAAATCGACGCGGATGCCCTGCTCGATGAGAAATGGGCTGCGGATGCGCCCGGCCTTCCCGCCATCCTCGTCAAGCCGAAGACGATTGCCGATGCCTACAAGCTGCGACAGGACTATCGCAGCGGCAATACCGTCGCCGTCTTCCCCGGCGAGGTGCTGACCAATCTTTACGCCACGCTCGGCGACGCCAAGCAGATCCTGGTCGCGGTCGCTTCCGGCGCACAGGCTCTCGTCGCAGCCTCGCTGGTGCTGGTCACGGTCATCCATATCGGTCAGCGCCGCCGCCAGATCGGCGCATTGAGGGCGTTCGGCGCCCCACGTAGTGCGATCTTCGGCATTGTCTGGTTGGAATTCTTCGCGCTCGTGGCAGTCGGTATCGCGCTCGGATTCGGGCTTGGATTTGCCGCGGCGCTGAGCTTGTCCGGCATGTTCTCGCAGACGAGCGGCATCGCCATGCCCGTCGGCTTCGCCCGCGAAGATGGTGGGCTTGCGGGGGTGCTGCTCGCCTTTGCCGCATTGCTCGCCGCGCTGCCGGCGGTGCTCGCCTACCGGCAATCGCCGGCGCAGGCGCTGAGGGCGTGAGCCGAGCCTGCAGGCGACTTCGCTGCCGGCCAAAGCGGGCTGCCATTAGACTAAAGTCATAATCCCAAAGCCTCTCTCTTTGCGGGCCATGTTTTCTGGCACACTCTCGTCAGGCGTGTCGCGGCCGGGGATTTGCTTTGAGGAGAGTAGGTCGCGCGCGTTGCTCATCACTCTGTGGAGGACAGACAATGGCAAATGTCGCAAGCATCGACGGCGCGAAGGCCGGTCCGATGACGGGCGAAGAGAAGAAGGTGATCTTCGCCTCTTCGCTCGGTACCGTTTTCGAATGGTACGATTTCTATCTTTACGGTTCGCTCGCCACCTATATCGGCGCGACCTATTTCACCCAATATCCCGAGGCGACGCGCAACATCTTCACGCTGCTCGCCTTTGCCGCCGGCTTCCTGGTGCGCCCCTTCGGCGCTTTGGTGTTCGGCCGTCTCGGCGATCTTGTCGGCCGCAAATACACCTTCCTGATCACGATCCTGATTATGGGTTTCTCGACCTTCCTGGTCGGTATCCTGCCGGGTGCGGCCACCATCGGCATCGCAGCGCCGATTATCCTGATCGGTCTTCGTCTGCTCCAGGGCCTGGCGCTCGGCGGCGAATATGGCGGGGCGGCAACCTATGTCGCCGAACACGCGCCGAACGGGCGCCGCGGCTATTTCACCTCATGGATCCAGACGACGGCGACGCTCGGCCTGTTCCTGTCGCTGATCGTCATCATCGTGGTTCAGTCCCTCATGGGTCCGGTTCAATTCGCCGCCTGGGGCTGGCGCATTCCGTTCCTGGTCTCGGTCGTCCTGCTCGGGATTTCCGTCTGGATCCGTCTGAAGATGAACGAATCGCCGGCGTTCCAGCGCATGAAGGCGGAGGGCAAGGGCTCCAAGGCGCCGCTGACCGAAGCCTTCGGCCAATGGAAGAACGCCAAGATCGCGCTCATCGCCCTTCTCGGCGCCACCATGGGCCAGGCGGTCGTCTGGTACGGCGGCCAGTTCTATGCGCTGTTCTTCCTGCAGAACGTGCTGAAGGTCGATCTGTTCTCGGCCAATGTTATGGTCGCTATTGCGCTCTTCCTCGGCACGCCATTCTTCGTCATCTTCGGTGGTCTCTCCGACAAGATCGGTCGCAAGCCGATCATCATGGCCGGCCTTCTCATCGCGGCGGTGACCTATAATCCGCTGTTCAAGGCGATGACCTGGACGGCGAATCCGGCGCTCGCCGAAGCACAGGCCTCGATCCGCGCGACGGTCACGGCCGATCCGGCGGATTGCAAGTTCCAGTTCAACCCGACGGGCACGGCGAAGTTCACCAGTTCCTGCGACGTGGCGACGGCGTTCCTGACGAAGAACTCGGTGCCGTACGACGTCGTGGCCGGTCCCGCCGGACAGCCGGCATCGGTGAAGGTCGGTAACGCGACGGTGGCGAGCTTCGACGCCGCTGCCGCCGGCGACAAGGCGAAGGGCATGACCGCCGCCTTCGAAAAGGGCGTCAACATCGCTCTCCATGATGCCGGCTATCCGCTGAAGCGCGGCGCCGCCAAGGTGCCGGATGCCAAACTCGATGCCTTCATCGCCGCCAATCCGGAACTGGCGCTCAATGCCGAGGCCGTGCGCGCCGGCGAGAAGGAAACCGTGCCGGCCGCCAAGCTGGTCGAAGGCAAACTGCTGACGGCGGATGAGGCCAATGGCGTCACCGACATGGCGGTTTACAACATCGCCAATGGCGGCAACTTCGCCATGGTGGCCGATCCCGCCCGCGTCAACTGGGTCGGCACGATCGCGGTCCTGTTCGTCCTCGTCCTCTATGTGACGATGGTCTACGGCCCGATCGCCGCACTTCTGGTCGAGCTCTTCCCGACCCGAATCCGCTATACCGGCATGTCGTTGCCCTATCACATCGGCAACGGCTGGTTCGGCGGTCTGCTGCCGGCAACGGCCTTCGCGATGAGCGCCGCCGCCGGCGATATCTATTACGGTCTCTGGTATCCGATCGTCTTTGCGGCGATCACGCTGGTGATCGGCCTGATCTTCCTGCCGGAAACGAAGAACAGGGATATCCACGCAATGGATTGATTGATTGGCGCATCAGCGCCTGAGAAAAAGGCCCGGCGCTCACAAGGCGCCGGGTTTTTTCGTGTCGGGGAATAGACGCTTGGCGATCGGCCAGCCATCCGGCGCCAGTGTGAAGAGCAGGCCGCAGCGGGCAAAAATGATCGCCGTCAGCAGCGAGAACCAGCCGCCGAAGGCAAGGCCGGCGATGACGTCGCTCGGATAATGGGCGCCGACCATGACACGCGTCATGCCGAGCCAGATGGCGCAGGCGAGGAAGACAATCCGGTAGCGCGGAAACAGCAGAGCAAAGGCGGCGAAGAAGGCGCCGACCGTGGTGGAATGGCCGGACGGAAAACTTTCGAAAGCGGCATGGCCTGAAAAGGGCGTGAAGGAAAACATGCCGTAGTCGTGAAAATGATCGGGACGTGCCCTGCCGATCGCCCGCTTCAGCAGATTGGCGAGAAGCCCGGAGAAGACCACTGTGGCAAAGAGATAGGCGCCGATCCAGCTGACATAGAGCGCCTGTGCCTTGGAGCGCGCCGTCTTCACGAGTTTGTAGCCCGCCCGGCCCTGAAAGAACAGCAGGATGCTGGTGTAGATCAGCCAGGCGGAATCGCCGAAACCGGTCATCATCTCGCCGAGGTGTTTCACCAGCGACGGAGGTTCACTGGCGCCGATCGGCGCATCGAAGAGCAGCATGGAAAGGATGACGGCATTGAGCGTGATGAAAAGACAGGCCTGCCAACGCAAAGGCGGCATGGCAGCGCCGTTCCGGCGCCAGCGCTTGTCCAGGGAAGCCCAAAATGCCCGCATTCCGTCGTCCGTTCGAATTTGCCGGGTTGAAATTCGGCGCAAAAATACACGAGATTGTGGCTAGGAATAGTCCGTTTCGGATAATTCGACCGACCCCGTTCAGGCTTCTCGGTTTTCACGAAAAAGCCCTCCGCATGGGTGATGCGAAGGGCTGAACTGTTTCACGTGAAATATATCAGGCGGAAAGCGCCTTGAACTCGGCGAGGATCGCATCGCCCATCTCGACGGTGCCGACCTGCCTTGCGCCATCGGCCATGATGTCGCCGGTACGGATACCCTTGTCGAGCACATTGGCGATCGCCTTTTCCAGGTCGTCGGCTTCCTTCACCAGGTTGAAGGAGTAACGCAGGCACATGGCGAAGGAGGCGATCATGGCGATCGGATTGGCGATGCCCTTGCCGGCAATGTCGGGGGCCGAGCCATGCACCGGCTCGTAGAGCGCCTTGCGCTTGCCGGTCTTGCCGTCGGGCGCGCCGAGCGAGGCCGAGGGCAGCATGCCGAGCGAACCGGTCAGCATGGCGGCGACGTCGGAAAGCATATCGCCGAAGAGATTGTCGGTGACAATGACGTCGAACTGCTTGGGCTGGCGCACCAGCTGCATGCCGCCGGCGTCAGCCAGCATATGCTCGAGCTGGACGTCGGAATATTTCGCCTTGTGCGTCTCGGTGACCACCTGGTTCCAGAGCACGCCCGACTTCATGACGTTGCGCTTTTCCATCGAGCAGACGCGGTTCTGCCGGGTGCGGGCCATTTCGAAGGCGACGCCGGCGATGCGCTCGATCTCGTAGGTATCGTAGACCTGCGTGTCGATGCCGCGCTTCTGGCCGTTGCCGAGGTCGATGATTTCCTTCGGCTCGCCGAAATAAACGCCGCCCGTCAGTTCACGGATGATCAGGATATCGAGGCCTTCGACCAGTTCCGGCTTCAGCGACGAGGCCGCGGCAAGGGCGGGATAGCAGATGGCGGGGCGGAGGTTCGCGAAGAGCTGCAGATCCTTGCGCAGGCGAAGCAGGCCGGCTTCCGGGCGCACGTCGTAAGGCACGCTATCCCATTTCGGGCCGCCGACGGCGCCGAAGAGAACGGCATCGGCAGCAAGCGCCTTCTGCATGTCGGCTTCCGAGATCGCCGCGCCATGGGCATCATAGGCGGAGCCGCCGACAAGGCCTTCGTCGGTGACGAAACCGGCATTCATCGCCTCGTTCATATAGGCGATGATCTTGCGGACCTCGCCCATGGCCTCGGGACCGATGCCGTCACCCGGCAGCAGGAAAAGATTGCGCGCTGTCATGAAACCCTCCTGGGAAAAACAAGTT
This sequence comes from Rhizobium chutanense, assembly GCF_002531935.1. GTDB lineage: Bacteria > Pseudomonadota > Alphaproteobacteria > Rhizobiales > Rhizobiaceae > Rhizobium > Rhizobium chutanense. The sequence goes on along the minus strand of NZ_NWSV01000001.1, from coordinate 403,003 downwards.
GCGGTTTCTTAGACCCCGGAAATGGGCATTTCAAGCGAGAGAAGCGGTGAATCGGTACGCTTCATTCCCGGTCGCGATGGTTGCTCCCATACCCGCAAAGGGAATAGAACAACGGGCGTAGCTTCATTTTCCGGATCTTTCTCATGTCCTCAGCGCCTCTCCATCTCGACACCCCCTTGGTTCGGACATCCCCTGGCTACAGCGCCAGCGGCAAACCGCTCTGGCTGAAGCTCGATGCGCTGCAGCCTTCCGGCAGCTTCAAACTGCGCGGCGTCGGCCGGCTTTGCCAGCACGAAGTGGAAAATGGCGCGCGCGAGATCTTCTGCGCTTCCGGCGGCAATGCCGGCATTGCCGCCGCCTATGCAGGCCGGGCGCTCGGCGTTCCGGTTACGATCGTCGTGCCGGAGACGACGGCGGCCGACGTTCGGCAGACGATCGCCGCAACGGGCGCGAAAGTCCTGGTCCATGGATCGGTTTTCGATGAAGCCAATGCCCATGCGGTCGAACTCGCAAGGAGCCGCAAGGCGACCTATGTGCACCCCTTCGATCATCCGCTGCTGTGGGACGGCCATGCGACGCTGATCGATGAGGTGGTGGCGAAGGATGCGGCATTCGATTGCGTCGTCACCAGCGTCGGCGGCGGCGGGCTGCTTGCCGGTATCGTCCAGGGGCTGAAACGAAACGGGCTTGCCGATGTGCCCGTCATCGCCGTCGAAACCGAAGGGGCGGCCTCGCTGAATGCCAGCCTTCGGGCGAACGAGCGCGTCACCCTTCCCGCCATCACCTCGATTGCCACGTCGCTCGGCGCGCGGCAGGTAGCACAGCATGTCTTCGACCTGCCGAAACAGCATCCGATCGAAAGCCTTGTCGTCAGCGACGCCGATGCGGTGGCTGCCTGCCTGAAATTTGCCGATGCGCAACGCATCCTGGTCGAGCCGGCCTGCGGGGCGGCCCTTGCCGTTGCCGATGTGCATGCCGGGCTGCTTCAGCGCTTTAACAATCCGCTGATCGAAGTCTGCGGTGGCATCGGCGTGTCGATCGAAAAGCTTAAGGCTTGGAAAGAGAAGTTTCTCTGACGAGATCAAAGAAAAAGCCGGGCGAAGCCCGGCTTTCTCGATAAACAATGCGGGAGGCCTCAGGCCGCCCAAGGGTGCGAAGCGGCGTTCTTCTTTTCGAAGCTGTCGATCGCCTTGCCCTTTTCCAGCGTCAGGCCGATGTCGTCGAGGCCGTTCAGCAGGCAGTGGCGCTTGAACTCGTCGAGATCGAATTTGATCGAGCCGCCATCGGGACCGGTGATTTCGAGGTTTTCGAGGTCGACGGTCAGGATGGCGTTGGAGCCGCGCGAGGCGTCGTCCATCAGCTTGTCGAGATCGTCCTGGCCGACCTTGATCGGCAGGATGCCGTTCTTGAAGCAGTTGTTGTAGAAAATATCGGCGAAGCTGGTGGAAATCACGCAGCGGATGCCGAAATCGAGCAGCGCCCAGGGCGCGTGTTCGCGCGAGGAGCCGCAGCCGAAATTGTCGCCGGCAACCAGGATCTTGGCATCGCGGTAGGCCGGCTTGTTCAGCACGAAATCCGGATTTTCGGAGCCGTCTTCATTGTAGCGGGCTTCGGCGAAAAGGCCGGTGCCGAGACCGGTGCGCTTGATGGTCTTCAGATAATCCTTCGGAATGATCATGTCGGTGTCGATGTTGACGACCGGCAGGGGCGCAGCAACGCCCGTGAGCTTCACGAATTTATCCATGACCCATGCTCCATTTCAGCAAATCTACTTCCTGAATGTGCATCTAGTCCAGTTTTCCGCCGAAATGAAGGAGAATCTTTGAAAAATGACGGCCACGCGACGTTTCGCGCGGCCTGGCCTCTGCATATGTACCGTTATTTCGTCGGTGCGTTCAGGCCCCAGAGCACGCCGAACGGGTCGCGAAGCTGGCCGTAGCGGTCGCCCCAGAACATCAGTTCGACGGGCATGACGACTTCGGCGCCGGCAGCGACGGCGCGGTCCCACCAGAAATCGATATCGTCGATGACAAGCTGGATGGCGAAGCCTTCATGGCCTTTGAAGGGATGGCCGTATTCGGGATAGGCATCCGACAGCATGAGGGAGCTGCCGTTGATGTAGAGATGCACATGCATCGTGCGGCCGCTCTCGTCGACCGGCACGATATAGGCTTCTTCGGCGCCGAAGGCTTTCTTGTAGAATTCCGCGGCTTTCACCGCGCCGCCGACCGTCAGATAGGGCAGCAGGCCATTCTTGACCGGCGGCATCTTGGTCTGATTGCTCTCCGTCGCATTCATGCTCATCCTCCATGGGGTTTGAACTGCCAGGCTGAATGCCTGGCTGCCTCAAGGACGTAGCATGGGAGCATGAGCCGACAATGTCGGTTGGAATATTCGCCGAAAAAGTGATCAGAGATCGATGATCGTGCCGCGGCCATCGTTCCAGATGCGCATTTCCGGCTTACCATTATTTGCCTTGGCGCGCACCGGAACAGGCTTCATCTTCATCGAAAGGGCCCGGCCGACCATGAGCACGGTCAGGATGCCGCCGACGGCGAGCGTCACCGAAAAGGTGAAAAGCAGCATGGCCACGAAAACCGTGGCACCGGCAAGCATGAGGAAGATGGAGCGAATGTTCTGCATGGGTTTGAGACCTTTCTTCAGAAAGGAATGTGGTCCTTCTTTTTCCTCTCTGCAAGACAAGCATGGCTTTTTGTTGTTCTGCGGGTCTTTCGGGGTTGCGTCTTGCTTCGGCTTTGAAAGCTTGGCACTAATTCGGCCATGAGCCGAAACCCTGCGACCCGCTCCACCCGCCTGCGCCGTTCGGTGCTGAGCGTTCCCGCCATCAATCCGCGGGCACTGGAAAAGACCCATGCGGTCGATTGCGATGCGGTGATCTTCGATCTCGAGGATTCAGTGGCGCCGGAAAAGAAGGTGGAAGCGCGGGAAAACCTGAGGCGCTTCTTTTCGGATCGGCCGCTCGAAAACAAGGAGCGGATTATCCGCATCAACGGCCTGTCGACCGATTTCGGCTCGGCGGATATGGAGCTGGTGACGGCGCTTGGTCCCGATGCCGTGCTGCTGCCGAAGGTCGACGAGCCGCAGGATGTCACTGATATCAGCGACCTTCTCGCCGAGGCCTATGCACCGGACGATCTGCGCATCTGGGCGATGATCGAGACGCCGCGCGGCATTCTGAATGCGGCAGCGATCACTGAGGCCGGGCGCACGCCGGGCTCGCGGCTCGATTGCCTCGTCGTCGGGCTCAACGATCTGCGCAAGGAAACGGGTGTGCCGGCGCAGCCGGGGCGGGGCTATCTGGTGCCGTGGCTGATGCAGGTCGTGCTGGCGGTCAGCGCTTACGGGCTCGATGCGATCGACAGCGTCTTCAACGATTTCAGGGACGAGCAGGGTTTCGATGCCGAATGCCGGCAGGGCCGGGCCATGGGTTTTGCCGGCAAGATGCTGATCCACCCGGCGCAGATCGAGCCCGCCAATCGGTATTTCGGGCCGAGCGCGGAGGAGATTGCGGAAGCCGAAGCGATCATCACTGCTTTTGCCGATCCCGCTTCCGCTGGGCTGAATGTCATCAATTCAGGTGGGCGGATGGTCGAGCGGCTGCATCTTGTCCAGGCCGAAGCTCTGGTTCATAAAGCTCGCCTGATTTCTGCAAGAAAGCCCGCCTGATGAAACTCTACCGCTTCCTGACCGGTCCCGACGACGCTTCCTTCTGCCACAAGGTCACCGCCGCCCTCAACAAGGGCTGGTCGCTGGAAGGCTCGCCGACCTACGCCTTCAATGCCGTAACCGGTGCGATGCAGTGCGGCCAGGCGGTGGTCAAGACTGTCGAAGGCAAGGATTACGATCCGGAGATGAAGCTCTCCGAGCAATAGCGCGTTCTGCCGAACGCATGGGTTTCAGCGCTCGGCGGCTTCCTCGGCGCTGGCCTCGATCCGCTCCATGTCATCGTCGCTCAGCCCGAAATGATGGCCGATCTCGTGGATCAGGACATGGGTGATGATATCGCCGAGCGTCTCGTCGTTCTCTGCCCAGTAATCGAGAATGGGGCGCCGGTAGAGGCGGATGCGATTGGGCATCTCACCGGTTTCCACCGTGAAACGCTCGGAAATGCCCCTGCCCTCGAAAAGGCCGAGCAGATCGAACGGGGTTTCCAGCGCCATGTCCTCGAAAACGTCGTCATCGGGAAAGTCTTCGATCTCGATCGTGAGGTTGGTCGTCAGCTGGCGGAATTCATCCGGCAGATGGCTATAGGCCTCCATGGCCAGCGACTCGAAGGTGCTGATCGTCGGCGCATGGCGGTCCCGCCAATCATCGCTCTGGTCTATGCGGGCCATGAATATTCCTTCCTTTGCGGGCCCATATAGAACCTTTATCGCCGATTTTCGAGTGCGGAATCAAAGGCAGGAATAAATTCATAAAAAATGGCCGTTGACTCTTCATTAGCTCTCTGGAATCTATAAGAACATAACAGGAACAATACGGATTGGAGAACGCCATGGCGCAGCACGCCCTGGCGCGCGAGCGGCTTTTTGCGCTCCGCGAAACCATCGCCAGACTGGAGGGAAAGCCCGCGCCGGCGCTTGCGGCAGCAGAGCGGGAAGCCCTGGCGGAAGGTGGCAAGACGCCGCAGAGACCCATTCTGCCGCCGCTGATGTTTGGGGTGGAAGGTCTTGACGAGGCGCTGGAAGGCGGGTTGCCGCTCGATGCGATCACCGAATTCCGCTCCGCTCTGTCTCGTGACGCAGGGGCGGCAAGCGGGCTGGCGATGGCCGTCGCCGCGCGGCTGCAGAAACAGGAAGCGGATGCCGGCAGGTTTCTGCCGTTGCTCTGGATTGGCGATGCGATCGGCACGCTGGAGGCAGGTCGTCCTTATGTTCCCGGGTTTCGGGATTTCGGACTGAGCCCGGAGCGGTTTCTCCATGCGACGCCACGCAAGCTGGACGAGGCGCTCTGGCTGGCGGAGGCGGCGGTCGAAAGCGCTGCTTTCTCGGCCGTCATCTTCGAAGTGCGCGGCAATCCCGCCCATTTCGGCCTGACCGAAAGCCGCAGGCTCAGTCTTCGGGCGCATGCTGCCCGCCGTCCGCTCTTTCTTGTCCGCCAGGCCGGGGCGGAGGAGGCAAGCAGTGCGGCTTTCCGCCTGCATGTCGAACCGGCTCCATCCGGTCTGCGGCCGCTGCCGGATGGATCGAAGCTTTCCGGCAGCATCGGCAATCCGATTTTCCGTCTGACGCTGGAGAAGAGCCGCAATCCGGCCCCGCTCTCCTTTCTTCTGGAGTGGAACCCCCATGAACGCCAATTTCTCCCGGTCGCAGAACCAAACCTCGTTCGTCCTCCAGGCGAACAGTCAGCGCATCCTGGCGCTCAGCTTCCCGCATCTGCCAACGGACCGCATCGCCCGCCGGCGATGGGGGCTCTCCTGGCGTTCGAAAGGGCGTCCTGAGACCCCGCCGATCGTCTGTTCCGGCAAGCTCAACAATGCCATGCGACTGACGGCCCTGGACGAGCTGGCCGAGGGGCTGGGGCTGAAGAAGGAGCAGGGCGTTGCCGAAGCGCGTGCGATGTACCCGGCGCTCGAGGTGGCGGAAGAGGATCCGACCGCGGACCGCCGGCTGCTGGAGGCAATTGCCGACTGGTGCGACCGTTATACGCCGCTGGTGGCGTTCGACGGTAAGGACGGTCTGTTTCTCGACATTAGCGGTTGCGCCCATCTCTTCGGCGGTGAAAAGGCGCTTCTCAAGGATGTGCTGTCACGGCTTTTCCATATGGGCTTCGATGCGCGCGGGGCGATCTCATCGTCGCCAGGCCTTTCCTGGGCCGTGTCGCGCTTCGGGCAAGGCGGCGTGATCGAGGACGAGGAGACGGAGCATGTGCTGATGCCCCTGCCGGTTGCAGCCTTGCGGCTGCAAGGACAAACCGTCGATGCGCTGAAGAAGCTCGGTTTGAAATATGTCGGCGACGTCATCGGCGCGCCGCGAGCGCCACTGACCCGCCGGTTCGGCCCGGGGCTGCTTCTGCGTCTCGACCAGGCGCTGGGACGTGAAGAGGAGCCGGTCTCGCCCCGGCGCCCGGTTGCCAGTCTCTCGGCCGAAAGCCGCCTGATCGAGCCGATCGGGACGGAAGAACAGATCCTTGCCGTCACAAGGCAGATCGCCCTGTCGCTGCAGCCGTCGCTGGAGGCGCGCGGCGCCGGCGGGCGAATGTTCGAACTGGTGCTGTTTCGCGTCGACGGCAGGGTCTTTCGGATCTGCGTCGGCGCTTCGCAGCCGCTTCGCGAACCAAAATTCATCGCCGGGCTTTTTTCCGAGCGATTGCAGACGGTCTATGACGATCTCGATGCCGGCTATGGTTTCGAAATCCTGCGGCTGAATGTGTTGCGGCACGATCCCTTCAACGAAGCGCAGGCTGATTTCGAGGGCGACCGTCAGGGGGAGATTTCGCTTTCTGCCTTCGTCGATCGGGTCTCGGCCCGGCTGGGTGCCGATTGCCTGCAAAGCTTCCAGCTCCGCGAGAGCCATGTGCCGGAACGCGCCGTCATCACGGTGCCTGTGATGGAGTGTCCTCCCGGGCGGAAGGCGACTGGGGATATCCGACTGCCTTTCCGCCAAGAGCGCCCGCTGCGGCTCTTTGCAACGCCGGAGCCGGTCGAGATCATGCTTGCCGAGGTGCCCGATGGTCCGCCGCAGGTTTTCCGCTGGCGGCGCATGCAGCATCAGGTGGCAAGAAGCGAAGGCCCGGAACGGATTGCCATGGAATGGTGGATCGATGGGGATGACGCCGAGGCGCGGGACTATTTCCGCATCGAGGACGAGACCGGGCATCGCTTCTGGATCTATCGTCGCGGTTTTTACGGCGGGGACTTCGACCCTCGCTGGTTCATGCACGGGGTCTTTGCATGAAGAGCGAAGCCGCATTCTTCGAGATCGGCGTGAGAACGAATTTTTCGTTTCTCGAAGGCGCTTCCAGCCCGGAAGAGATGGTTGTGCAGGCCGCTCATCTCAGGCTCGGCGGTCTCGGCATTGCGGACCGGAATTCGGTTGCCGGCGTGGTCAGGGCGCATGCGCATGCGCTGCAGCTCGAGGAGAGATACAGGAACAGAGATGCAATCATGGCTCAGGCGGAGAGGGAGGGGAAAAAGGAAGCGATCGTCGATCCCATCCGGATTCAGCCGGGCGCCCGGCTGGTTTTTTCCGATGATACGCCCGATATCCTCGCCTACCCCCGCAACCGGCGGGGCTGGGCAAATCTTTGCCGCCTCCTCAGCGCCGGCAATCTGAAAGAGGAAGCGGTCAAGGGAAACTGCATTCTGACGGAAGCGGACTTCCTGGAATGGGGCGACGAGATGATGCTTGCCCTCGTTCCCGATCGCACTCTTGTCGAAAGCCAGGCAGGGCAGTCGGCACTGGAGGCTTATCTGGAGCGGTTTCGCAGACGGTTCGGCAAGGCTTTTTATATGGCGCTGGCGCCAGCCTATGACGGCCGCGACAGGCAGGTCTTTGCGGTGCTTGCCATGCTTGCGGCACGAAATCGCCTGCCGCTGATTGCGACCAACCAGCCGCTTTACCATCATCCTGAACGCCGGCCGCTTTCGGATGTCGTGATCGCGATCCGGGAGCATGTGGAGATAGCGCAAGCCGGATTCCTGCTGGCGCCGAATGCCGAACGCTATCTCAAGGGTCCACGTGAAATGGCCCGGATCTTCCGGGACTATCCGGCTGCGATCGAAAATGCCCGGGCTTTCTTCGGCAAGCTGAGCTTTTCGCTGACGGAGCTGGAGCATAATTATCCGCCTGAAAACGATCCCGGCGAAACGCCGCAGCAGACCTTGGAAAGGCTGACGAGAACCGGAGCCGCAAAGCGCTATCCCGAGGGTATCCCGGCCAAGGTGGCAGAGCAGATCGATTATGAGCTGAAACTCATCGGCGAGAAGAAGTATGCCTCCTACTTCCTGACGGTTCACAGGATCATCCGGCACGCCCGTTATGAGCTCAAGGTTCTGTGCCAGGGGCGCGGATCGGCAGCCAATTCGGTTATCTGCTATTGCCTCGAAATCACCGAAGTCGATCCGCAAAAGAGCACGCTGCTCTTCGACCGCTTCATTTCGATGGATCGCGACGAACCGCCTGACATTGATGTCGATTTCGAACATGACCGGCGTGAAGAGGTCATCCAGTTCATCTATAAAACCTACACAAGGGAACATGCCGGGCTGACGGCGGGTGTGACCACCTACCGGACCCGGTCGGCCGGCCGTGAGGTCGCCAAGGCCTTCGGGCTGTCGGAGGACGTCCAGTCGGCGATCAGCAGCCTCGTCTGGGGCTGGTCGGAGGACAATCTCTCGGAACGGGATGCCAAGGCGGCGGGCCTCGACATCAAGGATCCGGTGACACGCAATGTGCTGAAATATGCCTCCGAGCTTCTCGGCTTCCCCCGCCACCTCACCCAGCATGTCGGCGGCTTCGTCATCACGCGGGACCGGCTCGACGAGGTGGTGCCGATCATGAAGACGGCAATGCCGGATCGCTACATGATCGAATGGGACAAGGACGATCTCGACAACGTCAAGATCCTCAAGGTGGATGTGCTGGCGCTCGGCATGCTGACCTGCCTGCGGAAGGCCTTTTCGCTGCTTGAACTGCATTACGAGGTGAAGAAGACGCTCGCAGACCTCGGCAACAGGGAGCATGGCGACGAAGGCAAACCGGTTTACGCGATGATGGGCCGGGCCGATACGCTCGGCGTCTTCCAGATCGAGAGCCGGGCGCAGATGAGCATGCTGCCGCGTCTCAAGCCGACGGTGTTCTACGACCTCGTCATCGAGGTGGCGATCGTCCGGCCGGGGCCGATCCAGGGCGATATGGTGCATCCCTATCTGAAGCGCCGGGAGCAGCGGGCGAGGAACATTCCGATCGAATATCCGAGCAAGGAGCTGGAAGCGGTTCTGGAAAGAACCCTCGGCGTGCCGCTGTTCCAGGAACAGGCGATGCAGATCGCCATCACAGCCGCAGGCTTCAAACCGGCGGAAGCCGACAAGCTTCGCAGAGCGATGGCGACATTCAAGAGAACCGGTACGATCGGCAATTTCGAGAAGCGGTTCATCGAGGGAATGGCCTCGAAGGGTTATGCCGAGGAATTCGCGCGGCAGTGTTTCAACCAGATCAAAGGCTTCGGCGAATATGGCTTCCCGGAAAGCCATGCCGCCTCCTTTGCGCTGCTCGTCTATGCCTCCTCATGGCTCAAGGCCTATTATCCCGACGTCTTCTGCGCGGCGATGCTGAATTCCCAGCCGATGGGGTTTTATGCGCCGGCGCAGCTGGTGCGGGATGCACGCGAACACGGGGTCAAGATCCTGCCGGTCGACATCAACGAATCCGACTGGGATTGCGGTCTGGAAGCGGCGGATTTCGATCCGAATGCCGTCGATTTCCGCCACCGTGAGATGCGCGGGATTATCAAGGCCCGGCATGCGGTGCGGCTCGGCTTTCGCCAGATCAAGGGTGTCTCGGACAAAGAGATGGAGCTGCTCGTCAAAAATCGGGGCAAAGGCTACGGTTCCGTTCGGGATCTCTGGCTGCGGTCCGGTCTGCAGAAATCCGTCATCGAGCGACTGGCGGATGCGGATGCGTTCCAATCCCTTGGATTGTCACGACGCGATGCGCTCTGGGCGGTGCGGGCGCTGGATGTGAAGAGCGCGGCCGAGGAGCTGCCGCTTTTCGAGCAGGCCCGTCACGTCGATCTCCAGGCCGAACCTGCAACCAAGCTGCCGGAAATGCTGCCGGGAGAGCAGGTCATCGAGGACTATCGTTATCTCTCGCTGTCACTGAAGGCGCATCCCGTCTCATTCCTGCGGGAGGAGCTGCAAAGGATGGGCATCACCCGCAATGTCGATCTGTTGAAGGTCGCGAACGGAAAGAGGGTGACGATTGCCGGCCTCGTACTGGTGCGCCAGCGGCCGGGCTCGGCCAAGGGTGTGATCTTCATGACGCTGGAGGACGAGACCGGCGTTGCCAATGCGATCGTCTGGAACAAGATATTCGACACATACCGCTCGGTTGTGATGGGCGCCCGGCTGGTGAAAATCCGCGGCCGGCTGCAAAGCCAGAGCGGGGTGATCCATACTGTCGTCGAACATATCGAGGACATGACGCCGGCGCTCGGGATCCTGCAGCGCGAGGCCCGGCGTTTCGGGGTCTGCGAGCGGGCGGACGAGGTGCTGAGGCCGGGTGGCGATCAACGGCAGAAAAAGCTTGCGAATGCGCAGGAGAGGGCGGAGCTGGAAAAACGGATGGCTGCCGCAGGCCGTACGGGCGCGGCGGAAACCGCCGAAGTGATGCCGCGCGGGCGCAATTTTCATTAAACCGCATCGCACTGATCGGGATCATGCGGCATGGCTTCACCTGCCTCATGGCGTCATCACCCTGGAACCATTGGATAATCTCGGACGACATGCATCGGGCTCGCATCCGGACACCGCGTTCCATGATCCGGGGCTCGAATTTTTTCTTGACAGCCACCATCTTCTTTAGCAGAAAACACGATAGTCAGTGTCATGTTTGGAATGAAGACGTGCTTGTCTGCAGCTGCAATTATATAACCGACAAGGAAATCCGGGAGGTTATCACCAACCTTCTCGATGAAGACTGTTGGCAGCTTATCGTGCCGGCGAAGGTCTACCACGCCATGGAAAAACGCGGCCGCTGCTGCGGTTGTTTCCCCAACGTCGTCGACATCATCATCCAGACGACCGAGGAATATCATGCCCGTCGCCACTCGACGGAGACTGAAATATTTGATTTCATGTCCCGCTTGAAACAATTCCATGAGGAAAACAGGAGAGCGGACATTGAAAGGCGACAAAAAGGTCATCGAGCGGCTTAACGAGGCGTTGTTCCTCGAGCTCGGGGCGGTCAATCAATATTGGGTTCATTATCGGCTTCTTGAGGACTGGGGCTACACCAAGCTCGCCAAGAAGGAGCGCGCCGAATCGATCGAAGAGATGCACCATGCCGACCGGCTTGTTGCACGCATCATTTTCCTTGAAGGCCATCCCAATCTGCAGACCCTTGCGCCTCTGCGCATCGGCCAGAACGTCAAGGAAGTGCTGGAAGCCGATCTTGCCGGCGAATACGACGCCCGCGCCGCCTACAAGAAGTCGCGCGATATCTGTTACGAAGCCGGCGATTACGTTTCCATGAAGCTCTTCGAAGAGCTGCTGATGGATGAGGAAGGCCATATCGACTTCCTCGAAACGCAGCTCGAGCTGCTTGGGAAAATCGGCGAGAGCAAATACGGCCAGCTCAACGCCGATTCCGCCGACGAAGCCGAATAATCCTTCGAATGAGAAACCGGCCGCCCCGGCGGCCGGCATTGCGCAGCTGATCTTATCAGGCGCGAACCGGGTCCGGTCATCCCGGATCGATCAGTCTTCCGATTGCAGTGCCGCCAGATGCTCGAATTCGGCCACGACCTGGTCGTAGACGGCGCGCTTGAAGGGGACGATCAGCCCCGGCAGTTCCCGCATCGGCTTCCATTCCCAGGCATCGAATTCCGGCTCATGGCCGCCGGGCGGCGGATTGATGGCGATCTCGCCGTCGCTGCCCTCGAAGCGGAAGGCGAACCAGCGCTGCGTCTGGCCGCGGAATTTTCCCTTCAGCCCGATGCCGAGCAGAGCCGGCGGCAGATCATAGTTGATCCAGTCCCTGGCTTCGGCCAGCAGGGTCACCGTCTTGATGCCGGTCTCCTCGTAGAGTTCGCGGTAGGCGGCATCCAGCGGATCCTCGCCCTTGTCGATGCCTCCCTGCGGCATCTGCCAGAGCTGCGGCGAGCCGTCATATTCCGAATTGCCGTCAGGAATGCGCCGACCGGCCCAGACGAGGCCATCGCGGTTCAGGATCATCACGCCGACGCAGGGGCGGTAGGGCAGATCCTCGGCTTTTACGGTCGCCTGGCTCATCGTCTTCTCCGTTCAGCAATCCTTTCCGGGATTGCTCTCAAGGGTTCCGCGGGTCGTTGGAAAGGGCGGCGACGCCGACGATCTCGATGCCGCGCATCGCTGCCTCCTCGCTCCACTTGGCGATGGCATCGACACTTTCATCGAAAGCCGAGGCGACGCCGATCGCCTGGCCGTTCTTGCGGGCGATACGCTCGAGTTCGTCGAGCTTTTTCAGGACGGCGTTGATATCGAGCTGGCCGTCGAGCTGCAGGTCGGCGAAAGCATAGGGCAGCTCGGTTCCCTTGGCGACATCAGCCGTCTTCGACTGCGCCGACGTGCCGTCGTCGAGAAACAGCAGGCCGCGCTTGCCGATATCGCGCATGACAGGCTCCATGGCGTTGGAGTCCGAGAGGAAACGGCCGCCGAGATAATTCATGACGCCGGTATAATTGGTGATCTCGCCCATTGCCTTGTGCAGGTTCTCGATATTGCGGGCGGGCGATTTCGTCGTCAGCAGCGTTTCCGGGCCGGGATCATTCGCCGGGTAATCAAATGGCTCGAGCGGCACCTGCAACAGAATCTCGTGGCCGCCGCGGCGGGCCTCCTGCATCCAGCGCTGCAGGCTGTTGCCGCTGGCGGCAAAGGCGAAGGTGATTTCTTCGGGCAATTCCGCGATGGCGCGCTGTGTTCCGGTCTGGCTGAGCCCGAGGCCGCTGACGACGATGGCGATCCGCACGCCGCGCGCGCCGGACGAGGGGCGGGCATATTGATCCATCGGGCGGCGGCCATCGGGGCCGACGATCGGTAGCCTGCCGAAAGGGGTTTCTTCGAGCAGCGCTTCATTCGGCTGCGCCGCCATGCGCGGATCCTGGCCGATCTGCATGGCGTCGACCAGCACCGGTCCGCTGCCATCGCGCGGGCGGGGACTGTATTTGGTGACGACCGAGCCGTCGCCGGTGACCATCTGCTCGACATTGGCGCCCGAGCGCGGTTCGGCGCGGGGCATGCCGTCGGCTGCCTGGTCGGCAGCTGTCGTCGGCGGCTGAGTTGGATTGGCTGGTGTTGCGGCTTGTTCCGCCGCCGGCGGTTTGCTGCGTTCCAGCCCATCGCCGCGAAACGCCGTATAGAGCGAAAAGCCGCCTATCGCGAAAAGACAAAGACTGGCGGCGATGCGGCCGAGGCGCAGAACACCCGGGCGCCGATTGCCGGCTTTGCGGTTGCGGCCCAAAGGCGCATGCAGGTCCGTTCCCAATTTTTCGCCCGCTCCAAAACCGGGAAACAGCAGAAAGGGTCAAGGCCGGGCGACATGCCCGGCCTTGAGGGGATGAATTACTTGGCGACGACGGCCTTATCCGGGTTCGGCGGAAAGGCCGGATCGGTCTTCTTGCCGCGCAGCAGATCGAGTGCGTAGTTCAGCTGAACGTCGTCCTTCGGGTCCGGCGGCACATAGGCGACGGAGCCCGAACCTTCGTCAGTCTCGCTCTGGCCCTTGATATGGCCGCGCAGGCTGGATTCGCCCTCGGTCACCATCTTGCCCTGCAGTTCCTGCGGCAGCGGCTCCTCGACCTTGATGTCGGGGGTGATGCCGGTGCCCTGGATCGAGCGGCCGGACGGCGTGTAGTAGAGCGCCGTGGTCAGGCGCAGTGCGCCGTTTTCGCCGAGCGGGATGATCGTCTGGACGGAACCCTTGCCGAAGGAGCGGGTGCCGAGAACGGTGGCGCGGCGCAGATCCTGAAGAGCGCCGGCGACGATTTCCGATGCGGAAGCCGAACCGCCGTTGATCAGGACGATCACCGGCTTGCCATCCGTCAGGTCGCCCGGGCCGGCATTGAAGCGGCGGGTTTCATCGGGATTACGGCCGCGGGTCGAAACCACTTCGCCGCGCTCCAGCAGCGCATCGGAAACGTTGATCGCCTGGTCGAGCAGACCGCCCGGATTGAGGCGCAGGTCAAGGACATAACCCTTCAGCTTGTCGGCCGGAACGGTGTCCTTGATCTTCTTGATCGCCTTTTCCATGTCGGGATAGGTCTTCTCGGTGAAGGAGATGATGCGGAGATAACCGACATCGTCCTCGACACGCGACTTGACGGCCTGAACGGCGACGACGTCACGGACGATCGTCAGCTCGATCGGCTTGTCGGCGCCCTTGCGGATCAGCGTCAGCTTGATCGGCGTGTTGACGGCGCCGCGCATCTTCTCGACGGCGTCTTCCAGCTTCAGGCCGCGCACCGACTGGCCGTCGATCTCGGAAATATAGTCGCCGGCGAGAACGCCGGCCTTGGCGGCGGGCGTATCGTCGATCGGGGTGATGACCTTGACGAGTTCGTCTTCCATCGTGACTTCGATGCCGAGACCGCCGAACTCACCCTTGGTCTGGGTGCGCATGTCCTCGGCGTCCTTCGCATTCATGTAGCTCGAATGCGGATCGAGCGAGGACAGCATGCCGTTGATGGCGTTTTCGATCAGCTTGTCTTCGGCCGGCGGCGTCACGTATTGCGCACGCACGCGCTCGAAGACGTCGCCGAAAACCGAAAGCTCCTTATAGGTCGAGGATCCGGCCGCTTCTGCCGGCACACCGGCCGAATAAATGACGCTCATGGCGGTCGCACCCATCAATGCGCCGACCAGAACAAGAGAAGCCCTACGAATCATTGCGTGCCTTTCCAGTGTCTTTGGCGGTCCACCATGGTCGGGAATCGACCGGTTTACCGTCTTTTCGAAATTCAATGTAAAGCGTTGGCCGGTCCGTTTCCAGCGCCAATGCAGTTGCGCTTGCCACTCTTTTTGCGCCCATCACGGCGAGCGGCTCGCCGGAGAAAACGAATTTTCCCTGGCGGGTATTGATCGTCTCCATTCCCGAGAGCACCAGGTGGTACCCATCGCCGGTGTCGAGGATGATCATCTGGCCGTAACTGCGGAAAGCGCCGGCGAAAACCACCAGGCCATCGGCAGGCGCCGTCACCACCGTTTCCGGATTGGTGGCGACCGTCATGCCCATGGCTTCGTGCCCGGTGCCGTCGGCATCGCCGAACTGGCGCAGGATATCGCCCGCAACGGGCACCTCCAATTTCGCCTTCAATTCTCCGAAGGGATATGCGGGGGCAATGCGGTTTTTATCGGGCACGCCGCTGTCGGCCAGGGCCTTGGCCTGGGCGCGCTGCTCGTCCGTCATCAGCTTGCGGTTTTCCTCCGCCTGGCGGGCGGCGGCGGCGGCATCGCGCACCGAAGCGATCTCGGATTCCATCGAGGCGACAAGGCCCTCAAGGCTGGTCGCCTTGCCGGCCAGTTCCTCGGAGCGCTTTTTCTCGACCGCGAGTTCGGCGGCATTGCTGCGGCTGAGCTTGTCGTTTTCGGCAAGCAGCAGATCCATGCGCCGCTCTTCCTCGATACTATTGGTCATTGTTGCCGTCAGGCCGGCCTTCTCGGCAGCGCTTGCGGTCTGCAATGCGGCGAGGTTTGCCAGGTCGGCGGCAAGCTTGTCGGTCTCCTTGCGGATGCCGGGCACGACGGCGCCGAGCAGAATGGCGCTGCGCACCGAAGCGAGCGCGTCGTCGGGGGTGACCAGCAAAGCCGGCGGCGGGTTGCGGCCCATGCGCTGGAGGGCTGCCAGCACCTCGGCCAGAAGGCCGCGGCGCTCGTGCAGCGAGCGGCGGATGCCATCCTGCTTGACGCCGAGATCGGCAAGCTTCTTTTCGCTTTCGAGGATCTGCCTGTCGAGCGTCTTGCGGCGGGCCGCCGACTCGATCAGCGCCTGGCGGATGCTTTGCGTGCTCTTGTCCAGATCGGCGATGCTCTGCTGAAGCGCGCTGACCTTGTCGGTGGAGAGGCTGATGGTTTTCGACAGGGTTTCGAGTTCGGCGCGGGTCTGGTCGCGTTTGGCGGCCAGTTCGGCGGCCGGATCGGGAGGCGCCGGCGCGGCTGGCGGCTGTGGTGGTACGGATTGCGCCGCCTCAGGTGCGGCATCCTGCGCCCGAACGGTGAAGGGATTTGCCGACACGGCAATCACCGCCACACCGACACCGGCGGCGATCGCCGGCAGGATCATGCGGTGTCGCCTGGTTGCTGTTGTCGTCATGCGTGTTCGGGCACTTTCTCAAATCGCGCGGAGCCTAAGCTGATTTGGCATGCTTTGCCAGAAAGTTCGAAGCAGAATGAACCGGCGGCTCAACACGGCTGCGTGACAATGCGACGCATCAGACGCGGTGATAGGGGTGGCCGGACAGGATGGTGACGGCGCGATAAAGCTGTTCGGCGATCAGCGTGCGGACGATCTGGTGCGGCCAGGTCATCTTGCCCAGGCACAGCGTCGCGTCGGCCCGGTCGTAGAGGGACGGATCGAGGCCGTCGGCGCCGCCGATGGCGATGGTCAGCTCGCGTTTGCCCTGGTCGCGATAGGAGCCGAGCAGGTTTGCGAAGGCTTCGCTGTCGAGCGCCTTGCCGCGTTCGTCGAGGAGAATGAGGATGCTGCCATCGGCAAGCGATTTCAACAGCAGCGCCGCTTCCTCGCGCTTGCGGGTTTCCGCATTGGAGGCACGGCTTTCGGCAACTTCGGCGATACGGGTAAATTCAAGGCCGACGGCAGGGCCGGCCTTGGCGAAACGGTCGAAATAGCGGGCCGCAAGATCCTTTTCGGGGCCGGACTTCAGCCGTCCCACCGCAAAAAGACCAACTCGCATTCTTCCGCTCCCCGCTGATGCGGCACATCGGGCGCATAAGGCGCCACCGGCCGGCTTTTAAACTTGTCCGGCCAGCCAATGCCACATTTCAGGCGCCGGACAAATGCCGGCCGCCTGTCAGTGCCGTGTTTCTTCGTCCATATCCGGAGCCGCCCACATCTTTTCGATGTTGTAGAACTCGCGGATTTCGGGACGGAACACGTGCACGATGATGTCACCGGTGTCGATCAGGACCCAATCGCCGCCTTCCTGGCCTTCGACGCGGGCCGTGCCGAGGCCGTCATCCTTGAGGTCGGTGAGCAGATGATCCGAGATCGCCATGACATGCCTGTTCGAGCGGCCGGAGACGACGATCATGTAGTCTCCCAGCGCCGATTTTCCGGCAATGTCGATGGTGACGATATCTTCAGCTTTGGAGTCCTCGAGGCTGGCGAGGACGGTTTCTAGGGCGCGGGCAGCGGCATCGGCGCCACGTTCCGCACTCTTCGGGATAACGGCGAGCGTTCTTCCCTTGGCGTGTACTGTTGTCAGTTTTTTCCCTTTCCTGGAATGACAAACCATGCACAACACGAGATCCGATCGAGACCGGATCATGGTTAAGATAGGCATCAAACCATTAATGTTTCAAGACGTGCTAAGATACAGAGCGGCTGAAAATCCGATCCGACGTCCGATTTGAAGAATATTGCCACTCGGGCTGCTTGTCGCGGCGGTGTACAGTTTCCGTGCCGCAGCGTAAAGTGCGGCAAATTCCACGATCTCCGGATTCAATGACCGACTCAGCCGCAAAATCCCTCGTGCCCGTCCTGCGAATCAGCTTCCCGGACGAAGATCGGCTCGGCCATGGCAAGATGGAACTCTTGGAACATATCCGCGCGACCGGATCGATCTCGGCGGCGGGGCGGGCGATGGACATGTCCTATCGGCGGGCATGGCTGCTGGTCAGCGAGATGAACCGGATGTTCTCGGAACAGGTGGTGGAGCCGCAGCGCGGCGGTCAGAAGGGTGGCGGCGCTGCGCTGACGCCGTTCGGCGAGGAGTTGCTCGAGCGTTTCCGCCGGATGGAAAGGACGATGCGCGAAAGCCTCGCCGAGGATCTCGCCTGGCTCGAAGCCAAACGCAGCCTGTAGAGGACGCGCTGGTCAGGCCTCCAGGGCAACCGTCTTGATGACGGCGAAGACGGTCTTGCCGGGCCGAAGATCGAGGCGCTCGCAGGAGAGCGCGGTGATGCGCGCAAGAATGGCATCGCCGCCGCAATCGATCCGGATTTCGACCGTTCCGTCCTCATCCGACGATATCGCTTCGATCCTGCCTTCGAGAATGTTCAGCGCGCTCAACCCCTCGGGCCTTGTCGTCGCCAGCATGACGTCGCGCGACGGAATGCGGATACGCACCAGTCTGCCCGGCGCCAGTGTCGCGCTCGGAATATGCAGACGAGAGGATTTCAGTGTGACGGTCGACAGGCGATGACGCGCATCGAAGCTTTCGACTGCGCCTTCCAGCAGCGCGCCCGCCTCTTTCCGGTCTGATGCCGCAGAGGGGCGGCTCAATATGTCGACGGCCGGGCCTGTCGCTTCCACCTTGCCGTCGCTGAGGACGACCACCTGGTTTGCGAGCCGCGCCACCTCGGCGATCGAATGGCTGACATAGACGATCGGAATGTCGGTCTCGTCGCGCAATCGCTCGAGATAAGGCAGGATCTCGGCCTTGCGGGCCTCGTCGAGGGCGGCGAGCGGCTCGTCCATCAACAGCAGGCGGGGGGCGGAGAGCAGGGCGCGGCCGATGGCGACGCGCTGTTTTTCGCCGCCGGACAGTTTGGCGGGGCTGCGCTCCAGCAGCGGCTCGATGCCGAGCAGATCGACGATGCGATCGAAGCTTTCACCGCGTGCCGCTCTCGCCGCGAACCAGCGGCCATAGGAGAGATTGGCGCGAACGCTGAAATGCGGGAAAAGCCGGGCCTCCTGGAAGACATAACCGAAGCGGCGGCGATGTTTCGGGACGAAGGTGCCGGCTGCGGTTTCGGTCAAGGCCTCGCCGTCAAGCACGACGCGACCCTCATCCGGGCGGGCAAGGCCGGCAATGATGCGGATCAGCGAGGTCTTGCCGGAGCCGGAGCGGCCGAACAGCGCGGTGACGCCACGCTCGGAGGTGAAGGCGGCGTCGAGCGAAAAGGCGCCGAGCCGCTGTTTGGCTTCGACGATCAGCGTCATTCCGGATCGATCCTTTGGCCGGCGAGACGGGCGAGGCATTCGGAGGCGAGCAGGGCTGCCATGGATATGATGATGGCGACGAGCGTCAGGCGCAGCGCGCCGGCATCGCCGCCCGGCACCTGGGTGAAGGTATAGATCGCCGCCGACAGCGTCTGGGTTTCGCCGGGGATATTGGAGACGAAGGTGATCGTCGCGCCGAATTCCCCCATCGCCTTGGCGAAGGAAAGGATCATGCCGGTAATGATGCCGGGCAAGATCAGCGGCAGGGTGATCGTCAAAAAGACCCAGGCGGGACCGGCGCCGAGCGTTCCGGCCGCCTCCTCCAGCTTGCGGTCGACCGCCTCGATCGACAGGCGGATGCTGCGCACCATCAGCGGAAAGGCCATGACGGCGCAGGCGAGCGCCGCACCCGTCCAGCGGAAGGAAAGGACGATGCCGAGATACTGGTCGAGCAGGCTGCCGATCGGACCGCGGCGGCCGAACAGGATAAGGAGAAGGAAACCGGTGACGACGGGAGGCAGGATCAGCGGCAGATGAACGATGCCGTTCAATACCGACTTGCCCCAGAAGCGGCCGCGGGCGAGCAGCAGGGCAACGAGAATGCCGAAGGGCAGGCTCGCCAGCATGGCGACGATCGAGACGCGCAGGCTGAGCAGGATCGCCGTCCATTCCTCGTTGCTCAGGCCGAAAATGTTCAAATGCGGTCTCCCTGGAAAATCCGATGCCTGCCCCTCATCCGCCTGCCGGCACCTTCTCCCCGTAAACGGGGCGAAGGGACCATGCCGTGACCTCTCCGTCCCTCGTCAACCTCTCGCATGGCACGTCCCCTCGCCCCGTTTACGGGGAGAGGGTTAGGGTGAGGGGCAGCCATCGGCACGTACAGGCAGCCATAACCTTGTGCCTGACATCCGCTGCTTATTCGATCGATGCAGATGCTTGGGTGCAAGCTGGAGCCTGACAAAACACTAATCGGCCGACTATTTCAGAATCGTGAAACCCTGCGCCGTGAAGAAGGCGGCGGCCTTGTCGGATTTCAGGAAGTCGAGATAGGCTGCTGCTTCCGGGTTCTTGCTCGAAGCCAGGATGGCGATCGGATAGATGATCGGCGGATGGGAATCGGCCGGGAAGGTGCCGACGACGGCGACACCCTTATCGGCGGCGGCATCCGTCTGGTAGACGATGCCATAAGGCGCTTCGCCGCGGGAGACGAGAGCGAGGGCAGCGCGCACACTTTCGGCGCCGGCGACCTTGGTTTCCACCGATTTCCAGACGCCGAGTTTTTCCAGCGCGGCCATGCCGTATTTTCCGGCCGGAACCGATTTCGGTTCACCCATGGCAAGCTTGCCGTCACCCAAAAGCCCTGCGAGATCGAAATCCTGCTTGATCTCGACGGGCTTGGCCTTGTCCTTTTCGGCAACGAGCACGATCCGGTTGCCAAGCAGGTCCGAACGGCTATCGGCCTTGATCAGGTTCTTCTTGGCGACGTAGTCCATCCAGTCGCGGTCGGCCGAGATGAAGATATCGGCGGGGGCCGCGTTTTCGATCTGCTTGGCCAGCGCTCCGCTCGCCGCATAGGAGGCGACGGCTTCCTTGCCGCTTTCCCCAGCCCAGGCGGCATTGGCGGCGTCGAGCGCGTCCTTGAGGCTCGCCGCCGCAAAGACGGTGAGCTTTTCGGCCGCAGCGGCCGGCGCCGGAAGCGCTGCTGCGCCAAGCCACAGGGCCGATATCGCGGCGGTTGCCAGTTTGATCCATTGGCGGCGGTTCTGCATGATTGACTTCCCCAGAGTTCGAAATATTGCGACGAATATAACGGGTGATGCGGTTTGGCTAGGGGATGTATCCAGGAAAATATAACCGCAAGGAGCACTGCGCCGCATTGTCGATGCGCATGGCTTGGATGTGAAACGGGATCTCTTGGGCAAAAATATCCGGCGGGCACTCTGCAAAGCGCAAGGCTCCCGGCGCCGACGCCATTCGCGATGATTATCTGCTGATAAAAACGCCACTTCCGACGCGATATTTCCGGCCAGGCTTGCAATCGGCGCATTGCTGCAATGCAACAATCAGTCTTCACCTTCGTGCGGAATCTGATAAAACATACTTATCGAAACGGCTTTCTCCTCCTCCCATAGCCGTTCGATAGGGTCGACAACACTCCTCCTCCCAGTTGTCGATCGAGTTTATAAGCCCGACGGATCCTCCCCCGTCGGGCTTTCTCGTTTTCAACGTCCTTGAATTTATTCGGCCCGGTCGTGCGACGCGCCGTTGCGGATTGCCGTCGAGCTCAGGCCGGAGCGCGGTCCGTGGATGAAGGTCCAGGCCGGCGCCGGTTTCTTCCAGAGAACCCGGGCGTCATCCTCGTCGACGCGGGCGAAATCGAAGGTCCTCGTCATCTTCGAGGAGAGATAGGAGAGCGTCGCGCCCGGCCGGTCGATCACCGCGATCGGGAAGGTACGGGCGATCTCCTGCCATTTCTGCCATTTGTGAAAGGTCTGCAGGCTGTCGGCGCCCATGATCCAGATGAAATGCACATGCGGATTGCGGGCCTTGACGCGGGCAAGCGTGTTGGCGGTGTAGCTGACGCCGAGCGCTTGTTCGAAGGCGGTCACCTTGATGCGGGGATCGGCGGCAATGCGCTCGCTTTCGGCAATGCGCTCGGCAAGCGGGGCCAGCTGATTGCGGCTCTTCAGCGGGTTGCCGGGGGTGACCATCCACCAGAGCTGGTCGAGACCGAGCCGCTTGAGGGCGATCTCGGCGACGAGCGCGTGGCCCTGATGCGGCGGATTGAACGAACCGCCGAACAAACCGACGACCATACCGCGTTCGCTGTGCGGCATGCGGAGATAGTGCCGATCCACATTTTCGATCGGCACATCGGGCTCGATCGCCCCATCAGGCCCGGTCGCGACGTCAGACTTGGGCGTCACGTCAGGGCCGCGTCTGTCCGGCGCCGTGCACCCGATATTTGAAGGAGGTCAGCTGTTCGACGCCGACGGGGCCGCGGGCGTGCATCTTGCCGGTGGCAATGCCGATCTCCGCGCCCATGCCGAACTCGCCGCCATCGGCAAATTGCGTCGAGGCATTGTGCAGCAGGATCGCCGAATCGACCTCGGTGAAGAACCGCGCGACGACCTCGGGGTCCTCGGCGATGACGGCCTCGGTGTGGTTCGAGGAATAGGTCTGGATATGGGCGATCGCGCCCGATATGCCGTCGACGACGGTCACGGAAATGATCGCGTCGAGATATTCGGTCGACCAGTCCTCCTCGGTCGCCGGCTTCATGCCGGGGGCGACCTTCAGCACCGTCGGCGACGCGCGGACCTCGCAGCCGGCCTCGGTCAAGACCTCGAGCAGCGGCGTCAGATGCGTGCCGATCGCGGCGCCATCGACCAGCAGGGTTTCGGCCGCGCCGCAGATGCCGGTGCGGCGCATCTTGGCGTTGACGACGATCTTCTTCGCCATCTCGATATCGGCAGAAGCATCGACATAGATGTGGCACAGGCCCTCGAGATGGGCAAAAACCGGCACGCGGGCCTCACTCTGCACCCGGGCGACCAGGCTCTTGCCGCCGCGCGGCACGATGACGTCGATCGCGCCGTCGAGGCCGCGCAGCATGGCGCCGACGGCGGCACGGTCGGTGACCGGGACGAGCTGGATCGCATGCTCTGGAAGCCCGGCCGCTTTCAGGCCCTCGACCAGGCAGGCATGGATAGCCTGCGATGAACGGCGCGAATCCGAACCGCAGCGCAGAATGACGGCATTGCCGGCCTTGAGGCAGAGAGCGCCGGCATCGGCCGTGACGTTCGGCCGGCTTTCGAAGATGACGCCGATGACGCCGAGCGGCGTGCGGACGCGCTCGATCTTCAGGCCGTTCGGCCGGTCCCAGGCGGCAATGACTTCGCCGACCGGATCGGCCAGGGCGGCGATGGCGCGGATTCCCTCGGCGATTTCGGCGATACGCTTGTCGTTCAGCGTCAGCCGGTCGACGAAGGAGGCGAGCATCTCGGTGCCTTCGATGTCCTTCAGGTCCTTGGCGTTTTCGGCAAGAATCTCGGCCTTGTTCGCCAGGATTGCATCGGCCATCGCATTCAGCGCACTGTTCTTCGCCTCGGTCGACGCAAAGCTCAGCGGTCGTGCGGCAGCCCTCGCCTTGCGGCCGATGTCGTTCATCAGCACGTCGATGTCAGGGCCTGGCGCAACGGTATCAAGCATAGCTCGCGTCCTTCTTCTGCCTTTCCGATTTCGAACCGATCGGCGCGGTCATCACCATGTCGTCGCGATGGACCATGGCGGCGCGCCCGGCATAACCGAGGATGGCTTCGATCTCGGCCGACTTGCGGCCGGCAATCCGGCGGGCGTCGTCGGCGTCGTAGCTGACGAGGCCGCGGGCGATCTCGCGACCTTCAGGGCCGATGATCGCCACCGTATCGCCGCGGCTGAAGAGGCCGGAAACATTGCGCACGCCGGCCGGAAGCAGGCTCTTGCCGGCGCCGAGAGCGGTGACGGCGCCGTCATCGACATGCAGTTCGCCGGCCGGCTGCAGCTGCCCGGCAATCCAGGTCTTGCGAGCCGTGACGGGCGTTCCCGAAGGGGCGAACCAGGAGGAACGGGCACCGTTTTCGATCGCCGACAGCGGGCTGTCGGTCTTGCCGGAGGCGATGAT
This sequence comes from Rhizobium chutanense, assembly GCF_002531935.1. GTDB lineage: Bacteria > Pseudomonadota > Alphaproteobacteria > Rhizobiales > Rhizobiaceae > Rhizobium > Rhizobium chutanense. Next base: position 379,504 of record NZ_NWSV01000001.1, on the reverse strand, counting down.
CATGGCGCAGCCCGATGTCGTGGCGATCTTGCCGGCATCGATCTTGGTGCGCATGCCGCCGCGCGAAAGCTCGGAAGCCGCTCCCCCGGCCATCGCCTCGATCTCCGGGGTGATGGCCGAAATCGTCTCCAGGAAGGCGGCGTTCGGGTCGAGATGCGGCGGGGCGGTATAGAGGCCGTCGATATCGGAGAGAAGGATCAGCAGGTCGGCGCCGGTCATCGTCGCGACGCGGGCGGCCAGCCGGTCGTTGTCGCCATAGCGGATTTCGCTGGTGGCGACCGTGTCGTTCTCGTTGATGATCGGCACGGCGCCGATCTTCAAAAGCTGATTGATGGTGGCGCGGGCATTGAGATAACGGCGGCGCTCCTCGGTATCGCCGAGCGTCAGCAGGATCTGGCCGGCGACGATCTCGTCCTTCGACAGGCTTTCCGACCAGGCGCGCGCCAGGGCGATCTGGCCGACGGCCGCCGCCGCCTGGCTTTCTTCCAGCTTCAGCGCGCCGGAGGGCAGATCGAGCACCGAGCGGCCGAGCGCGATGGCGCCGGAGGAAACGACGAGCACGTCGATGCCTTTGGCCTTCAGGCCGGCAATATCGGCGCACATGGCGTCGAGCCAGGCCTTTTTCAGCCCGGCCTTGCGGTCGACCAGCAGCGCCGAGCCGATCTTGATGACGACGCGGCGGTAGCGGCCAAGCGGCTTACGGCTGGTCATCGGCCTCGTCCTCATCGGTGACGACCATGTCGCGATGCCTGAGCTTCGGCACCTTGGCCGGTTTTTCCTCGGCATTTTCCTCGACGATAACGTCGCGCAGCGCGCGCAGGACTTCGGTCATGCCCTTGCCGGTGACGGCCGAAATCAGGAACGGTGTCTTGCCGCAGGCTTTGGCCAATTCCTTGCTCTTCTTCTTCAGTTCGGCCTCGTCGAGCACGTCGATCTGCGACAGCGCCACGATCTCCGGCTTGTCGGTCAGGTCGTTGCCATAGGCTTCGAGCTCGTGTTTCACCGTCTTATAGGCTTTGCCGACCTTTTCCTCCTGGGCGGAGACGAGGTGCAGCAGCACCCGGGTGCGCTCGACATGGCCGAGGAAACGGTCACCGATGCCGACCCCCTCATGGGCGCCTTCGATCAGGCCCGGAATGTCGGCGAGGATGAATTCCCGCTCGTCGATGGTGGCGACGCCGAGATTGGGATGCAGCGTGGTGAAGGGGTAATTGGCGATCTTCGGCCGGGCACGGGTGACCGACGCAAGGAAGGTCGACTTGCCGGCATTGGGCAGGCCGACAAGGCCGGCATCGGCAATCAGCTTCAGCCGCAGCCAGAGGGTTTTTTCCTCGCCGGGCAGGCCGGGATTGGCCCAATCCGGCGCCTGATTGGTCGAGGTCTTGAAATGGGCGTTGCCGAAGCCGCCATTGCCGCCATGGGCGAGGCAGTAACGCTGGCCCTCGACGGTGAGATCGCAGATCAGCGTTTCCCGGTCTTCCTCGAAAATCTGGGTGCCGACAGGGACCTTGAGCGTCACGTCGCTGCCATTGGCGCCGGTGCGGTTTCGGCCCATGCCGTGGGTGCCGATCGTCGCCTTGAAATGCTGCTGGTAGCGGAAATCGATCAGCGTGTTGAGGCCGTTGACGGTCTCGACCCAGACATCGCCGCCGCGTCCGCCGTCCCCGCCATCGGGTCCGCCGAACTCGATGAATTTCTCGCGCCGAAAGGACACGCTGCCGCCGCCGCCGTCTCCGGACTTGATATAGACCTTTGCTTCGTCGAGAAATTTCATTTTACTTCCAGTATCCGGTGGCAGTTGGACGGCCCGTCTTGGCCCATTCGATATAGGCGGTTCCGACGGAGGTCAAAGATTATCGTGAATTTCGCGAGCTATAACATACAGTACGGCTTCGGTCTTGATGGCAGATATGACCTGGCGCGCATCGCCCGCAGCCTCGAAGGCGCCGATGTCATCGCGCTGCAGGAGGTGACCCGCGGTTTCTCGCGCAACGGTTTTGCCGACATGGCGGCCGATGTTGCGGCCTTCTTTCCCGACTATTTCTGGGTGTATGGGCCGGCCTGCGATATGCATGTCGAGGCAGCTGACGGCAGGCCGCAGCCGCCGCCGGGCACCCGCTTTCAGTTCGGCAATATGGTGCTGTCGCGCTGGCCCGTCGTCTCGACGCGGACGCTGCTTCTGCCGCGCAGCCGGACGATCGGCAAGATCAACCTGCAGCGCGGCGCCACCGAGGCGGTGATTGCAGTGCCCGGCGGCGCGATCCGCCTCTATTGCGTCCATCTCGACCACGTCTCGGCCGACGAGCGCATCCGCCAGCTGCAGTTCCTGAACGCCCATATCAATGCCTTCGTCCAGGAGGGCGGGTCGCTGACGGGCGGTGGCGAATTCGATCTGCCGGAGCCGCCGCTGCCGGAGGATTATATCATCATGGGCGATTTCAACATGGAGCCGGAATCGCCGGAATATTGCGCGCTTGCCGGCGCTGGCGGCGGCTATTACGGCCGTATCGCCCGGATCGGCACGCCGGTCGACGCCTTTGCGGCGCTTCAGGCCTATCGGCCGGAGAGCTATAGCTGGATGGATCCCGAAGATCACGGCAAACGCATGCATCTCGACTATTGCTTTGTCAGTTGCGGCCTCGTCAGCCGGTTGAAATCCGCCCGGATCGACACGCGATCGGAAGGCTCCGATCATTTCCCCGTGTGGGTCGAGATCGGCGATTGACGGAGACGCCGCCGAGCCGGCGGCGCCTCCTGTTCCAGTCTCGGATGAGAGCATGATGACGTCCGAAAACCGCGTACACTTTTCGGCATCATGCTCTGTTAGGCCACCTTCCGCGGCTGCAGCATGCCCGGCTGCAGCACGGTTTCGATGTGCGACACCATGGTATTGCGGGCGAAACAATAGATTTCGCCGCAACCCACCATGCGGAAACCGAGCTTCTCCTGCAGCCGCAGCGACGCCGGGTTGTCGGCGAAGACGCCGGAATGAACAGGCGTCTCCGGCATGCGGCGCGAGAAGCGCTCGATGATCGCCGCCACCGCCTCGCTCATATAGCCGCGCCGCCAGTAGTAGCGGTTCAGCCAGTAGCCGAGGTGCCAGCGGCCGTGGCGCAGCTCGATCGAGACGTTGCCGATATGGACATCGTCCTTGCCTGTTATAGCCAGCGGCCAGTCGGGCAGGGTGCCCGAGGTCACCGGCATCAGCCAGTCCAGCGCATCCTGCCGGTCGAACGGCGCCGGCACGCGGGACAGCATGCGCGTGACCGCGAAATCGGAGAGCGATTCCGCGATATCAGGCGCATCGCTCAGCCGGTGAGGGCGAAGCGTCAGCCGGGCCGTCGAGATGACAGGCGCGGGGCCCGGCATCATCGGCCTGGTCTCAGGCCTTTGCAGCGCTGATGTGCTCATGCGATGTTCCCCCAGCTTCTGAGCGATATCCAGGTCTTGCGGTCGAGCCGGTACCATTCCACCGGCACGTTGCTGCCGAGCGCCAGCGAGGCGGCGAGCCCCGATCCCTGGAACTGGAAGCCGCACTTCTGGATGACGCGGCGCGAGGCGACGTTCATCACCCGGCAGCGGGCGTCGATCTGATCGACGTTTTCGCGGGTTCTGAACACCATATCGACCAGGGCATGGCAGGCCTCGGTCGTATAACCCTTGTTCCAATAGGGTTCGCCCAGCCAGTAACCGATTTCGACGGTCCTGCCGTCGGCATGCGGCTCGACACCGCAGCAGCCGATAAAGGCGCCGTTTTCGGCCTTGGTGATCGCATAGACGCATTTGCCAATCTCGCCATTTCGCGTACGCCAGACAAAGTCGGCGGCATCATCGGCGGTATAGGGATGCGGCATACGCGATACCATGGTGGCGACTTTGGCGTTGTTGGCGAGATGGGCAAGGGCGTCGATGTCTTCTTCGTGGGGCGCGCGCATGACGAGCCTTTCCGATAACAAGACAGGGCAATCGGTCCTTAACCGTTCCGGCCTCAGCCGTTCCATGGGAGACCGCTGGTCTTCCCGGGGAGACCGTGATTGGTCTGCCCTCAACAATTCGCCTTGCATGTTCAGTCCTCCTGTTTGGACAAAGAAAAAGGGGAGATGGCGCCCCATCTCCCCTGTTTTCTGGACTGAACCTGGTACGGCCAGCCGGGTCGATGAGACGCCGGCTGTTTTAGAGCGCTACCGGCTTATTCCGCTGCTTCCGCTTTCGGCATGACAGACACGTAGACGCGACCGTTGGCCTTCGTTCGGTAGTTCACATTGCCGGCGGTAAGTGCAAAAATCGTGTGATCCTTGCCGAGGCCGACGTTGGAACCCGGATGCCACTGCGTCCCGCGCTGACGCACGAGGATGTTGCCTGCGATGACGGCTTCGCCGCCGAACTTCTTCACGCCAAGGCGCTTGGATTCGGAATCGCGACCGTTGCGCGAGGAACCGCCAGCTTTTTTGTGTGCCATTGGAGTTCTCCTTTAAACCTGAAACCCGTTGATCTTACTTGGCAGCCACGATGTCCGTGATACGGACGACCGTGTGATGCTGACGATGGCCGCGCGAACGCTTCGAATTCTGACGGCGGCGCTTCTTGAAGGCGATGACCTTCTTGCCGCGGTTCTGTTCGACGACTTCTGCCTTGACAGAGGCGCCGGTAACGAAGGGCGCACCGATCGCAGCGTCGGCGCCTTCGCCGATCACGAGCACTTCGGTGAATTCAATGGAATCGCCAGCGGTGGCTTCCAGCTTTTCGATGGTCAGCACGTCGTTGGCTGCCACACGGTACTGTTTACCGCCGGTCTTGATGACTGCGAACATTTTTTATCCTTTCATGTTCGTTCCAGCTCTCCTCGCCGCTTGGGCAAGGTGGCCGTCTTTTTATCAGTCGAAGTTAAGCAGGGATTTCAGAGGGAAACCTCGAACTCTTCCTGCCGGTGAAGCGCCCTGCGCAAGCACAGGACAAACAAGGCACGGATTTCTCCAAACCTATTGCGCAGCCGGGATACGCGAGCGACAAAAAACTGTCAAGGCAAAAGGATGGAATGCTTCGACTTTTCGGCTTGCCAACCCGTCATATGCTCGTTATGAGAACGCCCGCGCCGAACAAGCGCCGACCTGACCGCGGAGAGGTGGCAGAGTGGTCGAATGCACCGCACTCGAAATGCGGCATACCTGCAAGGGTATCGTGGGTTCAAATCCCACCCTCTCCGCCAGTTTTGAGCTGGATTGTCACGCTTTAGGCGGATCTCCTACGTTAGATGGTTTGTGTCAACTGCGGCGAGCCACAGCCTCGGCACATTCGAGCGCATGAAGTGAACTTCGATCCGCTTCCGGCTTATCCACAGCTGCATCATCACGCCGTTGACAATCGACTTTTTGGCAATATTGTGCGCAACGCTTACGTGCATAAGCGCTTCGTGCGCTGGTCTGGCGATTCGTCCGGACCTCATTATATTGTCGAGATTTGGTGCCCTAGAAGGTAGCGATTGCCAATCGCCCTTCGGGACGCTCCGCTCGATAGCCATTCACTACCTTCTAGGGCTTTAAAGGTAAGCATATGTTGCCATTTGCGGAGGAGCTGGATGCGGACAAAATCCACGTTCAAGCTCCTTCCGCAGTGGTATTCTTATGTGGCGGAAAATATTCTGATCTGTCGCAGGCAATCCCTCTTTCCATGAGGGATGCTTTCTTAAAGATACTCAACAATCCAGCGTTGAATGGGAAAGTATTAATTCAGGCAGAGGACATCACTAGGCTTGGATTTTTTTCCGATGCTTATGAAGATATCCTTGAGTTCGAGACTGACCTTGCTGAGATTTCAGAAATAATTCTTTTGTTTTGTGAAAGCGAGGGGAGTTTGGCCGAGCTGGGTGCATTTTCTGTTATTGAGGAAATTGCATCTCGCATGCTGGTCATTGTTCGGGACAAACATTGGAGCGGAGAAGGCGCATCCTCGTTCGTGAGGCTGGGACCGCTACGATATCTCGAGAGAAAACACGGTCAGTCGTCCGTCTTTGTAATTGATGACAGGGATATTGGTGTCGCCGGCTCAGCTGCGGGGATCCGAATCGATGTTTTGAGGGACCAGCTTCAAAGCCCGCTGGCCTCAAGGCTGGCAACTATTCGAAATCCGACGACGTTCAGCTCAACTCGCCCTGGCCATATCATTAAATTGATAGTGGGAATGGTCCAAGAGTATGGTGCCCTGACAATCGACGAGATTGACGAGCTCTTGCTGAAGCTGGATGTCTATGTCCCTTCGCTAAAGTTAAAGGGTTATCTGCTCTGCGCCGAGGCAGCAAACTGGGTTGTGAAGAAGCGAAAAGGCTCAGATGACTTTTACGTTGCGCGACCTCTTCCAGATTCGGTGTCGATCGTTACGAAAACCGTGCGTGCCGTGGCAAACAAAGGGCGCCGGAGGATGGCGATCCGTGAACATTGGAAGGCACATCAACCTCTCCGGTATAGCGTAATCACCGAGTTTTACGGGGCTGATGAATGAGCGAGCTTCTGAGAATGCTGTCGGAAGATACGGGCCTAAGCGAGATCGACCTTCGAACCATTATTGCGACAGCCCCGAATCGTTACAAAACCTATGAAATCGACAAACGTCGAGGAGGAAAGCGCGAGATTTCCCAGCCGGCTCGCGAGCTCAAGGTGCTGCAACGCGCAATGGTGCAACGGATTTTATCGGGGCTGGCAATCCATAGTGCTGCGATGGCCTATAGGCCAGGTATTTCGATTCGGAACAACGCCGCCTACCATGCGGGCGATGGTCCTATCCTGAAATTCGACTTCAAAGATTTCTTTCCAAACATACAAGCCGTAGATTGGGAAAAATACTGTGAGAAACATAGTATTTTTGATCATCAAGAAGATGTAAAGCTGAGTTCAAGGATTCTTTTCAGAAAAAGCAGTAGATATTCTCCTGTATTGAGGCTTGCAATCGGAGCTCCTTCATCTCCCATGCTTTCGAATATTCTGATGTTTGAATTTGATGAATATATGCAGAGTTATGCTGAAAGCCAAAAAGCCAAATATACACGCTACGCCGACGATTTGACCTTCTCGGCGCCTAGAACAGGGTATTTGAACGGCGTCGAGAAAGTTCTTCGACAAGCCATCCACAAAATAAAGAACCCGAAGCTTCAGCTAAATGAAGACAAAACCGTGCTGGCTACCAGAAAGTATAAACGGATGGTCACCGGTCTAATATTAGCTAACGATGGGTCGGTATCACTGGGGCACCAGCGTAAACGAAATATGCGTTCCGCAGTTCATCATTGGCTTCTCGGCAAATTGAGTTCAGCAGAGCAAGCGAACCTTGCTGGCCTTTTGGCCTTTGCCGAGGACGTTGAACCATCGTTTGTCTTCGCTTTGGCGAGAAAATATGGGACCTCTACGCTGAAAGACATAAAAAAGCTGGCCGATATCGAGTCATAGTTTTCTCGTTGATCGCATGACGACACCGCAGTGCACAATAACTCGCGGTGTCCGGTCAGAGATCGTCGACACGGTAGTGTTTGTGGTCCCCAGAATCGATCGATCCTCGCAGGATATCCGCTGCCCCCAGAGATGGTTCTCCAGTTGCGACAAGGTCAGAGTCGTCACGTTATGCAATCATGATTTGCGGTCGATCCTAACAGATCAGCACGCACTGGCAATTTATCTGGACAACGCCGCACAGGCGAATAGAACTTACTCTGCAATTTATGAGCTTACTCGGAGTCAAGTTTGAGCGACATTAAGCTGTTTCATTTCAACGGCGCCCGGGTGACAGAACTCGCCGGAGCAGCCGCCCAGGTTGAGAAGTCGCTGCAAAACCTGTTCGAAGCCAATCTCGAGGTGCTGCTCGGCATCCGTTTCATTGCCACCGAGCACTCGACCGGCCCCGTGCACGGCGGACGTATCGACACACTCGGTCTGGATGAGGACAATTCGCCGGTCATCATCGAATACAAGCGCGCGGTCAACGAGAACGTCATCAACCAGGGCCTGTTCTATCTCGACTGGCTGATGGACCACCGCAAGGAATTCCAATGGCTGGTGATGGAAAAGCTGGGACCTGATGCGGCGAAGGCCGTCGACTGGTCGGCACCGCGGCTGTTATGTATCGCCGGTGACTTCACCCGTTACGACGAACACGCCGTCAAACAGATCGCCCGCAACATCGAGCTCATTCGCTACCGCCGGTTTGGCGAGGATCTTTTGATGTTGGAACTGGTGCATGCGCCGAAGACCACCAGCGTGATGGCATCGCGGCAGGGGCAAAGGGCAATGCCAACCAGTCCCGGTGTCGTCGTGGAGGAGACGCTAGGCGAAGAAACCGACCCCTACTACACGAACCGGCAGGCCTACCGCCTGTCGCAGGCCTCCACGGAACTGCGTGATCTCTACGACGCCGTGCAGCAGTTCCTCATCGGCCTCGGCGACGATGTGCAGGTGAAGGAACTGAAGCAATATACCGCCTTCAAGCGGATCAAGAACTTTACCAGCTTGCAGATTTTCCCTCAGGCGCGGAGCATCCTGGCCTTTCTGCGGCTAGACCCCTCCGACATACAGCTTGAAGAGAGCTTTTCACGCGATGTCAGAAGAATCGGCCACCAGGGAACAGGCGATCTAGAGATTTCGCTGCATTCGATGGCTGATTTCGAGAAGGCACAGCCGCTCTTCAGGCGAGCGTATGAGGGTGGTTAGTAGGATTTGGCACTATCGAATCCTGAGGGTCGTTCAGTCCGTTATCTGAAAGTTAAAAAAATCGCTGTGGTAAATGCTCGGCGTTAGTAGAAATTGCGTTTTTATTTTGCAAATCTCGCTTCGGTTGATCACCAAAAGATTGTTCTGAGGCTTTTCATGGATGTCGTAATTAAATTTCTTGATGTTGCCGCGTGGCCGATCGTGGCTATAGTCGGGATCGTTGTTTTGGGCCCTGGTGGGGTTCTTTTGGCATTTACAGATCGACTTGGACGTTCAATCAGTGATTTTACACGAGCCATCCCAGAGCTAAAGGAAACCGCCGCTACACTTCGTTCAGACACCGATACCTTAGTGGCGAAAGCTCAAGAGATCACCACCCGTTTCTCTGAAGAGTATCGGGGTTTGGAGGAACGAATTGACCGTCTTTCCAAGCGGATATCGGATCAGCTTACAGAGGTCCGTGAAGCGCTCGACGAAATGGATAAATCCAAGATTGTCGAGGTTCAGGAAGAAATAAACAGAGTTGTTGACGGCGTATTACCTGATCAAGAAACCGAAATTGGAACCAGCGACGTAGAACCATCTCCTGATGAGATGATGGATACACTGAAAGATGAATGGGACATTCTCGTTGAGACACTGAGAGACCGCCTAGGTAATCCGGAATATTTCGATCGTCGACAGGTCGGGTCAATGGCATGGCGCCTCTCCCACGGGCGCAGAACAAACAAGATTAGCAAAGAAGATGCAGAGCTGATCGCCGAGCTCCATTCACAATTCAAGCGGTTCACCCGTCTATCGTCCTCGAAAGACGAATGGCTAACTGGTGATGTATTTTCGTCCTTCCTCAGTGGCATCAGGAAAGCACAGAGTGCGTTGACTGGATAAGCGCTTACTTCGCGCCACATTGAGGGCACAAATGGCGTGCCGTTCTCTGTTCTAACGCAACCCCGATCGAGCTTTGTTATGAGAACGCCCGCGCCGAACAAGCGCCGACCAGACCGCGGAGAGGTGGCAGAGTGGTCGAATGCACCGCACTCGAAATGCGGCATACCTGCAAGGGTATCGTGGGTTCAAATCCCACCCTCTCCGCCATAAATCACAAGCATTTGAAACTTAAGCGTTTTTCTAGGACGCGTTGCGGTCATGTGTACCACACCCGCGGCTCGCGGTTTCTATCAAAAGCATGGCTACGACGCCCATTCTAAGGTGTCAACGATTTGGAATGCTTCGCCGGAGACAGTCGTTCCCGCCTCCCGCCGTTGGCGTCGCTGTGCTTGACGCTCCTGTGGTTGCCTCGGGAACCGCCGAATCAAGTGCGAATCCCCACCGTCCCGGTGCGGCGACGTCGGCGAGCTTGCGGCGGATCAGCATCCAGATCCCGGGGAATGCCGCATCGAAATTATCGGCATCGAGGTCGGCCAATTCGAGATAAACCCAATCCGCGCTTGCGCCGGCCCGAACAGCCGGATTCCCGCCTCGGCAATGCCGATCATGTCTTCTTCGGCTTCTTCTGTGAGGTGAAACCGTCAGTTGCCGCGGGAAGCTTCAACGCGTGCCCGCGCTGCCTCAAAAAGCTCGCCCTTCGAGCGCGTGCCGACGCCGCTCTTCAGCCCCTCATCGACAAATCGCTGCATGGCGGCGATCTTATCTTTTCGCTCCTGATCCATGCGGATCAGGTCGCGGACATAATCGCTCGCGTTGGCATAGCGGCCCGTTTTGGTTTGCGCCTCAACCCAGTCTTTCATCGGGTCGGGCAGGGATACATTCATCGTCGCCATATTGGCCTCCTTATTTTGTAGTGCGACACAATTTGGCAAAGTTTGTCAATTTTGAACGCCCTGCGTTATTCGATAATGCGACGCCCAGACGCGCGCGTGCCTGGAAAATTCCGCCGATAGGGCATCATATGCCCGAAGATCGGTGCGAGCATCCCGGTTCTTCTCCAAATACGCATGGGCGATTTCCTGCCTCAGCGCGGTCATACGGCGGCGTTCCTCAAGCTGCCGGAAGATCAGCCGTCAAGTTCGGCGCGGTCTCGTATCCGGCTTAACGCATCAGGCTCCAGAAGCCATGCTTGTTTCCGTGTTTACGCTTCAGCTCGACAAGATAGGCGTCGTGAGGCCGGGCATTGCCGAAATCGTCGATATGCGGCGCCAGCGACGCGCATTCCGCCAGATGGCGCGCGGCGTGCCTGTAACGGCTGGATCGGCCGTAATCGAGGGCATAGCCGATCATCGCCCGCAGCAGTATGGTTGCCGCGAGCGGGTGTTTCTCCTGCAATATCTCGGCGGCCGGCGTCATCAGTTCGTACAGGTTGCCGTCCAGTTCGGCCTGGCGCCTGGAGATAAGTTTCGCCGCCTCGGCCAGTGCGGGCCAGGTGAGGAAAAAGGCAAGGGCCGAGTGAACATCCGGAAAACCATGGACGAAGGCGAATGCTTTCTCTTCGGCCTCGATATCGTCAAAGTCGGGGAGCTTTCGCAGGAGCGCGTGAAGGTGCTCGCCATTCAGCGACTGCTCGAAGCATTGCCATTGATAGGCTCGCGCTTCCTCCCCCCGCCCCAGGGCATCGAGCGCTTCGACGCGGGCGCGCTCCCATTCATAAGGCAGTTCGAACCGACCCCGGTGATCGGCGGCGTCCAAAATCTCCAAGGCTTCCCCAGCGCGTCCAGCCAAGAGCAAACGGTCGGCGATGTCGGCTGCGATCGTCGGCGCCCTTAACGTCTGTTCCGGCTGTTGGGCGATGAAGGCATCGACATCATTCTGGGCATCGGCAATTTCCTGCAGAGCGATGCGCGCCGTCATTTGTCGATGGTTGGCGTCGATTTCGTCCCTGTAGATCGGCCCGTTGCCGCCCCAGCCGAAAACCTCCCGGTCGGCGTCGGCGGGCTTCTCCTCCGCTTCGTTCGACCATTTCACCAGGAGGCTCTTCAAGCGTTCCAGGCCGTCCTTGCCCAGCGCCGGAACCATTTCGGCGATCAGCGGATCGTATTGGCCATGGTCGTTATCCTGCAGCGCATCAAAGACCCTGTCGGCAAGAACATCGGTACCGATAGACGCGGCGCTGGCGATGACGCCGGCATCGGCGCATGCCCGGTGGAACGTCTCGATGAACACGCTGTCGCCGCTGTTGGATCGCTCGAATATCGTGTGGGCGACGGCAAGGAATTGCCAGATGAGATCGAACGCCTCCTTCGGATCGTCGGCGGCGACGACCGTGACGATCGTCGATCGCTGCGTTTCGAGGTCGGCGTTAACGGTCTTCACCTTATGCCATTCGATGAAGCTGCGGGCTCGCGCGATGCTGGTGAGGCGCTTGCGCACCTCACGAGCGACTTCCGCACTGCCGTGATTGCCGGCGAGTTCCATGCGAAGCCGTCGTTTGTGGGCGGCGCTGCCGGTGCTGATTTCGATCAGCAGTTCGGCGAGACGCTGCGCCCCAAGGGTTTCCAGGTTTTTCGCGTTGAGAGTTGTCTTTGCTGCCATGGACCATCGCTATCGTTTCAGGCCGACAGTATCTCAGCCTTCACATCAGTCCAAGGTGCCGGGCGAGGGGATGCCGGGATAATGCCGGGTGCAATCATGCTGCCGATTCGTATGACTTTATCGGCGTTTAGTCTCGCCGAATCATCGCCGTTAGCTAAAAAATAACGCTGCCTCGTAACGACTCCTAAAGCCGGTTTTGGCACCTTCTTGCTATCGATATTTGCTTTCAAATTTTTCGGCTGGGGTTTGTCATGAGTCACAATAAAGACGCCTGGGTCAGCCAGCGCGCTTATTCACTGTGGGAATTTGAAGGCAGGCCGGATGGGCGCGGGGAAAGCCATTGGGCGCAGGCACTGAGGGAATTCGAGCAGCTGGAATTGACCAAGGCCTCGCCCGATGGAAACGACCTCATCGAGAAGCTGAAGGCAGCCGGGCGGCTGATGCGGGTCTATGACGAGCCGGCTCCCGCCGCCGCCGCCGACCTGCAGCTGAAAGCGGCGCGTTAGCCACATTGCCGAGACGTCGAAGATTCAGAGGCATTCCGCACGCATGATCGGCCTTGCCGGCAGGCGGTCTGCTACTTCGATGAAGCCGGCCACGATAAACACCGAAAGCGTTTGCCCTTTCATCACGGCTGGCGGGCGGCCCAGCTCAGGCCGCGCCGCAGGATGAGGGGCATATAGGGATGGTCGAATTCGGCCGCGACATGGCCGAGGGCGGAATAGAAGATGCGGCCGGCGCCGAAATGGCGCTTGAAGACGACCGGCATCACGACGTTGCGGGCCGCCGGATCGTAGCCGCCGGTGAAGGTGGTGGTCGCCAGGATTTCGACGGTCGGATCATAGTGCAGGTAATATTGCTCCGAACGGTAGTCGAAATCGGGAATGCCCTCCATCACCGGATCGTCCTGGCGGGTAACGGCGACGCGGAAGTCGATGATGTTGCCGGGATGCGCGACCCAGGTGACGCCGGAGACATAGCGGAACGGCGCGCTTTCCTTGAAGGAGGTGGCGAGCGCGCCGTGATGGCCGGCAAGCCCCAGCCCGCCGCGCACCGCTTCGACCAAGGCGCTGGCATGGGGTTTTTCGAGCGTTTCGCCTGTTATAACAGGCACCAGTAGGTCGGTTTTGGCAAGCGCCGGAGATGCGAATATGCCGAGATCGCCGGTGACCTCGACCACAAAACCATCCTCGCGCAGGAGATCGGCGACGATCTCGGCGCATTGCTCCGGCTCATGGCCTTGCCAGCCGCCCCAAACGACCAATGCCTTCCTCATTCGCGCGCTCCCTGGCTGGTGGCTGCAGGCCGTTGCATCATATGATGGTAAAGCCCCTTAAAACGGGCTGTTATGCAAATCACGCGAATAATTCACCGATCGCTGATCCGGCACAATCGCATGGGCGGGGGGCGGTTCGGCATTTGACGTATTGTCCGTTCACGCCTAGCATTACAGTTGCATTTTTATGCATTGCCTGAATCTATAGGCCTCCATGATTCGGAGGTCATGGATGACAGGTGTATCGATAGAGACGACGCTGGAGCTTTGGGCGTCTTCGTTGCGTGATGTGAAAGCGCGAATGCGACCACTGTTCACGCAGGAGCGGGTAGCGAATTCAGCGAGCCAATTTCTGGACGGTTTGCTGGGAGAAGAGCGGCGCAAGACGGGTTGGATGCGCGCGGAGGCGGCCGGCGATCCCGGCCCATGGCGGCAACAGGCTATTCTGGGGCGCGGTCATTGGGACGCGGATGCCTTGCGCGATATCGTGCGCGACTATGCGCTTGAGACATTGGCCGATGCTGACGCGGTGCTGGTGATCGATGAGACCGGTTTTCTCAAGCAGGGTAAGGCATCCTGTGGTGTTGGCCGGCAATATACAGGTTCGGCGGGCAAGATCACCAATTGCCAGATCGGCGTATTCGCATCGTATGTCTCCCGCCATGGTCATGCCTTCATCGATCGGGCACTCTATCTGCCGAAGGTCTGGACGGAGGACCGGAACCGTATGGCCAGGGCCCATGTGCCGGACACGGTCAGCTTTGCTACCAAGCCGGCACTGGCGCTGACGATGATCGAGCGGGCGATCGCTTCGGATGTGCCATTTACCTGGGTGGCTGCCGACAGTGTCTATGGCGTGGGCGACATCGAAATGGCGCTCAAACGAGCCGCCAAGGGCTATGTGCTGGGCGTGAACGCCAATCATCTCTTTCGCTCATGGGACAAACCGCTGGCCGTTGCCGGGACAGCGAAGGACATCGCCGAAGCCTTGCCTGACGATGCCTGGCGACGCCTGTCGGCAGGCGATGGGACCAAGGGCGCGCGACTGCATGATTGGGTCTATCTCGAATTGGCCGACCTCGATGCCGATGATTTCGACGCGGCATTCCCCGGCATCTGGACACGGGGGCTGCTGATCCGCCGCAAGATCGCCGATGGCGATCTCGCTTTCTTCTCCACATGGTGTCCGGTTGGCACATCCATGGAAAAGCTGGTGACCGTGGAGGGCCACCGCTGGGCCATCGAAGACAGCTTCGAAACCGCCAAGAACGAGCTCGGCCTTGACCACAATGAGACCCGCTCCTGGCACGGCTGGCATCGCCATGTCTCGCTGGTCATGCTCGCATTCGCCATGATGGCGGTCATTCGTCATCGCGCCAACACTATGCCACCCCCAAAAACGAGGCAACGCTTGGGACCCGGCATCAGCAATTGATCCGCTGGTCGATCCAGGAAATCCGCCGGATCGCAACCCACCTTGCACGACGGCGAATTGAACCTTCAGCCGTCATCGCATGGTCGCTTTGGCGACGGGCACACCAAGCCGCAGCAAGGCAAGCGCATCTCAAATCAAAGATGCAACTGTAATGCTAGAGCGGTTCAGCTTTTCATGGAAGCGCAGAACCGCTCTAGCTTTTGTTTTAACGCAATTCCCGGCAAAACCGCTTCGCGCTTTGCCTGGGAAAACCGCTTCGCACTTTTCCTGGAATTGCTCTATCGCAATTCCTTCTTTTTATTGACGTGTATCTCGTCTAGGTTTCTTTTATCTCTCGCTAATAATAAGGGTGGTGCATGGCAGGTGAAACGGTTCTTGTGGTCGGCGGCGCCGGCTATATCGGCTCGCATACGTGTCTCGACCTGGCGAACAAGGGCTACAAGCCTGTCGTCTTCGATAATTTTTCGAACGGTCATCGCGAATTCGTCAAATGGGGCCCGGCCGAGGAAGGCGATATTCGCGATCGCGCCCGGCTGGACGAGGTGCTCGCCAAGCATAAGCCGGCGGCGATCCTGCATTTCGCGGCGCTGATCGAGGTCGGCGAATCGGTCAAGGATCCGGTTTCCTTTTATGAGAACAATGTCATCGGCACTTTGACGCTGCTTTCGGCGGCGCAGGCGGCCGGTATCAACGCCTTCGTTTTCTCTTCCACCTGCGCCACCTACGGCCTGCCGCAGAGCGTGCCGCTCGACGAGACGCACCGGCAGGTGCCGATCAATCCCTACGGGCGGACGAAATATATCGTCGAACAGGCGCTTGCCGATTACGACCAGTACCGGAGCCTGCGCTCGGTGGTGCTGCGTTATTTCAATGCGGCCGGCGCCGATTTCGAAGGCCGGATCGGCGAATGGCACCAGCCGGAGACGCATGCGATACCGCTGGCGATCGACGCGGCGCTCGGCCGGCGCCAGGGCTTCAAGGTGTTCGGCAGCGATTACGAAACGCGCGACGGCACCTGCGTACGTGATTATATTCATGTGCTCGATCTTGCCGATGCGCATGTGCGCGCCGTCGAATACCTGTTGAAGGGCGGCCAATCCGTCGCGCTCAACCTCGGCACCGGCACCGGCACGACGGTGAAGGAGTTGCTCGGCGCGATCGAAGACGTGTCGAACCTGCCTTTCCCGGTCGAATATATCGGCCGTCGCGAAGGCGATTCGCATACGCTGGTCGCCAATAACGACAAGGCGCGCGACGTGCTCGGCTGGGTGCCGCAGTATGATCTGTCCGAGATCATCCGTTCCGCCTGGAACTGGCATGCAAAATCCAACCAGCACTGAGCCAACCAGCACCAAGAGGGCGCGTCGGCCGAATATTCTGCTGATCACCGCGGATCAATGGCGCGGCGATTGCCTGTCGGCCATCGGCCATGCTTGCGTGAAGACGCCCAATGTGGATGCGCTGGCGCGGGAGGGCACGCTCTTCCGGCGGCATTATGCCGGGGCCGCACCCTGCTCGCCGGCGCGGGCGACACTCTATACCGGCCTCTATCAGATGAACCATCGCGTCTGCCGCAACGGTTCGCCGCTCGACGCCCGCTTCGACAATCTGGCGCTCGCCGCCCGGCGGGCGGGATACGACCCGACGCTGTTCGGCTACACCGACACAGCGCCCGATCCGCGCGCTCTGGATGCGGGCGATCCGCATCTGACGACCTATGAGGGCCTATTGCCGGGCTTTACATCACGCCAGCTTCTGCCGGAACATGAAAGGCAATGGCTCTCCTGGCTCAGGTCACGCGGTCACGCGGATGCGGTCAGCCGCGACATCCATATTCCCGTCGGCGCGAAGCCGGGAGATATTTCCGATGCGGCGCCGGCCTATTCCAGCGACGAGACTCAGACGGCGTTCCTGGCCGGCGAGTTCATCCGCTGGCTGGGCGAACAGGATAGGCCGTGGTTTGCGCATGTCTCCTTTCTGCGTCCGCATCCGCCATTCTGCGTGCCGGAGCCGTTCAACCGGATGGTCAAGCCGGGCGAGGGGCCGACTTTTGCGCGGGCATCAAACCGCGCCGCCGAAGAGGACAGTCATCCCTATCTCGGCTATGCCATGCCGCGCACCGAGAAGGGCAGCTTCATCCACGGCGCAACGGGGCCGCTCAGCGATTGGAACGGTGAGGATTTCGCCGCGATCAGGGCGATCTATTACGGCATGATATCGGAGGTCGATGCGCAGCTCGGCCGGATCTGGCAGGCGCTCAAGGATGCGCGAGCCTGGGACGATACGCTGATCGTCTTCACGTCGGACCACGCCGAGATGGCGGGCGATCACTGGACGCTCGGCAAAGGCGGCTTCTTCGACGGCAGTTATCATATTCCGCTTGTCATTCGCGATCCTTCAAGCGGGGCGTCCGGTGGCCAGGTCGACGGTTTCACCAGCGCTGCGGATATTTTTCCGACCCTGTGCGAAAGGCTCGGCATCGAGGCGGAGAACGGGCTCGACGGCCGATCGCTGATGCCGTTCGTCGAGGGCAGGCGCGACGAGGGCTGGCGGGACGCAGCATTCTGGGAATTCGATTTTCGCGACATCGCCGGCGGCGAGGCGGAGCGGCATTTCGGGCTGAGATCGAACGAATGCAATCTCGCGGTGATCCGCGACGCGCGGTTCAAATATGTGCATTTTACGGCGCTGCCGCCGCTGCTCTTTAATCTCCGCGACGATCCGATGGAGCTCGACAATATCGCGGCCGATCCCGCCTATGCGGCGATCCGGCTCGAATATGCCGAGAAGCTGCTGTCGCTGAGGGCGCGGCATCTCGACCAGACGCTTGCCTATACCGAACTGACGGAAAAAGGGCCGGTCAAGCGCCGGCCCTGAGAATCGTCTCAGCCGAGATAATCGCGCTTGCCGATCGGCGCACCCTGGTTGCGCAGGATGGCGTGGGCGGTGGTGACGTGGAAATAAAAGTTCGGCAGGGCGAAGGTGGTGACATAGTCGGCACCGGGGAGCACGATGCCGCTCTTGCCCGGCAGGGTGATCTCACGGCTTTCCACGCCTTCCAGCGCTTCGGCCGTGAAGGTGGCGAGGTAGGCTTCGGTCTTTGCCAGGCGCTCGCGCAGCTCGTCGAAGGTCTTCTCATCGTCCTCGAATTTCGGGGCGTCGGTGGCGGTCAGGCGGGCGAGCGTGAATTTGGCGCTGTCGCTGGCGCGCTGATACTGGCCGGAGAGCGGCAGCATGTCGGGCGCAAGGCGCGCTGCGACCAATATTGCGGGATCGAAATTCTTTTCCTTCGCATAGGCCTCGGCCTTGTCGAGGTAGGTTTTCAGGCTGGCGAGGCCGCGCTGGAACATCGGAACGGTGAGGCGATAGATCGAAATGGACATTTGTCCTGTCTCCAAAATCATTAAATGACCGGCCGCGTCGTAAGATCGAAGGCGCCTGCAGCCGCGGCTCTGCCCTCGACACTCCCATAGATGGATGCGGCATTCGCCTTTCACAACAGCGGCAATGCGGGCGCCGATCGTCAAGTCCGTAGCATTGCGCCGTTATCCTGATCTCGTCGCCGCTAAAGAGGCTTGACGCCGTTCCCAGAAAATGGAATGAATATTCCGAAGAGCAAATTTTACGGTTTGTTTGTTCCGTTTTGCGGAGGCGCCGCGGGAGAGGCGGCGCGAGGGAATTACGGCTTCAGGGCAAATGCCTGGGGCTCCGGCGTGAGGAGGGTGCAGCCGGGCACCGCTTTGTGGAGGAAGTGAAAATGAAAAAGTTTATCCTGGGCACTGCGATGGCGCTCGTCATGTCGACGGCCGCGCACGCAGAAACCGTCGGCGTTTCGATGGCGAAATTCGACGACAACTTCTTGACCGTTCTGCGCAACGGTATGACCGATTATGCCAAGACGCTTTCCGGCGTGACACTGCAGGTCGAAGACGCGCAGAACGACGTTTCCAAGCAGCAGAGCCAGATCCAGAATTTCATCGCCTCCAAGGTCGATGCGATCATCGTCAACCCCGTCGATACCGACGCGACGACGGCAATGTCCAAGCTTGCCGCCGATGCCGGCATTCCGCTGGTTTACGTCAACCGCCAGCCGGTCAATGTCGACACGCTGCCGGACAAGCAGGCCTTCGTCGCCTCCAACGAGCAGGAATCCGGCACGCTGGAAACCAAGGAAATCTGCCGCATTCTCGGCGGCAAGGGCAAGGCCGTCGTCATCATGGGCGAGCTTTCCAACCAGGCTGCGCGCATGCGCACCCAGGACGTCCATGACGTCGTCAAGACCGATGAGTGCAAGGGCCTGGAGATCGTCGAAGAGCAGACGGCCAACTGGGATCGCACCCAGGGCGCCGACCTGATGACCAACTGGCTCTCCAGCGGCATCGAATTCGACGCGGTGATCTCCAACAACGACGAAATGGCGATCGGCGCCATCCAGGCGCTGAAGGCAGCCGGCAAGGACATGACCAAGGTCGTCGTCGGCGGCGTCGACGCCACGCAGGACGCGCTTGCCGCCATGCAGGCCGGCGATCTCGACGTCACCGTCTTCCAGGACGCTGCCGGCCAGGGCAAGGGCTCGCTCGACGCTGCGCTCAAGCTCGCCAAGGGCGAAAAGATCGAGAAGAAGGTCTATATTCCCTTCCAGCTCGTCACGCCTGCCAACGTCAAGGACTTCGTCACCAAGAACTGAGACGCGTGCCAACAGGATGCGGGCTCTGCCCGCATCCTTCCGCCTGTCCGTATTTGGAGGAGATGATATGGCCGTCAGCCCGACAACCATGGCCGCCGTGCGTGCGAGCGGCGCAGTTCCGAATGCGGAATATCTGCTGAGCGCCGAGGGCGTTCGCAAGGAATTTCCCGGTGTCGTCGCCCTCGACGACGTGCAGTTCCGGCTGAAGCGCGCCTCCGTGCATGCGCTGATGGGCGAAAACGGCGCCGGCAAGTCGACATTGATGAAGATCCTTGCCGGCATTTACATACCCGACAAGGGCGATATCCGCCTGAAAGGCGTCGAGATCCGGCTGAAATCTCCGCTCGACGCGCTGGAGAACGGCATTGCCATGATCCATCAGGAGCTGAACCTGATGCCGTTCATGACGGTCGCGGAAAATATCTGGATCCGCCGCGAACCGAAGAACCGCCTCGGCTTCGTCGATCACGGCGTCATGCACCGCATGACCGAAGAACTGTTTACCCGGCTCAATATCGACATCGATCCCGATATCGAGGTCCGACACCTGTCGGTCGCCAACCGGCAGATGGTCGAGATCGCCAAGGCGGTTTCCTATAATTCCGACGTACTGATCATGGACGAGCCGACCTCGGCGCTGACGGAGCGCGAGGTCGAGCATCTCTTCCGCATCATTCGCGACCTCAGGGCTCAGGGCATCGGCATCGTCTACATCACCCACAAGATGAACGAGCTTTTCGAGATCGCCGACGAGTTCTCCGTCTTCCGCGACGGCCGATATATCGGCACGCATGCTTCGACCGACGTCACCCGCGACGACATCATCCGCATGATGGTCGGGCGCGAAATCACCCAGATGTTTCCGAAAGAAGAAGTGCCGATCGGCGAGGTCATGCTCTCCGTCAAGGATCTTTGCCTCAACGGCGTCTTCAGGGACGTCTCCTTCGAGGTCAGGGCGGGCGAGATCCTCGGCGTGGCCGGCCTTGTCGGTTCCGGGCGATCGAATGTTGCCGAAACGCTGTTCGGCGTGACGCCGGCCAGCTCTGGATCGATCGAGCTCTACGGCAAACCGGTGACGATTTCTTCGCCGACCGAGGCAATCCGCCACCAGATGGCGTTCCTGACCGAGGACCGCAAGGATACCGGCTGTCTGCTGATCCTCGATATTCTCGAAAACATGCAGATCGCCGTTCTGCAGGACAGATATGTCAAGGGCGGTTTCGTGCAGCAGGGCGCGATCGAGGCGACCTGTGAAGACATGGCAAAAAAGCTGCGGGTGAAAACGCCCAATCTTTACGAGCGGGTCGAAAATCTGTCGGGCGGCAATCAGCAGAAAGTGCTGATCGGGCGCTGGCTGCTCACCAATCCGCGGATCCTGATCCTCGACGAGCCGACGCGCGGCATCGATGTCGGCGCCAAGGCGGAAATCCACCGGCTGGTGACGGAGATGGCGCGAAACGGCGTGGCCGTCATCATGATCTCGTCCGAAATGCCCGAGGTCCTCGGGATGAGCGACCGCATCATGGTCATGCATGAGGGACGCGTGACCGGTTTCCTCAATCGCGATGAAGCAACGCAGATCAAGGTGATGGAGCTGGCTGCGCAGTGATGCGCGGTCTGCGATCGTCCAAGGGAGGTTTGACATGACTACCAAGGCAGCAGAGGGCGCGGCTCCGCTCGCGACCCGGCAAAGGCGGCGGCGTATGCCGCCCGAACTCAGCATCTTCCTCGTGCTTGTCGGCATCGCGCTCATTTATGAGGCGCTCGGCTGGATGTTCATCGGCCAGAGCTTTCTTCTGAATTCGCAGCGCCTGACGATCATGATCCTGCAGGTCTCCGTCATCGGCATCATCGCCGTCGGCGTCACGCAGGTCATCATAACGGGCGGCATCGATCTTTCCTCAGGCTCCGTCGTCGGCATGACGGCGATGATCGCGACAAGCTTTGCCCAGTCGTCGACCTGGGGACGGGCCGTCTTTCCCTCGCTGACCGACCTGCCGGCTCTCGTGCCGATCATGATCGGCCTGTTGATCGGGGCGGCGGCGGGCCTGGCGAACGGCGCGCTCATTGCCTACACCAAGATCCCGCCGTTCATCGCAACGCTTGGCATGTTCGTATCGGCCAGAGGCGTGGCCAAGTGGTATACCAAGGGCCAGCCGGTTTCCGGGATCACCGAGCAGTTCCACTTCATCGGAACCAAGGCTTGGCCCGTTGTCGTCTTCCTGGTCGTCGCGCTGATCTTTCATATTGCGCTGCGCTATACCCGTTACGGCAAGTTCACCTATGCCATCGGCGCCAATCCGCAGGCGGCGCGCGTTTCCGGCATCAACATCGAGGCGCATCTCGTCAAGGTCTATGTGATTGCTGGATTGCTTGCCGGTCTCGCCGGCATCGTCACGGCGGCACGCGCCGAAACCGCGCAGGCAAGCATGGGTGTCGGCTATGAACTCGACGCGATCGCCGCGACCGTCATCGGCGGCACCTCGCTCACCGGCGGCGTCGGGCGCATCACCGGCACGGTCATCGGCACCATCATCCTCGGCGTCATGACATCGGGCTTCACCTTCCTCAGGATCGACGCCTACTACCAGGAGATCGTCAAGGGCTTCATCATCGTCGCGGCTGTCGTCATCGACGTCTACCGACAGAAGAAGCGCCGCAAGCACTGATCCGGCAATGCGATCGATGATTTTTGCGGGGGCTTCGGCCCCCGTTCCATTTTGACGTCGATGACGGATTTCTAAAAAAAGAGGTGGCGAATTTCGTCAGCTTTCCTATTCTGCCGGTTCATTCGCCCTCTGCAGCGCCGTGCGTCCGAAAGACGTGCAAAGGACGCTGCGGCACTTTGAATGCTGCTAATTTTATTCTTAAATCGATTCCGATTTAAGGAATTGTGCAGTAGGGCAGCCCAGGAAGACAGATGCAATTCGTATTTGACGGTCACAACGACGTTCTCCTTCGACTTTGGACACATGCAAAAGACGGCAGCGATCCCATCGCGGAATTCGCGGACGGTACGACGGTCGGCCATATCGATGCCCGTCGCGCCAGAGAGGGCGGCCTGTCGGGCGGCCTCTGCGCCATCTACATTCCCTCGGGCGATCTCGTTTTCGCCGATCCGGATGCCGAGGGTCGTTATATCACGCCGATGGCGGCCCCTCTCGATCCGCTGCCGTCTCTTGCCATCGCCACCGAAATGGCGGCGATCGCGCTGCGGCTCGACCAGGCCGGCGCCTGGCGACTCTGCCGGACGGTGAAGGATATCCGCGGCGCCATGGCCGAGGGTATTTTTGCCGCCGTCATGCATATGGAAGGCTGCGAGGCGATCGGCGCCGATCTTTCGGCGCTCGAAGTGTTCTATGCGGCGGGGCTGCGCTCGCTCGGGCCGGTCTGGAGCCGGCACAATGTCTTCGGTTACGGCGTGCCCTTCGCCTTCCCGATGCCGCCGGACACTGCCCCCGGCCTGACCGATGCCGGCTTTGCGCTGGTCAGGGAATGCAATCGCCTCGGCATCCTGATCGACCTTGCCCATATCACCGAGAAAGGTTTCTGGGACGTGGCGAAAACGACGGACCAGCCGCTGGTCGCCAGCCATTCCAACGCCCACGCACTGACGCCGGTGGCGCGCAATCTGACGGACAGGCAGCTCGATGCGATCCGCGAAAGCCGCGGCCTCGTCGGCATCAACTATGCCACCGCCATGCTGCGTCCCGACGGGCGCTCGGACAGCGACACGCCGCTTGCCGATATGATCCGCCACATCGACTATCTGGTGAACCGCATCGGCATCGATTGCGTCGGCCTCGGATCGGACTTCGACGGCGCAACCATTCCGGAAGAAATCGGCGATGCTGCCGGCAATCAGAGGCTGATTGCCGCTCTCCGGGAGGTTGGATATGGTGAGGCCGATCTCACGAAACTTGCCCGTGAAAATTGGCTTCGTATTCTGGCACAAGCCTGGCGGGAGGACCACGCCTAAAGCGCCGTGCGCCTCTGGACGCGCTCGGAACGGACAATAGTTTAATGTGAGATGACCGACAAAACGCTTCGTAATCAATCAAGAACAGGGGAACAGACCATGATGATCACCAAGCTCAGCCGCAATTTCCGCCTGCTTTCGGCAGGAGCCGCTCTTTCCCTCCTGATGATGGCCGCACCCTCGGCTTTTGCCGAAACGCCCAAGGACACGCTGGTCGAAGGCTTTGCCATCGACGATATCATCACGATGGATCCGGGCGAGGCTTTCGAGCTGTCGACCGCCGAAATCACCAGCAACAGCTACAGCCTGCTCGTCCGTCTCGACATGGACGATACCTCCAAGGTGAAGGGCGATCTGGCCGAGAGCTGGAGCGTTTCCGATGATGGCCTCACCTATACGTTCAAGCTGAAGCCCGGCCTGAAATTCGCTTCCGGCAATCCCGTTACCGCCGAAGACGTCTCCTGGTCGTTCGAGCGCGCCGTCAAGCTCGACAAGAGCCCGGCCTTCATCCTCACCCAGTTCGGCCTGACTGGCGACAATATTGCCGAAAAGGCCAAGGCGGCCGATGCCAATACCTTCGTCTTCACGGTCGACAAGGCCTATGCGCCGAGCTTTGTGCTGAACTGCCTGACGGCAACGGTCGCGTCGGTCGTCGACAAGAAGCTGGTGCTGGAGCATGTGAAGGCGGTGACGCCGGATGCCGAGCACAAATACGACAATGATTTCGGCAATGAATGGCTGAAGACCGGCTATGCCGGTTCCGGTGCGTTCAAGCTGCGCGAATGGCGCGCCAACGAAGTCGTCGTGCTGGAGCGCAACGACAATTATTACGGCGACAAGGCGAAGCTCAACCGCGTCATCTATCGCTACATGAAGGAAAGCTCGGCGCAGCGGCTGGCGCTCGAAGCCGGCGACATCGATATCGCCCGCAACCTCGAGCCGGGCGATATCGACGCGGTTTCGAAGAATGCCGATCTGGCGACGACAAGCGCGCCGAAGGGCACGATCTATTATGTCAGCCTGAACAACAAGAACGAGAACCTGAAAAAGCCCGAGGTCCAGGAAGCCTTCAAATATCTGGTCGACTACGATGCGATCGGCGCGACCCTGATCAAGGGGATCGGCGAAATTCATCAGACCTTCCTGCCGAAGGGCCAACTCGGCGCGCTCGACGAGAACCCCTACAAGCTCGACGTCGCCAAGGCCAAGGAATTGCTCGCCAAGGCCGGCGTGCCCGATGGTTTCTCGATCACCATGGATGTGCGCAACACGCAGCCGGTGACCGGTATCGCCGAATCGATGCAGCAGACGCTGGCGCAGGCCGGCGTGAAGATGGAAATCATTCCGGGCGACGGCAAGCAGACGCTGACCAAATACCGCGCCCGCACCCACGACATGTATATCGGCCAGTGGGGGTCTGATTATTTCGACCCGAATTCCAATGCCGATACCTTCACCGGCAATCCCGACAATTCCGATGCCGGCACGGTGAAGACGCTCGCATGGCGCAACACCTGGGAAGCGCCGGAGCTCGACAAGCTCGCCAAGGCCGCACTTCTGGAACGCGACGCCGGCAAGCGCGCGGCCATTTATCAGGACATCCAGAAGAAATATCTGGCAAACAGCCCCTTCGTCTTCATCTTCCAGCAGACCGAGGTGGCCGGCTACCGCAAGAACGTGAAGGACTTCAAGCTGGGTCCGAGCTTCGACACCAACTTCGTCGGCCCGATCGCCAAGGAATAATCCGGCAGGATTGATCGCTTGAGCACCTCGGGAATAACGCGGGAGGCACGGCCCCGAAAGGGCCGGGCCGGTCCCTTCGCAAAGGCGGCAGGCCGGTTCCTGTTTGCCGCCGTCACCACCTATTTCGGCCTGCTGGCCGTCACCTTCTTCATCGGCCGCGTCGTGCCGATCGATCCCGTGCTCGCCATCCTCGGCGACCGCGCGCCCACCCATGTCGTCGAGCGCGTGCGTCAGGAGATGGGCTTCAACCTGCCGCTCTATCAGCAGTTCTTCCTCTATATCAAAGGCGTGCTGTCCGGCGATTTCGGCAATTCGGTGCTGACGACCAACCCTGTCATGGTCGACATTCGCCGGGCATTTCCGGCGACGGTCGAGCTCGCAACGCTCGGGACGCTGATCGGCGCTTTCGTCGGCGTGCCGCTCGGCGTGCTTGCGGCGGTGCGGCGCGGCAGCTTCGCCGACCAGCTGGTGCGAGTCATCGGCCTGATCGGTTATTCGGTGCCGATCTTCTGGCTGGCGCTGATCTCGCTCGTCATCTTCTATGCGCAGTTGCGCTGGGTCGCCTTTCCCGGCCGCATCGATATCGTTTTCGAATATACGTTCACGCCGATAACAGGCTTCTATCTGCTCGACAGCGCCTGGCAGGGGCAATGGGACGTCTTCTACGACGTCTTCCGCCACATCATCCTGCCGGCATCCCTGCTCGGCTATTTCTCGCTCGCCTATATCAGCCGGATGACCCGCAGCTTCATGCTGAACGAGCTTTCGCAGGAATATATCGTTGCCGCGCGCGCCAAGGGACTTTCGGAAACGCGGGTGATTTGGGGCCATGCGCTGCGCAATGCCGCCGTGCCGCTCGTCACCGTCATCGCGCTTTCCTATGCCGGCCTGCTCGAAGGATCGGTGCTGACCGAGACCGTCTTTTCCTGGCCGGGCATCGGGCTCTACATCACCAATTCGCTGCAGAATGCCGATATGAACGCCGTGCTCGGCGGCACGATCGTCATCGGCACGGTCTTTATCGGCATCAACCTTCTGTCCGATCTTCTCTACCGGACGCTCGACCCGAGGACGCGCAACCGATGACGGCCCCTGTCAGCCCATCTCCCGCGATGAGCCGCCGTGAATGGCTGCTGTCCGACCGGCCGCAATCGCGCCTGCAGGCCCGTCTCGGCCGCGCTTACGTCACCTGGCGGCAGTTCACCGCCAACAGGCTCGCCGTCGTCGGCCTGGCGATCATCGTGGCGCTGCTTTTCATCGCCGCTTTCGCCGATCTCCTCGCCACCCACAATCCGGTCGTCGGCGATCTCCGCAATGCCCGGCTGCTGCCGCCGGGAACGAGCGGCTTCCTGCTCGGCACCGACGACCAGGGCCGCGATATCTATTCGCGGCTGATCTACGGATCGCGATTGACGCTGTTCGTCGTCGTGCTCGTCGCCGTCATCTCGGCGCCGATCGGGCTGATCGTCGGCACGGTCTCCGGTTATGCCGGCGGCTGGGTGGATGCGACGCTGATGCGCATCACCGATATTTTCCTCGCCTTTCCGAAGCTGGTTTTGGCGCTCGCCTTCGTCGCCGCGCTTGGTCCGGGTATTCAGAACGCGATCATCGCCATCGCCATCACCTCCTGGCCGCCCTATGCCCGCATCGCGCGCGCCGAGACGCTGACGGTGCGGCGGTCCGACTATATCTCGGCGGTGAAGCTGATGGGCGCCTCGCCGATCCGCATTATCGTGCGCCATGTCATGCCGCTTTGCATTTCCTCGCTGATCGTGCGGGTGACGCTCGATATGGCCGGCATCATCCTGACGGCGGCCGGTCTCGGCTTTCTCGGCCTCGGGGCGCAGCCGCCGCTGCCGGAATGGGGCGCGATGATCGCCTCGGGCCGGCGTTTCATCCTCGACCAATGGTGGGTGGCGGCGATGCCCGGCATTGCCATCCTCATCGTCAGCCTCGGCTTCAATCTGCTCGGCGACGGCCTGCGCGATGCGCTCGATCCGAAGGAGAGCGGCCAATGACGACACTTCTGACGGTCGAGAAACTCAAAGTCAGCTTCCCCACCCGCACCGGCGTGATCGAGGCGGTGCGCGGCGTCTCCTTCACGCTCGGCAAGGAAAGGCTCGGCATCGTCGGCGAATCCGGTTCCGGCAAGTCGCAGACCGGCCGGGCGATCATGGGACTGACGCCGAAACACGGCATCGTCACGGCCGACAGGCTCGATTTCAGCGGCATCGACCTCCTCAAGGCCTCCGCAAGTGAAAGGCGCAGGCTGCGCGGCAAGCGTATCGCCATGATCCTGCAGGATCCGAAATATTCGCTCGATCCGGTGATGACGATCGGCCGGCAGATCTGCGAAACGCTGCGCACCCATGAGAAGGTCGGCAAGGCGGAGGCGCGCGAACGCGCGCTCGCCATGCTGGAAGCCGTGCAGATCCGCGATCCCCAGCGCGTCTTCGATCTACATCCGCATGAGGTCTCGGGCGGCATGGGTCAGCGCGCGATGATCGCCATGATGCTGATCGCCGGGCCCGAACTGCTGATCGCCGACGAGCCGACCTCGGCGCTCGATGTGACGGTGCAGCTCGACGTGCTGAGGATCATGGACAGGCTGGTGTCGGAGCGCGGCATGGGGCTGATCTTCGTCTCGCACGATCTGCGGCTGGTGTCGTCCTTCTGCGACCGCGTCATCGTCATGTATGCCGGAAAGATCGTCGAGGAGCTGGCGGCCGCCGATCTGAAACAGGCACAGCATCCCTATACACAGGGGCTGCTGAACTGCATGCCCGAGATCGGCGCCAGCCGCCACCCGCTGCCGGTGCTCGACCGCAGGCCGGAGTGGGCGGCATGAGCGCAGCTCTCGAGATCGACGATCTCAGCGTCGTCTATGATGAATTCCATGCGCTGAAGGACGTCAGCATCACCGTCCAGGGCGGTGATTCCTTCGGTCTCGTCGGCGAATCCGGCTCGGGCAAGTCGACCCTGCTGCGGGCGGTTGCCGGGCTTGCGCCGATCAGCGGCGGCGCAATCTCCATCGATGGCGAAGCGCTGAAGGGATCGAAACGCAGCAAAACCTTCTATCGGCGGGTGCAAATGGTCTTTCAGGACCCTTATGGTTCACTGCATCCGCGCCAGACGATCGACCGGCTGCTGCTCGAACCGCTTGCCATCCACGGCATCGCCGACGGTGAGAGGCGCATCGCCCGGGCGCTCGACGAGGTCGGCCTCGGCAATGGTTTTCGTTTCCGCTACCCGCATCAGCTTTCGGGCGGCCAGCGGCAGCGCGTGGCGATCGCCCGGGCGCTGATCGTCGAACCGTCGATCCTGCTGCTCGACGAGCCGACATCGGCGCTCGATGCCTCGGTGCAAGCCGAGGTGTTGAACCTGCTCGAGCAGATCCGGCGTGACCGCAAGCTCACCTTCGTGATGGTGAGCCATGATCTCGGCGTCATCACCCATATGTGTGAAAGGCTCGCCGTCATGCGCAGCGGCGCCGTCGTCGAGCGATTGAGCTCGCAAGACCTGGCAAGCGGCGCCGTACATGAGGACTACACGCGAAATTTGATGATCGCGAGCAAGGGTTTCGTCAAAGCGTGAAAGGCAGTCTTTTCAAACCTTTGAAAAGAAAAGGCCGGTGGCGGCGTTAAGGATAATGTTTTGCTAAAAGACGACCATTCAACTAGACTATTGACAGCTGCCTCCGTTCTGTCATGATCCTGTTAACGTTTGTTAGCTTTCGTGATCGATGGAGGTTGAAGCATGTTCTTTCTCGGTGGGATGACCATGGGCTACCTCGATCCTCCGGTCAAAGCCGATCATAAGAAACAGATTTCAACGTCCATTCCCGCGGAGAAGGACCGTCGGCTGATCGAGGTCCCCGCCAACGCCCCCCAGAGCGAGGACGCCGTCGAGCGTTCGTGGATCTGGGCATGGCGCACACTCTGCTAAAAGGGCGGGCTGCTAAAAAGGCGCGCTACGAAAGGGCTGGTTGAATTTTCTCTTCCGTTCGCTCTGGACGGAATTTTATCTCTACCTACCTGATAGAGAATATAAGAAAAGAAACGCGAGCCGCACAACCGGCCGCATGAAAAACAACGGAGGCGACATATGGCAGATCTGGGTATTTCGCATACTCACGTGAACCAGTATGGTTCCGTAGCAAAGAAGCCGCTCACCACACGTCACCGGCTTCAGACGGTGCTCCATGGAGCGATCTTCACGGCGGCATTCCTGTTCGTCGTGGCGATGGTTTGCGGCGTCGTCGGGTAAACCGGCGCTGAAGTGGATTCCGCTTATTACAGGTGATCGGCATTCCGATCGCCGCCATCATTTTCTTCTATATCTGTTTCACGCATCTGGCGTGCTTCGCATCGAACGTTCATCATGCGTCGTGCTCAGATCTTGTTTCGGTGCCAGCCGCCGCTCAAGGCGCATCCCGTCAGAACCGGGACCGAGCCGATTCATCGTCCATTTCCTCTTGGCCATCTGTCTCCTCATCATAGACGGCATCGCGCAATTCTGCCGGCGCAAATGCATCCTTTCGCCGGGCGTCTCTGATTGCGGCAATTCTATCGTGCCGTTCGGCTCCCGGATGGCGAGAACCAGCGGCGCATGCCTCTTGACTTGAATTATCCCGATGGTGTCCAATTTTCGACACGGCTTTCGCAGAGAGGGTAGCGATGGTCTCGATCACCCGTCGAACTGTGCCCTGGGCGGGGGCTTAGCCCGTTCGCATCACTTGCCGAAGCGTCATTTATCCCGGCTTCATCGATCTTCGAAGAATCGGGCTCCGTTCATGTCGCAGTCATGATAAGCAGTGCAAAAGGCTGAGCAAAACAGCCATAACTTTGTTTGGATCCAGAACCGAACCCATGTCTATTTCTAATCTTTCTCCGAGCCTCCCGCGCGAACCCGAGACGAAGCAGATCGATCACAACGATTCGATCCGCTCGACCTATCTTGCCATCGAGGACATCAAGGCGATGGGCGATGCGGTCGCCCGCGGCGGCGTCGACAAGCTGCCGGCTTTCGCCCCCTTCGACTTCTTCGCGCGCCACAAGGAAAACGAGAAGGAAATCCTGCGCGTCTACCGGACCACGGCGACCGACGTCGAAGCCGGCGAGACGATTACGCCGGCGGCGGAATGGCTGCTGGACAATCATTATATCGTCGAAGAGGCGATCCAGGAGGTGCGGCGCGACTTCCCCCGCCGCTTCTATCGCGAATTGCCGACCATGGTCGTCGGCGGCGTCGAGGTGCCGCGCACCCTGGTGCTTGCCTGGCTCTACGTCGCCCATACCCACAGCACGATCTCGCAGGAAAGCCTGACGGCGCTGGTCGACGGTTTCCAGGCCAGCGAGACGCTGAGGATCGGCGAACTCTGGGCGCTGCCGTCGCTTGTGCGCTATGTGCTCGTCGAAAATCTTCGTCGCATTTCCAGCCGCGTCGAAGCCAGCCGCCGCATGCGCCGCCGCGCCAACGAGGCGGCCGACGAACTGGTGCGCCTGACCGATCCGGCCGGGGCGGCCAGCTATCTGAAAACGCTGGAGCCGCTTGCCGAGGACAATACCTTCTCGACGCAGTTCCTCTATCGCCTGCGCGACGGCTCGCAGACATCGAGTCTGGCGATCACCTGGCTCGACGAGCGGCTGGAAGAACTCGGCCGCAACACCGAAGAGGCAACGACGGCAGAACACAGCCGCCTTTCTTCCGGCAACGTGACGATGGGCAACATCATCCGCAGCCTTCGCGAGATCGACGATGCCGAATGGTCGGTCTGGGTCGAGCAGGTCAGCCATGTCGACAAGCTGCTCTGGGAGCATTCGGACTACGGCATCCTCGATTCCGGCTCGCGCAACAAATATCGCAAGCAGATCGAAAAGCTGGCCAAACGCTCGCCGCTGACGGAAATGGAAATCGCCCAGCTGGCGCTCGACATGACGGATGCCGCCAAGGCCTCCGACGAGCCGCAGCCGCATGAACCGAATGTCGGCGGTTTCCTGTCCGGCGCGCAGCGGCCGAAGCTCGAGGCGCGGGCGAATTATCGCCCGACGTTCATCCAGCATTTCGTGCGCGCGGTGCGTCAGTTCAACTGGCTGGCAATTGCCGTGCCCGTCATGCTGCTGACGATCATCGCCATGGCGATCGTCGGCCGGTTCATGGCCAATGCCGGCATGGGGCCGATCGAAATCGCCCTGCTGCTGATCATGTTCTCACTGCCGGCATCGGAGGGCGCCACCGGTCTCTTCAATACCGTGCTGTCGTTCTTCGTGACGCCGGCACGCCTCGTCGGATACGAGTTCAAGGAAGGCATTCCGGAGGATGCGCGTACGCTGCTCGTCGTGCCCTGCCTGATTTCGAACCGCGACAGCGTCGACGACCACGTGCGCAATCTCGAGGTTCACTATCTCGCCAATCCGCGCGGCGAACTCTATTTCGCGCTGCTCAGCGATTGGCCGGACAGCGACAGCGAGGAAACGCCCGCCGATCTCGAAGTGCTCGATTATGCCAGACGCGAGATTGCCAATCTTTCCGCCCGCTATGCCTATGACGGCAAGACGCGTTTCTATCTGCTGCATCGCCGCCGCCTCTACAATCCCGCCGAAGGCGTGTGGATGGGCTGGGAGCGCAAGCGCGGCAAGCTGCACGAGCTGAACATGCTGTTGCGCGGCGACCGCGACACGACCTATCTGCCGGGCGCCAATGCCGTGCCGGCCAATGTGCAATATGTCATGACGCTCGATGCCGATACGCGCCTGATGCGCGACGCCGTCACCAAGCTCGTCGGCAAGCTCTATCATCCGATCAATCGTCCGGTCATCAATCCGAAAACCGGCCGCGTCGAAAGCGGCTATGGCGTGCTGCAGCCGCGCGTCACCCCGTCGCTGACAACAGGCAAGGACGCCTCGGTCTTTCAGCGCGTCTTTTCGATCAACCGCGGCCTCGACCCTTACGTCTTCACCGTTTCCGACGTCTATCAGGACCTCGCCGGCGAAGGCACCTTCACCGGCAAGGGCCTCTATCATGTCGATGCCTTCGAAGCGTCGCTGAAGGGCCGGATCGACGAGAATTCCGTGCTCAGCCACGATCTTCTCGAAGGTTCGATGGCGCGCTGCGCGCTCGTCACCGATCTCGAGCTGGTCGAGGATTTCCCGATCCGCTACGAAGTCGAGACCTCGCGACAGCATCGCTGGGCGCGCGGCGACTGGCAGCTGCTGCCCTATATGTTCAATCCGAAATACGGCGTCACGGCCCTTGGCCGCTGGAAGATGTTCGACAATCTGCGCCGCTCGCTGACGCCGATCGCCTGGTTCTTCGCCTCCGTCCTCGGCTGGTATTTCATGGGTCCGCTCGGCGCGCTCATCTGGCAGATCCTGCTGATTTTCTGCCTGTTCGTCGCGCCGACGCTGTCGCTGATCAACGGCATCATTCCGCGCACCAGCGATATCATCGCCCGCGCCCATCTCTATACGGTCTGGTCCGATATCACCGCCGCCAATGCGCAGGTCGCATTGCGGATCGTCTTCATCGCCGATTCGGCCGCCATGATGGCCGATGCGATCGGCCGTTCGCTCTATCGCCTGTTCGTCAGCCGCAAGCTGATGCTGCAGTGGCGGACCGCCGCCAGCGTTCAGGCCGGCGGCCAGGGCACGCTGATCTCCTATTACAAGCAGATGTGGCATGCACCGGTGCTGGCGCTGCTGGCGCTTGGTTTTGCCGCCCTGCCCGGCGGCAGCGCCTTCGTCGTCGGCATTCCTTTCGCGCTGTTGTGGATCCTCTCGCCTGTCGTCGCCTGGTATGTCAGCCAGTCGGCAGAGACCGAGGACCGGCTCGAGGTCGCCGATTCGGTATCGAGCGAACTGCGCAAGATCGCCCGGCGCACCTGGCGTTATTTCGAGACCTTCACCACCGCCGAGCAGAATTACCTGCCGCCTGATAATATCCAGGAAACGCCGCATGTGATCGTCGCGGCGCGGACGTCGCCGACCAATATCGGCGTCTATCTGCTCTCCGTCGTTTCTGGCCGGCAATTCGGCTGGTTCTCCTTCGAGGAGACGCTCGAGCGGCTGGAGCAGACGATCGCGACGATCGACAGAATGGAGAAATTCCGCGGCCATCTGTTCAACTGGTATCACACCGACACGCTGCAGACGCTCGGACCGCGTTATGTCTCGGCCGTCGACAGCGGCAATCTCGCCGGCCATCTGATCGCCATTTCATCGGCCTGCCGCAACTGGGCCGAGGCGCCGTCCGCTCATATGCAGGGCAATCTCGACGGCGTTGGCGACACGGCCGGCATTCTCGGCGAAGTGCTGGCGGATCTGCCCGACGACCGCAAGACCGTGCGCCCGCTGCGCCGGCGCCTGGAGGAACGCATCGTCGGCTTCCAGAACGCGCTTGCCGCCGTCAAGCGCGAGCATGAATTCGCCTCGATCCGCATCATCAATCTCGCCGTTCTCGCCCGCGACATCGAGAAGCTCGCTGCCAATCTCGACCATGAGGTCAAGTCGAAGCAGAGCGAAGAGGTCACCCAATGGGCGGCATCCCTGGTGAAGGTCTGCGAGGCGCATATATCCGACAGCACCTTCGACCTTTCCAAGGTCGATGCGCTGCGGCCGCGCCTGATCGCGCTGCGCGACAAGGCCCGCGATCTTGCCTTCTCGATGGATTTCGGCTTCCTGTTCCGGCCGGAACGGCGCCTGCTGTCGATCGGCTACCGGGTCGAAAGCGGTGAACTCGACCAGGCCTGCTACGACCTTCTCGCCTCGGAATGCCGCCTGACCAGCCTCTTCGGCATCGCCAAGGGCGATCTGCCGACGGAACATTGGTACCGTCTCGGCCGCCAGGTCGTGCCGGTGGGGTCACGCGGCGCGCTGGTCTCCTGGTCCGGCTCGATGTTCGAATATCTAATGCCGCCGCTCGTTATGCAGGAGCGCGGCGGGGGTATTCTCAACCAGACGAACAATCTGGTCGTGGTCGAGCAGATGAATTACGCCCGCAAGCTCGGTATTCCGTGGGGCATTTCGGAAGCGGCCTTCAATGCCCGCGACCATAATCTCAACTATCAGTACACGAATTTCGGCGTGCCGACGCTCGGCCTGAAGCGCGGCCTCGGCCACAATGCCGTCATCGCGCCCTATGCATCGCTGCTCGCCAGCCAGTACGACCCGCCGGGCGCGCTCGAAAATCTGCAGAGACTGCGCAAGGTCGGTGCGCTCGGCAAGTTCGGCTTCCACGATGCCGTCGACTTCACGCCGACGCGCGTGCCGGAAGGCAAGAAATGCGCCGTGGTCTACAATTATTATGCCCACCATCACGGCATGTCGATCGCAGCCGTCGCCAACGTCGCCTTCAACGGCCATCTGCGCGAACTCTTCCACTCCGATCCCGTCATCGAGGCGGCCGAGCTGCTGTTGCAGGAAAAGGCGCCGCGCGACATTCCGGTCATGAGCGGCAAGCATGAATCCGACACGCCGGCCAGCATCCAGGACGATCTCCTGCGGCCGGAGATCAGGAAGATCAGCGATCCGGCTTCGCGTGACCGCGAACTCGTATTCCTGTCGAACGGACATTATTCGCTGATGCTGACGGCGACAGGCGCCGGTTATTCCCGCTGGAACGGCCTTTCCGTTTCCCGCTGGAAAGCCGATCCGACCGAAGACCGCTGGGGCAACTTCATCTTCCTGCGTGATACCGCCACCGGCGAATGGTGGTCGACGACAGCGGAGCCGAAGGGGGTCGAGGGCGAAAAGATCAAGGTCGAATTCGCCGACGAGAAGGCGCAGTTCACCAAGACGGTCGGCGACCTCACCAGCGAAGTGGAGTGCATCATCGCCACCGAGCATGATGCCGAGGCCCGCCGCGTCACGCTGCTCAACATGGGTGGGGAAGACCGTTTCATCGAGGTCACCTCCTATCTCGAGCCGGTGATCACCTCCGACGATACCGACAATGCGCATCCGGCATTCGCCCGGATGTTCGTCAAGACCGAGATCGGCAAGCGCGGCGACGTCATCCGCGCCGAACGCAACAAGCGCGATCCGAACGAGCCGAACATCAGCATCGCCCATCTGATCGTCGACAATGCCGGCGACACGCGTCATACCGAATTCGAGACCGACCGGCGCAAGTTCATCGGCCGCGGCCGCAGCCTTGCCGAGGCGGCGGCCTTCGATCCGGGCGCCACACTTTCCGGCAGCGACGGCTTCATGCTCGATCCCGTGATGTCGCTGCGCCGCACCGTCCGCGTACCGGCCGGCAAGAAAGTCAGCGTGATCTTCTGGACGATCGCAGCGCCGAGCCGCGACGAGGTCGACAAGGCGGTCAATCGCTATCGTCATCCCGACGCCTTCAACCACGAGCTGGTCCAGGCCTGGACGCGTACGCAGGTGCAGATGCGTCATGTCGGGGTCACCTCGCAGCAGGCGGCGGCCTTCCAGCACCTCGGACGCTACCTCGTCTATCCCGACATGCAGCTGCGCAAGGACGAGGCGACCGTCGAGGCCGGCCTGCAGTCGCAATCGGCGCTTTGGCCGCTGGCGATCTCCGGCGACTTCCCGATCTTCACGCTGCGCATCAACGACGACATGGATCTCGAAATCGCCCGTGAGGCGCTGCTGGCGCAGGAATATCTGCGCTCGCGCGGCGTCACCGCCGATCTCGTCATCATGAACGAACGCGCCTCATCCTATGCGCAGGACATGCAGCATGCGCTCGACGCCATGTGCGAAAACGTGCGCCGCATGGGCCAGGCCGACGGGTTGCGCCAGCATATCTTTGCGGTTCGCAAGGACCTGATGGAGGAGAGCACCTATCACGCGCTGATCGCGGCTTCTCGCGTCACGCTGCATACGAAGAACGGCAAGGTGGTCGACCAGATCAACCGCGCTGTGGCACTGTTTGCTCCCTCCAAGGAGGAACTGCAGGAGATGGAGCGGGCCGAGCGCAACAAGGTCCCGGTCAAGCGTGTCGCGCCGGTGCCGCCGCCCGTCGTACCCGCCGTCCTCATCGAGGAAGAAGGCGATCTCGACTTCTGGAACGGTATCGGCGGCTTTGCCCGCGACGGACGCGAATATGTCGTTCGCCTGCCCGGCGGTCACGCGACGCCGCAGCCCTGGATCAATGTCATCTCCAATGACAGGTTCGGCTTCCACGTGTCGGCCGAGGGCTCCGGCTTCACCTGGAGCGCCAATTCGCGCGACTATCAGCTGACTTCCTGGTCGAACGATGCGGTGATCAACCGTTCCGGTGAGGCGTTCTATCTCACCGATCTCGACAGCGGTGCCGTCATGACGCCGTTCGCAGCGCTTTCCCGCCGGCCGGACATCCGTTTCGAAGCCCGCCACGGGCTTGGTTATTCGGTTTTCTCCAGCGTTCAAAACGATATCGCGCTGGAGCTGACGCAGACGGTCGACCGCGAAAAGCCGGTGAAACTGCAGCGCCTGCGTCTGCGCAACACCGGTTCGGCCAGCCGCAAGCTGCGTCTCTATGGTTATGTCGAATGGATCCTCGGCAGCAATGCGGGACGCACGGCGCCCTTCATCCTGTCTAGATATGACCAGGAGACGGGGGCGCTGTTTGCCACCAATCCCTACAGCATCGATTTTTCCAACCGCACCGCCTTCTTCGCGGCGAGCGAGACACTTTCGAGCTATTCGGCAAGCCGGCGCGAATTCGTCGGCAAGGCAGGAACGATCCGGGCGCCGCAGGCCGTCACCTCTGCGGCCTCGCTTTCCGGCACCACCGATCTCGACGGCGATCCGGCGGCGGCGCTCGCGATCGATATCGAGCTTGGCGCCGGTGAGGAACGCGACTTCACCTTCTTCCTCGGCGATACGCCGACGGAGGAAGAGGCGCGTGGTGTGATCGCCGATATCCGCAAGGCTTCGTTCGACGATGCCGTCGAGGCGAACCGCGCCTTCTGGCGGGATTTCACCGGCCGAGTACAGATCTCCACGCCGGATCGTGGAATGAACAATCTCGTCAACACCTGGCTGCCCTATCAGAGCCTCGGCTGCCGCATCATGGCCCGCACCGCCTTCTATCAGGCAAGCGGTGCCTTCGGCTTCCGCGATCAGCTGCAGGATACGCTGGCCTTCGTGCTGCACGAACCGTCGCTGGCCCGCCGGCAGATCCTGAATGCCGCTTCGCGGCAATTCCGCGAAGGCGACGTGCAGCATTGGTGGTTGCCGGGAACGGGTGCGGGCGTGCGCACGCTGATCTCGGACGACGTCGTCTGGCTGAGTTACGCAATCCATCATTATTGCAGCGTCACCGGCGACAAGAGCGTGCTCGACGAGCAGATCGCCTTCCTGGAAGGGCCGGCACTGCTCGAAGGCCAGCACGATTCCTTCTACAAGCCGGAAATTTCCGAGGACAAGGCAAGCGTCTACGAGCATGCGGCGCTGGCGCTCGATCTCGCCATCGCCCGCAAGGGGACAAACGGCCTGCCGCTGTTCCTCGGCGGCGACTGGAACGACGGCATGAACCGCGTCGGCATCGGCGGGCGCGGCACCAGCGTCTGGCTCGGCTGGTTCCTGGCGGGTGCCTTGCGCTCCTTCATTCCCTATGCCGAAGAGCGTGGCGACACGGTCCGGGCGGAGCGCTGGTCGGCGCATCTTGCCGAGCTGAAGAAGGCGCTCGAAACTGCGGCCTGGGATGGCGGCTATTATCGCCGCGGCACCTTCGACGACGGCGCGCTGCTCGGCTCGCGGGAAAGCCCCGAATGCCGGATCGATTCGATTGCGCAGTCCTGGAGCGTGCTGTCGGGCGAGGGCGATCCGGCCCGCGCCGTCACGGCGATGCAGGCCGTGCTCGACCAGCTGGTCGACGAGGATGCCCGCATCATCCGGCTGTTCACGCCGCCTTTCGTCAACTCCGCCCGGGATCCCGGCTATATCAAGGCCTATCCGCCGGGCGTGCGCGAAAACGGCGGGCAATATACCCATGCCTCGACCTGGGTGGTGATGGCGCTGGCGGAGCTGAAGCGGGGCGACGATGCCTTCCGCTGCTTCCAGATCCTCAACCCGATCACCCATGCGCTCGACAAGGCTTCGGCGGAGCAATACCGCGTCGAACCCTATGTCGTGGCAGCCGACGTCTACGGCCATGAGCCCTATGCGTCCCGCGGCGGCTGGACTTGGTATACCGGCTCTGCCGGCTGGCTCTACCGCGCCGCCGTCGAGGGCATCCTCGGCATCCGCCTGAAGGGCGGCCGGCTCTATGTCAGGCCGTCGCTCCCTTCGGAATGGGACGGATTTGCGGCAGAGGTGGAGCAGGGCGGCGGCAAATACCGCATTTCGGTCTCAAAAGCGTCCAACGATAGCGGCTACACTCTGTCTATCAATGGTTGCGAAGTCACCGATCCCGAAGAGGGATATCCGCTCGGATAACAGCGTTCTCCACGCTGAAAAACACGGCGATTCGCGGCGGCCAAAAGGGAACCCTTTTGGCCGCCGTCGCGTTTGCAAATCGGATAAATAAGGAGAGACCCATGGCAAGCACGCCGACCGAAGCCATCGTCGCTGGGCGCAGTTCCCTATCCGCAGCTGCACCAATGCGTGATACGAGGCTCGACGTCTTGCGCGGCGTGGCGCTGATCATGATTTTCATCAATCATGTTCCCGGACAGATTTTCGAATATGTGACGACGAAGAATTTCGGTTTCTCCGATGCAGCCGAGGCCTTCGTGCTGATC
Organism: Rhizobium chutanense; assembly: GCF_002531935.1. GTDB lineage: Bacteria > Pseudomonadota > Alphaproteobacteria > Rhizobiales > Rhizobiaceae > Rhizobium > Rhizobium chutanense. The sequence continues at coordinate 340,515 of NZ_NWSV01000001.1, read as the reverse complement.
TCGGGCATCGCCGTCGGCCTTGCCTATGGTTCCGGGTTCCGGCCGGGCAACCGGCTCAAGATGGCGATCAAGGCGGTCAAGCGCGCCTTCACGCTCTATCTCGCTCACATGATTACCACCTTCATGACGCTGGCGCTGTTCATCTCGGGCGCGTGGCTGTTTCACCGGCCGGGTTTGCTTGTTGAGATCAACATCCTGGCAGTGCTGATGAACCTGAAGGAAGGCATTCCGGCGCTGCTGCTGCTCGGCCACCAGATCGGCTACAACAATATCCTGCCAATGTACGGCGCGTTGATGCTGATGGTGCCGATCATCCTGCTCTTGAATGCGCGCAGTCCCTTGCTGGCACTCGGCGTTTCCGGCACGGTCTGGCTGCTGGCCGGCATCTACCAGGTGGCGCCGCACAACATGCTGATCGAAAGCTACTGGTTCCTCAATCCGCTGTCCTGGCAGTTCCTGTTTACGATCGGCATCGTTTCGATGCTGCATATCAAACGCGGCGGCACGATCCCGCGGCATCCGCTGCTGCTTGCGGCCGCGGCCGCTTATGTCGCGCTGTCTTTCATCTGGGTGACCGGCCATCTCTGGGTCTTCGGCAACTCGCTGGCCGCACTCGGCCTGCCGCCTGTTATCACCGGTTTCGACAAGACCTTCCTGTCGTTGCCGCGGCTGCTGCATGTGCTGGCGCTGACCTATCTCGTCATCAGCATTCCGCTATTCTCGCGCATTCTGCGCCGCCCCGCGCATCATCCGCTGACCATCCTCGGCCGCCATTCGCTGAACATCTTCGTTGCCGGCACAATCCTCGCCATGATCGGGCAGGTGGTGCTCTACATCACCAACAAGGATCCGCTGGTCGGTCCGCTCTTCGTGATCGCAGGCGTCGCAACGCAATTCGCCTATGCCTATTATCTCGAGCGCAAGCGCCAGCAGGGCAAGGTCAAGACGAAATTGGTCACGAAGCCCGCCACCGTCCCGGTTCCCGTCCGCATCGGAACGGCAAATACCTATCGCCGCAACGATCGGAAATAGGGTTCGGGATCATCGAAGATGAAGGAGCCGGTGGCCGAAGGGCCGCCGGCTCAATTTTTATGGACGAGGATATTCACCAGCTTGCCGAAGGGGTCGCGCACGTAAAAGCGCCTGACGCCCCAGGGCTCGTCGGTCGGGCCGTACTCGATCGGGAATCCTGAGGCCGACATCGCCTGGAAAGCGGTATCGAGGTCGTCCACCTCGATCGAGAGGTCAGGCACCGGTGTTCCGGAACCGCCTTCGCTGGCGATGCTGAGTTGAACGGTCATATCCGTTGCGGCGCCGAAGGTCGCGATCCAGCCGTGGTCCATGATGACGTCGAGACCGAGGATATCCCGATAGAAGCGTTTGGCCGGAGCGATATCAGGTGCCTGGATATTGGCGACGATGCGCAGGACCTTCATGGGTTTCTTCCCGATGTACAGTGGCAAGGGGAGGATAGGGAAGATCGGTGGGGTGATCAATCTGTCTAGGTTAAGGTTAGGCCGGAGATGTTACGGGGTGGGATACCCCCCTCTGCCCTGTGTCCAGCCGGGCATCTCCCCCACAAGGAGGGAGATCGGCTGGGCGCACTGGCTTCCCCAAACAATGAGCGTCCAGTACGGCGAAACGGCAGATGGGCACGAAGGGCAAGCCACTTGTGATCTCCCCACCTGTGGGGGTCCGAAGGACGGGTCGAGACCCGTGGCTCGACCCTGAGCCCGGCAGGGCAGAGGAGAGCTCGCACGGTGCAACGCTGTTTCAGGCAAACAAAAAGGCCGGAAGGAGTTACCCTTCCGGCCTTTGTCTGGAAATCCGAACCGATCAGGCGGCTTCGGTGGTGTGGGCCCTGCGGACTTCTTCGTCCGTCAGGATGCCGCTGGCGCGCAGCAGGGCGGCGAAGCGGCCGTTGCTGTGGCTGAGCTCGTCGAAGCTGCCCTGTTCGACCACGCGGCCGTCATCCAGGAAGAGCACCATGTCGGCTTCGCGGACCGTCGACAGGCGGTGGGCGATGATGAAGGTGGTGCGGTTCTGGCGCAGGTTGTCGATCGCCGCCTTGACGCGGGCCTCGGTCTCGACGTCGAGCGCCGAGGTTGCCTCGTCGAGCACCAGGATCGGTGCATCCTTGAGGATGGCGCGGGCGATGGCGATGCGCTGGCGCTCGCCGCCGGAGAGCTTGTTGCCGCGTTCGCCGACATGGGTATCGTAGCGATCCTCACGGGTCTCGATGAAGTCGGCGGCGGCGGCGGCTTCGGCCGCACGGCGCATTTCCTCTTCGCTGGCCCCTTCGCGGCCGAGGCGGATGTTGTCGCTGATCGAGCGGTTCAGCAGGCCCGCATCCTGGAAGACGGTGGCGATGTGGCGGCGCAGCGACTTGCGGGTCACCTTGGTGATATCGGTGCCGTCGACGAGGATCTTGCCGTCCTGCGGATCATAGACGCGCTGCAGCAGGTTGACGAGCGTCGTCTTGCCGGCACCGGTCGGGCCGACGATCGCGACCGTCTGGCCTGCCTTCACCGAGAAAGAGACATTGTGCAGGCCCTGCGAGGAGTTGCCGAAGCCGAAGGAGACGTCGCGAAACTCGATCGCACCCTTGACGTCCTTGATCTCGCCGTTGCCGGCCGGCTCTTCGCGGTCACGCACCGAGTCTTCGAGCGCATAGAATTCCTCGAGCTTGGAGCGGGCCTCGAAAATCTGCGTGGCGAACTGGCGCATGAGGTCGAGGCGGCCGATCAGCAGGTTGGCGAAGCCGATGAAGGCGATGACGTCGCCGACGCGCAGCTGGCCGGCCTGGACGAGCATGGTGCCGATGATCAGAACCACCATCATTGCAATGGTCGAAGCCATGCGGTTCAGCGCGCTGGCGATCGCCCACCAGTCGAGCACCGGATACTGGGCTTCGAGCAGACGGTCGGCGAAGGATTTCAGAGCCTTGGTTTCAGCTTCGATGCGGTTGTAGCTGTGCAGCACCGAAACGTTGCTGATCGAGTCGCTGACATGCGAGAAGACGGTATGGTAGTGGTTCTCGACCGAAGCCTGGCCGTCTTTGGTGCGGCTCATGACGACGCGGCCGATCAGCCAATAGGCGATGGCGAGTACCATCAGCACGGCGGAAAGGCGCAAATCCATCGACATTGCGGTCGGAATCAGAAGCGCGAGCGCGATGACCGTCGACAGGTGGTTGCGCATGAATTCCAGCCAGAGGCCGAACAGCGTTTCGCAGGCGCGCAGCAATGTATGCAGCGCGTTGGACGTGCCGCGCTGATGGTGCCAGCCGAGCGGCATGGAAATGATGCGGCCAAAGGCTTCCGTCAGCAGCGTTGCCCGCCGGCCATGGGCCAGCCTGTCGGCCTCGCGGGCGACCAGAACGAAAGCAATCGTATTGAAAACGGCGAAAGTCGCCCACATGAACAGGATAGGCTTGACCTCACCCTTGCCGGAAATCGCATCGATAATGCGACCGAACAGGATCGGCTCCGCAATGGTAATCGTCGCCAGAACGATGTTTGCGACCACGACCAGGGATACGCGCAGCTTGTAGGCGCCAAGATAGCGCAGAGCTCTTGCATAGACCTTGAATAGCGTCACGTCGAACCTCTTGTGCATCTGCGAAAACGGGATGATGCGATGCTACAAAAGGCTACCTGAACCGGCGATTAACGGCCTATTCAGGCTTCAATCCCCGCGCCCCTTAACCCGATCGTGCTATCCCAGGATGCGGCGAGATAATCCTGGCGTTCAAGTTGCTGCTCGGCTATACCCCGCGACAATTTGCGCTTGCATTTTAATAAATGTTTAGCGCAGCATTAAATTAGAGACTGCATTTTTTGAAGAAGACCGTTTCGCGACCCATTTGAAAGCCGCCGACGGCCTCGATGCGGGCACCAGTCCGGACAAGGGGCACTTTGTGAATATTAATTCGTTAATTCAATTGCTTATAATTCTGGGAGAATCGTCAAATCCTCAGGCTGTCGTGACCGAACTGGAGCATGTCATCCACGATTCCGGCTTCGAATATTACGGCCTGCTGCGCCATTTGCCGCAGAATCCGGCTCAGAAGAATCCGGAACCCTGGGCCGCCGCACTTGCCGGCCGCTGGCCGGAACAATGGCCGCAAATCTATACCGCGAAAAAATATGTCCTGATCGATCCGATGGTACGCTATCTCGCCCATGCGCAGCGGCCTTTCGGTTGGCGGGAAAGCCTGGCAGCCTTCCGCAAGGATGGCCAGCAGCGCCGTATGGAGCAGATGATGGTCGATGCTTTCGGTCACGGGCTGGAAGACGGTTATATCTTTCCGATCCACGGGCGGAATGGCATTCTCGGCAGCCTCAGTCTCGCCGGCAAGCCTGTCGAGCTGTCGCCGATGGAGATCGCCCTCTTCGAGGCGGTGGCACGCAAGTCCTTCTGGCGATTGCTTGAATTGAAAGGCGAGGCGCAGGCGCTGGAAACCGTGCTGCCGGCCGAAACGCCGCTGACGCGACGTGAAATGGAAATCCTGCATTACCTCGCCGAAGGCATGACCTCGATCGAAATCAGCAAGATGCTGAAGATCTCAAACCATACTGTCGATTGGTATATGAACGGCTTGCAGAACAAGCTGAAGGCGAAAAACCGGCAGCAGGCGGTGGCGCTTGCCTTCCGTCACGGCCTGATACGATAGAGCGCGATCGTGAAACTATAACCGGTTCTCATGCTACTTCCGTGATTCAAACAGGGATTCAGATCTAATCCGATCCGGGCTGGCATTATTCTCATCCGGAATGGCGAGAAATTGCATTTCGCAGTCGCAAGAGAAATTGAACTTCCTGTGACAAGAAGTTAAGAATTTCCTTCGCGGGTGCAGCATGCCCGCGTCTGAACGTCTGAGGAGACCGTTTTGCCCATTTCCAAGATACTCGTTGCCAATCGCTCCGAAATTGCCATTCGCGTGTTCCGCGCGGCCAACGAGCTTGGAATAAAAACGGTGGCGATCTGGGCGGAAGAGGACAAGCTGGCGCTGCACCGCTTCAAGGCGGACGAGAGCTATCAGGTCGGCCGCGGCCCGCATCTGGCGCGTGATCTCGGGCCGATCGAAAGCTATCTGTCGATCGACGAGGTGATCCGCGTCGCCAAGCTTTCGGGCGCCGATGCGATCCACCCGGGCTACGGCCTGCTGTCGGAAAGCCCTGAATTCGTCGATGCCTGCAACAAGGCCGGCATCATCTTCATCGGCCCGAAGGGCGATACGATGCGCCAGCTCGGTAACAAGGTTGCGGCGCGCAACCTGGCGATCTCGGTCGGTGTGCCGGTGGTGCCGGCAACCGAGCCGCTGCCGGACGATATGGCTGTGGTTGCGAAGATGGCCGAAGACATCGGTTATCCCGTCATGCTGAAGGCCTCCTGGGGCGGCGGCGGGCGCGGCATGCGCGCGATCCGCGACCCGAAGGACCTTGCCCGTGAGGTAACCGAGGCCAAGCGCGAGGCGATGGCCGCCTTCGGCAAGGACGAGGTCTATCTGGAAAAGCTCGTCGAGCGCGCCCGCCACGTCGAAAGCCAGATCCTCGGCGACACCCACGGCAATGTCGTGCATCTCTTCGAACGCGACTGCTCGATCCAGCGCCGCAACCAGAAGGTTGTCGAGCGCGCACCCGCACCTTACCTCTCGGAAGCGCAGCGCCAGGAACTCGCCGCCTATTCGCTGAAGATCGCGGCGGCGACCAATTATATCGGCGCCGGCACCGTCGAATATCTGATGGATGCCGATACCGGCAAATTCTACTTCATCGAGGTCAACCCGCGCATCCAGGTCGAGCACACCGTGACCGAAGTCGTCACCGGCATCGACATCGTCAAGGCGCAGATCCATATCCTCGATGGCTATGCGATCGGCACGCCGGAATCCGGCGTTCCCGCTCAGGCCGACATCCGTCTCAACGGCCATGCGCTGCAGTGCCGCATCACCACGGAAGATCCGGAACATAACTTCATTCCGGATTACGGCCGCATCACCGCCTATCGCTCGGCCTCCGGCTTCGGCATCCGTCTCGACGGCGGCACCTCCTATTCCGGCGCCATCATCACCCGCTATTACGATCCGCTGCTCGTCAAGGTGACGGCCTGGGCGCCGAACCCGTCCGAGGCGATCTCCCGCATGGACCGGGCGCTGCGCGAATTCCGTATCCGCGGCGTCGCCACCAACCTGACCTTCCTCGAAGCGATCATCGGTCATCCGAAGTTCCGCGACAACAGCTACACCACCCGCTTCATCGATACGACGCCGGAGCTCTTCCAGCAGGTCAAGCGCCAGGACCGCGCGACGAAGCTGCTCACCTATCTCGCCGACGTCACGGTCAACGGCCATCCGGAGGCCAAGGACCGGCCGAGGCCGCTGGAGAATGCCGCCCAGCCGGTGGTGCCCTACAGCAACGGCAATGGCGTCAAGGACGGCACGAAGCAGTTGCTCGACACGCTCGGCCCGAAGAAATTCGGCGAATGGATGCGCAACGAGAAGCGCGTGCTGCTGACCGACACGACGATGCGCGACGGTCACCAGTCGCTGCTCGCCACCCGCATGCGCACCTATGACATCGCCCGCATCGCCGGCACCTATGCACATGCGCTGCCGAACCTCTTGTCGCTCGAATGCTGGGGCGGCGCCACCTTCGACGTCTCCATGCGCTTCCTGACGGAAGATCCTTGGGAGCGTCTGGCGCTGATCCGCGAGGGCGCGCCGAACCTTCTGCTGCAGATGCTGCTGCGCGGCGCCAATGGCGTCGGCTACACCAACTATCCCGACAATGTCGTCAAATATTTCGTCCGCCAGGCGGCCAAGGGCGGCATCGATCTGTTCCGCGTCTTCGACTGCCTGAACTGGGTCGAGAACATGCGGGTGTCGATGGATGCCATTGCCGAGGAGAACAAGCTCTGCGAGGCGGCGATCTGCTATACCGGCGATATCCTCAATTCGGCCCGCCCGAAATACGACCTCAAATATTATACCGACCTTGCGGTCGAGCTCGAAAAGGCCGGCGCGCATATCATCGCGCTGAAAGACATGGCGGGCTTGCTGAAGCCGGCGGCAGCGAAGGTGCTGTTCAAGGCGCTGCGCGAGGCGACCGGCCTGCCGATCCATTTCCACACCCATGACACGTCGGGCATTGCGGCGGCGACCGTGCTCGCCGCCGTTGAGGCCGGCGTCGATGCCGTCGATGCGGCGATGGATGCGCTCTCCGGCAATACGTCGCAGCCCTGTCTCGGCTCGATCGTCGAGGCGCTCTCCGGCTCGGAGCGCGATCCCGGCCTCGATCCGGAATGGATCCGCCGCATCTCCTTCTACTGGGAAGCGGTGCGCAACCAGTATGCTGCCTTCGAAAGCGACCTCAAGGGTCCGGCATCGGAAGTCTATCTGCACGAAATGCCGGGCGGCCAGTTCACCAACCTCAAGGAGCAGGCCCGTTCGCTCGGTCTGGAAAGCAAGTGGCATCGGGTGGCCCAGGCCTATGCCGACGCCAACCAGATGTTCGGCGATATCGTCAAGGTGACGCCGTCTTCCAAGGTGGTCGGCGACATGGCGCTGATGATGGTCTCCCAGGATCTGACGGTTGCCGATGTCGTCAGCCCCGAGCGCGAAGTCTCCTTCCCGGAATCGGTGGTGTCGATGCTGAAGGGCGATCTCGGCCAGCCGCCGTCGGGATGGCCGGAAGCGCTGCAGAAGAAGGCGCTGAAGGGCGACAAGCCCTATACGGTGCGTCCCGGCTCGCTGCTGAAGGAGGCCGATCTCGATGCCGAGCGCAAGGTGATCGAGACCAAGCTGGAGCGCGAGGTCAGCGACTTCGAATTCGCCTCCTATCTGATGTATCCGAAGGTCTTCACCGACTTCGCACTGGCCTCCGATACTTACGGCCCGGTCTCGGTGCTGCCGACGCCCGCCTATTTCTATGGGCTTGCCGATGGCGAGGAGCTGTTTGCCGATATCGAACGCGGCAAGACGCTCGTCATCGTCAACCAGGCGATGAGCGCCACCGACAGCCAGGGCATGGTGACGATCTTCTTCGAGCTCAATGGCCAGCCGCGCCGCATCAAGGTGCCGGACCGTGCCCATGGGGCGACGGGGGCTGCGGTTCGCCGCAAAGCCGAACCCGGCAATGCCGTCCATGTCGGCGCGCCGATGCCGGGTGTTATCAGCCGTGTCTTCGTCTCGCCCGGCCAGGCCGTCAGTGCCGGCGACGTGCTCGTTTCCATCGAAGCGATGAAGATGGAAACGGCGCTGCATGCGGAAAAGGACGGCACGATTTCCGAGGTGCTGGTGCGCGCCGGCGATCAGATCGACGCCAAGGACCTGCTCGTCGTCTATGGCGGTTGAGCGGTAGGCGGCCGATTGTTGCCGGGAGGCTTCGTTCTGCTGCCCAACGACCTGTGGCCAATCACCCGATTGTGTCTGATCAGGTCGCCCAAAAGTTGATTTTTCGAAGCGTTAACGACCTCCTCGTCTTGCCCGGCGAGGAGGTTTTCTCATAGAGTTGCGCTCCTACCATCCGCCCCCAAGACCAATCAGGACATCATCTCCATGAGCAAGCTGAAGATTGCCGTCATTGTCGGCAGCACGCGTATTGGCCGTTTCGCCGAACATCCGGCCAAGTGGATTGCCGAACTGGTCGGCCAGCGCGCCGATCTCGACGTCGAGATTCTCGATCTTCTCGACTATCCCATGCATTTCTTCGGCGAAGAGCGCGCCACGACGGCGGAAAGCGAATCCGCCGAGCGCTGGAAGAAGAAGCTGCGCGAATTCGACGGTTTCATATTCACCGTTGCCGAATACAACCATGCGCCGACGGCGGTTTTGAAGAACGCGATCGATCTCGGCGAATTCATCCAGAAGCCGGTGGGTTTCGTCGGTTATGGCGGTGTCGGCGGCGCACGTGCGGTCGAGCAGCTTCGTCTGATCTTCGTGGAAATGGGTGCCGCTTCCGTCAAGACCGGCGTCCACATCGCCTTCAGCGAATATCTTGCCGTTCTCAAGGAAGGCAAGAGCCTTGGCGATTACGCGCATCTCAACGAGGCTGCCAAGAACCTGCTCGACCAGATCACCTGGTGGGGCAATGCGCTGAAGGCAGCGCGCTCCGTCGTCACCTCGGCCTGAGGCAGGTCGTTTAGCCACAAAGCGTCTCACGTGAATCATGATTCACGTGAGACAGTTCAGATATCGTAGGTATGGGCGGCGTTGATCGTCGAAATGAAGCGCTTGGTGCGTTCGCGCTCCGGCGCGGTGAAGATCGCCCTGGCGCTGCCCGTTTCCACCACGCTTCCGGCTTCCAGGAAGACGACGTCATTGGCGATCTTCGAGGCCAGCCTGAGATCGTGGGTCGCCATCACCATCGTCGTGCCTTCGCTGGCGAGACGGCCGAGCACGTCGACCACCTCGGCCGAAAGCTCCGGATCGAGCGCCGAGGTCGGCTCGTCGCAGAGAAGCACGCGCGGCGACGGCGCCAGCGCCCGGGCAATCGCCACACGCTGCTGCTGGCCGCCGGAGAGCGTCGACGGCCAGGCATCGGCCTTATGGGTCATGCCGACCTTGGTCAGCAGCTCCATGGCGCGTTCGCGGGCCTTTTCCTTCGGCCACCTTAAGACCGTCACCAGGCCCTCCATGACATTTTCGATCGCGGTCTGATGCGGGAAAAGCTGGAAGTTCTGGAAGACCATGCCGGTCTGGCGGCGGATCTTCTGGATTGCCTGCCAGCTCGTTCGTTTGCCCGGCGCAAAGCTCAGCCTTTCCTCCCCGAGGCGGATGGAACCTGATGTCGGGATTTCGAGCAGGTTGATGCAGCGCAGCAGCGTGCTCTTGCCGCCGCCGGACGGCCCGACCAGCGCGGTTACGCTGCCTTCGGGAATGCGGATGCTGATATCCTTGAGGATGACCGCGTCGCCGAAGCGCTTTTCGATGTTGGAAAGCTCGATCATGCATTGGCCTCCAGCATGCCGCCGTAACGCGCGAAGCGGCGCTCCAGACGCACCTGCAACTGCGAGAGGACGGAGCTGAGCACGAGATAGAGCAGCGCCGCCTCGATATAAAGGATCAGCGGCTCATAGGTCGTGGCGACGATGCGCTGCGCTGCCTGGAAGAGCTCCGGCACGGTGATGGCGGCCGCAAGCGAGGTATCCTTGATCAGCGAAATGAAGGTGTTCGACAGCGGCGGCACGGCGACGCGAGCGGCCTGCGGCAGGATGGTGCGGCTCATCGCCTGGCGCCAGCTCATGCCGATCGAATAGGCCGCCTCCCACTGGCCCTTCGGCACCGAAGAGATGACGGCACGGATGATTTCGGAACTGTAGGCGCCGATATTCAGCGTGAAGCCGATGAGGGCGGCGGGAAAGGCATCGAGCAGGATGCCGATGCTCGGCAGGCCGTAGAAGATCACGAAGAGCTGGACGAGCAGCGGCGTGCCGCGGATCACCCAGACATAGAAGCGGGCGACGGCTGCAACAGGCGCGGGGCCGAAAAGGCGAGCGATCGCAGTGATCAGGCCGAGGATCAGGCCGAAGGCGAAGGACAGCAGGGTGAGGGGGATGGTGAAGATCAGCCCCGCCCAGAGAAGCGAGGGAAGCGATTCCGCCATTAGTTGGAGCCAGTGCGCCAAGGGAGTTCCCTCTCATCGGTTGGATAGTGATACCACCTCGGAATACCCCTCCCCAACCCCTCGCCACAAGGGGGAAGGACTTAATCTGGCTCTCGCCCCGCATGAAATAGCGACCGTGCTGCAAGCCGAGACGCTTATTTAAAATGAGGTATTTGAAATGAGGCGGGGCGCCGCCAAAGCCCCTCCCCCTTGTGGCGAGGGGCTGGGGAGGGGACTTTTTCCTGAACGACGCTTACTTCGAGACGTCCTGGCCGAAATACTTGTCGGCGATCTTCTTGTAGGTGCCGTCGGCCTTGATGTCGGCGAGCGCCTTGTTGATTTCGGCGAGAAGCTCCGGCTCGTTCTTGCGGATGATGACGCCGGAATAATCGGCATTTTCCTGCTCGGCGACGATCTTCACCGGCGCGTCCGGCTTGTGCTTCTTGAAGTCGAGGAAGGAGAGGCTGTCGTTGATCGTGGCATCGGCACGCTTGGTCAGCACCAGCTGGATCGACTGGTCGAAACCGTCGGTACCGACGAGTTCGGCACCGGCTTCGGTGGCGAGCTTGCCGAAGTTGCTGGTCAGCGACTGGGCTGATTTCTTGCCCTTCAGGTCGGCGAAGGACTTGATGCTGTCGTCGCCGTCGCGGGCGATCAGCACGGCCTTGGAAGCGATATAGGGCTCGGAGAAATCGTATTTCTGCTTGCGGGCTTCGGTGATGCCGACCTGGTTGATGACGGTGTCGTAGCGCTTGGCGTCGAGGCCGGCGATCAGGCCGTCCCACTTGCCTTCGACGAATTCGGCCTTGACGCCGAGTTTGGCGGCGATGGCTTCACCGATCTCGACATCGAAGCCGACGAGCTTGCCGCTTTCGTCATGATAGGTGAAGGGCGCATAGGTGCCTTCGGTGCCGATCTTGAAGACGCCGGCCGATTTGATGGCGGCGAGGTTTTCGCCGGCATGGGCGGGCAGGAGGGCCGCAGCCTGAATGAGGGCAGCGGCGGCGACGGTTCTCAGCCAGTTCATTGTTGTATCCATCCTTGGGAGGTTGTGATCGGATGAGGGATAGTTCGCAGAAAACTAGGGCGCCGGAAGCGTAAAAAACTGCGAATAAAAGCAGCAACTGCAAATATTTTTCTCAAGCGGCCGGTTGAACCGGGAATGCCTTGGAAAATAAGCATCAAACCGCGGCGCGGCGGCGCAGCCTCTCGCTGACAATGATGATCAATCCGGCCCCGAGGATCATGCATGCGCCGGCAATGACATTCTGCGTGGGGAGGTCGGCCCAGATCAGGTAGCCGAGCAGAAAGGCCCAGACGAGAGAGGTATATTCGAAGGGCGCAAGCACGGAGACAGGCGCCCGGCGCATGCCTTCGAAAAGCGAGACCTGCGCTAAGCCGGCGACGACGCCGGTGGCGACGAGAAGCGCCAGCTGCGTCATGTCAGGCGTCCGCCACGTATAGAGGACGGCAATGCCTGTCATAACAAGGAAAAAGACATTGGAGACGGTAAGCTGGACGGTGGTCTTTTCGTGCAACGAGGTCTTGCGCAGCAATACCATGGCGGCGGCCCAGAGAACGGCGGCCTGCAGCGCCAGATAGACCGGCCAGGAGATGGTGAGGCCGATCGGGTTGCAGGCAATGAGCACGCCGACGAAACCGACGCCGACGGCAAGCCAGCGCGCCGGCGTGACCTCCTCCTTCAGGATGAGCCATGCAAGCAGGGTGCCGACGACAGGTGCGGCGTAATAAAGCGTCGTCACTTCGGCCAGCTGCAGGCGGCTTGCAGCGGAATAATAGGAAAGCCAGGCAGAGAGAAGAAGCATGCTGCGGAGGATCATCGGCTTGATGATCGGCGAGGTCATCGTTTGATGGACGAGCTTGCCGCGGCCATAGGCGAGACAACCGACGAGGATGGTGAGGCTGCGGAAAAACAGGATCTGCCAGACCGGGATGGTTGAGGTCAGGATCTTGATGATCGCGTCATGGAAGGTGAACGCCATATAGGCGAGGCTCGTGAGCAGAATGCCCAGGCTGACGGAGTTTTTCACGGGAATGCACCAGATGGCGGAGCTGCCGGCGGGAATCGAGAATATGAGATCGGTAATCCCGGCCCTCGGGTCGGTCAATAGACGATATTTCGCTCTGGTGGTGGAGCTTTGTTTCATAACGTCAGAAAACGTGTGACCGTGCATGTTGCCTGCACGGTCATCAGCGTTTATGCACGTTTATCTTATTTCAGATGTTGATCCGGTAGAAACATGCAGGATTTTTTGTTGCGAGAGCGCCAGGGGGTAATTTCCGAGAGGCTGCGGCTGAATGGCCGTGTGCTGGCGGCGGAGCTTGCGCTGGAATTCGGCGTCTCCGAGGATACGGTGCGGCGCGACCTGCGTGAGATGGCTGCGGCAGGGCTCTGCGAGCGGGTCTATGGCGGCGCTTTGCCGGTTTCGCCGGCGCATGGAAGCCTGACGCAGCGCATCGGTTTTGCCGCCGATCGGAAACAGGCCTTAGCGCGCGCCGCGGCAACGCAGATCGCTGCCGGTGCGTGTGTATTCTTCGATGCCGGCAGCACCAATCTGGCGATCGCCAATGCCTTGCCGGCCGAACTCGAGCTGACGGCCGCGACCAATGCGCCGGCGATCGCCGCCGCACTGATCGACAAGCCTGCCGTCAACGTCATCCTGATCGGCGGCATGGTGGACCGGCAGACGGGTGGGGCGCTCGGCGCCAAGGCGCTCCGCGACATGGAGCAGATTTCGCCCGATCTCTGCATTCTCGGCGCCTGCGGCGTCGATCTCGAAGCCGGCATCACCGCGTTCGGCTTCGAGGATGCCGAGTTCAAGCGGTTTGCCGCATCGAGAAGCAGAAAAGTGCTGGCGGCGGTCACCTCGGAGAAATTCGGCACGGCTGCGCCGCACAGTGTCCTGCCGGTTGCGCATTGCGAATGCCTGGTCGTCGAGCACGATGCCGATCCGGCCGTTCTTGCGGGTTACCGCGAACGCGGATGCAGGACCGTCATCGCCGAGAAAACGAACTGAGCCGCCGTTACAGAGTTAAGAAAAACGGGCGCTCCCAAGCCCGGCAATGAGGAAAGACCGAAAATGGACAGTCACGTGAGTGCGCCACGGGGAGCCCGGAGCGGCTTCATCACCAGAAGCAGGGCGGCGGTTTCCCTGCTCTTTCTCATGAACGGCTTCGTCGTCGGCTGCTGGGCGCCGAAGATCCCGGATTTTGCCGAGCGTCTAGGCCTCACCAAATTCGAACTCGGGCTGATGATCCTGGTTTTCGGCCTCGGCTCGCTGGTCATGATGCCGATCGCTGGCGCGCAGATCGCCAGACATGGCTCGCGTGTCGTCGTTCGGGCGACGGTGGTCGGCGTGCTGCCGCTGCTCATGGCATTGACGCTCGCGCCGAATGTGATCACCGGGGCCATTTCGCTGTTCCTGTTCGGCGGCTTCATCGGCGCGATGGATGTGGCGATGAATGCCAATGCGGTGTCGGTCGAGAAATCCATGCGCCGCGCCATCATGTCGTCGTGCCACGCTTTCTGGAGCCTTGGCGGGCTGATCGGCTCCGGCCTCGGCGGCATCGTGATTGCCAAGCTCGGCATTCTCGGCCATGCGCAGCTGGCGACGGTGCTGGCGGCGATCTTCCTCGCCGTTGCCTGGCCGATGATCCTTGCGGATCCGCCGCATCCCGATACCAAGAAGGAAAAGACCAAGCTGCCGATGGTGCCGCTGCCGTGGCTGCTCGGATTGATGGCCTTGTTCTCCATGGTGCCGGAAGGTGCCGTCCTGGACTGGGGCGCGCTCTATCTGCGCCAGGAAATGGACGCCTCCGTGGCGCTCTCCGGTCTTGGTTTCGCAGCCTTTTCGGCGACCATGGCGATCATGCGCTTTGCCGGCGACCTGGTGCGCGATCGTCTCGGCGGCGTCAAGACGCTGCGGATCTGCACGCTGTTTGCCATTGTCGGCATGCTGCTTGCGGGCCTGGCGCCCAATGCCGAGCTTGCCATTCTGGGTTTTGCCTTTTGCGGTATCGGCATTTCCAACATGGTGCCGATCGCCTTCTCGGCGGCGGGCAACATTCCCGGCCTCAAGCCCGGCATCGGCATCTCCGTGGTCACGACCATGGGGTATTCCGGCATGCTGGTTGCGCCGTCGTTGATCGGCTTCGTCGCCGAGCATATCGGTTTTGCCGTGGTGTTCATGGCGCTGCCGGTGCTGCTGCTGGTCGTCCTGGCGTTCTCCAAGCTCGCCCATTATGCCGATGGGGTTTCCGGGGGCGGTCACTGAGCCGCTTCCCAACAAAAGTGATATCGGGGGCGGTTGACAAGAAAGCGGTCATGATCCACCTGAAAGGCACTGTTTCTAGGGGTGAAAAAGCGCTTCATGTCCTCAGCCGCCGATTTTGATCCGAAACCGCGCCGCGCTTCCATTGCCGTCGATGTCGGCGGCGTCATCGTCGGCGGCGGGGCGCCGGTCGTCGTGCAGTCCATGACGAACACCGATACGGCCGATATCGATTCGACCGTCGCCCAGGTCGCGGCCCTCCACCGCGAGGGTTCGGAGCTGGTGCGCATCACCGTCGACCGCGACGAGAGTGCCGCCGCCGTGCCGAAGATCCGCGAGCGGCTGCTGCGGCTCGGCATGGACGTGCCGCTGATCGGCGACTTCCATTATATCGGCCACAAGCTGCTTGCCGATCATCCCGATTGTGCCGCGGCGCTGGCGAAATACCGCATCAACCCCGGCAATGTCGGCTTCAAGGACAAGAAGGACAAGCAGTTCGCCGAAATCATCGAGATGGCGATCCGCTATGACAAGCCGGTGCGAATCGGCGTCAACTGGGGATCGCTCGACCAGGATCTGCTGACGGCGCTGATGGACCAGAATGCCGCGGCCGGCTCACCGCTTTCGGCCCGGCAGGTGACGCGCGAGGCGATCGTGCAGTCGGCGCTGCTTTCGGCAGCGCTTGCCGAAGAGATCGGCCTGCCGCGCAACCGCATCATCCTGTCGGCCAAGGTCAGCCAGGTCCAGGACCTGATCGCCGTCAATTCGATGCTCGCCGAACGCTCCAATCATGCTTTGCATCTTGGCCTGACCGAGGCCGGCATGGGCACCAAGGGCATCGTCGCCTCGTCGGCGGCAATGGGCTTCGTGCTGCAGCAAGGCATCGGCGATACGATCCGCGTGTCGCTGACGCCCGAGCCGAACGGCGACCGCACGCGCGAAGTCCAGGTGGCGCAGGAAATCCTGCAGGTCATGGGCTTCCGCCAGTTCATACCCGTCGTTGCCGCCTGTCCCGGCTGTGGGCGCACGACGTCGACGGTCTTCCAGGAACTGGCTCAAAACATTCAGAACGACATCCGCAAGAACATGCCGATCTGGCGCGAGAAATATCCGGGCGTCGAGGCGCTGAACGTCGCCGTCATGGGCTGCATCGTCAACGGGCCGGGGGAAAGCAAACATGCCGATATCGGCATTTCGCTGCCGGGCACCGGCGAGACGCCGGCCGCCCCCGTCTTTATCGACGGCAAGAAGGCGCTGACGCTGCGCGGCCCCAATATCGCCGCCGATTTCGAGGCACTCGTCGTCGACTATATCGAGAAGCGCTTCGGCCAGCGGACGGCGGCGGAATGAAAGCCTGGAAATTCGCATGAGCCGATACTGGTCTGATATCGTCAGCAAGCTTCGGCCTTATGTCGCGGGGGAGCAGCCCCGTATCCCCGGCCTGGTCAAGCTCAACACCAACGAGAATCCCTATGGGCCGTCTCCAAAGGCGCTCGAGGCGATCGCGCAGGCGGCGGACGATCGTCTGCGGCTCTATCCCGACCCGGCCGCTACGGAATTGCGCGAGACGATCGCTGCCCGTCACGGTCTGACCGCGGACGAGGTCTTCGTCGGCAATGGTTCCGACGAGGTCCTCGCCCATGCGTTTCAGGCGCTGTTGAAACACGAGCTGCCGCTTCTCTATCCCGACGTGAGCTACAGCTTCTATCCGACTTATAGCCTGCTATACGATATCGAAGCGATCGAAGTGCCTGTCGATGACAGGTTCCAGATCCGGCTGGCGGATTACGACAGGCCGTGCGGCGCGATCATCATTCCCAATCCGAATGCGCCGACCGGCATCGGCTTGCCGCTTGCCGACATCGAGGCGCTTGTCGCCACCCATCCGGATGCGGTGGTGGTGATCGACGAAGCCTATGTCGATTTCGGCGGTGAAAGCGCCATCCCGCTCATTTCCCAATATCCCAATCTGCTGGTCATTCAGACCCTGTCGAAATCCCGCTCCTTTGCGGGCCTGCGCGTCGGTTTTGCGCTGGGGCAGCGGGCGCTGATCGAGGCGCTGGAGCGCGTCAAGGACAGCTTCAATTCCTATCCGCTCGATCGCCTGGCGCAGGTCGCCGCGACAGCGGCGATCAAGGACGAGGCGTGGTTCGAGACCTGCCGGAGCAAGCTTATCGCCAGCCGGGACGATCTCGTTCGGGAACTCGAAGCGCTGGCTTTCCAGGTGCTGCCATCTCAGGCGAATTTCGTTTTCGCGCGGCATGACAACCGGTCCGGTGCTGCGCTGCAGGCGGCCCTGCGGGAGCGTGGTGTTCTCGTCCGGCATTTCGCCAAGCCGCGTATTTCGGATTTCCTGCGCATCAGCATCGGCACGGACGAGGAATGTGCCCGTCTCGTTTCCGCTCTCAAGGCGATCTTGGCAGCCTGACTGCCGTTCAGCTCTTCCGGTCGGCGATGAAATGCGCTGCGGCGGTGAGGATCGAGGCGCGGGCGCCGTAGGGAGCAAGCAGCGCCTCGGCGTCGCGGACATGCCGGCGGAGCTCGGTCTCGGCCCATTCCATGCCGTGCAGGGCAACAAGCGTTCCCTTGCCGCGGGCTGCATCCTTACCGGTCGCCTTGCCCATGGTGGCGGTGTCCGACGTCAGGTCGAGGATGTCGTCGGCGAGCTGGAAGGCAAGACCGATCTTCTCGCCGAAGGCGCGCAGGCGCTGGCGATCGTCCGGCGAACCTGCCGAGATGATGGCGCCGGCCTCGCAGGCAAAGCGGATCAGCGCACCGGTTTTCATCGCCTGCAGACGGATGATGCCGGCCTCGTCGGGGGCCTGCCTTTCCGCCGCAAGATCGAGCGCCTGGCCGCCGGCCATGCCGCCGAGACCGGCAGCGCGGGCGAGAGCCAGCACCAGCGCTGCCTTGCTCGTATCGGGAAGGGCCGTTTCCGGCGCGGCGATGATGTCGAAGGCGTAGGTCAGCAGGCTGTCGCCCGCGAGGATCGCGGTGGCTTCGTCGAACTTGATGTGGACCGTCGGTTTGCCGCGGCGCAGATCATCATCGTCCATGGCCGGCAGATCGTCATGCACGAGCGAATAGCAGTGGACGCATTCCAGCGCTGCGCCGACCCGAAGGGCCGCCTCGGCGTCGCCGCCGAGAAGGGCCGCACTTTCGACGACCAGGAACGGGCGCAGCCGCTTGCCGCCGTTCAGCACGGCATAGTGCATGGCGCTGCGCAGGGTCTCGGGTCTGGTGATTTCATCGGAAAGGGTAGGTGGTGACAGCAATATGTCGAGCAGCGCCTCAATTTCGTGGGCGTTGTGCTTCAGCCTCGTCTCGAAAGTGTCCCGGTTCGCGTCCATGGGCGCTGTTTGACACGAGCGCGCAGCCGCTTGCAACGGAATTGTCGATGGCGGAGGCAAGATTTCCGCTGTGCTCTGGCATAAGCGACGCACAGGGGTTATGAGAACGATAGGAGCGAAATCGGGCTGGGGACATTGGATATAGCGCCAGAGATAGAGGACAGCGTCGACGCGCCGGCCGAGCGGCGATGGTTCGGAGACCGGCGTGTGTTGAAACGCATTGCCCTCGCGGTGCTGGCCCTGCTGATCCTTCCCTATGCGCTGATCTTCTTCTACCTTCTGCCCTTCATTCACCCGGTCTCGACGCTGATGCTGCGCGATCTCGTGCTGTTGCGCGGTTATGACCGCCGATGGGTGTCGCTTGATGAGATTGCCCCGGTTCTGGTGCAATCGGTGATGATGTCCGAGGATGGGCAATATTGCTTCCACGGCGGCGTCGACTGGGCCGAGATGCGCATGCTGGTCGAGGATACGCTGAAAGGCCAGGCGACGCGCGGCGGCAGCACCATCCCGATGCAGACGGCCAAGAACCTGTTTCTCTGGAACAGCCGTTCCTTCGTGCGCAAGGCGATGGAGCTTCCACTGGCCGTCTCCACGGATTTCGTCCTGTCGAAACGGCGGCTGATGGAAATCTATCTCAACATCGCCGAATGGGGTCCCGGCATCTATGGCATCGAGGCGGCGGCCCAGCATCATTTCAAGGTGCCGGCCTCGAAGCTGACGCGGCGCCAGGCATCGCTGCTCGCCGTTTCGCTGCCGAACCCGATCGATCGCAATGCCGGCAAGCCCGGACGCGGCCTTCGCCGGCTTGCGGGTGTGATCGAGCGGCGGGCGCAGGGCTCAGGCGACTACATCAAGTGCATCTATGACTGAGATCAGAACTTGTTATTGGAGGTGGTGAGCGTCATCTGACATTCTTGGTTCTGCCATATGGGCTGATGCAGTCCCATCAGAACCCCTGAGTTGCCCATGACCGTCGCGACGTTTTCTCCCGAGCTTCTTGTTTATTCGAAGACACACAATCCGAACCCGCCGGCCCATCTCGGCAGCCGCTACCGCAAGATCGGCGGTTTCCTGCCGGAGGCCGGCAACACCATCGTCTGCCATGTCGAAAAAGACTCGCAAACCCAGGCGGTGCTGATCGAGGCGCGCGAGACATATCTGGCGATGCCGGAGGCGCAGCAATTCCTGTTCACGCCGATCTCGAGCCTGCACATGACGCTTTTCGAAGGCATCATCGAGACCCGCCGCCGGAAGAACGCCTGGCCCGGCGATCTCCCGCTCGAGACGCCGATCGACGACATGACCGCGCTGATGGCGGCGCGGCTCGAAGGTTTCCGGGTGGCCGATCCCTTCGCTGTTGCCGTCGTCGAAGCTCGCCCATCGGGTCTGCTCGTCGACGGAGTGACGGAAAAAGACCGCAGGATCATGCGCGCCTGGCGCAATGCCTTTGCCGATCTTCTCGGCTATCGCCAGCCGAACCACGAGGGCTACAAGTTTCACATGACCTTCGCCTATCCGATCGAACGGCTGGAGGACGAAGCCTTGCCGCGCTGGCAGGCGATGCTTACCGACGTGGCCGAGGATATCCGCCGCAAGGCGCCCGTTTTCGAATTGACGCCGCCGGCTTTCTGCGTGTTCGAGGACATGAACCATTTCCACGAGTTGCTGATCTTCGATTTCGACGCCTGAACGGGAGAAGCCCATGGACAGACCGACGCTCTACATTGCCAACAAGAACTATTCCTCCTGGTCGTTCCGGCCCTGGATGGCGCTAACGGGCGCCGGCATCGATTTCGAGGAGGTCCTGATCCCCTTCGACTATCCCGCCGGCAATCCCGACATCAAGGCCATTTCGCCCAGCGGCAACGTGCCGGTCCTGCAGCACGGCGCATTGAAGATCTGGGAATCGCTGGCAATCATCGAATATGCCGCCGAACTCTATCCCGATGCCGGGCTTTTGCCGGGCGATCGTGCCGCGCGGGCGATCGCCCGTTCCGTGTCGATGGAAATGCTCTCGGGGTTCCGGGCGCTGCGCGCCGCCTGCCCGATGAATATCCGCCGGCCGAAGGCCAGGATCGTCTTGCCGAATGGTGTCGATGCCGATGTCAACCGCATCGAGGCGATCTGGCGAGGCCTGCTGCAGCAATCCGGCGGGCCGTTTCTCTTTGGCGCATTCACCGGTGCGGATGCGATGTTTGCGCCCGTCGTCAACCGGTTCGACATTTATGACCTCGTCAGCCGGGACGATACGCTCGCCTATATGAAGACCATGAAGGCGCATGCGGCCTGGCGGAAATGGGAAGAGGCGGCTCGCGCCGAACGTTGGATCGTGGCGGAAGACGAAGTCTGAACCGGGAATCAGCGCTTCCGCAAAAAATATGGATGGGGACTGGTCAAGGCCGCCCCTTGCATGTATAAGCGCGCAAAATTTCCGAAATCGCGACATGTCCGTTTCGGCCGCCAGTCTGGCCGTGGGAATGTTTTGCCCGCAAGTGGAGTAAGAGAAATGGCTGTACCGAAGAGAAAAACAAGCCCGTCCAAGCGCGGTATGCGCCGTTCGGCAGACGCACTGAAGGCTCCGACCTATGTCGAAGACAAGAACTCCGGCGAACTGCGTCGCCCGCATCATATCGACCTGAAGACCGGCATGTATCGCGGCCGTCAGGTTCTGACGCCGAAGGAAAGCGCATAATTTTCCGATCCGGCTCGTCCGATCGAAAGTTTCAAAAGGCCGGCATCACGCCGGCCTTTTCGTATTTCGCCTTCGCGGCAATATCGGAACGGTTTGCGCGATATCGCTCCGTCGGCAGATATAATATTTGCAATGGCTTGAAGTGGGACAGCGGTTTACGGCAGTATTCCCATCCTGCCAGGAGATCTGCCGATGATAGCCGCCATGCCGTTGATGATTATCCCGTTTATTCTTTACAATCTGGCCGTGGTCGGCCTGCTGGGGGATGGCGGCATTGCCGCGCTGCATCATGACGTGATCGTGCTGTCGATGCTCTCGGGCGCGATCTGGAGCATGGCGCTCGGCGATCTCCTAATCGTCGTCGCCCTTGTCGTGCTGTTCTTCGAAATCCTCAAGGCGACCAGGCCCGGTTCCGGCAACCTGATGAACCATATCTTGTCGATGCTGGTCTTCATCGTCTTCCTGGTCGAGTTTCTGCTCGTCCAGGATGCCGCGACGCAGGTGTTCTTCATTTTGATGACGATCGCTCTGATCGATGTGATCGGCGGTTTTGCCGTCTCGATCCGGAGCGCCGGGCGGGATGTTTCGATCGGCTTATAGGTTGTCGAGCTTGTTCTGAAGCGCGCGCAGCTGTTCCTTCAGCTCGTCGATATCCTTGGCCTCGGCCTTGCGGCTTTCCTTGGCGGGCGGCGTCATGAAGGGCGAGAACATCTGCATCGCCTGCTGGAACAGCTCGGTGTTGCGGCGAACCTGGTCTTCGACCATCTGCATCGGCAGTTGCAGGTTCTTGCCGAGCGGTGTCTCGCCGAAGGCGCGGTTCACCTGCTCGCGCATCTGGGACTGCTGTTCGGTGAAGGCGCGCATCGAATGTTCGAGAAAGCTCGGCACGACCATCTGCATCTGATCGCCGTAATAGGTGATGAGCTGGCGCAGGAAGGAGATCGGAAGCAGGGTGTTGCCGGTCTTCGATTCCTGTTCGAAGATGATCTGGGTCAGCACCGAATGGGTGATATCATCTCCGCTTTTTGCATCCTGGACGATAAAATCTTCGCCCTTCTTCACCATCTCCGCCAGGTCCTCCAGCGTGACATAGGTGCTGGTACCCGTATTGTATAGCCGGCGATTGGCGTATTTCTTGATGACTATCTGACCCTCATGCTTCGCCATATCAGTCTCCTGGACCCCCGTCTGAATTATGGATATTCCTCCACTTCAGACTGTAGACGCAAAAGAAGGCCGGTGACAATCTCTTTGTGCGATGCGGCAAACCTTTCACAGAGCAGATGAATCGGCTTTGGCGCCGGCCGCCGAAAAATGACGGCAGCCGGTCTTCGCGTTTGACTTGTGCTGCAAGCTTTGCCAGTTTCCACTTATGTAAGTGAGACGAAAAACGAGGAGGAGCGTCCCCATGAGCAATTCATCCGTCGTCATCGCCAGTGCAGGCCGAACAGCCGTCGGCTCGTTCAACGGCGCCTTCGGGACCGTTCCCGCGCATGAACTCGGCGCGGCCGTCATCAAGGGTGCGCTCGCGCGCGCCGGCGTCGATGCCGGCGAAGTGGACGAGGTGATCCTCGGCCAGGTGCTTGCCGCCGGCGAGGGCCAGAACCCGGCCCGCCAGGCGGCGATCAAGGCCGGCATTCCGAAGGAGGCGACGGCCTGGGGCGTCAACCAGCTCTGCGGCTCCGGCTTGCGCGCCGTCGCACTCGGCATGCAGCAGATCGCCACCGGCGATGCCAAGATCATCGTTGCCGGCGGCCAGGAATCCATGTCGATGGCACCGCATGCCGCGCACTTACGCAGCGGCACGAAGATGGGCGACATGAAGATGGTCGACACGATGATCAAGGACGGCCTGACCGACGCCTTCCATGGTTATCACATGGGCGTCACCGCCGAGAATATCGCGCGCCAGTGGCAGCTTTCGCGCGATGATCAGGATCAGTTCGCCGTCGCTTCGCAGAACAAGGCTGAAGCCGCGCAGAAGGCCGGCCGTTTTGCCGACGAGATCATCCCCTACCTCATCCAGACGCGGAAGGGCGACGTGACCGTCGACGCAGACGAATATATCCGTCACGGCGCCACGCTGGAAGCAATGGGCAAGCTGCGCCCGGCCTTCGACAAGGAGGGCACGGTCACGGCCGCCAATGCCTCCGGCCTCAACGACGGTGCGGCCGCAGCCGTGCTGATGAGCGAAGCCGAAGCTGTCAGGCGCGGTATTCAGCCGCTCGCCCGCATCGTTTCCTGGGCAACGGCCGGCGTCGATCCTTCGATCATGGGCACCGGCCCGATCCCGGCGTCGCGCAAGGCGCTGGAGAAGGCCGGCTGGACGGTCGGCGATCTCGATCTCGTCGAAGCCAACGAAGCCTTTGCGGCGCAGGCCTGCGCCGTCACCAAGGATCTCGGCTGGGATCCGTCGATCGTCAACGTCAATGGCGGGGCGATTGCGATCGGCCATCCGATCGGCGCCTCCGGTGCGCGCGTTCTCAACACGCTGCTGTTCGAAATGAAACGCCGCGGTGCCAAAAAGGGCCTCGCCACGCTTTGCATCGGCGGCGGCATGGGTGTGGCCATGTGCTTTGAGGCGCTTTAAACGGCATACGATCCGTCATTGATTGAAAAGCCCGCCACGAGGCGGGCGAAAAACAAGGAAGGGGAGTGGAACATGGGCAGAGTGGCTCTGGTCACTGGTGGTACACGCGGCATCGGCGCGGCGATTTCCGTCGCGCTGAAAAATGCCGGATACAGGGTTGCCGCCAACTATGCCGGCAATGACGAGAAGGCCAAGGCCTTCCACGACGCCACGGGCGTTCCGGTGTTCAAATGGGATGTTTCGGATTACGCTGCCTGCGGCGAAGGGATCGCCAGGATCGAAAGCGAGATCGGTCCGGTCGAAATCCTCGTCAACAATGCCGGCATCACCCGTGACGCAATGTTCCACAAGATGACGCCGCAGCAGTGGCACGAGGTGATCAATACCAACCTCACCGGCCTGTTCAACATGACGCATCAGGTCTGGACCGGCATGCGCGACCGCAGCTTCGGCCGCATCGTCAATATTTCGTCGATCAACGGCCAGAAGGGCCAGATGGGCCAGGCGAATTATTCGGCCGCCAAGGCCGGCGATCTCGGCTTCACCAAGGCGCTGGCCCAGGAAGGGGCGGCGAAAAATATCACCGTCAACGCCATCTGCCCCGGTTATATCGGAACGGAGATGGTGCTGGCCGTGCCGGAGAAGGTGCTGAACGAACGTATCATTCCGCAGATCCCCGTCGGCCGCCTCGGCGAGCCTGAGGAAATCGCGCGCTGCGTCACCTTCCTCGCCTCCGACGATGCCGGCTTCATCACCGGTTCGACGCTGACGGCCAATGGCGGACAGTTCTTCGTTTAAGACAGAACGGACGCTTGTCGCTCTCTAAGCAAAGGCGTGTTGCAGGAGGCGCCTTTGCTTTTTGAGGCAGTACGAAGGCTGCTCGTATGGTGCTTTGAGCGATCGTGACCCCTTTGGGAGTCAGAAGCGCTTGCCGGTGTTCCGGTCTCGCCGAACCTGAATCTTGACCGGCATTGGCTGCCGCGAGCGATCTCTGCTGAGAAGAGCCGAGATCGCGGTTGTCAGGAACGCCGCGGCGACGAGAACGGCGACGGCGGAACTGAGGACAATCTGATCCATGAAAATATTCCTTCACTGCGTCGGGCGATGGTGCCTGTGCTCACGAAGGAAATATGCGTCTGGCTGAGGGGCGTCGGTAGGTTTGACTTTCGCGACCCAGTGTCAACGGTTCGTTGACCGCTGCGGATGGCAAAGAAAAACGGGCGCAGAAGCGCCCGTTGGGAGTCCGATATGCTTTCGCCGGTCAGTAGCGGCAGCGAGCCTCGTAGCGGCGGCCGTAGCGGTCGCGATAGATGCAATAGCCGCGGCGTTCGACCGACTGGCCGATGAGAGCGCCGGTCAGGCCGCCGGCAACGGCGCCGACTGCGGCACCACCCCAGCTGTTGGTGACGGCGCCGCCGATGATAGCGCCAGTGCCGGCGCCGATCGCGGTACCTTGCTCGGTCGCCGTGCAGGACGCCAGGGCGCCGACGAGCGCACCAATAAGAACAATCTTCTTCATCATGTCGTAACTCCCCAGGTTAGTTGGCCTTTAGATGCGGCCCATTAGTACAAGGATGATGATAATCACGAGAACTAGCCCCAAACCGCCGGAAGGTCCATAGCCCCAGCCACGGCTATAACCCCAATTCGGCAAGGCTCCGATCAAGAGCAGAATGAGGATAACAAGTAGTATGGTGCCAAGCATGGTGTTTTTCCTTCATTTCATCCGCAATTTGGATGGATTGGAAACACGCATTGGCGATTTTTGTTCCCGGTTACATGGCTGAAATGTGACGAGGTTCGATTCACGGTTTAATTTCGGTGATCTCCGAAAATTGCCTCTATGGTTAAAAAGGTGTTTAAATACAACATGTTGCGGTGAACAAAGAGGGAAAGTCGGGATGTCTCCGATTCGTCAGCGATTCGTTCCGTATTTGATCAGCACTATAATCTCGCCGCCTTTGGCCTAACGCCGCCTGAATCCGGCTTCCGAAAGATTAACGCCGCTGCGAGGAGGCCGGGCGAAAGGACCTGCCGCCGATCCGCATCTAGCGTCCGGAATCGATGACACCACCAGATGTGGGCGGGAACAAAAAGTGAAAGCAGGGGAGTCAGCGATTCGTCTCCGATTCGTTCCGCCTTTGGTCGAGAGGTTAATTTCCGGACGGATTTTCGCCTGTTCAAGACCCGGCGGAAATCGCAGTCACGCGACGAATATTGAGAACGGGAGAGAGTCTCATGATTCAGCATTTAGTGGGAAAAAGTGATTCAAAATCAATACTTAGCCGTGAACAAAAGCTGAATCGCCGGGAGTCAGCGATTCGTCGCTGATTCGTTCTCAGGCTGTTCCGAATCGCATATTCGGACGTTCCGCAAGACTCGCAAAGGTCGTAATCTCAGCAGCATTTTGAAATCTGTCCTTGCGTTTGCGGCGGCAGCTGTCCATGTGTTCTCTGGCTTCCATCGAGAAGCCGAGATTTTCCGGGGGCGCCCGCCTCATTTGCATGGACCGATGAACCTGACTTCGCAGCCGATGATTCTGAGTGGACGCGGTGTGACCGCGGTGCTCGGGCCGACCAATACCGGCAAGACCCATTATGCCATCGAGCGCATGGTCGCGCATGGGACCGGCGTGATCGGCCTGCCGCTCAGGCTGCTGGCGCGCGAGGTCTATACGCGGGTGGTGGAGAAGGTCGGCGTGCAGAATGTGGCGCTGGTCACCGGTGAGGAAAAGATTTCGCCGCCCAATGCACGTTTTTCGGTCTGCACCGTCGAGGCGATGCCGCGCGAGACCAAGGCCGCCTTCGTCGCGATCGACGAGGTGCAACTCGCCGGCGATCTCGAGCGCGGCCACATCTTCACCGATCGCATCCTGCATCTTCGCGGCCGCGAGGAAACGCTGCTGCTGGGTGCTGCGACGATGCAGCCGATCCTGCAGCAGCTCCTGCCCGGCATCACGATCGTCGAGCGGCCGCGGCTTTCGCATCTTTTTTATGCCGGGCAGAAGAAGATCACCCGGCTACCGCAGCGCTCGGCGATCGTCGCTTTCTCGGCCGACGAGGTCTATGCCATCGCCGAGCTCATCCGCCGGCAGCGCGGCGGTGCTGCGGTCGTGCTCGGTGCGCTCAGCCCGCGCACCCGCAATGCGCAGGTCGCACTCTACCAGGCCGGCGACGTCGAATATCTGGTGGCGACCGATGCGATCGGCATGGGCCTCAACCTCGATGTCGATCACGTCGCCTTCGCCCAGGACCGGAAATTCGACGGCTACCAATTCCGCAATCTCAATCCGGGCGAACTCGGCCAGATCGCCGGACGCGCCGGACGGCACGTGCGCGACGGTACATTCGGCGTCACCGGGCAGGTCTCGCCCTTCGACGAGGAGCTGGTGCAGCGCATCGAAGGGCACGAATTCGACAACGTCAAGGTTTTGCAGTGGCGCACGACCGAGATGGACTTCTCCTCGATCCAGGCGCTGCGCGCCAGCCTCGAAGCGGGACCGCGCGTGCCGGGGCTGACGCGAGCGCTGCCTGCGGTCGACCAGCAGGCGCTGGAACAGCTTTCGCGTTATCCCGAGGTCGTTGATCTCGCCGACCGGCCTGCTCGCGTCGAAAAACTCTGGGAGGCTTGCGCGCTTCCCGACTATCGGCGTATCACCCCGGCACAACATGCCGATCTTATCTCCACCCTCTTTTCCGATCTCGTCCGCTATGGCACGGTGAACGAGCAGTTTCTCGCGGAGCAGGTTCATCGCTCCGATCGGACAGATGGGGAAATTGACACGCTTTCGGCGCGAATCGCGCAGATAAGGACCTGGACCTATGTTTCGAATCGGCCTGGTTGGCTTGCCGATCCGACACACTGGCAGGAAAAGACGCGGGAAATCGAAGATCGATTGTCCGACGCGTTACATGAAAGGTTGACGAAACGCTTTGTTGATCGCAGGACATCTGTGCTCATGAAGCGCCTGAGAGAGAATGCGATGCTGGAAGCTGAAATCAGTGTGAATGGCGATGTCTTCGTTGAAGGACATCATGTAGGGCAATTGAGCGGATTCCGTTTCACGCCGGTGGCGGGAACGGACGGACCGGATGCCAAGGCGGTTCAGGCTGCGTCGCAGAAAGCGCTCGCGCTGGAATTCGAGGCCCGTGCGGCGCGAATTCATGCCGCCGGCAACAGCGACCTGGCGATCGGCGCCGACGGGTTGATCCGTTGGATCGGCGACCCGGTGGCGCGGCTTTCGGGCAGCGATCACATCATGCGTCCGCGCGTGATTCTGCTCGCCGACGAGCAGTTGACGGGCAATGCCCGCGATCATGTCGCCGCCCGGATCGAGCGTTTCGTCAATCATCATATCAGCACGGTGCTGAAGCCGCTCGACGATCTGTCGCGCGCCGAAGATCTGCAGGGTCTGGCCAAGGGGCTGGCCTTCCAGCTCGTCGAGAATCTCGGCGTGCTGTTCCGCCGCGACGTCACCGAAGAAGTGAAGTCGCTCGACCAGGAGGCCCGAGCCTCGATGCGCCGCTACGGCGTGCGTTTCGGCGCCTACCATATTTTCGTTCCGGCACTGCTGAAGCCGGCGCCGGCCGAGCTCATCACGCTGCTCTGGGCGCTGAAGAACGACGGTCTGGACAAGCCGGGTTACGGCGATCTCATTCCCGTACTGGCTGCCGGCCGTACCTCGGTCGTCACCGATCCGAGCTATGAGCGGATGTTCTACAAGCTCGCCGGCTTCCGGTTCCTCGGCAAGCGTGCGGTGCGCATCGACATTCTCGAACGGCTCGCCGATATCATCCGTCCGCTGCTGCAGTGGAAGCCCGGTCAGAGCAACCGTCCGGAGGGCGCCTATGACGGCCGCCGCTTCACGACGACGACGGCGATGCTGTCGATCCTCGGTGCGACGCTCGAGGACATGGAAGAAATCCTCAAGGGTCTCGGCTATCGCGCCGATGCCGTGAAGGCGGAAGAGGCATCGGCCCATCTTGCGACGCAGGATGCGGTTTCGACGCCGGCTGCGGCCACCGAAACGCCTGCGGACGAGACAGCCGAAAAGGCCGATCACGACGACGCCGACGGGGCGACCGAAGAGACCGCTGGCGAGCCAGCCATGACCGAGGCGGCTTCCGATGTCGTCGACACGGCTGTGACGGACGCTGTGGAAGCCCCCGTGGAGGCTGCATCCGCTTCCGAGGAAACGGTGTTGGCGTCTGGCGAAGCCGTCACTGCTTCCGGCGAAGCCGGCGAGCCCGCGGAACCGAAGCCGGTTCTTCTGTGGCGTCTCGGCGGCCGCAACGACAATCAGCGTCAGGCGCGCGGCGGGCATGGCGAACGCCGTGGCGGCCAGGGCGAGCAGCGCGGACAGAACCAGGAACGCGGTGACCGCAATCGCCGGTCTGGCGGCGGTGAAGGCGGCGAGGGCAATCGCGGCGGCGAAGGCCGCGACAATAATCGTCACAATCGCGGCAAGGACGGCGGTAATCGCGACGGCGGCCGGCCGCAGCAGGCCAGAGGCGAGCGCAACAACCAGCCACGGGGCGATCAGCCGCGCGGCGACCGGCAGGACCGCGGCGATCGCAAGGATCGCGGTGACCGCAACGATCGTAACGACCGCAACAACAACCGCGGCGCTTCGCAGCCGCTGCGCTTCGAGGCCAAGCCGCCGCGCAAGGAAAAGCCGATCGATCCGGATTCACCTTTCGCCAAGCTCGCAGCTCTCAAGGAGCAGATGAAGAAGTAATCATGAACGGGGAGACACAGCCGACAAGCGGTTCGCGCCAGCGCATCGACAAATGGCTGTTCTTCGCGCGCATGCTGAAGTCGCGCTCGTTGGCGCAGAGCCATGTCCAGTCGGGCCATGTGCGCATCAACGGCGAGCGCTGCAATCATCCGAGCCAGATGGTCAAGCCGGGCGACCGTATCGAGCTGACGCTGGAGCGGCGCGATGTCGTTCTGGTCGTGCGTTTTGCCGGCGAGCGGCGGGGACCCTACGAGGAGGCCCGCCTGCTCTATGAGGACCTGTCGCCGCCGCCTGATGAGACAAAACGTCTCACGCCCTATGAGCAGGCGATCCGGGCGAGCGGCACCGGCCGTCCGACTAAAAAGGAACGGCGCGCAATCGACAGGCTGATGTCGGACGAGGATTAGAAAACTCTGTCTTTACGGGCGGCTTTTGCAGATCGTTTATCCTTGAAATCCGGCGCCAAAGCCGATACGTCACTGACAACCTGCCGGAAGCGTGCTTGCCGCCCAAGCCTGCCCACGCTTTTCCTCCGGCACGGGGATAGGCGCGACGTTCCAGGTTGCCCGGCCCCATCCGCATGGAAATCCTGGAGTTCTTCATGACCTATGTCGTGACCGACAATTGCATCAAGTGCAAATACACCGATTGCGTGGAAGTCTGCCCTGTCGACTGCTTCTATGAGGGTGAGAATTTTCTCGTCATCCATCCTGACGAATGCATCGATTGCGGCGTCTGCGAGCCGGAATGTCCCGCCGAGGCGATCAAGCCGGATACCGAGCCGGGCCTCGACAAATGGCTGAAGATCAATACCGAATATGCTACCATCTGGCCGAACATCACGGTCAAGAAGGACCCATTGCCCGAGGCCAAGGAAATGGACGGCGAGACCGGAAAGTTCGAGAAATATTTCTCCGAAAAGCCCGGTTCCGGCGATTGAGTCGGCGGCCACGGACGGTCGCCGAATTCGGGCGGCCGCAGGGCGAAACGGTTTAAAAGCTGCGTGAGGCATATGGGTGGCATGTGTTGCCCGCATGACTCAAGCGAAGCAAATTATTGATTTCCTCATATTTTTATGATAGCTTTCGGCTACTGTTCCATTTGTGGCATGACGCATGCCCAAAACCATCACGAAAGCAAAACAAATCCGCACGCGGTTTCCGTGACATATCAACGCTTTGAGCGCCGGGTCCCAAGATCGTGCGCGAGAAGTCCTTTGCTTTTGCCCGATGGGATCAGAGTGAAGTCACCCGACGGATACTACCGTCTCACCCGGGCCTGACTGACCCGGCTCCGGCCGCCGCCGGAAGCGTAACAGGGAGTTTTTGAATAGAATGACGACTCAGCAGAAAAAGCCTTCCACAGCACGCCATGGCTTCAAGACCGGTGAATCGATCGTCTACCCCGCTCACGGCGTCGGTACCATCACCGCTATCGAAGAGCAAGAAGTTGCCGGCATGAA
Organism: Rhizobium chutanense; assembly: GCF_002531935.1. Lineage (GTDB taxonomy): Bacteria > Pseudomonadota > Alphaproteobacteria > Rhizobiales > Rhizobiaceae > Rhizobium > Rhizobium chutanense. Next base: position 309,782 of record NZ_NWSV01000001.1, on the reverse strand, counting down.
GCTCGAACTTTTCGTTATCGATTTCGAAAAGGACAAGATGCGGCTGAAGGTTCCGGTCGCGAAGGCGATGAGCATCGGTATGCGCAAGCTTTCGGAAACGGATTTCGTCGAGCGTGCACTGAAGGTCGTGCAGGGCAAGGCGCGCGTCAAGCGCACCATGTGGTCCCGTCGCGCCCAGGAATATGATGCCAAGATCAATTCCGGCGACCTGATTTCCATCGCTGAAGTCGTGCGCGATCTCTATCGTGCCGAAAACCAGCCCGAGCAGTCCTATTCCGAGCGCCAGCTTTATGAAGCTGCACTCGACCGCATGGCGCGCGAAATCGCCGCCGTCAACAAGATGTCGGAAACCGAAGCCGTCCGCCTCGTCGAGACCAATCTCAACAAGGGTCCGAAGCGCGGCAAGGCGATCGAAGAAGACGATTCGCAGGACGAAGCCGCGTAGAGCGGTTCAGCTTTAAACGAAAGGGTAGGACCGCTCTATCCTTTTGTTTACGCAATTCCCGGCAAAAGCGCTTCGCGCTTTGCCTGGGAAAACCGCTTCGCACTTTTCCTGGAATTGCTTTAAGGCAACCCTGTTTTTCCCATCGAAAAAACCCGGCCTTTGCGCCGGGTTTTTTATTGGAACTTTTTCCCGACTGCCGCGTTAACACACGTAATTGCGGACTGCTCGCCGGGTAATGGGCTCGCCGGGCGAACTGCTATTCCGTCAATGTTCGATGAGGAGCGGATCATGCCTTTTCAAGATTGCCTATCCGGCAAGGTGAAGAAACAGGTCCAGCCCAGCCGTCTTTTCGGCACATGATGAAAAATAGGGCCTCCTCCTGAAAAGTCCAGGGGCGGGGCCTTTCATGCATTCGGAACCCTTTCAATCCGGACAGCGATGTTCCGGCATGTGAGTTTTATTGTTCATTTAGGGCGAGAGGCCTGTTTCAGGAGATCGAAATGAAGAACATGTCTGCAGATCGGCGCATGATCAAAATCGCGATGGCCGCCCCGTATCTCGCCCGCCAGGAAGAACACGATCTCGCCATCCGCTGGAAGGATCACGACGACCGCGGCGCGCGCAACCAGATCGCCATGGCGCATATGCGCCTCGTCATCTCCATGGCCGGCAAGTTCCGCAATTTCGGCCTGCCGATGAGCGACCTCGTGCAGGAGGGATATGTCGGCCTGCTGGAGGCCGCCGCCCGCTTCGAGCCGGACCGCGATGTGCGCTTTTCCACCTATGCCAGCTGGTGGATCAGGGCTTCGATCCAGGATTACATCCTGCGCAACTGGTCGATCGTCCGCGGCGGCACGAGCTCGGCGCAGAAGGCGCTCTTCTTCAATCTGCGCCGTCTGCGCGCCAAGCTCGCCAAGGGCGACACGCAACTGACGCTGCAATCCATTCACCAGGAAATCGCCGCGGCGCTCGGCGTCAGCCTCGCCGATGTACAGACCATGGATGCCAGGCTTTCCGGCAACGATGCCTCGCTGCAGGCGCCTTCGGTCTCCGGCGATGCCGAGAGTGCGGAGAAGATGGACTTCCTCGTCAGCGACGATCCGCTGCCGGACGAGCAAGTCTCCAACATGATCGACGGCGAGCGCCGCCGCATCTGGCTCGCCTCGGCGCTGAAACATCTCAACGAACGCGAGATGAAGATCATCAGCGCCCGGCGTCTGGCGGAAGACGGCGCCACGCTCGAAGAGCTCGGAGCCGATCTCGGCATTTCCAAGGAACGTGTGCGGCAGATCGAAAGCCGGGCGATGGAGAAGCTCCGCAGCGCGCTCGTCAGCGCCGATCCGCATATGGCGGCCTACGCCTGACCATATTCGCCAGCATTCCCCTCCAGCAGCACAGACTGCCCGGCGCGAGCCGGGCTTTTTTTATTCGGCGATGATTTTGACGCGATCGCCAGGTGAAACGGCTGCACCCGTCGGCAGGGCGTTGATGAGTTTGAAGAGATCGAGCTTGCGGTCGGTGCCCATCATGCGGGCGGCGAGCGTCGAGATATTTTCACCCGGCCGGACGGTGACGACGCGGATGCGCAAAGGCTTCAGCGAGGCAGCTTCGGCCGGCGTCATGCGCCGGAAACTGGCGCGCAGGACTTCGGCCGTCGGCTCGAGCGCGTCGCTGCCTTTCGGTACGGCGGTCAGGAAACGGAAGATCTGCGAATTGTTGCGGATCACGGTGACGTCGAAATCCCAGCGGTCGGCGCTGGCGCGCGCTGTGGCGGCTTCCATGCCGTTGATGGTGATCGGCTGAATGGTCGACGGGTCGAGACCCGTCACCCAGCCGCTGGAAATATAGTTGGTAAGGCTCTGGTTCTGATTGTCGGCGACGCCGTCGAAGCGGACGGCGATGTCGTTCGGGCCGGTCGCCATTACCGCTTCGACCTTGTTATCGATATGGAAATCCGGCGGCACGTCGAAGCGGATGCCGAGACCGCCGTGCAGGAAGGTCTGACCGCGCACATAGCCTTCTTCCGGGCTGTCGCCGTAGAGCAGGCCGTCTATGCCGTCGAGATAATAATCGCGGCCCTTGTCGCCGACCGAACCTTCCTGGCCGAAGGCGCGGGCATGGGTGCGGGCAAGTTCGATGCGCTGCGCCGAATTCGGGTGGCTCGACAGGAAGTCGAGGCTCTGGTCGGCTTCGGGATCGACGGACATGAAACGGCTGTAAGCCGCCATGGAATCGAGGAAACGGGCGGCGGCATACGGATCGTAGCCGGCTTCGCCAAGCATGCGCACGCCGATGACGTCGGCCTGCAGTTCCTGCTGGCGGGAGAAGGCGGCGAGCCGCAGCTTGCCGCGGGCCAGCGCCTGCTTGCCGGCGATATCGCTGGAAAGCACCTCGGCGACGACGCGGCTGGCGATAACCTCGGCCTCTTCGCGCTTCTGCCGTTCTATGCCGTGATTGGCCGTCACATGGCCCATCTCGTGCGACAGCACGGCTGCGACCTCGGAGGCGTCGTTGGCGAGCGCCAGCAGGCCGCGAGTGACATAGAGATAACCGCCCGGCAGCGCGAAGGCGTTGATGGCAGGCGAATTCAGGATGGTGATTCGGTAGGACTGGCTCGGATTTTCCGACACCGCCGTCAGCGCGCCGGCGATGCGGGCGACGAGGCGCTCGGTCTTGGCGTCCTTGTATTCGCCGCCGTAGCTTGCCACGATGCGCGGATGCTCCCGGGCACCCATCGCCGCGCGCGGGTCGTTTTTCTGCACCTCGTCGACGATCTGCGGATTGGAAGACGGCGACACGCTCGGCTGGTAGGATTGTTCGATCAGCGTCTGGCAGCCATTCAGCGCCATGGCGACGGCCGACAGCAGCATCAGGCGGCGCGCGAAGCGCCGCGGCGTGGAGATGGCATCACTGGAAAGCGCGGGCGATTTCCACGTCGTCAAGCTATCCAGTCTGTTTCTCCGCATCATGTCGCTATTTTGCCGGTTTACCGCAGGTTCGGACCGGCCGTGGCAAGGGGGATTCAACAGGTGCGCACCCCTGATCTCGCGCTGCACAATCGGCCGATACAAGTCTTTGCTGTAGCTGATTTCCGCATCGGTTGCATAGCGAAACTCTGTTTAAATGTGGCGCCGTTGCATTTTGGCAAGCCTCGGGCAGCGAGACCTCCCTTCGCTCGGATGAAATTATGGCGAAAGTTCTGTCACGACACGGAGATTCGTTGGCGGCGCAGAAAAAGAACGGGCCGATTGAACGAACCGGCCGGACAGCGACTGCTGTGCGAGAAAATTGCAACCATTGATTGTTGTAACGCGGTCGCAACGCCTTACGATGAGTGTTCCGCGTGTACGATCCGACTATTCCGCGGCTCCCGCCACCGTCGCCTGCGGCAGCTTCGCCTCGCCGGCGCGGGGCAGTTGCACCGGCTTCAGCATGATGGCGGCCGCAAGGCCGATCAGCGCAATGACGCAGGCGGTCATGAACAGCGGCGAAAAGGCGGCGGCGTAGATATCAGCGACGGCCCGGCGGCTTGCTTCGGGAAGCGAAGCCATCATCTTCGGCGTCAACTGCTCGATATCGGCGACACCGGGAATGGAGACGCCGACCTTGCCGAGCTCAGAAGCGATGATGGCACCGTAGATTGATATGGCGATCGATGCGCCTCCCATGCGCGACAGCGTCACCGAGCCGGTGGCGGCGCCGACGTCGCGGGCGGGTGCTGCGTTCTGGACGCCGATGACGGGAACCTGCTGGGCAAGACCGATGCCGATGCCATGCAGCATCATGATCGCCCCGATGAAAGCGATCGGCGTTCCCGCATGGATCTGCGACATCAGTGCGAAGGCGATGGCGCTGCATGTCAGGCTCGCAATGGCGAAGGGTTTGTAACGGCCCGTCTTCGAGATGATGCGGCCAGCGGAAAGCGACCCGCAGACGAGGCCGCCCGTGAGAAGGATGAAGAGAAGGCCGGCGGCGGAAGGCGAAAGGCCGGTGGTGGTCTGCAGGAAGAGAGCGAGATAGTTGACCATGCCGATGGCAATGGCGCCGCCCATGATCGACATCACCAGCAGCAGGCTGAAGGTGGAATTGCGAAAGAGCTCCAGAGGAACGATCGGCTCCGGCGCTCGGCGCTCGACAAATACCCAGGTGACGGCGCAGACGACGCCGAAGGCGACGATGCCGATACTCTGCGGCGAAATCAGCGCGCCGAACAATTCGCTGCTGTCGGTGGCAAGCACGATACTGGTCGTCGTCAGCGCGAGCAGGAGCGCACCGGCATAATCGATTCTGGGGCGGCGATGCGGCTTGCGATAGGGCAGCATGAAGGCGAGGCCGGTGAGCACGATGAAGCCGATCGGCACGTTGACGAGGAAGATCGAGCGCCAGCCGAAAAGATCGCTCATCGTGCCGCCGAGCACCGGGCCGATGGCACCTGATGCCATCAACACCAGGCTGGAATAGCTCTGGTAGCGCGCCCGCTCGCGCGGCTCGAACAGATCGGCGTTGACGGCGAAGATCGACACCATGATGCCGCCGCCGCCAAGACCCTGCAGGAGGCGGGCGGCGATCAGCGTGTTCATCGAGACCGCGAGGCCGCAGACCGCCGAGCCGACGGTGAAGATCATGATCGCCGTCATCATCACATATTTGCGGCCGAATAGATCGCCGAGCTTGCCATAGAGCGGCATCACAGCGCTCAGCGACAGGAGATAGGCCGAGCCGATCCAGCCGAAGCGCTCGAGATGGCCGAATTCGCCGACGATCGTCGGTAGCGCCGTGGAAACGATCTGATTGTCCAGCGTCGCCATGAACATGGCCGTCATCAGAAAGAGGAAGAGGATAAGCCGGCGACGAGGATCCGTCACGAGCGGCGCAGGCGCGAGTTGCATGTCCATGGGAGCATCATTCCGGGTTTGCCGCTCTTTTATGTGCTAACAGCATATATCTGTCAATGACACATTCATGACATCGGCATATTCAAATTTCGAAACGGCTCTGTTATGGTTGCGTGATGAGCGACGTGCTGACCAAGACCATTCCCGTGCAGCCGGCGGAGCCGGATGAAGACAGCGTGCCCCGCATCGGCCGGAGCATGGGCCGCATGCGGTTGATGACCGGGCGACGATTGATCGGCCGGCTGGCGATCCAGAGTGCCGCACCGGGTCTCGAGCTTTCGCATCTCGATGTGCTCGATGCCGTCCGCCGGGCGCAGCCCGCCGGCGAGGTCACGGTCGGCATGATCGCCGAGATGCTGCGCATCGATCCGTCACGGGCAAGCCGGGTGGTGGCCGACATGGTGGGGCGCAATGTCCTGCGCCGCGAGGCTTCGCAGGCCGATGCGCGGCGGATTGTCGTCGTTATGACCGAGGTCGGCCAGGGTCTGCTTGCCGAGATTGTCGCGCAGAAACTTGCGATCATCTCCGAGATCGTCTCCGACTGGCCGGAGGACGATATCGACCGCTTCGCTGCGCTGTTCGAGCGTTTCATCGGCGGTTACGAGGCGGTCTTCCTGTCGCGCGATAAGGATACGCCGGGCTGAGGTCATCGTTCGCCGGCCCTTCCCCTAGACCCCCCGTTTGCGCTAAGGGCAATGCCCATGAGCCAATCCACCTTCACCATTCTGCTCGGCGGCGAACTCAGCCTGACGGGGCGCCTGCGCCATGCCATCGGCGGCAGCCGTTTCATCGCGGCCGATGGCGGCATGCGGCATGCGGCAGCACTCGGTGTCGTGCCGGAACTCTGGGTCGGCGATTTCGATTCGACGCCTGATGATCTCGAGGGTGCATTTCCCGATGTGCCGAAACAGCCCTATCCGACAGCAAAGGCGGCGACGGACGGCGAAATCGCCGTGTCGGAAGCGATCGCGCGGGGTGCGCGGCGGCTGATCCTGGCCGGCGCGCTCGGCGGCGAACGCTCCGATCACGCGCTTCAGCATCTGCTCTCGGCCGTCAGTCTGGCGGAAGAAGGCTTCGACGTGCGGCTGAGTTCGGGCAAGGAAGAGGCCGTGCCGCTGCTTGCCGGGACGATCGAACTGGATCTTCCCAAGGACAGCCTGTTTTCGGTGCTCGGGTTCAGTGAGCTGACCGGGCTTTCCATCGAGAATGCGCGTTATCCGCTGGCGGATTTCCATCTGCCGTTCGGCGCGTCGCGCACCATTTCCAATGTCGCGGAAGGCAAGGTTCGCTTTTCGCTCAAAAGCGGCCGGGCGATCGTGCTCGCCAGGCCCTATGATCTTTCCGGAGTCTGATTTTTGGCCCCCCCCATTCTGAAACTCGACGATATTTTTCTGAGCTTCGGCGGCGCACCGCTTTTGGCGGGCGCCAGCCTGCAGATCGAACCCGGTGACAAGATCTGTCTCGTCGGGCGCAACGGCTCGGGAAAATCGACGCTCTTGAAGATCGCCGCCGGGCTGGTCGAGGCGCAGTCCGGCGAGGTCTTCCGCCATCCGTCCTCGACGGTGCGTTATCTCGAACAGGCGCCGGATTTTGCCGGCTTCAACACCGTCCAGGCCTATGCCGAGGCGGGGCTCGGCCCGGGCGACGACCCCTATCGCGTCACCTATCTACTGTCGCATCTCGGGCTGACCGGCGAGGAGGATCCCCAAAATCTTTCCGGCGGTGAATCGCGCCGCGCCGCCCTTGCCCGCGTGCTGGCGCCGGAGCCGGACATCCTGCTGCTCGACGAGCCGACCAACCATCTCGACCTGCCCACCATCGAATGGCTGGAAGGCGAGCTGCAGAAGACGCGCAGCGCCCTGGTGCTGATTTCGCACGACAGGCGCTTCCTCGAAAAGGTCTCGACGGCAACCGTCTGGCTCGACCGCGGCACCTCGCGCCGGCTCGACAGAGGTTTTGCGCATTTCGAGGCCTGGCGCGACCAGGTGCTGGAGGCCGAGGAACTGGAACAGCACAAGCTCGGCAAGGCGATCGAGCGCGAGGAGCACTGGCTGCGTTACGGTGTGACGGCGCGGCGCAAGCGTAACATGCGCCGCCTTGGTGAGCTGCAGACGATGCGCTCGCAATATCGCGGCCATAAGGGGCCGCAGGGCACGGTGCAGGCGACGGCTTCGGACGCGCAGGAATCCGGCAAGCTGGTGATCGAGGCCGAGAAGATCACCAAGAGTTTCGGTGAGCGGCCGATCGTGACGCCGTTTTCGATCCGCGTGCATCGCGGCGATTGCATCGGTCTGGTCGGGCCGAACGGTGCGGGGAAGACGACGTTGCTGAAGATGCTGACCGGGCAGCTTTCGCCCGACAGCGGCACGATAAAGCTCGGCACCAATCTGGAGATTGCCACCCTCGACCAGAAACGCGAGGATCTCGATCCCGAGGATACGCTCGCCCACTATCTGACGGACGGGCGCGGCGAAAACCTGCTCGTCAACGGCGAGCAGCGTCATGTCACCGGCTATATGAAGGAGTTCCTGTTCCAGCCGGAACAGGCACGCACGCCGATCAAAAGCCTTTCCGGCGGCGAGCGCGCCCGGCTGATGCTGGCACGCATCCTGTCGCGCCCGGCGAACCTGCTGATCCTCGACGAACCCACAAACGATCTCGATATCGAGACGCTCGACCTCCTGCAGGAAATCGTCGCCGGTTTTCCCGGCACCGTCATTCTCGTCAGCCACGACCGCGATTTCCTCGACCGCACCGTCACCTCGACGATCGCACCCGCCGTGCCGGATGCACCGGACGGACGCTGGATCGAATATGCCGGCGGCTACTCGGACATGCTGGCGCAGCGCAAGGGCGCGCTCGAGGAGCGCAAGCGGGCCGAGAAGGCGGCTGAGAAACCGAAAACGCAGGAGGCGGCGCCCTCCGCGGGAAGCGGCAAGAGCAAGCTCTCCTTCAAGCAGAAATTCGCGTTGGACAATTTGCCGAAGGAAATGGCGAAAGCCGAAGCCGAGATCGCCAAGCGCGAACAGGTGATGGCCGATCCCAATCTTTTCACGCGCGATGCCGCTGCCTTCAATCGGCTTGCGAGCGAGATGGAGAAGCTGCGCGCCAGCCTCACGAAGATGGAAGAGGAGTGGCTGGAACTCGAAATGTTGCGGGAAGAGCTGGAAGGCTGAAGCTTCCCGAACTTGTCGGCTCACCTTTCCTTGATTGGCCAGTGTATCGCTGCGCGGCATAGGGTGCCAGCAGCCGGGGATATTGCCGATCGCAAGGGTGACAAGGAAAAGTCAGATGTCTCGCAAGCCTCATTCCAGAATTCTCACCGCAGTTGCCGCCGGCGGCCTTGTTGCGCTTGGCTTATCGCAGGCCGCAGAGGCGCAGGATAGCAACCGCATTCGTGTTCGCGGTGCCATCGAAAGCCTGAGCGGCGATCAACTTGTCGTCAAGACCCGCGAAGGCAGCGATGCGACGATCACCCTGAAAGCCGGCTGGAAAGTCGGCGGCATCAAAAAAGCCTCGGTCGAGGATATCAAGCCCGGTGATTTCGTCGGGGTCGCCTCGCTGCCGAAAGGCACCGGTCCGGATGGCGCGATCGAGGTGCTGATCTTCCCGGCGTCGATGAAGGGGACCGGCGAGGGCAACCGTCCCTGGGATGCGCAGCCGAACAGCCAGATGACCAATGCGACCGTCAGCAATGCCGTTAAATCCGTTGACGGCCACACGATCACGCTGACCTATCAGGGCAAGGAAAAGACCATCACAATCGCCGACGGCACGCCGATCGTGACTTTGGCGCCCGCGACCAAGGACGATCTGAAGGCCGGAGCCGGCGTCATCGTCACGGGGGAAAAGGCGGCAGACGGCAGCATCTCGGCGAGCCAAGTGGCAGTCGGTCTCAACGGCATCACGCCGCCGATGTGACCTAGGCTTAGAGCGCCGGCGCGGGTACGGCAGCAGCGCCGACACTGGCGCTGGCGCCGGTTTGGACGACGGCCGGTTGTTCCTCGGATTTTGACGGCAGCGCCTGCAGATGCAGGACGCGCGGCTGCAGCGCCTCGAGATAGGCCTCGGAGCGGCCGATATAGATCATGCCGGTTCCGGGCATGGAGGTCAGCAGCTTGGCCATGGTTTCCTGCCATTCCGGCTCCATGCCTTCCAGCACTTCGTCGAAGACGATCCAGCGCGGGCGCACCAGAAGCAGGCGGGCGAAGCCGATCGCCTTCTGTTCGTCGCTGTCGAGCAGCTTGTCCCAGCGGGCGCGGGTATCGAGGCGTGCGATCAGTGAATGCAGGCCGGCCTTGTCGAGGGCCGTCTCGATGGCGGCTTTTTCGTAAGTATCAGGGCTTTCGGGGAAGGCCAGCGCCTCGCGCAGGGTGCCGCCGGGAACATAGGCAACCTGCGGGACGAACAGCATGTCGTCGATCGGCGGTAGGCCCATCGTGCCGCTGCCGCACGGCCAGAGGCCGGCCATCGCCTGGAACAGCAGCTTGCGGTTGACGCTGTGATCGCCGTTGATCATGATTTTTTCGCCGGCCTTGATCACCACATCGGTTTCGCGCAGGCGGAAGCCGCCGCATTCGTCGATCTCTTCGCCGATCTTGGCATTGATCACGACATCCTTCAGCGTCAGTGTGTCGGGCGCGGTGTTTTCATAGGCGATGCTGCCCTTCAGGTCGTAGTCCTCGTCCATGTCGAGCAGCGCCTGGCGGAAATCGGTGACGCGCATCAGCGTGGCACGCCATTCGGCGATCGGGCCGAAATTGGCGACGTACCAGCGCAGCGCCGTATTGACCTGGTTGAAGGCGCCGACCGACATCATCAGCTGGCCGAGGGTGAGGCCGCCGGAGAAATAGGCGGGTGCGGCGACGATGATCGGGATGACGATCACCAGCCAGCCGTAGCCGGCCGAAACCCAGGTGAGGTTGGTATTGGCCATGGCAAGCCGTTTGACGACCCGCAGCACCGAGCTGATGTCGGTGTTGATCCGCCGGCGCTCATTCTCCTCGCCGCGGGCAACGGTGATTGCCGGCATGTTTTCGTTGGCATGCATCAGCGTGAAGCGAAGCTCGGCCTCTTTCGAGAAACGGTCGGCATTGAGCTTGACCAGCTTGCGGCCGACGACCTGACTCAGCACCGAGGCGGACGCGGCATAGAAGATCGCCGCCCAGACCATGTAACCGGGAATGGAGAAGCTGTGGCCGCTGATGCGGAAGATGAAGCCGCTCGAAAGCTCCCAGAGCACGCCGATAAAGCTCACCAGAAGGATGGTCGACTGCAGCAGGCCGAGAACCAGCCCGGTCGTGCTTTCGGCGAGATTGCGGGAATCCTCGTGCAGGCGCTGGTCCGGATTGACGCCGATCAGGCCGCTGGAGGCAAGCCGCAGCGCCCGCTTGCGCTTCAGCCACTGGTCGACAAGGTCGCGCGACAGGCCCTCGCGCATATAGAGCGCGGTCATCTGGTTCAGCCAGGCCTGCAGCACATTGAGCAGCAGCAGCGAACCGGCGATCATCGCAAAGATTTCGAGCTGGTGGAAGAATTCGCCGAGGTCGCGGCGCTCCAGCGAATCGTAGAAGGGCGCATTCCACTCATTGAGGATAACCTGGCCATAGGACGTCGCCAGGATAACAAGGATCAGCACGGTCGCCAGAAACAGCACCTTGCCACGCACTTGCGAATTCCAGAACGCTGAGAACATCACCCCGAGGCGATATGTCAGGCTGAGATCATACCCTACCCTATCCTGCCTCCGGATTCCTGGCCTCCCCTCGATTTTATCTGCCATTACGCTTTTCCAAATCGCCCATACCCCATTATTAACATGGTGGCGTTACCGGTCTATCAACAGATTCTATCAGTCATTAAACTGTGATGATGCTTGCCTGGATCGCACCCGCATGCATTCGCCATTGATTCGCGATCTGACTGGGGCTAATTAAAGGGCTCCGTGGTGATTTGGCCGGCCGGCTTGCAGCCACGTTAAAAAAGTCGCTAAAGGGCCGCGTGCGGACCGGTAGCGATTTTTTGTCGCCGCCGGTTTTTTTGTTTTTGATCGAGTGACCGCAATGCCCATCAAGATCCCCGATACGCTGCCCGCCTTCGAAACCCTCGTTCAAGAGGGCGTGCGGGTGATGACCGAGACGTTGGCGATCCGGCAGGATATCAGACCGCTGCAGATCGGACTGCTCAATCTCATGCCGAACAAGATCAAGACCGAATTGCAGATGGCCCGTCTCGTCGGCGCCTCGCCGCTGCAGGTCGAGCTGTCGCTGATCCGCATCGGTGGCCACAAGGCGAAGAACACCTCCGAAGATCACCTGCTTTCCTTCTACCAGACCTGGGAGGAGGTGCAGCACCGCAAGTTCGACGGCTTCATCATCACCGGGGCGCCGATCGAGCTCCTGCCCTACGAGGACGTCACCTATTGGGCGGAGATGCAGCAGATTCTCGACTGGACGGAAACGAACGTCCATTCGACCATGAACGTCTGCTGGGGCGCGATGGCGGCGATCTATCATTTCCACGGCGTTCCGAAATACGAGCTGAAAGAAAAGGCCTTCGGCATCTACCGCCACCGGAACCTGAAGCCTTCCTCCATCTATCTAAACGGCTTTTCGGATAATTTCGAGGTGCCGGTATCGCGCTGGACCGAGGTGCGCCGCGCCGATATCGAGAAGTCGGAAAGCCTGGAGATCCTGATGGAATCAAACGAGATGGGCGTCTGCCTGGTGCACGAGAAGCGGGGTCGGCGGCTCTACATGTTCAATCATGTGGAATATGACTCCACTTCCCTTTCCGATGAGTATTTCCGGGACGTCGATGCCGGCGTGCCGATCAAGATGCCGCACAACTACTTCCCGCATAACGATCCGGCGCTTGCGCCGCAGAACCGCTGGCGCAGCCATGCGCATCTTCTGTTCGGCAACTGGATCAACGAAATCTACCAGACGACGCCCTTTGACGTGGAGGAGATCGGCACGGATCTCTGAGCCCGCGTTCTTTCTGCTCCGACCGGTTGCGGTTTGGAGCAAATGCGGGCAGGTTCCGGTCCTGAACCCTATAGCGTCGCGCGTCTCCAATCAGATGCGCAAAGAACGGACGGTCGATCATGTCGGATAAGTTGGAGCGGGAAGTTTTCGGGCAGACGAAGGAAGGTGAGACCGTCTATCGCGTCGTCATCAAGGGCGGTGGGCTGACGGCCAAGATCATCACCTGGGGTGCGGTCATCCAGGATCTGCGCCTTGAGGGACATGAGGCGCCGCTGCAGCTTGGCTTTGAGGATTTCGACAGCTACCCCCTCTATTCGGCCTATTTCGGCGCGACACCCGGCCGCTGCGCCAACCGTGTCGGCGGCGGCAAATTCACGCTCGACGGCAAGGATTATCAGCTCGAGCCGAACGAAAACGGCGTCACGCATCTGCATGGCGGCAGCGACAATATTGCTAAACGCAACTGGACGATCGTCGAGCATGACGTCGACCGGCTGGTGATGAAGATCGTCGATCCCGACGGCCGCGCCGGTTATCCCGGCAATTGCACCATTCAGGCAACGTTCCGGGTGCACGGCAATGGCGAATTGTCGATTACCTACGAATCGACCAGCGACCAGCCGACGCTCGCCAATGTCTGCCAGCACGCCTATTTCAATCTCGACGGCCGCGATGATGCGCTGGGCCACGACATCATGATCGCGGCCGACCATTATCTGCCGACCGACGAGAGGCAGGTGCCGACCGGCGAAATCCGTTCCGTCGCCGGCACGGAGTTCGATTTCCGCGAGATGGCGCCGATGAAGCGTTTCGTCGGCAGCGAACAGGCTTTGTACGACCATAATTTCTGCCTGTCGCCCGAGCGCACCGCCAAGCGCAGCGTCGCGCTCGCCCGCAGCCTGTATTCCGGTGTGTCGCTGGAGGTGCGCAGCACCGAGCCGGGCGTGCAGTTCTATGCCGGCTTCAAGCTCAATACCGCAGTACCCGGCCTCGGCGGACGCAAATATGGCCCGTTCGCCGGCTTCTGCCTGGAGTCGCAGGTCTGGCCGGATGCCATCAATCACGAAGGTTTCCCGAATGCGGTGCTGCGCCCCGGCGAAGTGCTGCGCCAGGAGACGGACTATATCTTCACCAAGAGCTGAACTTCTTTTCAGACGCACGCCCGTCACCTTAGATCGCTATCAACCTCTCCGATCCTCGGGGAGGTTTTTCTTGCCGGCGTGCGATTCTGCCTTGCCGATTGGTTCTAGATAGGTTCTATTGTATTCCGATGGATAGAACCAGTCTGATAGCGGAGCTGAGCAGCCGCGGCCTGCGTGACGAGGCGTTGACCGGCCCGCTCTACAAGCGGCTGGCGCAGGCGCTGACCGGGCTCATTCAAGAGGGCCTGCTGAAGCCCGGCACGGCGCTGCCGGGAGAACGCGACCTTGCCGAGGCCCTGAAGCTCGGTCGCGTCACCGTGCGCACCGCCTATCGCGATCTGATGGCGTCGGGTGCACTGGAATCGCGCCATGGAAGCGGTACTTTCGTATCGAGCAGGGTGGAGCGCATGGAGCAGTCGCTCTGGCGGCTTTCCTCCTTCTCCGCCGACATGCGCTCGCGCGGGCGCCTGCCGGCTGCACGGATCCTGTCGCGGGCCGTCAATACGCCTTCACCGGAGGAATCTTTCCTGCTCGGTCTCGGCGGCGACGAGCCGGTGCTGCGGCTCGATCGTTTGCGCCTTGCGGACGGCCTGCCGTTGGCAATCGAACGCGCCGTGGTGCCGATCAAGTTCCTGGGCGATGACGCCGGCGGCGAAGGATCGCTCTATGATGCGCTGACGGCCAGCGGCCACAGGCCGGTGCGCGCGCTGCAGCGGCTGACCGCGGTCACGCTCGATCCGTCTTCGGCGGCGATCCTGAACGTCAAAACAGGCGCGCCGGCGCTGCTGATCGAACGCGTCTCGCGCCTGGAAGACCAGCGCGTCGTCGAATATACCCGCTCGCATTATCGCGGCGATGCCTATGATTTCGTTGCCGAATTGAGAATTGGAGATGACCTATGAGTGAGAACCAGTCGCTGATGCTGCAGGAAGCCGGCCAGTCATCGGAGGTGGTGGCCACGCTTCTCGAAAAGGAAAAGCCGGTCTTTGCCGAGGTCGCCCGGCTTTTTTCGTCTGCCCGCCCGAGCGTGGTGACGACGGCGGCGCGTGGTTCCTCCGATCACGCCGCCACCTTCTTCAAATATCTCTTCGAGATCACCTGCGGCGTTCCGGTCGCTTCGGTCGGCCCGTCGATCGCGTCGGTCTACGGTGCGGCGCTTCATCTGAAGGGCGGCGTCCATTTCACCGTTTCGCAGTCGGGCGCGAGTCCCGATATCGTCGCGCTGCAGGAGGCAGCGAAGAAGGGCGGAGCGACGACGATCGCCGTCGTCAACGTCACCGACAGTCCGCTGGCCAAACAGGCGGACATCGTCCTCGGTCTCAATGCCGGCGCGGAAAAGAGCGTCGCGGCGACAAAATCCTTCATTGCCTCGGTCGCTGCCCTCGCCGGCGTGACGGCCGCGATCGGCGGCGCGTCCGGCCTGCAGGCCGCGCTGGAAAAACTGCCGGCGGCGCTTTCGGCAACCGCCGGGATCGACACCGGGGCGGCCGAGGACGTTCTCTTCCATGCGACGTCGCTCTATACGGCCGGCCGCGGCCCGGCCTTCGCGATTGCGCTGGAAGCGGCGCTGAAGGCCAAGGAAACCTCCGGCCTGCATGCCGAGGCCTTTTCGCTGGCGGAACTGATGCACGGCCCGATGCGTCTGGTGCAGCCGGGCTTTCCGATTGTCGCTTTTGCGCCCGACGACGCGGCCTTCGCCAATAATAGCCAGGCGCTGGAGCGTCTGCAGAAGCTCGGCGCCACCACCGTCGGCTTCTCGGCGCAGCCGCTCTCGGGCATCAATCTGCGCGTGCCGACGACGGGCAATGGTTTGGTCGATCCGCTGGTCTCGCTGCTTGTCTATTACCGGCTGATCGAATCGGTGACGCGCCGCAAGGGCTTCGACCCCGATCGGCCGGCGAACCTGCTCAAGGTGACGGAGACGGTCTGATGGCCCGCAAGATCTTCGTCGGCGCCCGCATCTTCGACGGCGAGCGTTTCCATGATGAGAAAGCACTCATCCTTGCCGACGGCCGGGTCGAAGCGATCGTTGCGAGGAACGGCCTGCCGGATGGCGAGACGGTGACGCTTGAAGGCGGGGTGCTGTCGGCCGGTTTCATCGATGCGCAGGTCAATGGCGGCGGCGGGCGGATGTTGAATGACGAGCCTTCCGTTGCGTCGATGGAAATGATCGCCGGCGGCCATCGGCCCTATGGCACGACGTCGCTGCTGCCGACGCTGATTACCGATACATCGGAAGCCTCCGCTGCCGCCATCGAGGCGGCGAAGGCGGCGGTGAAAGGGGATCGCGGCGTCGCCGGCCTGCATCTCGAAGGCCCGCATCTGGCGCCTGCCCGCAAGGGCGCGCATCTGGCCGAACTGATGCGGCCGGTCGAGGATCGTGACGTCAAGACCTTCATCCGGGCGCGCGAGGCGATCGGCACGCTGCTCGTCACCATTGCCGCCGAACAGGTGACGGTCGCCCAGGTGCGCGAACTGGCGGAAGCCGGCGTCACGGTCAGCATCGGCCATTCTGATTGTTCGAGCGAGGCGGCGGAGGAACGTTTCGATGCCGGGGCGTCTGGTGTCACGCATCTCTTCAACGCCATGAGCCAGATGGGGCACCGCGCGCCGGGCCTCGTCGGTGCGGCGATCGATCATCCCTCGGTCTGGTGCGGCATCATTGCCGACGGTCATCACGTCGATCCGAAAGCCCTGCGCACGGCGCTGCGGGCCAAGCGCGGCGAAGGCAAGCTGTTCTTCGTCACCGATGCCATGTCGCTCGTCGGCTCCGAGAAAGATTCGTTCACGCTGAACGGGCGCACCGTTCGGCGCGAAAGGGGCGGCTTCTGCTCGAAGCTGGTACTATCCGACGGGACGCTGGCGGGTTCCGACGTCGATATGATCTCGACGATCCGCTACGGCGTCACCTATCTCGATCTGACGCTCGCCGAGGCCTTGCGCATGGCGACGCTTTATCCCGCCCGCTTCCTCAGGTTCGCCGACCGCGGCCATCTCTCGCCGGGGGCGCGTGCCGATCTCGTGCATCTGACTGATACCCTTGCCGTCTCCGCCACCTGGCTCAGCGGCGAAGCGGCCTGACATCAAGGAGACGTGGGATGACTGCTATCACGGATGCCTACTTCGCCAATCTGATCGGCCGGCTGGAGACGCTGAAGCAGGCGCTTGCCGGGCCAATGGCTGAGGCAGCCGATGTCATCCTCGCTGCTGCCCGCGGCGACAAGCGCGTCTATGTGTTCGGCACCGGCCATTCGCACATGCTGGCGGAAGAGGTGCACTATCGCGCCGGCGGGCTCGCCTTCACCGTGCCGGTGCTCGTCGGCTCCGCCATGCTGCATGAGGGCGCGGTCATCAGTTCGGTCTATGAGCGTACCCAGGGCCTGGTGCGGCCAATGCTGGAGCGTTACGGCATGCAGCCGGGCGACGTCATCATCATCGCCTCCAATTCGGGCGTGAACGCCGCGCCGATCGAAGCCGCCGACTATGCGCATGAGATCGGCGCAAAGGTGATCGCCATCACCTCGATCGCCTATTCCTCAGCGATCGCCAATGGCCGCCGGCGGCTCGCCGAGGTGGCCGATGTCGTGCTCGACAACGGATTGCCGCCGGGTGACGCCGTTATCGATCTCGAGGGTACGGGGCTTCGGGTCGGGCCGGTTTCGACGGCGATCGGGGTGACGGTCATCAATGCGATTTTTGCCGAAGTCGCCTCGGCGCTTTCCAAATCGGGCGATGCGCCTGTCTATCTCAGCGCCAACATGCCAGGGGCGGCCGAGATCAACCAGAAGCTCGTTAAGAAATACCGGCCGCGCAATCCGCATCTCTGATCATCGCGGATAAAAGAGCCTGCGGCTGTCGCAGGCACGGTTCGTGACGCGATCAAGCGGCAAGAATGGAGCTGACCATGCGCGCCGTCCGCGGTGCCAGCGTCAAACCGATATGCCCGTGTCCAAAAGCGAAAACGACATCTTTTCCTCCTCTTGAAGGCCGGATGACGGGGACGGAGTCGGGCATGGAAGGGCGCAGGCCCATCCAGCTTCGGCTTGGTTCGCCAAGCGTCGGGAAAACCTTGCGGGCGTTTGCCAACAGCACTTCGAGGCGTCTCGGGTTCGAAGGGGCGGTGATGCCTCCGAGTTCCACGGTGCCCGCCACGCGCAAGCGGCCGCGCATCGGGCAAAAGTAAAATCCATGATGCGTCGGGCATACCGGTCGTTCCACCGGCAGCGTCTCCATATCGAACTCGAGATGATAACCCCGCTCCGTATCCAGGGGGATCCGTTCTCCGAGCTGCTGAGCCAGGGCTCGGGAATGGGCGCCGGCAGCGATGACAGCCGCTCGGGCATCAATGCTGTGGGCTGAAGCCGTCATCCTCACGCCATTGCGCTCACGCGAAATAGTCGTCACCGAGTCTCGAACGAACTCGACGCCCGCCTGTCTGGCGGCGGTCTCCATCACGCTCATGACCTGGCCGGGATCGGTGAAGTTTATCGCCTTCGGAAAGAAAAGCCCTCCGCCATGGACCCGCGGCAGCCGAGGCTCCAGGCTGTGCACCTCGTCGGGGGTGAGAAGCTGCTGCGCGATCCCGTAGTTTCGGCGAAGTTCGACATCCGAAGCGGCTGCCTTGAAGGCCTCGGGCGTCTGGTAGAGGTAGAGGCATCCTTTCGCGCTCAAAAGATCGGACGCACCGATTTCCGCTGCAAGTTCGAGCCATTCCGATGACGCGTCGGACAGAAGGTCGGCGATGCGGCTCGTATTGTCTCTGTATCTGTGCGGGAGGGATTCGTAGGCAAAACGCATCAGCCACGGAAACAGCGTGGGCAATGCCGCCTTGCGGATGGATAGCGGGCTGTCGGCATTGAGCAGCAGCGAGGCCAGGTTCTTCAGAACAGCAGGCGTGCCGACGGGAATGATTGCATAATCGGCGATCGTTCCGGCATTGCCGTAAGATGCGCCCGAACCGGGTTTGTTGGGTTCGATTAGGACGATATCGCGGCCGTCGGCACGCAGCCGCAGAGCGGTTGCCACGCCGATCACGCCGCCGCCGATGACGGCGATATCTGTTGTTAGCTTGTTCATCAGATGTGGATTTATCGTTAGAGAAACGAGGCTTGGATGCCTGATCAGACCAAGAGCTAACCTGGGGAAGCGTAACGCGCGACATAAGCAGCCGTGCGTGCTTCCGTTGGGCGGTCAAGCACATCTGCGGCGGTTCCCTGCTCGATGATAAGACCGCCGTCGATGAACACGACCCAGTCCGACACTTCCTTCGCAAAGGGCAGCTCATGGGTGACCAGGATCATCGTCATGCCATCGGCGGCGAGCTCCCGCATGACACGGAGAACTTCGCCGGTCGATTCAGGATCGAGCGCCGACGTCGGCTCGTCGAACAGCAACACCGTTGGTTCCAGCGCCAAAGCGCGTGCGATCGCCACACGCTGCTGCTCGCCGCCCGACATCTGTTCCGGATAAGCCATCGCTCGTTTGGCAAGGCCTACTCTCGTCAGAAGTTTCACGGCCCGTTCCACGGCTTCTCTCTCGCCGATCCCGGCTGCGTGCATCTGAGCGAGAACGACATTCTCGACAGCCGTCAGATGCGGGAACAGATTGAAACGCTGAAACACCATGCCGACACGCTGCCGAAGCTTTGCGAGGTTGCGGCAGGTCACTTGGCCGTTGGCGAAGATCGTCTCATCGCCGACAGTGATCGTTCCCTCATCGGGACGTTCAAGCAGATTGACACAGCGCATGAGGGTGGTCTTTCCTCCACCGCTCTGGCCAATGATACTTATGATTTTGCCGGCGGGAACCTCGAGATCGACGCGGTCGAGCACCAGGCGCCCATCGAAAGACTTGCGCAACCCGCTGATTTTGACGGCCGGACGGCCGACCGGCTGGTTTGCCACGAAGGCAGTTTTGACAGGGGTGGTCGTCATGGCTCAGACTCTCCCTTCGGCGAGATAGGTCCTGGCTAATTTCAGCCGGCGCCTTCTGGCGAGCGACAATGGCACGCCGGCTTGGATCTTGCGCTCCAGAAGAAGCAGACATTGCGACACCGGGTAACAGATAGCGAAATACACCGCGGAGATTACGAGATACACTTCAAGCGCCCGGAATGTTTCCGAGGCGATCAACTGTGCCTGCGTCATCAGTTCGGCAGCGGAGATCGTCACCAGCAGCGAGGTCGATTTGATCAGGTCGACGAACATCGTGTTCGTGCCGGGAAGCGCCAGCCGAACCGCCTGCGGCAGGACGACATGGCTGAACGTCTTGCCGCGCCCCAGCCCGAGAGCTTGAGACGCCTCCTGCTGGCCTTGGTGTACGCCGGCGATGGCTGCCCGAAAGATCTCGGACAGGTAAGCGGCGTAGAAGAGCACCAAGCTCAACGCTCCGGCCTCGAAAACCTCCAGCCTGACGCCTACGGAAGGCAGGCCGAAGTAGGTGAGGAAAATGATCGCCAGAAGCGGTACATTTTTAAAGAGCTCGGTATAGAAGGCTGCAGGGACGCGGACCAGTCGCAGCCGGTTGAGCCTCATCAGCGCCAGGGCAAGACCAAGGATCGTCGCGCCGATGAAGCTCGCCACGGTGTAGCCGAGGGTCCTGAGCAGACCCGCGGCAATGTTTCCGACGTAGTCATTCCAGGGAACCTGGAAAATATCGGTGAAGGATGACAACGCCGTCATGCTTCGATCTCACTTCTCGACGGAGGGCGGGTTCCAGTCGGCCGGACGATCAACGCCGCGCCGCTGTGCCGCCATTTCGGGCGATGGAACCAGGAACTGCTTGGGATCACCGCCCCATTTCGTGATCAAAGCCGCAAGGGATCCGTCCTTGTACATGGCGTCGATCTGATCGGACACAGCCTTGGCCAGCTTTGGCGACTGCTTGGGAAGGTAGAATCCGGTCATGTAGGCCTGAAAATACTTGTAGTCGGGGTGCGTGGCCACCTGTTCGTCTGTCGGCGGCTTCAGATATTCGATGCGGACCTTCATGTCGGGGCGCTGCTGTTGTTGATAGGTGATCAGCAGCGGATCGAGAAAGCCGACGTCCAGACGCCCGGAAGAAATATCCTGGAACACACCCTCGGCGCTCGGGAAGGTATGGGGTGAGGCGTTAGGGACCTGTGCGATCGATTTCGCCCAGACATAGCCCGTCACAGTGCCGAGATTCTTGCCTTCCAGGCTCGCGACATCCGGAAAGCTCGTCGTGCCGCTTACGGCCATGGCCGGCGGCGAATAATATGGCGGGTCCGTGAACAGGCCGACCTTCTGGCGCGCATCGGACCATGCAATTCCGCCAATGGTTATATCAGCCCGCTGCGTCTGGACGGAAGCCAGCATGCCTGGAAAGTCGGTGACGTTGATTTCCATCTTGAGGCCGAGCTTGTCGGCGACGGCCGTCAGGATATCGCTGTCGAGGCCGACGAGTTTTCCATCCTTGACCGCCGTATAGGGCATGTAAGGCTGGACCGTAACGACGAGCGTGCCCGGCTTCATCAGCTCCAGATCGTCGGCATTGGCCGCGGACGGCACGGCCGTCGCTAACAACCCCAAACTCAGGATCGCCAAGGCAAGCATCCCATTCGCCTGCGCTTTTTTCGTCAATTCAGCATGTTTCATTTGAACCCCTCTTTGTGGTTATATATTGCTGATATATTGAAAATATGCAGACATGATATGAAGTCAAGCGGATTCGTTAACCGCCTTTTTTCTAGGCGGAATTGCGTTTCGCTATGCGGAAATGGACAGAGAGAGGAACGCGCTGAATATGTTCGAAGTGGATTACGAAGCGGTGGAGTCAACGCTGGCGGAGCGGACATACATTCGGCTGCGCGACGATATCATTACGACATTGCTTCCTCCGGGCACGCTTTTGCGGGAAGCCGAGCTTATGAAACGCATGGACGTCGGGCGCACGCCGGTCCGGGAGGCGCTTCAGCGTCTGCAGTATGATGGTTTCGTTGTCGTCAGCGCGCGGCGCGGCACATTCGTCAGCAAGATCGATATCAATGACCTTACCGCGGTCTACGAGGCACGGGCACGGATCGAATCCTGGGCAACCCGACTGGCTGCGGAAAGGCTGCGCGAGTTCGAGCGGCAGGAAGCGCGGCAGCTGATCGATGAGCTCAAGCAAACGACCGGTCCGATGGCGCTGGAGGATATCCTTGCCCTAGATCGCCGGGTTCACCGCTTCATTTACAGGGTGGCGAAAAACCCTTTCCTGTCCGCTACGCTGGATCACTACCACAATCTGTCGCTGAGAATTCTGTACGTCGCGATGAAACGGTTTCCGACCTTGGTGCCGCGTCTAGAGGACGTCTTGCATGATCAGGTGCTCATGCTTGAGGCGGTATGCAAAGGCGATGGAGATGAGGCTGAAAAGATCGCGATGGCTCACGTCATGAGCTTCGAAAGCGAAGTCCGCAAGGTTATCTGACTTCGGATCATGGAATTGGGGCAGGCAAACTGTCGTAAGAAATCCGGACTAAGCGACAGTTTTGAGAGGCCGGCCTGAGCCGGCCTCTTGAATCGATAAAAACCAGGGATCAATCCTTGGCGCGTTCGACGTAGGAATTGTCTTCGGTCGCGATGACGACGCGGGTGCCGGCGTCGATATGCGGCGGCACCGAGGTGCGGATGCCGTTGGAGAGCATGGCCGGCTTGTAGGAAGAGGAAGCCGTCTGGCCCTTGACGACCGGTTCGGTCTCGACGATCTCGAGCGTGACGTGGCGCGGCAGTTCGAGCGCCAGCGGAATGCCTTCATGGATCGACAGGATGCAGGTCATGCCTTCCTGGAGGTAGGCCTTCTGGTCGCCCATGGTTTCCTGGCTGACGACCACCTGGTCGTAATTGGCCGGGTTCATGAAGTGGAAGCCTTCGCCGTCTTCATAGAGATACTGGAAGTTGACGTCTTCGACGAAGGCGCGCTCGACCTGTTCGGTGGTGCGCCAGCGCTCGGAAACCTTCACGCCGTCGACGATGCGGCGCATGTCGACCTGGGTGACCGGCGTGCCCTTGCCCGGATGAAAGTTCTGGGCGGTGAGAACGACGTAGAGCTTGCCGTCGACATCGAGAACGTTGCCCTTGCGGACCGAAGAGGCGATGACCTTGACCATAAGACTTCCTTGTAACTCGGCTTTCGGCGTCGTAGATGACTGTCGAGACGTCCCGAAGACGCAAATGTTTTTCTTTGGGGGCGCAACTAACCTAAAATCCGGGAAATAGCCACCCCCATACCGGCTTCTCCGGCGAAGAAAGCTTGGAATGAACTTTTCGGCCAAAGCGTCCCCCTGGTGGACCCCATCCGTGCATGCCGATCGGCGCCCGTTCCTGGTTGGGCGCAATGCGATCCAGGCCGCATTGCGCGGGTTTTTCGCGCGCGAGGATTTCATCGAGGTCGACACGGCGGCGCTGCAGGTCTCCCCCGGCAATGAGGCGCATCTGCATGCCTTTGCCACCGAAGCGCTGACGACGGACGGGCAGACGGCGCCGTTCTACCTGCATACCTCGCCGGAATTCGCCTGCAAGAAGCTGCTTGCGGCCGGCGAGGAACGTATCTCGTGTTTCGCCCATGTCTATCGCAATCGCGAGCGGGGGCCGCTGCATCATCCCGAATTCACCATGCTCGAATGGTATCGGGCCGG
Source organism: Rhizobium chutanense (assembly GCF_002531935.1). Lineage (GTDB taxonomy): Bacteria > Pseudomonadota > Alphaproteobacteria > Rhizobiales > Rhizobiaceae > Rhizobium > Rhizobium chutanense. Next base: position 286,674 of record NZ_NWSV01000001.1, on the reverse strand, counting down.
CGAAAGCTATAAGAGCCTGATGATGGATTGCGTGCGCATTCTGGCGCTGGCGGCCGAAACGGTGAAGACGCCGGTGCTCGCCTATCGCGGCGCTGAAAGCGATCCTTTCGCCGGGCCGGAGCGGATCAGCGTTGCCGAAGCCTTCGATCAGCATGCCGGCATTGATCTTCTGGCTTCGGTCGCCGCCGACGGTTCCACCGATCGCGAGCATCTGGCGGCCGAACTCAGGCGCGTTGGCATGCGGGTTGCCGATGACGACGGCTGGGCCGATCTGTTCAGCCGGGTGCTGGTGGAAAGGATCGAGCCGCATCTCGGCTTCGGCCGCATCACCATCCTCGACGAATATCCGGTTTCGGAGGCGGCCCTTGCGCGTCCTTCGGCACGCGATCCCCGGGTTGCCGAGCGTTTCGAGCTCTATGCCTGCGGCGTCGAGCTTGCCAACGGCTTCGGCGAGCTCACCAACGCCGCCGAACAGCGCCGGCGCTTCGAGATCGAGATGGCCGAGAAGGCGCGGGTCTACGGCGAGACCTATCCGCTTGACGAGGATTTCCTCGCTGCACTGTCGCTGATGCCTGAGGCGAGCGGCATTGCGCTCGGCTTCGACCGGCTGGTGATGCTGGCGACGGGCGCATCGCGCATCGACCAGGTGCTGTGGGCGCCGGTTGCGGAGTACGGACGATGAATGCCGTCAAACCGATCAATAGCGTCGACGATCTCGTCAAGGCGGGGCTTGCCGCGCCGGCCGACCGCGCGGCGCTCGAGGCGGTTGCCGCGCGTTACGCGATCGCGTTGACGCCTACGGTCACCAGGCTGATCGATCGAGCCGATCCCGACGATCCGATCGCACGGCAATTCGTGCCCGATGCCGCCGAACTCACGGTCGCGCCTGAAGAGCGCGCCGATCCGATCGGCGATCATGCCCACAGCCCGGTCGAAGGCATCGTGCACCGTTATCCCGACCGCGTGCTGCTCAAGGCCGTGCATATCTGCCCGGTCTATTGCCGCTTCTGTTTCCGCCGCGAAATGGTCGGGCCGCAGGGACTGGGCACACTCGATGCGGCGGCGATGCAGGCCGCCTTCGACTATATCGGCAGCCATCAGGAAATCTGGGAGGTCATCCTCACCGGTGGCGATCCGCTGGTGCTTTCGCCGCGCCGGCTGCGCGAGATCATGGAAGCACTCAGGGACATCGCGCATGTGAAGATCGTGCGGTTCCACACCCGTGTTCCCGTCGTCGATCCCGGGAAGATCGACGCGGCGCTGATCGCGGCGCTGAAGGCGAGCGGCAAGACGGTTTATATCGCGCTGCACGCCAACCATGTCAGCGAACTGACGAGCGAAGCGCGGGCGGCCTGCGCCCGTCTCGTCGATGCCGGCATCGCCATGGTCAGCCAGTCGGTGCTGCTGAAGGGCATCAACGACGATCCCGACGTGCTTGCGGAACTGATGAAGGCTTTCGTCGAAATCCGCGTCAAACCCTATTACCTCCATCATCCCGATCTGGCGCCCGGTACCGGCCATTTCAGGCTGACGATCGAGGAGGGGCAGAGGATCGTCGCCGCGCTGCGCGGGCGGATTTCCGGCCTCTGCCAGCCGACCTACATCCTCGATATCCCCGGTGGTTACGGCAAGGCCGTCGTCAGCGCCAGCACCGTTCAGGCGAGGGGTGAGGGATGTTATTCCGTCTCGGATTATCGCGGCGACGAGCACTGCTATCCGCCCGCCAATTGAGGCAAAGCGCGTTATCCCGTGTCATTTCTGTACTCGTGACGTTGGAAGTCGTGTCGAGTGCCGACGGAAAATATGCGTTAAAGAATTGATATATAAAGTTAATTTCCATTTTTTGCAGAAGGATCGCTAAAATCCTAACTATGAGGAACAATCATCTTTAACCCAACAAATTAGCGGAATGTTCTGTTTTCCGCACTAAAAGAACGCTCATGACAAGGCGATGAACGCCGGTTCGGGATCATGAGAATCTTGGAGTGATGGGATGAATAAGACAATCCGCGACCTCGTAGCCAAATTCGGCAAGCTTCCTGTCGCAATCGATCAGGTCGCCGACGACGCCGATCTTTATGCCGCGGGTCTGACGTCCTTTGCCTCGGTGCAGCTGATGCTGGGCATCGAAGAGGCGTTCGATATCGAATTCCCGGACAATCTCCTGAACCGCAAATCCTTCGCGAGCATCTCGGCTATCGCCAAGACGGTCGATATCATCCAGGACAGCCGGAAGGTCGCCTGATGAACTTCCCCGTCAAGATCATAGAGGACGGTCTTGTCGCAAGGGTCGCCCGCGTTGCGGAAGTGGCGGCCAAACACGCCGATGTCGTCGATGCCGAGGGCCGCTTTCCCCGGGAAGCCGTGGATGCGATGAAGGCCGAAAGGCTGCTCGGCATCCAGGTGCCGCGCTCGCTCGGCGGCGAATCCGCCTCGATCACCGAGATTGCCGAATTGTGCTCGATGCTCGGCCAGGCCTGCGCGGCCAGCGCCATGGTCTTTGCCATGCACCATATCAAGCTGTCGAGCCTCGTCGAACACGGCGCCGACAGCGAATGGCATTGCGATTTCATGCGCCGCATTGCCGCCGACCAGCTGCTGATCGCTTCGGCCACCACCGAGGGCGGCATCGGCGGAAACCTGCGCAACAGCATTTGCGCGGTCGAGGTCGACGGCGATATCTGCCGCCTCGAAAAGGATGCGACCGTCATTTCCTACGGTTCGCATGCCGACGCCATTCTCATCACCTCGCGGGCCCACCCGCAGGCGGCTTCCTCCGATCAGGTGCTGACGGCCTTCCTCAAGGACCAGTATGCGCTTGAGAAGACGCATGCCTGGAACACGCTCGGCATGCGTGGCACCTGCTCCGACGGTTTTCTCTTCAAAGGCGAAGCGCCGGCACGTCAGATCCTGCCGAAGCCTTTCGCGGAGATCGCGGCGCAATCCATGCTCGCCTCTTCGCATCTGCTCTGGAGCGGCGTCTGGTACGGCATTGCGGTCGACGCAGTGGCGCGTGCCCAGGCTTTTGTGCGCGCCGCCGCCCGCAAGGCACCCGATACCCAGCCGCCGGGTGCGCTGCGCCTCGCCGAGGTTTCGAACCTGCTGCAGATGGTGAAATCCAATGTGGTTGCCGGCCTGAAGGCTTATGAAGATGCCAAGGCCGATCATGACAGGCTATCCTCGATGGGCTTTGCCGTGGCGATGAACAACGTCAAGATCGCCTCATCCGAGACGATCCTGGAGATCGTCAACCATGCCATGCTGATCTGCGGCATCATGGGCTACAAGAACGGCACGCCCTTCAGCCTCGGACGCCATCTGCGCGACGCGCATTCAGCACAGCTCATGATTTCGAACGACCGTATCCTCGGCAATACGTCGAGCATGCTTCTCGTCCACAAGCAGGACACTAGCCTACTGGGGTAAAGCCATGGATATGCAGACCTCGTTTCTCGACCGGCTCTTCGAGTCCGGCCTGCTGATCGATACCGGCGTTGATGGCCTCTATGGCCGCAGCGGCCAGTTCGAAGATGTCATCACCGCTTTCGAACGGCTGATCGACACGTTCGGCGGCGCCGACGGCGCCGAGGCGATGCGTTTCCCGCCCGGCATGAACCGCGCGCTCTTCGAAAAGAGCGGTTACATGAAGAGCTTCCCGCAGCTCGCCGGCACGGTGCATAGTTTCTGCGGCAGCGAACTCGACCATATGAGCCTGCTGCAATGCATGGAAGTCGGCGACGACTGGACCAAGGACCAGAAGGCCACCGATATCGTGCTGACGCCGGCCGCCTGCTATCCGCTCTATCCGACGGTCGCCAAGCGCGGCAAGCTGCCGAAGACGGGCGGCCTGTTCGATCTGCAGTCCTATTGCTTCCGCCACGAGCCTTCGAAGGATCCGGCCCGCCAGCAGCTGTTTCGCATGCGCGAATATATCTGCATGGGCACCGAGCAGCACGTCACCGATTTTCGCCAGCGCTGGATGGATCGCGGCGTCGAGATGATGAAGCAGGTTGGCCTCGACGTGACCATCGACGTCGCGAACGACCCGTTTTTCGGCCGTGCCGGCAAGATGATGGTCAACAATCAGCGCGACCAGAATCTGAAGTTCGAACTGCTGATCCCGATCACTTCGGTCGCCAATCCGACCGCCTGCATGAGCTTCAATTACCATCAGGATTCCTTCGGCCTGAAATGGGGCCTCAATCTCGAAGACGGCAGCGTCGCGCACACCGCCTGCGTCGGCTTCGGGCTGGAGCGCATCGCGCTTGCGCTGTTCCACCATCACGGGCTCGACGTGAAGCAATGGCCGGCCAGCGTGCGGAAAACGCTGTGGGGCTGAGCCGGTCGATGACATCGGTATTTTCGGGAATCGACCCGGAAACCTATCGTCAGCACGCGCTGCATTCCGGCGAGCGCGCCTGGCCGGAAACCAATTGCTACGTCGATCTCTGGATCGAGGTGCTGGCATCATCGGGTGTGGCGCCCGAGGCGATGCTGGGATTCACCCTGACGCAGGATTTCGAGGGCGACCAGTTCACCTTCTTCAAGGTGCCGCTCGAAGATCTCGAAGCGCTTTACGGCATTCGCGCCACCGAGCTTGCCATCTATGACCGTGTCGAACGGCATGTCGAGGTGCAGATCGCGCGGGGCCGTCTCTGCCTGATCGAGATGGATTCCTTCTATATGCCGGATACGCGCGGCACCGCCTACCGGCAGGAGCACGGCAAGACGACGGTTGCGATCAACCGGCTCGATGTTGCGGCCAAGCGCGTCGATTATTTTCACAATGCCGGCTATTTCCGCCTTGAAGGCGAGGACTTCGACGGGTTGTTCCAGCTGCAGCTGACGGAGAACGATGCGCCGTTCCTGCCCTACACGGAATTTGCGCGCTTCCCGGAAAAGCCGGCGGATGAAACGCATCTGCGGGCGACGGCGCGGCGGCTTGCGGGGGGCCATTTCCTCCGGCGTCCCGGCGAAAATCCGATCCGCGCCTTCGCGGCGGTCTTCCCGCAACAGGTCGAAGCCGTGGCGGATCGGCCGTTCGGCTTCTTCCACAAATATGCCTTCAATACGCTTCGCCAGGTCGGCGCCAATTTCGAGCTGGCGGCCGATCACCTTGCCTGGCTTTCCCCCGATGAATTCGCTGAAGCCGCCGAGCATGCCCGGCGCATTTCGGACGCGGCGAAATCCGTGCAGTTCCAGCTTGCCCGCGCCGTCGCCCGCAGAAAATTCGAGCCGCTGCAGGCCGCTCTTGATCCGGCCGCCGATGCATGGGATGCCATGATGGCGTCGCTTGCGGGGCGAATCTGAGGCCGGAGATCTGACCATGCGGGGGCGTTTGGCAAGCATCGGAGCGGAGGAAAGCCAGCTTTGTGAAGGCTGGAACCTGATCCTGACGGAGCCGGGCGCCTGCGCCGTGCCGCACGATATTCATCTCTCCGCGCAGTTCATTCCAGCGCCCGTTCCCGGCACCGTCGCGTCAGCCCTCGAAAAAGCCGGACTCTTCGACCGGGAAAATCCCGAGCCGCTGAACACCAGGGATGCCTGGTATCTCTGCCGGCTCTTCGATGCCGAGCCCGGCGAGGCGATCCTGCGGTTTGCAGGGCTTGCCACACTTTGCCATGTCTTCCTCAACGGCCAGGAAATCCTGTTTTCCGAAAGTATGTTCACGGCGCATGAAATCCCGGTGACGCTTACCGGCGGCGACGAGCTGGCGCTGTGTTTCCGGGCGCTCGGCCCCCGCCTGTCGGAGCCGGGGCCGCGGGCGCGCTGGCGGCCACAGATGATCACGCCGGCGGGGCTGAAGAATTTCCGCACGACGCTGCTCGGGCATATGCCGGGCTGGTGTCCCGATATCCATGCGGTCGGGCCGTGGCGGCCGATTTCGCTGGTGCGGCGCAATCCCGTCTCGATCGACAATGTCTCCATCCGTGCCGTGCTGGACGAGAATGGCGTCGGCCGTCTCAGTGTTTCGCTGCACAGCAATGCCGAGGAGCCGACAATGCTGCTGCGTTGCGGCGGCATGGAACAGCCCTTCGAGAAGGTTGCCGACAACCATTACTCGGCTATCCTCAAGCTTTCCGACATCGAGCCCTGGTGGCCGCATACGCACGGCGTTCCGCGGCTCTACGAGCTGACGCTCATTGCCGACGGTGCGGAATATCCGCTTGGTCGTACCGGCTTCCGGCGGATCGACGTCGAGCGTGGCGCCGATGGCGACGACTTCGCACTCACCGTCAACGGTGAACGCATTTTCTGCCGCGGCGCGGTGTGGACGACGGCCGATATTGTGCGGCTGCCGGGCGGGCGGGCGGATTATGAACCGTTCCTGCGGCTTGCGGCGCAAGCCGGCATGAACATGATCCGCATCGGCGGCACCATGGCCTATGAGACCCCGGATTTCTTCGCGCTCTGCGATGAGCTCGGCCTGCTGGTCTGGCAGGATTTCATGTTCGCCAATTTCGATTATCCCCGCAACGACAAGGCCTTTCTCGGCCACGTGCATGCCGAGGTCGAGGAATTCCTGCACGGTGTCCAGGCGTCGCCTTCCCTCGCCGTGCTCTGCGGCGGCAGCGAAATCCATCAGCAGGCGGCGATGCTCGGCCTGCCGATGGAATTCTGGAGCGGCCCGATCACCGATGAGATCATCCCGGCCATTGCGGCGCGCATGCGTCCCGACGTGCCCTATGTCCCGAATTCGCCCCATGGCGGGGCGATGCCGTTTTCGCCGAATGCCGGGATCGCCCATTATTACGGCGTCGGCGCCTATATGCGGCCGCTTGCCGATGCGCGCCGCGCCGACGTGCGTTTTGCCTCCGAATGCCTCGCCTTTGCGCATGTGCCGCAGCAAAGGACACTGCAGCGCCATCTCGATGTGCCGGCTGTCCATAGCCCGCTGTGGAAGGCCCGCGTGCCGCGCGACCGCAGCGCCTCCTGGGATTTCGAGGACGTTCGCGACTTCTATCTGCAGCTTCTCTACGGTCTCGATCCGGCCCGGTTGCGCCGCGAGGATCCGGAACGCTATCTCGATTTCTCCCGCGCCGTCACCTGCGAGGTGATCGAGGAAACCTTTGCCGAATGGCGGCGCAAGGGCTCCACTTGCAACGGCGCGCTCGTCTGGACGCTGCAGGATCTGCTGCCCGGTCCCGGCTGGGGGGTGATCGATTCCACCGGAGAGCCGAAGCCGGTCTGGTACGCGATGCGCCGCGCCTTCCGCCCCGTTCAGATGGTCTTCACCGACGAGGGAACCAACGGTCTCGATGTGCACGTCATCAACGAGACGGATGCCGCACTCGACGTGGAACTCGAAGTTGTCTGCCTGCGCGGGGGGAAACAGCAGGTCGTCAGCGGCAGCAGGGCCTTCAAGCTGGCGGCAAGGGACACGGAACGCCTTGCCTGCACCGCATTGTTCGGCGCCTTTTTCGATACGACCTACGCCTTCCGTTTCGGACCGCCGTCGCATGATGCAAGTGTTGCGCGTCTGCGCTCGCTGGCGGATGGTGCGGTTCTCGCGGAAAGCTTTCACTTTCCCTGCGGACGGGCAAAGGCGCTGCATGATGCGGGCATCGAAGCATCGCTCGGCAGAGACGGCGACGACTGGTTTGTCGATCTCAGGACCGACCGGCTGGCGCAATCGCTGCATATCGACATCGAAGGCTATCGGGCCGACGACGACTGGTTCCATCTCGCTCCCGGCGCATTGCGGCGCGTGAAGCTTCACGCGCTCCCCGGCGCGGAGGCCGATATCCCGCCTGCGGGCGAAATCAGAAGCCTCGGCAGTTCACATCGCGTCGGCCTCGCGGGCTGAGGCTCGCGAGGAACGACCCAAATCCACCGGAAAGATCGTGACTTGAGAAAGACATACCGCTTTCTACGCGCCCACGTCCTGCAGCGGCTGATCCCGCGGTCGCGTGTCGCTTTCAATCCGCGCAAGCCGGTGGAAATCGTCGGCTATCTCTCGATGGCGGTCGGTGTCGGCGAATCGGCGCGGCTCTGCGCCGGCGCGCTGTCGGAGGCGGGACGGGCGATATCGCTCTCCGATGTCAGCACGCATCCCGACGCGAATTCCTTTCCCGGATGGACGCCGCCGCGTCCCCCCAGCGAGCTGCCCGGAGGTCGAATCTGGCACCTCAATCCGCCAATGCTGCCACGCGCCATCCTCAAGAAGAGGGTCGGCAACTTCACCCGCGCCTTCAATATCGGCTATTTCGCCTGGGAACTCGAAGTCGTGCCGGCCGAGTGGCGCAATGCGATGCACTACATGAATGCCGTCTTCGTGCCGTCGGAATTCACCCGGCGGGCGATTGCGCCACTCACCAAGGCGCCCGTCATCGTCGTCCCGCATCCGGTGACCGAGGCGCCGGCGACGGAGGGCATGCGGGAGAGGTTCGGCATCGAGAAGGACGCTTTTCTCGTCAGCTTCATCTTCAGCGCCGGCTCCTCGATCAACCGCAAAAATCCGCGGGCCGTCATCGAGGCCTTCAAGATATTTGCCGCCGAAGCCCCGAGCGCCTTCCTGTTGATGAAGGCCAGCGGCGATGTGAACAAGGATGAAGGCCTGCGTGAACTGGTTGCTTCGGTCGCAGGCGACAGCCGGATCAGGATCGTTACCGACAGGCTGTCGAACGCCGATATCAACGGCCTCATTCGTTCTTCCCAAGCCTATCTTTCGCTGCACCGTTCCGAGGGTTTCGGGCTGACGGTTGCCGAGGCGATCATGCAGCGCACGCCGGTCATTTCCACCGCCTGGTCGGGCACGGCGGATTTCTGCGACCCCGACAATTCATGGCTGGTCGCCTCTCCCCTCATTCCGGTGGTCGACACCCACCCGGAATTTGCCGGGCTCGAGGGTGCAGTCTGGGCGGATCCCTCTCCGGAGATCGCAGCCGCGCATCTCAAGGAGATCTTCCGCGCGCCGGAGCGCGCACGAGACAAGGCCGAGAAGGCGCGGGCGTTCCTGCTGCGATACCTCGCCGAGAACAGCTATGACAAGGCGCTTCAGACGCTGGCGGCGATGCAGGCCAGCTAAGGTGAGGTCGCCACTCCGCTTTATTTTAATATTTTCGCATTAGAGATGGCGGGTATGCGGCTTTAGAGCATGTCCCGCAAAAGTGTGCAGCGGTTTTGCGATAACGACATGCGTAAAAACAAAAACCTAAAGCGCGAGCAGCGCGCTTTAGGCCCATGCTGACGGATGGACAGATGTCGAAGGGTATTATCGCAAATTCGGTGATGAACGCGGCGGCGGGCATGCTGCTGCTGCTGACGGGCTTCGTCTCCTCGATCATAACCGCGCGCCTGCTCGGGCCCGAGGCCAACGGCATCGTCGCCTTCTCGCTGTGGCTGGTGGTCACGGGCGCCTCGATTGCCGAGCTCGGCTCCAGCATCACGCTCTTGAAGACCCTGCCGCAGCTTTCGGCGGAAGGTTACGATGCGCGCCGCCGGCGGGGTTTTGCGGCCATCCTCGTCAGCTTCATGATGTTTTCGACCGTCGTGCTGCTGGCGCTCTATGCGCTGTTCTTCCTGACCTCGGAGAAGATGCACTGGGCGGAGACCGCGCCGTCCGTCGCGCTCGTCACCGGCGTGTTGTTCTTCATCCAGGCGATCGGCTCCTTCGTCAAATTCTACCTGATCGGCGAAAAGAAACTCGGTGCCTTCTTCAAGCTGACGGTCGCCGTCTCGATCGTGCAGCTTGCCGGTGTTGCCGCCGGCGCAGTTTTCTATGGCGTCGAGGGCGTTCTCGTCGGTTATGCGCTCGGCCAGCTGGTGCTGTTTTTCGCCACGCTGCCGATCCTGCTGGCGCGGCGCGACTGGTGCGGGGTGTCGCTGAAATATCTCGCCTCCTCCTCCGTCATCCTGTCGATCCAGTTCATCATCGATTCGATCTTCCTCAACCGGCTCGAACTGCTCTTCCTGCAGCAGTTCTGGTCGGTGGAGATGGTCGGCTATTATGCCGTCGGCCTGTCGATCGCCAATATCGCCCTGCAACTGCCGATCCAGATGACCGGCAGCCTGCTGCCCTATTATTCCGAGCGGCGGCACAACAGCGACGATTCGACCTTGCCGGTCGAGGTCTTTGCCGCGGTCACCCGCAGCATGGCCTATATCGTCCTGCCGATGAGCCTCGGGCTTGCTGCGATCTCCAGCGAGTTGGTGCTGGTGGTGTTCGGCGAAGCGTTCCGCCGCAGCGGAACGGTGGTGGCGCTGCTGGCGCTGGTCGCGCCCGCCTATACTTTCATGCAGATCCTCAGCCTCTATCTCTTGTCGATGGACAGGGCCCGCTCCCGCCTCAAGATCAGTGTGATCGGTGGCCTTGTGATGGTAGCGGGTTGTTTACTGATCGTCCCTAGGCTTGCCGCCGAGGGTGCCGCACTCGTGCGCATCCTCGTTTTCGTTGCAATGTCGGTGATGATGATCAGACAGACAGGATTCGGATCCCAGCTCTCAGGCCTCTACACAAGCCTGACGAAGGTGACGCTCGCCTCCGTGCTCTGTGCGTGTGGAGCGATCTCCGCGCTGGAATTCATCCACGGTCCGATCGGTCTCGTCGCCGCGATCATCGCCGGCACGTTCTGCTATTTCGCGGCACTGCGCGTATTGCGCGCCGTGCCGGCCGAGGATGTCGAGGTCATGCGCTCCATTCTCGAGAAGATGCCGCCGGTGCTGCGGCGACCGGTGGGACAGGCAATCAATTTCATTGCGCCGCGGCTTCCCGGCGATCCCGACCGCGCCAAGGTCGCGCCGGGCGAATTTTCGCTCGAACCGGCCGAAGGCGCCGGGCGCAGCGCTGCCCTGCCTGTCGTCTTCGCCGGCACGATCGGGCTGTTCATGCCTGAGAATCCCGAGGTCAAGAAGCGTTCGGCCGCGGTGCTGTTCGTCAGCCCCTGGGGTTTCGAGGAAATGTGCAGCCGCAAATTCTTCCGCGTCGCGGCCGAGCATTTCGCCGATATTGGCGTGCCGAGCCTGCGCTTCGACTATCGCGGCACCGGCGATGCGCTCGATTTCGGCGCGCTGCCGGCCCGGCTGGAAACCTGGGAAAATTCGATCCGCGCCGCCGCCGCCGAGCTGAAAGCGCTCTCCGGCTGCGACCGCATCATCCTTATCGGACAGGGCCTCGGGGCAACGCTTGCCCACCGCATCGGCGCCTCGATCGAAGGTGTCGACAGCCTCGTCATGCTGGCGCCGGTGCTGAGCGGCCGGGCCTATCTGCGCGAACTCAACATGTGGTCCAAGATCATCGATGCCGATCTCGGCCTCGGCAAGGAGCATGTCCAGACCGCGAAGGTGCAGATCGCCGGGCTGGTCATGCCCGAAGAGATCGCCGCCGAACTCGGCAAGCTCAACATCGCCGCGCCGCAGGGGCTTGCAGCGTCGCGTTACCTGATCCTCGAACGTCCCGCCAGGGCCGACGATACCGGCTTTGCCGATGCGCTGAAGGCGCTTGGCGCCAATGTCGAGCAGACGGTTTTCGAAGGGTATGACGAGCTCGCCACCAATCCGCTGTTTGCCAAGACGCCGAGCGGTGTCGTCGAGCGGCTGAGAACCTGGCTGGAGGCGACGACGACGGAAACATCCGCCGCCCACTCGCCTGATGTGATCGAAAACCCGCCGCTTGCCGGCGAGGGTTTTACCGAAACGCCGGTGCGCTTCGGCAGCCATGATCATCTGGTCGGCGTCGTCAGCCGGCCGCTCGGCGAGATCAAGGGCAATGCGGTGCTGTTCCTGTCGACGGCCTACGACCGGCATGCCGGCTGGGGACGCACGACGGTGGATATGGCGCGCGAGCTTGCGCGCCAGGGCGTCGTTTCGCTGCGCTTCGATTCCGCCAATGTCGGAGACAGCCCGCCGCGGCCCGACGCGCCGGAACAGGTGCTTTATTCGGATACGCAGACCGCGGATGCGGTTGCCTCGCTCGATCTGCTCGAAAGCATCGTCGCGGGTCCGATCATGGTGGCCGGCCGATGCAGCGGCGGCTATGTCGCCTTCCGCGCCGGCGTCGCCGACGACCGGTTGAAGGCCGTCGTCTCGATCAATCCCTTCGTCTATTACTGGGACCCCGAGATTCCGGTGCGCAAGGAGCATGTCGTCTCGGTTCCCCGCAGCCTCGACGATTACGGTCAGCGCCTGGCGCGGATGGATACGCTGAAGCGGCTCATCAGCGGTCAGGTGGATGTGGTGTCGGCGCTGCAGAATATCGTCATCGCCGGCGGCCGGCGTCTGTCGCCATGGATTGCGCCGCTGCTCGAGCTGCTTCCCGACCGGCGCCACATCGCCCGCGAAGTCCGGCATTCCTTCGCGCTGTTTACCAAGCGCAAGGTGCCGCTGACGCTGATCTACAGCGAGGGCGATGTCGGGCTCGACCACGTCTATTTCCATTTCGGGCCGCGCGGCGCCAAGCTTTCCCGCTACCCGAATGTGCGGTTGCTGATGCTGCCGGATGCCGACCACAATCTGACGCCGCCGCAATCGCGCAAATTCGTGCTCGACGAGATCATCCGCCTGGCGAGAGCCTGAGGGATTTCAGACGGACAGGATCAGATGCGGTCGGCGGTGACGACGTTCAGCGACCGATAGAGATCGATGTAACGCCCGGCGACGATGTCCCAGGAATAACCGCGTGCAGCGTCGAGAAGGCCGGCGCGAACGGCGTCCGGTTGGCGTTCCAGAGCTTGATAGGCGGCTTCGATCACTGTCGCGGCGGTCTCGGGATTGGTGAAATCGGCGAGCCGGATGACCGGATGCCGGCCGGCAAGCGTGGCAAAGGCATCGTTGGCGTTCAGCACCGGCAGCAGGCCGGCGCTCATCGCCTCCAGCGCCACCAGGCCGAAACCTTCATATTCCGAGGCGGAGGCAAAGAGCGAGGCCTCGGCGATGATGCGCCGAATAGTGCCGTTGTCGGGTGAGACGTGCAAGGTGACGCGGCCGGAAAGGTTACGGCCTTCGATCGCGGCGTCGACATCGGCCCGGTTCAGATCGGATTCGGCCCCGACGATGTCGAGATGCCATTCCGCGTCGCGAGTCGCCAGCATGGCCATCGCGTCGAGCAGGTGGTCCAGCCGCTTGTTCACCGAGAACCGACCGATGGTGACGATGCGGCGCTTTGGCCGGCGCGACGCGGTGTCGGCGAACTTGCCGATATCGGCGCCGTTTTCGATCAGCAGGCTGTCGGGGGCGATTTCGGCAAATTGCCTGAGGTCGGAGGCGCTGCAGCAGACGACGCGCCGATAGGCCAGCGCTGAAGCGCGGGTCAGCGTCCGGAACCAGATCTTCTTGATCGCCGCATATTTCCTGGTGTGGAAGAAGCCGCCATGGGTGGTGACGATCATCGGCTTGTCGTGCAGCCGCCGGCCCCAGGCGAGCGCATCGAAGAAGAAGTCGATGGCATGGACATGCACGAGATCGGCATCGGCGAGATGGCGGAAAACCTGAGGCGCCAGCGGATAACGGCTGCTGCCCGACCAGGGAATGCGCACCACTTCGATGCCGTCGATATTTTCGCGCGGCGGCAGCTTGTTCTCGGGCGCGGTGAACAGCGAATCGAGGGTGACGACACGGACGCGATAACCACGGCGCACGGTCTGGCGGCTAAGATTGGCGACGACGTCTTCCAGGCCGCCGCGATTGGGCAGGAACTGGCGCACGACATGGACGATCAGCGGCGCCGTTTCCGGCTGCGGCCTCTCGCGCACCCTATCTGCCTCGACGATCGCCATTTTCCACCTATCGCTGCGCACGCCGCCTCATGTCGAGGCGGGACTCTTATAGCAACGACCGGATATCTCAGGCGTTAAGTCGTGGTGTCGGCGGCGTCCTGAAAGGCGATTCTTCGCGAAGAGGGTTAACCGCCTCTGATGGAGATCAGAAAGCCTTGAAGGTCAGCGTCGTCAGCGAGCGGACGATGCCTGATATATTGGCGATGTTGTCATTGATGAACTTGCCGATATCCTGGCCTTCCTCGATATAGACCTTCAGCAGCAGGTCGTAGTCGCCGCTTGTGGAATAAAGCTCCGAGACCAGTTCGGTCTGGTAGATGGCGTCGGCGACCTCATAGGTCTTGCCGGGGGCGCATTGGAGCTGGACGAAGATCGGCTTCATGGGGATTTCCTGCAAATGTTGGTTGGCTGATATAATGGTCGAAAGCGCCCTGCCGATGCAAGCCGTTCGTCACGCCGCCGGATTGGCGGCGGCTTCCGCAACGATCCAGTCGCGAAAGGCGGCCAGCGGCGCATAGTCGGCGCGCTCTCTGGGAAAGGCGAGATAATAGCGCTCGCGGCTCTCCATTTCACGATCGATCGCGGCGACGAGATCGCCGCGCCTGATCTCTTCCTGCATCAGGAATGTCGGCAACAGGGCGACGCCGAGGCCGGCGATCGCGGCTTGCGCGGCGGTGGCGAACTGGTCGAACAGCATGCCGTGGACGTTTTCGAAGGAAACGCCGTTGCCGGCAAACCATTGCTCCCAGGCATCCGGGCGCGTCGTCAGATGCAGAAGCGGGACGGCAAGCAGATCCTGCGGCCCGGAGATCGCGTATCGCTTCAGAAAATCGGGGCTGCAGGCCGGGACCGTGCGCTCGGACATCAGGAAGACGAGTTCGGCGCCCGGCCAGTGCGGGTGGCCGAAATGGATGGCGGCGTCGATCGAATCGAGACGAAAATCGAAGGGCGAAAGCCGGGTCACCAGATTGATGGTCACACCGGGATTGGCGGCGAGGAAACGCCCGAGGCGCGGCGCCAGCCAGCGTGTGCCGAAGGTCGGCAGGATGGCGAGATTGAGCGTGCCGCCATGCGGATTGGCGCGCAGGTTCAGCGAAGCGCTCGAGATGCGCCGCAGCGCCTCGCGGATTTCGCGGGCATAACTGTCGCCGGCGAGCGTCAGCCGCATGGTCTGGCGTTCGCGCAGGAAGAGCTCGACGCCGAGCTGCTCCTCCAGCGCGCTGACCTGGCGGCTGACGGCGCTCTGGGTCAGATCGAGTTCGCGCGCGGCCGCCGTGACGCTGCCGGTGCGGGCGACCGCCTCGAAGGCGGCGAGATGTGAAATCGACGGCAGAAAACGCCTTGAAGCGAACATGTTCATTCCATTTCAGAATGAGCTATTTCCAAATTGTCGATATTTCCGGCTTTGTGACTGAAGTAAAGAGGCTCATCCTGCAAAAACGGAATGAGCCGGAGTTCTCAGATGCCGCAAGTCTTCGTTTCCACAGACCGTATCCGCTCGCTGTTCACCGAAGCGATGTCGCAGATGTACCGGGCGGAAGTGCCGCAATATGGCACGCTGATCGAACTGGTGGCGGATGTGAATGCCGGCTGCCTCGACAAGGATCCCGATCTGCGCGAGCGCCTGACCCAGGCCGGCGAGCTGGAGCGCATCGATGTCGAGCGCCACGGTGCCATCCGGCTCGGCACGGCAGAGGAGCTCTTCACCATCCGCCGTCTGTTTGCGGTCATGGGCATGCAGCCGGTCGGTTATTACGATCTCTCGGTCGCCGGGGTGCCGGTTCATTCCACCAGCTTCCGGCCGATCGACGAGGCGGCGCTCAACGTCAATCCGTTCCGCGTCTTCACCTCGCTGTTGCGATTGGAACTGATCGAGGACGAAGGACTGCGCGCCGAAGCCGAAGCCATTCTGGCCGCGCGGCGCATCTATACGCCACGCGCCGTCGCGCTGATCGAGCGTCACGAGCAGAATGGCGGCCTGACCGAGGCGGAAGCGCGGGAATTCGTCGCCGAGGCGCTTGAAACCTTCCGCTGGCACGGCGAGGCGACGGTCAGCGCCGAGACCTACAAACGCCTGCACGATGCGCACCGGCTGATCGCCGATGTCGTCAGCTTCAAGGGGCCGCATATCAACCATCTGACGCCGCGCACGCTCGATATCGACGCGGTCCAGGCCCGTATGCCGGAACGCGGCATCACGCCGAAGGCCGTCATCGAAGGGCCGCCGCGCCGTCATTGCGATATCCTGCTGCGGCAGACGAGTTTCAAGGCGCTGGAGGAAGCGATCATCTTCTCCGGCGACACGGCTGCGGTTCAGGGGACGCATACCGCCCGTTTCGGCGAAATCGAACAGCGCGGCGTGGCGCTGACGGCCAAGGGCCGGGCGCTCTACGACCGGCTGCTCGCCTCGGTTCGCGGCGAAGTGCAGGTCGGCGCCGGCGGCGCCAAGGCCGGCACCTACGACCAGGAACTCGCCGAGCGCTTCAAGGCGCTGCCGGACAGCTGGGATGAGCTGCGCCGGCAAGGTCTGGCCTTCTTCCGCTATTCCGCGACGCCTGCAGGCATTGCCGCCGCGGTCGGCGGCACGCTGGCCGGCGATCCCGAGGCGCTGATCGCCAAGGGTTATCTTGCCTTCGCGCCGATCGTCTATGAAGACTTCCTGCCCGTCAGCGCGGCCGGCATTTTCCAGTCGAACCTCGGCACCGATCAGCAGCAGAATTATGCGACGCATTCCAACCGCGATGCCTTCGAGGCGGCGCTCGGCGCCACCGTTCAGGACGAGCTGGTGCTTTATGCCGAGCGGCAGGCGACCTCGTTGAATGCGGCGATGGAAGCACTCGGCCTTGCAGGCCTGCAGCTGAAGACCGTCGCTTGAAATGCCGGCTTCAACACTCGGTTTTATGGGTTAGAGTAGCGCAATTTCGATCCGATCGGACCAAACCATGCTGAATGATCCGCGCTCCCACGGCCTCTGGGAAAAGACCGCACCCGAACCGCCGGCGACTTCGCCTCTCGAAGGCGCGGTGTCGGCCGATGTCGTCATCGTCGGCGGCGGTTACCTCGGTCTCTCCTCCGCTCTGCACCTTGCCGACGCCGGCTCGAAGGTGGTGCTGCTGGAGGCGAAGGAGATCGGTTTCGGCGGCGCGGGGCGCAATGTCGGCCTGATCAATGCCGGCATGTGGGTGATGCCCGACGACCTTCCCGGCGTGCTCGGCCCGGTGCATGGCGAACGCCTGCTCGATCTGCTCGGCAATGCGCCGAAACTGGTCATGGAGCTGATCGACAAGCATGGCATCGCCTGCGAACTCGAACGCAACGGCACGCTGCATTGCGCGGTCGGCGCCGACGGGCTGAAGGAGATCGAGGAACGCGCGGCGCAATGGTCGGCGCGCGGCGCGCCGGTGACGCTGCTCGATGCGGCGGAGACGGCCAAACGCATCGGCAGCGATGCCTATACCGGTTCGCTGCTCGATAAACGCGCCGGAACGCTGCAGCCGCTTGCCTATGCCCGCGGCCTTGCCCATGCCGCCGTCAAGGCCGGCGTTGCCATTCATACGTCCAGCCCTGTCATTGCAACGGAGCAGAACGGCAGCCGCTGGATCGTGAAGACGGCAAAGGGCGAGGTCAGCGCCGACTGGATCATCGTTGCGACCGATGCCTACAGCACCGGTCCTTTCGAGCAGGTGCGCAACGAACAGGTCTATCTGCCCTATTTCAACTTCGCCACCGTGCCGCTCGGCCATAATCTGCGTCAGTCGATCCTGCCGGGGCGCGAAGGCGCATGGGATACCAAGGAAATCCTCTCCTCCTTCCGCATGGACCAGGCCGGCCGTCTCGTTTTCGGCAGTGTCGGGGCGCTGCGCAATACCGGGCTCGCCGTGCACAAAGGCTGGGCCAAACGTGCCTTGAAGCGGCTCTTCCCTGTTATCGGCGATGTCGAATTCGAATGCGAATGGTATGGCCATATCGGCATGACCGACAATGCGCTGCCGCGCTTCCACAAATTCGCGCCTGGGGTTGTCGGCTTTTCGGGTTACAATGGCCGCGGCATTGCGCCCGGCACAGTCTTCGGCCGGACGCTGGCGGACCATATTCTCGGCCGGCTCAGCGAAGCCGATCTGCCGCTGCCGCCGACGTCGCCGACCGAACCGAGCTTCCGTGCGCTGAAAGAACTATGGTACGAAGCCGGCGCTCAGCTCGCCCATTTCGCCGATGCCCGCTTCTAGAAACGATCAACGCTTCTGGAAGCGATGAACGCTTCCGGGAAAAATAAGATTGGAACCACGACAATGACCATCGCCGTCCTCGATCTCGCCACCGAAACCGCCAAGCTGCTCGCCGAACTCGGCGTCGATGCCGGCCGCTATCACGGCGGCACGCTGTCCGTCACCTCGCCGGTGACAGGCAAGGAAATCGGCAAGCTCAGGGAGCATTCCGTTTCCGAGACGAAAGCGGCGATCGAAGCGGCGCACCAGGCCTTCCTCGAATGGCGTGCGGTGCCGGCGCCGAAGCGCGGTGAACTGGTCCGCCTGCTCGGCGAGGAACTGCGCACTGCCAAGGCGGCACTCGGCCGTCTCGTCTCGATCGAGGTCGGCAAGATCACGTCGGAAGGTCTGGGCGAAGTGCAGGAGATGATCGACATCTGCGATTTCGCCGTCGGTCTTTCCCGCCAGCTCTACGGCCTGACGATCGCCACCGAGCGCTCCGAGCACCGGATGATGGAAAGCTGGCATCCGCTCGGCGTGGTCGGCATCATCTCGGCCTTCAATTTCCCAGTCGCCGTCTGGTCGTGGAATGCGGCGCTGGCGATGGTCTGCGGCAATTCCACCGTCTGGAAGCCTTCGGAAAAGACGCCGCTGACGGCGCTTGCCGTGCAGGCGCTGTTCGAGAAGGCGCTGAAGCGTTTCGTCGCCGAGGGCGGCACGGCGCCGGCCAATCTGTCGACGCTGATCATCGGCGGCCGCGATGTCGGCGAAGTGCTGGTCGACCATCCGAAGATCCCGCTCGTCTCCGCCACCGGCTCGACGGCCATGGGCCGCGCGGTCGGTCCGCGCCTGTCGCAGCGTTTTGCCCGCGGCATTCTCGAACTCGGCGGCAACAATGCGGCGATCGTCTGCCCGAGCGCCGATCTCGATCTGACGTTGCGCGGCGTTGCCTTCTCCGCCATGGGTACGGCGGGCCAGCGCTGCACGACGCTGCGCCGTCTCTTCGTGCATGAGAGCGTCTACGACCAGCTGGTGCCGCGCCTGCAGAAGGCCTATGGCTCCGTCACCATCGGCAATCCGCTGGAAAGCGGCACGCTTGTCGGACCGCTGATCGACGGCCAGGCTTTCGAGAAGATGCAGGCCGCGCTTGGCGAGGCGAAATCGGCCGGCGGCACGGTGACCGGTGGCGAGCGCGTCGGCAACGGTTTGACCGATGCTTTCTACGTTCGCCCGGCTCTCGTCGAAATGCCTGATCAGACCGGCCCGGTCGAGCACGAGACCTTCGCGCCGATCCTCTATGTGATGAAATACAGCGATTTCGATGCGGTGCTGGCGCTGCACAATGCCGTGCCGCAGGGACTGTCGTCGTCGATCTTCACCAACGACATGCGCGAGGCTGAAACCTTCGTCTCCGCCCGCGGTTCGGATTGCGGCATTGCCAATGTCAACCTCGGTCCCTCCGGTGCCGAGATCGGCGGCGCCTTCGGCGGCGAGAAGGAAACCGGCGGCGGTCGCGAATCCGGCTCGGATGCCTGGAAGGCCTATATGCGCCGCGCCACCAACACGATCAATTACGGCAGGACGCTGCCGCTCGCCCAGGGCGTCAAGTTCGACGTCGAATAAGCCGGCTGAAAGAAGAGGCGGCGCTTGCCAGGGCGTCGCCTTTTTTGACCGATTGAAATTTATTCCCTCGTAATATGAAATATTTCGTCAAGATATTGTGATGTCTTTTCCGGCCAAGCCAAACTTGAAATTGGCAGTCAGGAAAAATATACGCCTCTGATCGCCCTTTGAGAATTTGGGTGACATCGCTACGGAGGCCATCTTGAAAACTGCTCTTAACCGTTTTTCCCTCGCGCTTGCCGCTTCGCTTCTTTCCGCCACCGCACTTGCGGGCAGCGCGCATGCGCAGGATGAAGGTCTCGTCGTTTACAATGCCCAGCACGAAAGCCTCGGCCGCGAATGGATCGATGCCTTCACCAAGGAGACCGGCATCAAGGTCACCATGCGCCAGGGCAGCGACATGCAGTTCGCCAACCAGATCATCCAGGAAGGCGACGCCTCGCCGGCCGACGTCTTCCTGACCGAGAATTCGCCTGCCATGACGCTGGTCGATGGCGCGGGCCTCTTCGCCCCCATCGAAAAGGAAACGCTGGATCAGGTTCCGGAGCAGTATCGCCCGGTTGACGGCATGTGGACCGGTATTGCCGCCCGCACCACCGTTTTTGCCTATGACAAAACGAAGCTCAGCGAAGACAAGCTGCCGAAGTCGCTGCTCGACCTCCAGGATCCGGCCTGGAAGGGCCGCTGGGGTGCGGCACCCGCCGGCGCCGACTTCCAGGCCATCGTCGCAGCCCTGCTGCAATTGAAGGGTGAAGATGCAACCAAGGCATGGCTGAAGGGCCTCAAGGACAATGCCACGCCCTACAAGGGCAACAGCGTCGCCATGAAGGCCGTCAATGCCGGCGAAGTCGAAGGCGCGGTCATCTATCACTATTACTGGTTCGGCGATCAGGCCAAAACCGGCGAGAACAGCAAGAATGTCGGAATGCATTACTTCAAGAACCAGGATCCGGGCGCTTTCGTCAGCGTTTCGGGCGGCGGCATCCTGAAGTCGACGCAGCACATGAAGGACGCCCAGGCTTTCCTGAAGTTCCTCACCAGCAAATCGGGCCAGAAGGTTCTTAAGGACGGCGATTCCTATGAATATGCCGTCGGCAAGGATGCACCCTCCAACGACAAGCTGACGCCGCTTGCCGATCTCAATGCGCCGAAAGTCGAAGCTTCGACGCTGGATAGCAAGAAGGTCGTGGAACTGATGACGGCGGCCGGCCTGATCTAACTTTTCTGCCGCAGGCCTGCTTCGGCCAAAACTGTTGCTTTTGGCTCAAGAAAACCTTAGGGCATGACGATATCCGGCAACCGTCCTTCAAAGGCGGTTGCCTTCCTTTTTCAGCGTGTGAAGGCATCGGCCTTGCTGCAGGACAACAGATTGCTCGCATCCGGCAACGAAGCGCCGGTGGCGCCGAGGACCGTGCGAATGATTTTGCCGCGCGGACGCATGCCGCACGCTTCGGTGATCCTGCTGGCAACCGTGGTCGCGATCTTCAGCCTCGTGCCGCTCGGCTTCATCGGCTGGGTCACCTACGATGTCGGCTGGGAAACGGTGAAGGCGCTGGTCTTTCGGCCGCGGGTCGGCGATCTCCTCGTCAATACAGTTCTGCTTGAAACAATCACGATTCCGCTGTCGATCGCGCTTGCCGTGACGCTCGCCTGGCTGACCGAGCGGACGGACATTCCTTTCGCGCGGCTCTGGGCCTGGCTTGCCATTGCTCCGCTCGCCGTGCCAGCCTTCGTGCACAGCTATGCCTGGGTCAGCCTCGTTCCCGGCATGCGCGGCCTGCAGAGCGGCGTCTTCGTCTCGGTCCTCGCCTATTATCCCTTCCTCTACTTGCCGGTTGCCGCAGCATTGCGCCGTCTCGATCCGGCGATCGAGGATGCGGCAGCCTCGCTCGGCCTCAATCCCTGGCGGGTGTTCTTCCGCGCCGTGCTGCCGCAGCTCCGGTTGGCCCTCTGCGGCGGCTCGCTGCTGATCGCGCTGCATCTGCTGTCGGAATACGGCCTGTTCGTGATGATCCGGTTCGACACTTTCGCGACCGCCATCGTCGACCAGTTCCAGTCCTCCTACAACAGCCCGGCCTCCAACATGCTCGGCGGCGTGCTCGTCGCCTGCTGTCTTTTCCTG
The DNA here is from genome assembly GCF_002531935.1 of Rhizobium chutanense. Taxonomy (GTDB): domain Bacteria; phylum Pseudomonadota; class Alphaproteobacteria; order Rhizobiales; family Rhizobiaceae; genus Rhizobium; species Rhizobium chutanense. The sequence goes on along the minus strand of NZ_NWSV01000001.1, from coordinate 265,012 downwards.
CTCGGCTTCGAGGTGCTGGTGCGCGGCAACGAACGTTACGCCCGCGTCGGCTCCGGCTCGCCGCGTCCGGCGGACCGCCGGCGGCTGGGCTGGTTCGTGGTGCCGGCCGTTTTGCTGCCGGTCGTCCTGGCGGTGCTGACACTCGGCGTGCCGCTGGTGACGCTCGGCCGCTGGCTCTATCTCGGCGGCATCGATATCTGGCGCATCGAGGTCGGCAGCGCCTTCCTGCAGACGATCGTGCTTGCCGTTGTCGGCGGCGTGCTGGCGACGATTGCCGCGGCACCGATGGCCTGGCTTTCGGTGCGGGCGCCCGGCCGCTTCCAGCGTGTGCTCGAAGCCTGCCACTATTATGTCGGCTCGCTGCCGGGCGTCGTCGTGGCGCTGGCGCTGGTGACGATCACCGTGCGCCTCGTGCTGCCGCTTTATCAGACCTTCGCAACGCTCATCGTCGCCTATGTGATGCTCTTCCTGCCGCGCGCCATGGTCGGGCTGCGCGCCAGCATCGCCCAGGCCCCGGTGGAGCTAGAGCGCGCCGCAATGGGCCTCGGCCGCACGCCGGGCCAGGCGGTTCGGCAGATCACCATGCGGCTTGCAGCGCCCGGAGCCGCCGCCAGCGTGGCGCTCACCGCACTCGGCATTACCAATGAACTGACGGCGACGCTGATGCTGTCGCCCAACGGCGTCGATACGCTGGCGACGAAATTCTGGTCGCTGACCAGCGAGATCGATTACGTCTCGGCCGCACCCTATGCCTTCATGATGGTGGTTCTGTCGCTGCCGCTCACCCTGACACTCTATACCCAATCGAAACGGACCGTCGGCCAATGACGCTGCTTACGATCGAAAACATCAGCAAGCGCTATGGGCCGGTGCAGGCGTTGAAGGATATTTCGCTCGACGTCCAGGCCGGCAGCCGCACCGCCGTCGTCGGCCCGTCCGGTTCGGGCAAAACGACGCTGCTGCGCATCATTGCCGGCTTCGAGCAGCCCGATGTCGGCCGGGTGACGCTGGATGGCGAGGTGCTGGCAGACGGTGCGGCGACAGTACCGGCGCACAAGCGCGGCATCGGCATCGTCTCGCAGGATGGCGCGCTGTTTCCGCACCTGAGCGTTGCCGAGAACATCGGCTTCGGGTTCGAGCGCGGGGCCGCCGATCGCGACAAGCGCATCCTCGAACTGCTCGATATGGTCGAGCTCGATCGCGGCATGCTGGTGCGCCGCCCGCATCAGCTGTCCGGCGGGCAGCAGCAGCGCGTGGCGCTCGCCCGCGCGCTTGGCCGCAAGCCGCGGCTGATGCTGCTCGACGAACCGTTCTCGGCCCTCGACACGGGCCTGCGCGAGAATATGCGCAAGGCGGTGGCGCGCGTGCTGCAGGCGGCCGGCATCACCAGCATCCTCGTCACCCATGATCAGGAAGAGGCGCTGACCTTTGCCGATCAGGTGGCGGTGCTGAGGGAAGGACGGCTGATCCAGGCCGGGTCGCCGCAATCCTTGTATCTGCATCCGCGCGATCGCGAGACGGCATTGTTTCTCGGCGATGCCGTGCTGCTCCCCGCCATCATCCGCAACGGCCTGGCAGACTGCGCCCTTGGCCATGTCGCGGTCGAGGGCAGTCGTCAGGGCAAGGCGGAGATCATGCTGCGGCCCGAGCAGATTCGCGTTGTTGCCGATGATAGCGACCGCAGCTATGGCGGACGTGTCGTCGAGGTGGAATTCGGCGGCGCGGTCTGCACCGTTGCGGTTTCGCTCGACGGCGTTGCCCTGCCGCCGATCCTGATCAAGACTTCGAGTGTCGCTCTGCCGGCGCGGGGCGATCTCGTTCGCCTGGATATTGCAGGCAAGGCGCATGTCTTCGAGGCTTAAGTGACATGCAGTGAGTTCAGGCGAACTTGCGCACCATGTCTTCCGGCTCGATGCCTTCGAGCCAGCCGCCGGTAAAGCCGGCGCGCTCGAGCCCGAGGCGGATGACGGGAGATTGCCGCATCAGCTTCCAGATGAAGTCGGAGCGCTCGTTCTCGATCGTCATGACGACAAGGCCCTGATCGATGCCGACGGTGCGGTCGTCGACCCAGCCTTCCGGCCGCTTGGTCTTGACCGTCGGATTGAAGCCGCCGGGAAAGCCGCCTTCCAAGAGCAGGTTCGGATAGGTGGTCAGAAGCGCCTTGGTGCCGTCGAGAGCGGCCTGCTTGTCGTAGGGCAGGCAGGCAAGCGCCGCCCAGGGCGCAATCGTGCCGTCATCGGGGCCGAGCGGGGCGCCGCGGGCGGCGTAACCCAGAACCTTCGGCTGGCGGCCGCCGCGCATGCGCCGCGTCGGCGGCGGGCCGTCACAGGCGGAGAAACCCCAGATATTCCGGTTATAGCCGACGAACTGGCCGGGATTGCGCTCGGCATAATCACGCTGGACGTTGATGACAACCTGCGTGTTGCGGAAATAATCCCAGTTGCGCTCGGCCATCGGCTTGTCCCGAATGCCGCGGAAATCGATCCAGGCATGCGAGAAGAGATGGATGAACAGCGGCCCGGCATAGAGATAGGACTGTTCGCCGTGCAGCATCCAGGAATAGCTCGACGTAAAGGCGTCGTAGCATGACTGCGGGATGGGGTGCGTCGGCGAGCCGAGCGCCAGCGCGTAGAGGATAATCGCCTCGTCGAAGCCGTGATAGCGCCAGCGCAGGAAGCCGGAAGAGGGCTTCCAGCCCATGGCAATGGTGTCGCCCTTGTTCAGCGCCCAGCGCCAGTCGACGCGCTCATAGATGAAGGTGGCGAGTTCCCGGATCTCGGTTTCGGTCTCGTCGTCTTCGCGATTGAAATATTGCGCTGCCGTCAGGATGCCGGCGACGAGCAGCGCCGTATCGATGGTCGAAAGCTCGCTGTTCCAGGCGCGGTTGCCGGTATCCATGTGCAGGAAGTGGTAGAAGAAGCCGCGGTAGCCGGTCGCGTGGCGCTCTTCGCCCTGGCGCGCCTCGGCAAAGAAACGCAGCGTATTGACCGTGCGCTCGGCTGCTTCCTCGCGGCTGATCCAGCAGCGCTCGACACCGACGGGATAGGAGGAGAGTGCAAAACCGACGGCTGCGATGCTCGCCGGCACGCCACCGATCGAGGTATCGGCCACCAGGCCATTTTCGGGGTTGGAGTATTTCAGGAAGTACTTGAATGCCGAATGCTGCAGCCTGTCGACGAGTGCTGCATCAATGTCTTCGATCCGTTGCAGCATAGGCTCCTACCCAACTGTTGCATCGCCCCATGCTCAACATGGTGGCCGTCCCCCGGCAAATCAAACCTTTTTGATTCGTAGAGATAAGAGAACACAAATGGGCGGACTTGGTCGTTAACAATTATGGGTGAAATAATATCTAGCAGAAGTCATATAAGCAGTGCAGCAAAAAGGCGGCCACGCTCCGTGCCGGCACAGCTTATCTCAGGCAATACTTGTTTCCTCCGGCGCTCGCGATAGAGCCCGGTGACGCTATCGTCCGACCGCATAGGCCTGCATCAGGCGGGGGGTGGCTGCGGCGCGCATCAATCCGTCGGCATCGCGTCTTGCTGCGGTCAGCCGGCCGATCGTCCATTCATCGGCCACCGTCAGCTTGTGGCCCTGGCGGGCGAGTGCGGCGAGCACGTCGGCGCCGAAATTTGCTTCTACCATCAGGCCGCCGGGCTCGCGGGTGCGGGGATAGAAGGAGCTCGGGAAATGCGACGTGTGGAAGAGCGGCTGGTCGATCGCCGCCTGCAGGTTCAGTCTGTGGTGCACATGCCGCAGGAAGAAGGAGAGCTGCCATTGCTCCTGCTGGTCGCCGCCTGGTGTGCCGAAGGCAAGCGTCGGACGACCCTCGTAGAGGCCGAGCGAAGGCGTCAGCGTCGTGCGCGGCCGTTTGCCCGGTGCCAGCGAGGTCGGCAGCCCTGCTTTCAGCCAGAACATCTGGGCGCGGGAATTGAGGCAGAAGCCCAGGCCGGGCACGGTCGGCGAAGATTGCAACCAGCCGCCGGAGGGCGTGACCGAGACCATGTTGCCATCGCGGTCGATCACGTCGATATGCACGGTGTCGCCGCGCTTTTCGGAAAGATGCGCCATGGTCGGCTCGTAGACGGTGCCGGTCCTGGAGTCTGCGCCGAGCATCTTCATCGTCAGATCATGCTGCGCCTCGAAGCCGGGAACGATGCCGGGGCGAAGATCGAAGCTGGCCTCCGCACCGATCAGCTTGCGGCGCTCGGCGGCATAGGCCTCCGACAGCAGATGGGCGACGGGGACCTCGGAAAAATCCGGATCGCCGTAATAGACTTCGCGGTCGGCGAAGGCGAGCTTCATCGCCTCGGCGACGGTATGGACGAAATCGGCGCCGGCCGGGTCCATCGCGGCGAGATCGAAGCCCTTGAGGATCGACAGGGTCTGCAGGAAAACCGGACCCTGGCCCCAGGGGCCGGTCTTGGCGATCGTCCAGCCGTGATAGTCATGGGTCAGCGGCGCCTCGATCGTCGCCGACCAACTGGCCATGTCGTTTGCGGTGAGCACGCCCTTGTGGCGGTTGCCGCTCGCATCCATCACCTCGGCTGATTTGAGATAGGCGTCGATCTTCTCGGTGATGAAGCCGCGATAGAAGGCGTCGCGGGCCGCCTCCACCTGCGCTTCCCGGCCGCGTTTCGTCTCGGCTTCGGCAATGACGCGCTTCCAGGTTTCGGCAAGCACCGGGTTCCTGAAATTGGCTTGCGCCGCGGGGACGCTGCCGCCGGGCAGCCAGGTCTCGTAAGAGGTCGGCCATTCCTTCTCGAAGAAGACGGCCAGTCCCTTGATGGTGGCGGAGACACCCGGCAGCAGGGGATGGCCATGCTCGGCGTAGTAGATCGCCGGCTCCAACACCTCGCGCACGCTCATCGAGCCATAATCGCGCAGCATCAGCATCCAGCCGTCAAAGGAGCCGGGGATGACCGTGGAAAGCAGGCCGTCGCCAGGAATGAGCGTCAGGCCTTCCGCCGTATAGTGCTCGATGGTGGCGCCGGCGGGGGCGGGTCCCTGCGCGCAGATGACCTCGACCTTGTCGTTCCTCTTCGAATAAATCACCGCCGGCAGGTCGCCGCCCGGGCCGCAGAGATGCGGCTCGACGATCTGCAGCACGAAACCCGTCGCCACCGCGGCATCGAAGGCGTTGCCGCCCTTTTCGAGAATGCTCATGCCGACCGCGGAGGCGATCCAGTGCGTCGAGGTGACGACGCCGAAGGTGCCGAGGATTTCTGGACGGGTGGTGAATGCGGTCATGTCAAATGTCCTTTCCGGGAAATCAAATCTCGTTCGGATCGGTCGAAGCTCAGGCGCGTGCGGAGAAGAAGACCTGCGGCTCGAAGGCAAAGTCCTTGTCGAAGGGGTAGGTCGGATGCTGCTTGCGCAGCCGCGGCAGGCGCTCGACGAACTGGTCGACGACGCCGGTCGACAGCGCCATCAGGTTCGGATTGGCGATCGGCGCCAGCTCCGGCGAGAGATAACCCGATTTGACGACGATAATCCCTGCCTTGTGCGGGTCGAGGCCGAGCCGGGTGAAATCGACGATATTGTGATAGGGCCGGCGTTTGGCGCAGAGCACGAGATCGATGCCGCCGATGGAAACCACGGCCTGGCGGTCGGTCGGATCTGCGGTTTCGTGCAGGAATTTGACGGTGAAACGGGCATTGACCGGCTTGCTGCCTTTGGTGTCGAGCGAAGCGCCGACGCTGAGCTCCAGTTCGGCGCCGATGCCGGCGGCATAGCAGGCCTCGGTCGCCGCCCTGTCGGTGATGCCGGCAAAGACGACGCCGGCAGCATTCCTGGCAATCAGCTCGGCCAGCACCTCAGCCCGGTCCCCGACACCGCCGCCCGTGGGGTTGTCGCCGGATTCGGCAAGCACGACGGGCGCGGTCGGGCTTGTAATGGCTCTTGCGACACATTCTTCGACCGAGCCGGTCTCGCAGCCGAAAACGAAGTCTTCACGCACGTTCCAATAGGCCTTGGCGAGGCGTTCGGCCTCGCGCGTGAGCACGGCGCGGTCGGTGCCGGTCATGATGGCGGCGGCGGTGGCGCGGGCTTCGTCGGCCCAGACATAACCGACCATCAGCGACGCGTCCCAGACGCCGTCGATCGCATCGATCCCGGGCAGCAGCGAATAGAGGCTCTTAGCCGGCTCATCGACGGTGCTGGTGCGCTCGCCGGGCAGCACGACCGGGATCGGCGCCCAGAGAACGATCGGCCTCACGCCTGATTTCAGGCTTTTCACCAGCATGGAGACCGAGCGGCGCATCGTCTCTTCGACATCGATATGCGGTGCGGTGCGATAGGTGGAATAGATGTCGAGCGCATCGATGATGCGCTGGGTGACGTTGCCGTGCAGGTCGTAGCTTGCCGAAACCGTGCAATTCTCGCCGACCAGCGCCCGTGCCGCACCGATCCAGTCGCCCTCGGCATCTTCCATGCCTTCGACATACATGGCGCCGTGCATGGCGAGATAGAGCCCGTCGAGCGGCAGCAGCGGCTTCAGCCGCTCGAGGAATTCACCCTTGAACGCCTCGTAGGTAGCACGCGCAACCGGCCCGCCGGCAATGGCGCGGGCATGGATCGTCGGCAGGAATTCGGCATCGTAATCCTTGAGGAAGGCGAAGTAGGGGGCTTCCAGCAACGCCTGCCCGCGCAACACGCGAAAATCCTTCTCCTCGTTGAGGACGGGGTTGTATGTGCTGCATTCGATATGAATGCCACCGACGGCGATGCGCATGAGGAACCTCAAATGATGTTGGGAGCAGTGAGGACGCTAGGAGTGGTGCCGTCGGCTCTGCCTTTCGGAGCCAATGCAGCCGACAGGAATTTCGGGGTCATCTGACACCAAGCGCGCGCCGGCTGCAAGCGGCGTATGCGCATCGTCCTCGATAAGCTCGCCGCCTCGCGGCAGTCGGGAACTTCGTCCACGAAGCTGTATTCCGTCTTGTGCCTGAAAAGCCACGTCCGTCCTTCGTGCGCGCTCTTCCTCGTGGATTTTTCAGGCTATAGTTCATTCCCCAAGACACGGCGGGAGCGAATATGAGCACGCAGCAAATTCCGCTCAAGGTGACGGCGACACGGCTCGTCCGCGCGGTCAGACTCTTCATGACATCCGACGTCGGCGGACGAGCCACCTTCCTTCTCGCCTCCCTGATTACTCTTTTTGGCGGCGTCAGCGCTCTGAATGTGGTCAACAGCTTCGTCGGTCGACACTTCATGACTGCCATCGCTGAAAGGCAAACTGCCGAATTCATCCGCCAGGCGATCCTCTACGCCGGCGCTTTTGCTGCCTCGACGATTGTCTCGGTGATCGCGCGCTTCGCCGAAGAGCGACTGGCTTTGCTTTGGCGAGAATTCCTAACCCGTCGCGCCATCGGCCTTTATATGAGCGGTGGTGCTTTCTACCGGCTCGGCGTTCAGGGTACACTCTCTTTCCCTGATCAGCGGATCGCCGAGGATATAAAGGCATTCGCGACGACGACGCTCTCGTTCCTGCTCATGCTGCTCAGCAGCCTGCTGACGGTTTTCACTTTTTCGAGCGTGTTATGGCTGATCAGCCCGCTTCTTTTCTTTACCGCTGTCATCTACGCGGCCTTCGGATCGTTTATGACGATCGTCTTGGGACGGCCTTTGATCAAACTGAATTATAATCAGCTCGACAATGAAGCGGCCTTCCGCTCCGGGCTGATCAGCGTCCGGGAAAACGCGGAATCGATCATGATCGAGGGCACGGAGCAGCGCCATGCCAACCGATTGTCGAGGCAGTTCGACGATCTCGCCGCGAACTTCAGGCGGATAATTTCCGTCAATCGCAACGTCGGGTTCTTCACCACCGGTTATAACTGGATGATACAGATCCTGCCGGTTGTCATCATCGCGCCTGTTTTCATGCGTGGCGACATGGAATTTGGCGTGATCACGCAGTCGGCGGCAGCCTTTGCGATGCTCGTCGGCGCGTTTTCCTTCATTGTCGCACAATTCAACTCGATCTCGAGCTTCGCGGCCGTCGTAGCGCGCATCAGTTCCCTCATTGAGGCGATCGAAAGCGCGCATGGCGCGCCGGATACGCGTTTCGAACGCATCGAGGCCGAAGGAATTTTCGCTTACGAACGCCTGACGCTGACATCGCCGAGCGGCGAGGTATTGCTGAAGGACTTGTCGGTCCTTATCCCGGCCGACAGACGTGTGGTCGTGACCGGAGAGGGCGACGCCGCAGGCGCCGCATTGTTCCGGGCCACGGCGGGACTCGATATGTCGGGGATAGGACGCATCGTCACCCCATCTCATCAATATGTGCGGTTTCTCGGTCAGCGAACCTATTCGGGTCCCGGAACCCTGCGCCAGATCCTGGCGCCATCAAAGCCTTCGGCCGAGGCAACGGATACTGAAATCCTCGCTTTGCTGAAGAATGTCGGGCTCGCCCGCGATCTCATGCCTGGCGACCTCGACAGCGAACAAGACTGGGCCAGCTTGCTGTCGCCGCGTGAACAACAGCTCGTCGCGCTTGCGAGCGCGCTCGCGGCCACTCCGTCATACATTGTCCTGGAAAAAGCCGATGCCGTCTTCGGGCACGAGCATCTTGCCGAAATCCTCAGGCTGCTCGCGGAACGAAAGATCGCCTGCATCAACTTCGCCGAACCGGGCACGCCGCGTTCAGCCTATGATGCCGTTCTCGAATATGGTCCTGACGGTTCGTGGACGTGGATCGATCAAAAGGCTGCGGGTGAAGACGAGGCCCGGCCTCTTTGACAGCTCGAAACCCTCACAGCCAGCCGCCTGAAAAACCCGCTCGCCTCAAACCAGTTACTACCGGCTCGCACCGACGCATGATGTTCCATAGTAGGCCGGTTCGATAGTTTTCGATCATTAGGACAACGGGACCCTGGTCGATGCCGAAATGGTAAGGGCTGACCCACCATTCCTCGTTCTTGCCGTTCATCGTATATGTCCGATTGAACGATGGCCTGAACCCGTAAAGTCGTGTCATGCCGAGTTTCATGAGGGCAAAATTCCTGACAGTCGGAATGACGATTTCCGGCGCGAACGGCAGCGAGGCGACCACTGCCCAGGGAGATACCGTTCCGTCATCCGGCCCGTAGGGTGCGCCGCGTGCGATATAGTCGAAGAATTCCCTGTCGATGCCGTCTATGTTTCGCTTGGTCCAACCGGGGCCATCGCTTGCCGTGAAACCCCAACAATGTTCGCCATAGCCCGCAAAGCCCCGCGGATTGCGGATCGCATATTCCTGCTGAACGAAAGTCGCATGTCGGCTGTTCTGGAAATAATCGCTGCCGTGCTCGTGCATGAACTTGTCGCGAATGTCGCGAAAATCGATCCACATATGTGAAAGCTGATGCGTAAAGAGCGGTCCGGAATAGAGCAATTCGCGGCCGAAGATATTCCGCCAGTCGTAGCTGTCGGTATAGGCCGCGTAGCTTTCCGGCGGCAGGGGGTGGCTCGGTGAGCCGAGGCCGAGAATGTAGAGAAGCAGGCCTTCGTCATAGCCGCGCCACCGGTAGGGAATGAAGCCGTTTTCCGGTCGCCAGCCGTGAGTGAGCGTCGCCCCGTGGTCGCAAGCCCAGTTCCAGTCCGCCCGCTCATACAGCGATGTCGCCAACGCCCGAATCTTCGCCTCGTCCTCGGTGTCCGCATCGAAATAGGTTGCGACGGTCAGAGCGCCGGCGAACAGGAAAGCCGAATCGATCGTCGACAGTTCGCATTGCCAGACCCTTCGTCCGGTCTCGATATCCAGGAAATGGTAGAAGAAGCCCTTGTAGCCGGAGGCGTCCGGCTCCGGTCCCTGGTGGCAGGACATCAGGAATTCCAGCCGGCGTCGGGCAATCTTGGCGGCAAATTCACGAATGACGATGCCGCGTTCCACCACGACGGGAATGGTGGCAAGCGCCATGCCGATGGCAGCGATGCTCGCCGGTGCGCCTGCCTGGGTCTTGTCGCGGACCAATCCGTTGTCCGGATTCGTGCATTGCAGATAATAGAGCAAGGTCGTGAACTGAAGACGACCGAGATCCTCCTCCGTCGGTATCCGGTTCAGTTCGGGATCGGTTGACGGCAATTCCGGCATGACTGGCTAACCACCGAGAAGACGAGATGATTTCGTGGAGTATCCGGGCCGGCTCCGGTCGGACGCAGCGCGTTCTTGCAAGATGCGCCCGACGCATGAGCAGCGTGGGCATCAGCCCGTCGCCGTCTAGGCATTGTCCCCCTCTGTGGAGGTCGCCGCCTTCCCCTTCGCGGTGCTCTTGACGCCCCAAGTCCAGCCGCTGATCTCAGGCATGTCATCACCGTGCGCCTCGATATATTGCCGGTGTTCGATCAGCTTGCCGCGGATTGCCTGCTTGAAGTAGGCCGCACGCGCGCCAAGCTGCGGCAGCCGGTCGATGACGTCTTCAACAAGATGGAAGCGATCGAGCTGGTTCAGAACGACCATGTCGAACGGCGTCGTGGTCGTTCCCTCTTCCTTGTAACCCCGGACATGCAGGTTCTTATGGTTGGCTCGCCGATAGGTCAGCCGGTGGATCAACCAGGGATATCCGTGGAATGCGAAGATGATCGGCTTGTCCTTCGTGAAAAGCGCATCGAAATCGGCATCCGAAAGCCCATGGGGATGTTCGCTCGAGGGCTGCAGCTTCATCAGATTGACGACATTGATGACCCGAACCTTCAATTGGGGAAGGTGCTCGCGGATCATCTGGACGGCAGCAAGCGTCTCGAGCGTCGGCACATCGCCGCAGCAGGCCATGACCACATCCGGTTCCGAGCCCCGGTCATTGCTGGCCCATTCCCAAATGCCGAGGCCTTCGGTGCAGTGCTTGATGGCCTCGTCCATCGTGAGCCATTGGGGTGCCGGCTGCTTGCCCGCCACCACCACGTTCACATAGTTGCGGCTGCGCAGGCAATGGTCGGTAACGGACAGAAGCGTATTGGCATCCGGCGGAAGATAGACCCGGATAACCTCGGCCTTCTTGTTGATCACGTGGTCGATGAAGCCAGGATCCTGATGAGAAAAGCCATTGTGATCCTGCCTCCAGACATGCGAACTCAGGAAATAATTGAGCGAGGCGATCGGCCGTCGCCAGGGAATGTGGTTGCACACCTTCAGCCATTTGGCATGCTGATTGAACATCGAGTCGATGATGTGAATGAACGCCTCGTAGCAGGAGAAGAAGCCGTGACGCCCGGTCAGCAGATAGCCTTCCAGCCAGCCCTGGCATTGATGCTCGCTTAAGACTTCCATGACGCGGCCGCCGGGCGACAGGTGATCGTCCTCGGGATAGATCTCGGCCATATAGCAGCGATCCGTCACCTCGAGCACGTCCTGCCAGCGGTTGGAATTGTTCTCGTCTGGGCTGAACAGCCGAAAGTTCTCGCTGTGAAGGTTCAGTTTCATCACATCCTGCAGGAACTTGCCCATGACACGAGCGGATTCTGCGGTCACCGATCCAGGCTTGGGCACCGAGACGGCATAATCGCGGAAATCCGGCATCTTCAGATCGCGCAGCAACAGACCGCCGTTTGCATGCGGATTGTCGCTCATCCGGCGACGCCCGGTCGGCGCCAGCGAGGCCAGTTCAGACCGCAACCTGCCGTCGCCGTCGAAAAGCTCTTCGGGCCTGTAGCTCTTCATCCAGTGTTGAAGCACCTTGATATGTTCCGGCTTGTCCATGTCGCCCATCGGAACCTGGTGCGAGCGCCAATAGTCTTCGCATTTCTTGCCGTCGATTTCGGGCGGGCAGGTCCAGCCTTTCGGCGTGCGGAAGACAATCATCGGCCAGGCCGGACGGCGGATCTTCCCCTTGCCCCGCGCTTGCGACCAGATCGTCTTGATCGTCGCGACGGCGGTGTCCATGGCTGCGGCAAGCTGCTGCTGCACCTGATCCGGCTCATGGCCTTCGACGAAGAGGGGCGCATATCCCATGCCCTCGAAGAACTTCGTCAATTCTTCCTTGGGAATGCGGGCGAGGAAACAGGGATTGGCGATCTTGTAGCCATTGAGATGCAGGATCGGCAGAACGCATCCGTCACGGGCGGGATTGAGAAACTTGTTTCCATGCCATCCCGTGGCGAGAGGCCCGGTTTCGGCTTCCCCGTCACCGACGACACAGGCAACGATCAGATCGGGATTGTCGAAGGCGGCGCCATAGGCGTGGCTGAGGGCATAACCGAGTTCGCCGCCTTCATGGATGCTCCCCGGTGTTTCCGGAGCGACGTGGCTCGGAATGCCGCCAGGAAAGCTGAACTGCTTGAACAGCCGCTTCATGCCCTCCTCGTCCTGACCGATATTCGGGTAGAATTCGCTGTAGGTCCCCTCCAGATAGGCATGGGCGACAAGCGACGGTCCACCGTGGCCGGGGCCGATCACATAGATCATGTTGAGGTCGTCGCGCTTGATCACCCGATTGAGGTGCACATAGAGCATGTTCAGGCCGGGCGAAGTTCCCCAATGGCCGAGCAGCCGCGGCTTGATATGCGCGCGTGCCAGAGGTTTCTTGAGCAGGGGATTGTCAAGCAGATAGATCTGCCCGACCGACAGATAGTTCGATGCCCGCCAGTAGGCATCCATCAGGCGGAGCTCCTCGGTCGAAAGCGGAGCTTTTCCGCGCGACACTGCCGGGGCGGTTTTCTTCATCACTGCCGTTTCTAGTGAAGCCATCGGACTCTCCAATCAAAATGATATTGCCGATTCTCGCCGGCTCATTTTCTGAAGGCCGGTGCAGTCTCATGTCGGCACTGTGGCACTATGGAGGAGGCGATTCCGGGAAATGCTCCACCACGCCGCGGACACCGTGGACCCCTTCCGCTAAAATCCGCGCGGCCCTGCGGCAGGCGGCCGTCTCGACATTGCCCCAGAAATGCACGATCCCTTCAGTGACCGTGACGGACACATCCAACCGTTCAAGACCGGTATTTTCACCGAGCCGAACAAGAATACTGCGTCGAATGGCTTCGTCGCCGGCTGCGGTGTCGTCCGGTTTTGCCGAGTAAATTACCTGCAGGAGGTCGGCGCGGCTGACGATGCCGACGAGTTTGCCGTCCCGCAGCACAGGAATGCGCTTGATGCCACGCTCCTGCATGAGTTCGGCGACACGGGAAAGGGTAGCATCTTCGGCGATCGTCAGGGGATCGGGGGTCATGACGTCGCCCACTCTCCATGCACATCGTTTTACAAAAGCGTTCGCTCTCTCATCGGGTCCAAGCTCCATATCCGCCTTCAGAACGAATGCGCCGCTCGACAGTTCCGTTCGACGGATCAGATCGCCCTCGCTGATGACGCCCAGCAAGCGCCCGTCATCATCGACGACCGGGACGCCGCTTATCTGCTGCTCGGCCATGAGCTTGGCTGCATGCCGAACGCTATTGTCAGGCGATAGTGTGACGACCGCCGTCGTCATTACATCTTTGACGAGCATGTTGATCCAACTCCGGCTGCATCTCCTCAGATGCCGTCACTCCGTGCTTTTCGACAAACGCAGAGAGCCTAGTCGGATACCACCATGTTTTGCATTGAGCAGAATCAATCGGGCGCGGCAAAATTGGCAGGAAAGCGGTGACTGATGGCGCGACAAGGAGCGATTGAGGGCGTCACACGCCGAGACGGCGGAGGGCATGTCGTCTGGACGGAGACCGCCGCAGAAAACCTTGCGTCGATCGGCAACCCGTTCGCAACCGGGTTGTCACCCATGTCTGGTAACGTTCCGTTACTCGGTATTGATGGAGAAACTGGAGCGGGCGAAGGGATTCGAACCCTCGACCCCAACCTTGGCAAGGTTGTGCTCTACCCCTGAGCTACACCCGCTCAATCCGCATCGGTCCGGGGTAGTCGTTGGACCGTGGGCGCCGCCTTGTGGCGACGGGCGCTATATGGCCTAACGGATTTTCAAATGCAACAGGGAAATGACGAAGAGGCGAAGAAAAATTCGCAAGCTCGCATGAGGCAGGCGGAAGGGCCGCAAATGCAGGGGTTGAGCGTCGGTGGCGAAGATTGCCAAATGATGTGGGCGGACTTAATCAGGGCGTCTCGACTTTTCCTCACCGCCAATGGATTGCCCGATGCCTGAAAACACCCCCAAGACAAGAGAAGAACTGTTCGCCTTCCTCGACGGGCTCGGTATCGCCCATAAGACGGTCGATCATGCGCCTGTTTTCACCGTGGCCGAATCGGTTGCGCTGCGCGATGAGATTCCCGGCGGCCACACCAAGAATCTCTTCATCAAGGATAAGAAGGACAGGTATTTTCTGCTGACCGTGGAGGAAAATGCCGAGGTCGACCTCAAGCAGGTGCATAATTTGATCGGCGGGTCCGGCCGGGTCTCCTTCGGCAGGGCAGAGAAGCTGATGGACTATCTCGGGGTCGTTCCCGGCGCGGTCACCGCCTTCGGCGCGATCAACGATACGGCAGGGAGCGTCACCTTCGTGCTCGATGCCGATCTGATGCGCGAAGAGATCGTCAACTGCCATCCACTCTCCAACGATGCGACGACCTCGATTGCAAGCGGCGATCTCATCCGTTTCATGGAAGCGACCGGACACAAGCCGCTTGTCTTGAAAGTGACGTCCTGACATACGATTTTAGCGCTACAATGATGCCGGCAGGATCGGCGCGCGGGAGATACCTATGAGCGGCAGCAACAATCCCTATAACGGTTCCTTCGGAAATCAGATGTCGGCGACGGCAAGCTTCGGCGCCCAGCCGGAAGCGGCGCCTGCGGCCGGCAGCTACATCACCGACACGACGACCGCCAATTTCGGCAAGGACGTCATCGAGGAATCGCGCAGGCAGCCGGTTCTGGTCGATTTCTGGGCGCCCTGGTGCGGCCCGTGCAAGCAGCTGACGCCGGTCTTGGAAAAAGTGGTCAACGAAGCCAAGGGTCGCGTCAAGCTGGTCAAGATGAACATCGACGACCATCCCTCGATCGCCGGTCAGCTCGGCATCCAGTCCATCCCCGCCGTCATCGCCTTCGTCAACGGCCGTCCCGCCGACGGCTTCATGGGCGCGGTGCCGGAAAGCCAGATCAACCAGTTCATCGATCGCATCGCCGGCCCGGCCGGCGCCGACGAGGCGGCCGAGATCGAGGCCGTGCTTGGCGAAGCGGTAGAATTTCTGGCCGCCGGCAATATCAATGAGGCCGCCCAGCTCTACGCCGCCGTAATGCAGGCCGATCCCGAAAATGCCAAGGCGATTGCCGGCATGGCGGAATGCATGATTGCCGCAAACCAGCATGAGCGGGCGCGCGAAACTCTGGCTGATCTGCCGGAGGCGCTGGCGAAAGACGCCGGCATCCAGGCGGTGCTGAAAAAGCTCGAACAGATCGAGGAAGCCCGCAAGCTCGGCGATCCCGTTGCGCTCGAACGCGACCTGGCTGCCAATCCCGACGACCACGAGGCGCGGCTGAAACTCGCCAAGATCCGCAACGTCGAAGGCCGGCGCGACGAAGCGGCCGAGCACCTGCTGCTGATCATGCGCAAGGACCGGACCTTCGACGATGACGGGGCGCGGCGCCAGCTGCTGCAGTTCTTCGAGGTCTGGGGCTTCAAGGATCCGGCGACGGTTGCGGCCCGCCGCAAGCTTTCGGCGATGCTGTTCTCCTAAGTTTAGCAGATATGCCCTTGCGTTTTCGGGCGGGGGCACCACATTCTCGTCAGAACGGGCATGCCCGTTTACAAGAATGCGGGACGGTTTCATGCAAGTCGGTAATGCCAGATACCTGAAGCCGGGCGATTTGCCTGATACGATCGCCGTCTTTCCCCTGACCGGTGCCCTGCTTCTGCCGGCCGGGCAGCTTCCGCTCAATATTTTCGAGCCGCGTTATCTGGCGATGCTGGATGCCGCGCTGACCGGAAACCGGCTGATCGGCATGGTGCAGCCGGCGCTCGGCGAACATGAGGACAAGGGCGGCGATCCGCACCTTGCCGCTGTCGGCTGCCTCGGCCGAATCACCTCCTTCGCCGAGACCGGCGACGGGCGCTATATCGTCTCGCTGACCGGCGTCTGCCGCTTTCGGCTGCTGGAGGAGAAAGCCACCAGCGATCCCTTCCGCACCTTCCGTATCGCCCCTTTTATCGCCGATCTCTCGGCCGCGAACGAGGAGGAGGCGGTCGACCGCGCCGCCCTGCTGACCGCCTTCAAGGCCTATCTCGATGCCAACAAGCTGGAAGCCGACTGGGAGAGCGTCGAGCGGGCGAGCAATCTGACGCTCGTCAATTCGCTGGCGATGATGTCGCCGTTCGGGCCGGCTGAAAAACAGGCACTGTTGGAGGCGCCCGACCTGAAGACGCGGGCCGAAACGCTGATCGCTATTACCGAGATCGTGCTGGCGAGGGTCTTCGGTGACTCCGACACGGTTCTGCAGTAGACTTTCGGCCATGGACGAAAAACTCAGCCGCGTCGATCCGAAACTGCTCGAACTCCTGGTCTGCCCACTCTCCAAGGGGCGGCTTTCCTATGATCGCGAACACAATGAACTCGTTTCGGAAAAGGCGCAGCTCGCCTATCCGATCCGCGACGGCATTCCGATCATGCTGGTGTCCGAAGCCCGTCGTCTCGACGAATAGGCGGTTTCTCTAGATCGTCTGGCCGGCCAGCAGGCGCGGATTGTCCTTCGCCGTCGTTCCCGCTGCCTGGCCGATGAAGAAGGATTTGAGGCGCGGCAGCCGGTCGACGAGGCCGAGGCCGACGTCGCGGGCGATGCGGATCGGCGTCGCGTCATTGGAGAAGAGCCGGTTCAGCACGTCGGTCGTCATGCCCATGCGGAAGGTGTCGAAGCGCCGCCAGGTCTGGTAACGCTCGAGAATGTTGATCGAGCCGATATCGAGGCCGAGGCGATCGGCTTCGACAATGGTTTCGGCGAGTGCCGCCACATCCTTGAAGCCGAGATTGAGACCCTGCCCGGAAATCGGGTGAATGCCGTGGGCGGCGTCGCCGGCCAGGGCAAAACGCGGCGCGACGAAGGCGCGGGCGAGCGTCAGGCCGAGCGGGAAGGCGCGCTTGTCGCCGACGACCTTCAGGCTCCCAAGCTTATGGCCGAAGCGGCGTTCCATTTCCTCCTCGAAAACCAGATCGTCGGCGGCGACCAGCCGGTCGGCATCATGCGTCCGCTCGGTCCAGACCAGCGACGAGCGGTTGTTCCTGAGCGGCAGGATGGCAAAAGGGCCGGCCGGCAGGAAATGCTCCTCGGCGCAGCCCTCATGCGGCCGCTCATGTTCGACCGTGGTGACGATGCCGGACTGGCCGTAGTTCCAGGTGACGGTCTTGATGCCGGCGAGATCGCGCAGTGTCGAGCGCACGCCGTCGCAGGCAACCAGCAGCCGGCTCTCCAGCGGGCTGCCGTCCGACAGCGTGACCGTGACATGGCTGTCATGGGTCTTCAGTTCGGTGGCGCCGAGCCCGTGGCGGATGTCGATGCCGAGCCGCGCGCAGAGGCCGCGTAGCGCCGCCACCATCGTCACGTTCGGGATCATGTGGGCGAAGGGCCGGCCTTCGGCCACTTCGCCGTCGAAGGTCAGAAACACCGGGCGCACCGGATCGGAGGTTTTGGAGTCGGTGACGATCATCTTGGTGATCGGCTGGGCTTCCGGCTCGATCTCGTTCCAGATGCCGAAGACCTCGAGCATCTTCGCCGCGGCGGCGATGACGGCCGAAGCGCGCGTATCGTTTTTCCAGACATGCTCGGGGGCCGCCTCGACGACGGCGACATTCAGATGCGGTGCTGCCTGTTTGACCGCGACAGCGGCGGAAAGGCCGACATAACCCCCGCCCACAACCAGCATATCAAGCATCGCGCCGCTCCCGTACTTTCAGTCTCAGATGTGATCTATATAGATCATCGCAACTTCACTTCCTACCGCCGGGAGACATACAAAATGACGCGCGAGACATCAGGGCCTTCGGCGATGGAGACGCTGCTTTCGACGCTCGACCTGGAGCCGATCGAGGTCGATATCTTCCGCGGGCGCAGCCCACAGGCCGGCTGGCAGCGGGTCTTCGGCGGCCAGGTGATCGGCCAGGCGCTGATGGCGGCGCAGCGTACCATCGAGGGCGAGCGTTTCGTCCATTCGCTGCATGCCTATTTCATCCGGCCCGGCGATCCCTCGGTGCCGATCATCTATCAGGCGGAGCGGATACGGGACGGGTCGAGCTTCAATACGCGGCGTGTCGTCGCGATCCAGCACGGCAGGGCGATCTTCGCGCTGTCGGCCTCCTTCCAGGCCGAGGAGCCGGGCTTCGACCATCAGATCTCCATGCCAGACGTCCAGCTGCCGGAGGCGCTGCTCGGCGAACAGCAGATCAAGGAGCAGTATCTCATGCATGCGCCGGAGGCGATCCGAAAATACTGGCAGCGCGAGCGGCCGATCGAGATTCGTCCGGTCTCGCTGACGCATTATTTTTCCGACAGGAAGCTCGATCCCAAACAGGACGTCTGGGTGCGCGCAACCGGCCCGGTTCCCGACGACCGGCTCTATCAGGCGGCCGTCCTTGCCTATCTCTCCGATATGACGCTGCTCGATACCTCGCTCTATGCACACGGCACGTCGATCTTCGACCAGAGCCTGCAGGTCGCGAGCCTCGATCATTCCATGTGGTTCCATCGGCCCTGCAAGCTCGACGACTGGCTGCTCTATACGCAGGACAGCCCGTCGGCTTCGGGCGCCAGAGGGCTGACCCGGGGGAGCCTCTTTACCCGATCAGGCGAGTTGATCGCGTCGGTTGCGCAGGAAGGTTTGATTCGGAAAAAGGCAAATGAATAAATAATGTGCATCTTTGAAAATTTGCGCATTATTTATGCGCTTATTGGCCGGTCATTTGCCTGTTTATTGGCGCGCTTTCATATAAGCGTTACTTTTCAATAAGTTATATCCAGTCACGAATCTGGCACGCCCTTTGAATGTATATCGCCGGTCGCTGTTCAGGAACGTCAGCGGCAAGGAGAGTCGGCTCCGTGCCGAGGATAACGAAGGATGGGAAACCAGATGAAAATTGTGATGGCTATTATCAAGCCGTTCAAGCTCGATGAGGTCCGCGAAGCTCTTACGGCGATCGGCATTCAGGGGCTGACTGTGACCGAAGTGAAGGGCTACGGCCGCCAGAAGGGTCATACCGAAATCTATCGCGGCACCGAATATGCGGTCAGCTTCCTGCCGAAGCTCAAGATCGAAATCGCCGTTGCATCGGAACTCGTCGACAGGGCGGTCGAAGCCATCGCGGCATCGGCCAAAACAGGTCAGATCGGCGACGGCAAGATTTTCGTCTACTCGATCGACCATGCCGTGCGCATCCGTACGGGCGAAACCGATTCAGAAGCGCTGTAAGCGGCAGATCAAGGAGCTTTTTCCAATGTCAATTTCGAAGTTTTCTTCCCGCCTTGCGCTGATTGGCGCAGCAACGGCCGCGCTTCTGGCGCCGGCTGTCGCCTTTGCCCAGGAGACCGCGCCGGCTGCTGCCGCTGCCGCCGCTCCCGCCTTCACCATGGACAAGGGTGACAATACCTGGATGCTCGTCTCTTCGGCGCTCGTCCTGCTGATGACCATCCCGGGCCTTGCGCTTTTCTACGGCGGTCTCGTTCGCGCCAAGAACATGCTCTCCGTGCTGATGCAGGTCTTCATGATCACCGCCGTTGTGGCGCTGCTCTGGGTGACCTACGGCTATTCGCTCGCCTTCACCGACGGCGGCTCGCTGAACAGCTTCGTCGGCGGCTTCTCCAAGGCGTTCCTGGCCGGCGTCAACACCACGTCGCTCGCTGAAACCTTCACCAAGGGCGTTGCCATTCCCGAATATACCTTCGTCGTCTTCCAGATGACCTTCGCCTGCATCACACCCGGCCTGATCGTCGGCGCATTCGCCGAACGCGTTAAGTTCTCGGCGGTCATGCTCTTCGTCGTGCTCTGGGTCACCTTCATCTACTTCCCGATGGCGCATATGGTCTGGTTCTGGGGCGGCCCGAGCTCCTACACCTCGCCGGCCGGCCTGATCTATTCCTACGGCGCAATCGACTTTGCCGGCGGCACGGTCGTTCACATCAATGCCGGTATTGCCGGCCTCGTCGGCGCCATCATGCTCGGCAAGCGCACGGGCTATAAGAAGGAAATCATGGCTCCGCATTCGATGACGCTGACCATGGTCGGCGCCTCGCTGCTCTGGGTCGGCTGGTTCGGCTTCAATGCCGGCTCCAACCTCGAAGCCAATTCCTACGCCTCGCTTGCCTTTATCAACACCTTCGTTGCGACGGCCGCTGCCGCCGTATCCTGGTGCATCGTTGAAAGCCTCGCCCGCGGCAAGGCTTCCATGCTCGGCGGCGCTTCCGGCGCTGTTGCCGGTCTCGTCGCCATTACCCCGGCGGCAGGCTTTGCCGGCCCGATGGGTTCGATCGTTCTCGGCCTCGTCGTCTCGCCGGTCTGCTACTTCTTCGTCGACGTCGTGAAGAACAAGTTCAACTACGACGACAGCCTCGACGTCTTCGGCGTGCATTGCATCGGCGGTATCCTCGGCGCTCTCGGCACCGGTATCCTGGTCAACCCGGCTCTCGGCGGCGCCGGCATCGTCGATTACTCGACGGCCGATTTCGCTGCGACCTATTCCGGCACGGCAACCCAGGTTCTGGCCCAGGCCAAGGGCGTGCTGACGACGCTCCTGTGGTCGGGCATCGGCTCGGCGATCCTCTACAAGATCGTAGACGTCGTTATCGGCCTGCGCGTCTCCGTCGAAGCCGAGCGCGAAGGTCTCGACCTTTCGACCCACGGCGAAGCTGCCTACCACTCGTAACATCGGCTTTGCGGCGCCCGGGCACACGGGCGCCGCTTCACGGCCCGTCGCGGCCTATCCAGAGCTTTTCCGGGTTAGACCCGGAAAAGCTGCCATAGACCGCATTTGGCCCGGACCTTCCAAGGTTCGGGCTTTTTTCATTTCCCTGTCGGCAATGCATGTCCCGGCATGCATGGTTAACATCGCTTTAACCCGGCTCTGATTAGGTAGAGCGGACGCATTTTGGCATGGCGAAGCTTCGGTGATTCGCCTGCCCTCAGGCATTGGACGGGTTAGACACATGGCAAGAAGCACGTCGCCGGCGATGGATGGCCGTCCGGATCGGTTCTCCTTCTCGGCATTCATGCTGCGGCAGATCCAGGCGCTCATCGGCTTTGCGATCTTTCTGCTGCTGGCACTCTGCGTGGCGGCGCTGGCGACATGGAACGTCGCGGATCCGAGCTATTCCTATGCCACCGCCAACCTGCCGACGAATATCCTGGGTTACAGCGGGGCTGCCTTTGCCGATATCGTCATGCAATTCCTCGGCCTTGCCAGCGTCGTTTCGATGCTGCCGATCGTCGCCTGGGCGCTGACGCTGATCTCGGGCCGCCGCTTCAGCCGTATTCCCGCCCGTGCCGGCGCCTGGCTTGCCGGCACGGTGCTGTCTTCCGCCGTCATCGGCTGCTTTCCGCCGCCACTCACCTGGCCGATCCCGAATGGCATCGGCGGCGTCGTCGGCGACATGATCCTGCGTTTTCCCGCACTCTTCGTCGGCGCCTATCCCACCGGCACCTTCGCCATGGTCGTCGGCTGCCTCTTTGCGGCACCCACCGCCTGGATGATGCTCTTCGCATCGGGCCTCGTCGGCCGCAGCGAAGCCGAGGAAGAGATCGAGGACGATTACGTCGGCACAACAAGCAAGGCCCGCGTCGTCGGAGACGAGGAGGAGGACGAGGAGTCGCGCTGGGTCGCTTTCAGCGGTGCCATGACGCATGCCTGGTATATGAGCCAAGCCCGGCTGCGCCGGCTCTTCGGCATGGGGCCGCGCAAGCGCCGCCAGGGCGATTTTGAATCACCCTATGATTTCAACGATGACGAGTTCGGCACGCTGAACGAACCGGTCCGCGCCAAGGCGCCGACTGTCCGCGGCGAGCGCATGGAGCCATCGATGGGGGCAAGGGCGGCGCCGCCGCGCCGCATCGTCTCTGCGCCGTCGCTTTCCGTCGATGACGATGACGACGACGATCTGCCTTTCGATGCCGACATGCCGCCGCGCCCGGCCGATATCCTGCCCGACGACGATGACGACGACTGGATGATCAGCGCGCCGGCAAAACCGGCCGGCAAGCCGGAACCGCGCGTCGTCCCCGCGGTGGCGCGTCCGAAGCCCAGCGCCCGTATCGAGCGGGAGGCGCAGGGCTCGTTCATCCGTCCCGAGGGTTTCCAGCTCCCCTCGATGCATCTGCTTGCCGAGCCGAAGAATGTCGTGCGCGACTCCACGCTTTCAGCCGATGCGCTGGAGCAGAACGCCCGCATGCTCGAAGGCGTGCTCGAGGATTTCGGCGTCAAGGGCGAGATCATCCATGTCCGTCCGGGCCCTGTCGTGACGCTTTACGAGCTCGAGCCGGCGCCCGGCATCAAGTCGTCGCGCGTCATCGGTCTTGCCGACGATATCGCCCGCTCGATGAGCGCCATTGCCGCCCGCGTCGCCGTCGTGCCCGGCCGCAATGCGATCGGCATCGAATTGCCGAACCAGACGCGCGAAACCGTCTATCTCCGTGAACTCATCGCCTCGCGCGACTTCGAAGGCAGCAAAGCCAAGCTCGCCATGGCGCTCGGCAAGACGATCGGCGGCGAAGCCGTCATCGCCGATCTTGCCAAGATGCCGCATCTGCTCGTCGCCGGCACCACCGGCTCGGGTAAGTCGGTCGCCATCAATACGATGATTCTGTCGCTGCTCTACCGGATGACGCCGGAACAGTGCCGGCTGATCATGATCGACCCGAAGATGCTCGAACTCTCCGTTTATGACGGCATCCCACATCTGCTCTCGCCCGTCGTCACCGATCCGAAGAAGGCCGTCGTCGCGCTGAAGTGGACCGTGCGCGAGATGGAAGAGCGCTACAAGAAGATGTCGAAGATCGGTGTGCGCAACATCGACGGCTTCAACAGCCGCGTCGAGCAAGCCCTGTCGAAGGGCGAGGCGATCTCGCGCACGGTGCAGACAGGTTTCGACCGCCATACCGGCGAGGCCATGTACGAGACCGAAGAATTCGACCTCAAGCCGATGCCCTATATCGTCGTCATCATCGACGAAATGGCCGATCTGATGATGGTCGCCGGCAAGGATATCGAAGGCGCCGTCCAGCGTCTGGCCCAGATGGCGCGCGCCGCCGGCATCCACGTGATCATGGCGACGCAGCGCCCCTCGGTCGACGTCATCACCGGCACGATCAAGGCGAACTTCCCGACCCGAATCTCCTTCCAGGTGACCTCGAAGATCGACAGCCGCACGATCCTTGGCGAACAGGGCGCCGAACAGCTGCTCGGCATGGGCGACATGCTCTATATGGCCGGTGGCGGGCGCATCCAGCGCGTGCACGGCCCGTTCGTCTCGGATGTCGAGGTGGAAGAGATCGTCTCCTACCTGAAGAGCCAGGGCTCGCCGCAATATCTCGATGCGATCACTGCCGATGACGACGAGGATGGCGATTACGGTGGCGGTGGCCCGGCCGGCACATCAAACCTTTCGGATTCGGAGGATCCTTACGATCAGGCCGTCGCCATCGTGCTGCGTGACGGCAAGGCTTCGACCTCCTACGTTCAGCGCCGGCTCGGCATCGGTTACAACCGAGCCGCCTCGCTGATCGAGCGGATGGAAAAGGAAGGCATCATCGGGCCGGCCAACCATGCCGGCAAACGCGAAATTCTCGTTCCGACCGAAGGCGACATCCTCGACCGCTGAAATAATCGGCATATATTTCCCATAGGGCCGCTTTTGCGGAAACCTGACGGTATCGAAGCCGTTACCTCTCGCGGGGCGATCGCAACGCCTTGAAGACGCCGCCTTTCGGCAGCATGCAGATCGCATAAAGGAGATTTAGATGAGTAATTCCGACGCCTTCCTCTCCGGCCTGACGGTAACGCGGCGCGATCTCCTCGGTGCCTTTGCCATCGCTGCGACGGCGAGCGCCATTCCTCTCGGTGCCCACGCACAGGCGGCAGCCCCCGCCTCCGGCACCGCGCAGGCGATTGCCGATCATTTCTCCGGCGTCACGACGATGCAGGGCGAATTCGTGCAGTTCGGCCCGCGCGGCGAGCAGACCGGCGGCAAGTTCTTCATCCAGCGCCCCGGCAAGCTGCGATTCAACTATGACGACCCGTCGCCGATGCGGGTGATCGCCGACGGCAAGAATGTTGCCATCGGCAATACCAAGCTGAAGACCTGGGATCTCTATCCGCTCTCCAAGACGCCGCTCAGCCTGCTCTTGGCGCAGCATATCGACCTGTCGGCCGGCATGGTGAAGGGCGTGAAGGAGGAGTCGGACCTGACGACGATCGCGCTCGGCAACAATACGGTGTTCGGCAACTCGACCATCACCATGATGTTCGACCCGAAGACCTACGACCTGCGTCAGTGGACGATCACCGACAATCAGGGCAAGGACACGTCGGTGATGATCTTTAACGTCAAGACAGGCGTGCAATTCGACGATCGCGTGTTCCGCGTGCCCTATGAGACCATTCCGGGCACACCGCAGTCTCGTGATTGAGGCGTTTTCGGTTGATCGCCATTGCGGGCAGTTCCCTCCGGTCCGCCTTTGTTCTAAAGCCCTTTCATGAAAGCGTGAGAGGGCATGGGGCATGAGCTTTTCGATCACCACCTGGAATATCAATTCAGTACGGCTGCGCATGCCGATCGTCGAGCAGCTCGTTCTCAAGCACAGGCCGGATATTCTCTGCCTGCAGGAAACCAAGGTGCCGAACGAGCTGTTTCCGGCAGCGCCGCTGCGGGCGATGGGCTATGACCACATCATCATCCACGGCCAGAAAGGCTATCACGGTGTCGCGATCGCCTCGCGTATTCCGCTGACGGAGGATCACCGTCAGGATTATTGCGGCGTCGGCGATGCCCGCCACATCTCGGCGATCGTCGAGCGCGGCAATCGTCGGATCCGGCTGCATAATTTCTACGTTCCGGCCGGCGGCGATGAGCCGGATCGCACGATCAATCCGAAATTCGGCCACAAGCTCGATTTCATCGAGGAGATGAAGCAGCTGAAAGCCAATGGTGAGGCCAATACCTCGGCGATCCTCGTCGGCGACCTGAACATCGCGCCGCTGGAGCATGATGTCTGGTCGCACAAGCAGTTACTGAAGATCGTCAGCCATACGCCCGTCGAGACCGATGGGCTGCTCGAGGTGATGAAGCGCGGCGGCTGGCACGATCTGATGCGCCAGCACGTGCCTGCCAGCGAAAAGCTCTATACCTGGTGGAGCTACCGTGCCAAGGACTGGGAGGCTGCCGATCGCGGCCGCCGTCTCGACCACATCTGGTCGTCACCGGATCTCGGGCCGCACCTCAAGCGCATCGAAATCCTCAAGGAGGCGCGCGGCTGGGACCGCCCCTCCGACCACGTGCCGGTGACGGCACATTTCGATTTCTGATGCAGTGGCTTCTCCAGGAGTTCGAGGACACTCATAAGCTGGCCGAGGCACTCGACCGGCTCGGCATCTCGTACACATGGCACAAGGTCGTTCCGTTCATCGGCGAGCTTATTCCGAAGCCGGTCGTCGCCGATCCGGGCTCGGTGGTCATGTTCGGCTCGTATTCGCTGTGGAGGAACGCCGAGGCGAACGGTTACCGGCCGGGCGTGTTCAAGCTGCGTCCTTTCGTTCAGGAACGGGCGTGGCATCCCTATCTCCTCAATGGAGCCGATGCGCTGTTCATCGTCCTCCGAGATGTCCCGGCCCGTCTGGCCGACGATGGAAGGGAATGGTTCCTGCGTCCCGTTGACGACAGCAAGGAGGAGCCCGGCAACGTCAAATCGACAGGCGAGATTATCCGCATGGCGGAGCGGGTGCTCGCGCTTGACGAGGATGAAATTCCGACAGGATCGCTTCGCCACGACACGCTGCTGATGTTCACCAAGCCTGTCCGCATCCTGCGCGAATGGCGTCTGTGGGCCGTCAACGATCGGATCGTCACCTACTCGCTCTACAAAGATGGATCGCGTGTCATCCATCGTCACGAGATCGATGCCGATGTGCTGGAGTTCGGGCAGCGGATGGTGGATGTCAATCCCGGCTACTCGCCGGCCTATGTCATCGATGTCTGCCGTACCGAAGATGGATTGAAGCTGCTCGAGACGAACTGCCTCAACGCCGCCGGATTCTACGCCGCGGACCTGGTAAGGCTGGCCGCAGCAATCGACAGCCTGGGGCGCGACTGACGGCTTGCGCCGTATGGCTGCGGGCGAGACGGTTCAGCTGAAGCGGTAGAACTGGCTTGCGGCCTTGGCCGCAAGTTCGGCGAGATTGTCGCGGATGCGGTTCTCGATCAGCCGGGCGGCGTCCGGATATTCTTCGATCAGCCGGTGGAAGAGGGCGCGGGTGATGCGGATGATGCTGGTGTCCTCGCGGGCGATGGCCGTGAACTTGCGCTCCACCAGCGTGACCAGCGCCAGCTCGGAAACCAGCGTTCCGGGACCGGCGACCCCCTCCGTCCTCTGTATGCCGTCGCTGCTCGTTGCGCTCAGCTCCAGGCTGCCGCTGAGGATGACATAGGCGCTCTCGGCAGGCGAACCCTGGCGAAACAGCATCTGGCCGGCCGCGATCAGGCGCCGGTCGGCGCCGAAGGCGATCAACCGCAGCTGATCCTCGTTCATGTCCTTGAACAGTGGAAGCTGCGCGAGCATGCGGATGTCGTCAGTCAGCGCCATGTGGGCTTTTCGCCTTAGAGCAATTCCGGAAAGCGCGTCGCGTCCTGCACCGGAAATTGCGTGAAAACAAAGAGACAGAGCCTTTCCGTTTCGGAGAAAACGGAGAGGCTCTAGGGTATGATCTTGTAGCCGCCGTTTTCCGTCACCAGGATTTCGGCATTGGAGGGATCGCGCTCGATCTTCTGGCGCAGCCGGTAGACGTGGGTTTCCAGCGTATGCGTCGTCACGCCTGAGTTATAGCCCCAGACCTCTTCGAGCAGCACGTCACGGGTGACCACTTTCTGTTCGGCACGGTAGAGATAGCGGATGATCGCCGCCTCCTTTTCCGTCAGCCGGATCTTCTGGCCGTTGTCGGTGGTGAGCAGTTTCTGGCTCGGCTTGAACAGATAGGGGCCGACGGTGAAGGTCGCATCCTCGCTCTGTTCGTGCTGGCGCAGCTGCACGCGAATGCGCGCGAGCAGCACGGCGAAGCGGAAAGGCTTGGTGACATAGTCGTTGGCGCCGGCTTCGAGGCCGAGGATCGTATCCGAATCAGTATCGTGACCGGTCAGCATGATGATCGGTGCCTTGAAGCCGCCCTTGCGCAGCAGCTTCACCGCTTCGCGGCCATCCATGTCGGGCAGGCCGACATCCATGATCAGCAGGTCGACCGGTGTCGAGCGGGCGGTCGCAACGCCCTTGCCGGCATTGGCTTCCTGCAGAACCGAAAATTCCTCATACAGCGACAATTGCTCCGTCAGCGTCTGACGAAGGTCGTCGTCGTCATCCACCAGAAGAATGGTGCGTGCGGTCATGCCGTTGCGTCCTCATGTTAAGTTCCCTAGTCCTACGCCAAATTCCTGGTTTGGCAAGGATCGGGCGGCGGACTGTTGCCGCGCAGGTTTTCATATGATTTCAATTGGAGTCCCAGACAATCCAAGACATGCGAGAAAAATGGAAAAAACAAGGCGTGAGCCGGGGATGAAGCCGTCGACGATCGTGGTTCGGCCGGCGCCGGGGAAGAAGAGCCGGGCGATCGTCCGGCTCGGCGCGATCACCGTGCCTGCGGCGATCGGCCGGTCCGGCCGCACGGTGATCAAACGCGAGGGCGACGGCGCCACGCCGATCGCTTCGATGAGGCTGCTCGCCGGTTTCCGGCGCGGCGAGCGAAACGGCCGACTCGTCACGTCTCTTCCTATCCGTCGCATCCGCGCCGACATGCTCTGGTGCGATCAGCCTGACGATGCCAGCTACAACCGCCTCGTCAGGGCGCCGTTCGGGGCAAGCCATGAGGAGATGCGACGCAGCGACGGGCTCTACGATATCTGCCTGGTGATGGACTGGAACCTCTCCTCGCGGGCGCGTTATCGCGGCTCGGCGATCTTCTTCCATCTGATCCGGCCGGGCTACGAACCGACGGCCGGCTGTGTGGCGATCAGCCTCAGCGACATGCGCCGCCTTCTTCCCCATCTTCGAAAGGGAACGATTGTCCGCGTGCTCTGATTGTTTTGTCGAGGCGGCTGCCTATATGTTTCCGGTGACCGAACGCTGCGGCTGAAATGCGTTTCGGGACGCCCCGCAAGCGGGGCGCAATCCAAGCCGTGTCCAATTCTTCAAACTCCCGGAGATATATTGTGACAGCTCAACCGATCATCACTTTCCATGACGGACATTCCATTCCGCAGGTCGGCCTCGGTGTCTGGCAGACGCCGCAGGAGATCGCCGCCCCGACGGTGCGCACCGCAATCGCCGCCGGCTATCGCCATATCGACACAGCATCCGGTTATGACAACGAAGAGGGCGTCGGCGAAGGCATCCGCTCCTCTGGTGTCGACCGTAGGGATATCTTCGTCACCACCAAGCTCAGGAATACCGATCAGGGCTACGACAATGCGCTGCGCGCCTTCGACGGCAGCCTGAAGAAGCTCGGCTCCGACTATGTCGATCTCTATCTCGTTCACTGGCCGTCGCCGCATCGCGGCCTCTACACCGAAACCTGGAAGGCCTTCGTGCGCATCCGCGAAGAGGGCCGCGCCCGCTCGATCGGCGTGTCGAATTTCACGCCCGAGCATCTGGAGCGCATCATCGGCGAGACCGGCGTCGTTCCCGTCATCAACCAGATCGAGCTGCATCCCGACTTCCAACAGAAGGCGGCGCAGGAGGCCCACAAGAAACTGAACATTGCCACCGAATCCTGGAGCCCACTCGGCCAGGGGCAGTTCATCGCCAATGCCGTGATCGGCGAGATCGCCCGCAAACATCAAAAGACGCCGGCTCAGGTCATCATCCGCTGGCACATCGATACCGGCCTCGTCGTCATTCCGAAATCGGTGACGCCATCGCGTATCGAGGAGAATTTCCAGGTGTTCGACTTCAAGCTCGATGCCGACGACATGGCGGCGATCGCCAGGCTCGACAGCGCCGGCGCCCGCATGGGACCGGACCCGATGACGGCAACCTTCTGACCCCGTTGCGCCCGTCAGAGCATGATGCCGAACCCGCGAGCGGTGTTCGGACAACATGCTCTGATGATTCGACCTGCGGCCGTTTGAAGGACAGCCTTCCGTCAATAATTGCAGTTCGAGGATCCGTTGGTCGGCGCAAAGCCGTAGTCGCAGCTATCGTTCAGGCGCCGTGACCGTCCGACCGAGCCGGTATAATAATCGTTGAAGGCGCGCGCCGGATACCAATAGCCGTTCGAGCTCTTGATATAGCCGGACCGGGGGCTGCTATAGCCCCGATATCCGTTGAGATGGGGTATCTTGCTTTGGGCGATCTGGTGCAGCAGATCGGAAGAGGCCATGACCGGTTCTATCGCCGAATGGATCGGCGCGGCTCTGGCGGCGTCGATCGATGCCTGCGATGCAAACACGATCAGGCTGGCTTGCAGTAAACTCCGTACCCTCTTCTGCCTCATGGCCATTCCCCGATGGCGCGGTGTTCGCCGGAGCCTGAACGGTATCAGTCGCGTATCGCGCCTATCTCAATGAGGCCATACGCGTTTTTCGATGTCGATTGCCCGAAAGGATGAAATTGGAAAGGCGAGGCCATGCACAAACGGGCTTACCCGCTCTCTCACAACTGTCGGACCGAAGCAGCGGCGCCATGAAATACGAAACCGCCCGATGCGCTCAACGCATCGGGCGGCTTTCACTCTCTTCTGTCGGATGACAGATCAGTTCCACTCGCGGATATCGACGAAGTGACCCGCGATTGCAGCAGCGGCTGCCATGGCCGGCGAGACGAGGTGCGTGCGGCCCTTGAAGCCCTGGCGGCCTTCGAAATTGCGGTTCGAGGTCGAGGCGCAACGCTCGCCCGGCTTCAGGCGGTCGTCGTTCATCGCAAGGCACATGGAGCAGCCCGGCTCGCGCCAGTCGAAACCGGCGGCCTTGAAGATCTTGTCGAGGCCTTCGGCTTCCGCCTGTTCCTTGACGAGACCGGAGCCCGGAACGATCATCGCGTCGACGGTGGCGGCCACCGTCTTGCCTTCGACGACCTTGGCGACTTCGCGCAGATCCTCGATGCGGCCGTTGGTGCAGGAGCCGATGAAGACACGATCGAGGGTAATGTCGGTCATCTTGGTGCCGGGCTTCAGGCCCATATAGTCGAGCGCGCGCCACTTGGAGGTGCGCTTGGTCTCGTCCTGAATATCGTCGGGGTTCGGCACGATGCCCTGGACGGAGATGACGTCCTCGGGCGAGGAGCCCCAGGAGACGATCGGCGGCAGGCTGGCGGCATCGAGCACGACGACGCGGTCATAGTGAGCGCCTTCGTCGGTCTGCAGCGTCTTCCAATAAGCGATCGCCTGTTCCAGCGCCTCGCCCTTCGGCGCGCGCGGCTTGCCCTTGATGTATTCGAAGGTCTTTTCGTCAGGCGCGATCAGGCCGGCGCGGGCGCCGCCTTCGATCGTCATGTTGCAGATGGTCATGCGGCCTTCCATCGACAGCGAGCGGATCGCTTCGCCGGCAAATTCGATGACGTGGCCGGTGCCGCCGGCGGTGCCGATTTCGCCGATGATGGCGAGGATGATGTCCTTGGCGGTGACGTGCGGCGGAAGCAGGCCGTCGACACGCACCAGCATGTTCTTCGCCTTCTTCTGGATCAGCGTCTGGGTCGCCAGCACATGCTCGACCTCGGAGGTGCCGATGCCGTGCGCCAGCGCGCCGAAGGCGCCATGTGTAGAGGTGTGGCTGTCACCGCAGACGATGGTCATGCCGGGCAGGGTAAAGCCCTGTTCCGGACCGACGATGTGAACGATGCCCTGGCGCTTGTCGCTTGCCGAATAATATTCGACGCCGAACTCGGCGGCGTTGGTGGCGAGCGCCTCCACCTGGATGCGGCTTTCCTCGTTCTTGATGCCGAGATGGCGGTCGGGCGAGGTCGGAACGTTGTGGTCGACGACGGCGAGCGTCTTTTCCGGCGCGCGAACCTTGCGGCCGGTCATGCGCAGGCCTTCGAACGCCTGCGGCGAGGTGACTTCATGGACCAGATGGCGGTCGATGTAGAGAAGACAGGTGCCGTCTGCCTGTTCGTCGACCAGATGATCGTCCCAGATCTTGTCGTAGAGGGTACGCGGTGCGCTCATGGCGTTAAGTCCGTTTTTTGGAAGCTTTGGAAAATCGAGAATGCGGATCAGGCTCCGCGGCCGTCATTCGATCAACGAAGTCGGCTGTTGAGCGCACCGGACACGCAGGCAAAAAACCGCGCCGGCAGGCGATAATGGTCCTGCAGCACGAAAATATGCGCGCCAGTGCATCTGAACTTGGATTCCATCGCCTGCATATAACGATTTTTCGCGGCGGCTTCAATTTGAATCATCAGAGGCCGGCTGCGATGGCGCGGCTGGTGGTCATTCACCGCGACTTCAGCCACTTCTCCGTCCGTCGCAGCGCCAGCGACAGGCCGATCGTCAGGATCAGGTAGATATAGGTGACGATCGAATAGGTTTCGAAGAAGCGGAAGGAGCCGGCGGCATAGACCTTGCCCATCTGGGTGATGTCGGCGACGCCGAGCACGGAGACGAGCGAGCTGTCCTTGACCATCGACACGAAATCGTTGGAGAGCGGCGGGAAGATCACCCGGACCGCCTGCGGGAAGACGACGGAGCGGAAGCGCCGGTAGCGGGAAAGGCCGAGTGCCTTGGCCGCTTCGATCTGGCCCAGATCGACCGACTGGAAACCGGCCCGGAAGATTTCGGCGATGAAGGAGGAATAGCCGATCGTCAGCGCGATGATCGCCCGCCACATCAGCGAGAGATCGCGCACCAGGATGGGCTCGGCCATACCTGACGTCACCAGCGGCGAAATCAGAAAATTATAGGCGGCGACCAGAGCCGGCGCGCCGACGAAGGCGACGTAGAACAAGAGCACGAGGATCGGGATGCCGCGGATGGTCTCAATGTAGAATCGTGCGATCTGCCGCGCGACCTGGCTGTCGGCCATGCCGAGCAGGCAGATGCCGAGGCCGAGCACCGTGGCGAGCACGAAGGCGACCAGGGTGACAAAGACGGTGATGCCGACGCCGTTGACCACGGTGCGGAAAACCTGGGCGTAGATATCGTTGGTGACGATGACGGTGGCAAGGACGATGCCGATCGCGACGAGCGCGACCAACCACCAGGGATAGTCGTCCTTGACGTGCCTGTCGGAAGACGGTCGTACGGCCATCAGCGGTTGCCCGGCGTCATTCGCCCATCTTGTAGTCGAGGAACCACTTCTTGTTCAGCGCATCCAGCGTACCGTCGGCCTTGAGTGCTGAAATGGCGGCGTTGACCGGGGCGACGAGATCGGAGCCTTTCGGGAAGATGAAGCCGAAATCCTCGGTGCCGAGCGGCCCACCGATCAGCTTCAGGGCGCCATTGGAGGCGTCGACATAACCCTTGCCGGCAGTGCCGTCGGTCAGCACGACGTCGACGTCGCCGGCCTTCAGCGCCTGGACGGTGGCGCCGAAAGTTTCGAAGAGCTTGATGCGCGGGTTCTGTTCGTTGCCGTCGAGCACCTCATAGACAGCCGTATAGAAAGGCGTCGTGCCGGGCTGGGCGCCGACCAGGCCATCCTTGATTTCGGCGAAGGACTTGGCGTCGGTGAAGCGTTTCTCGTCGCCACGCACCAGCATGAACTGCTGCGAGCGCATATAGGGATCGGAGAAATCCACCTTCTGCTTGCGGTCTTCCTTGATGGTGATGCCGGTCATGCCGATGTTGTACTGGCCGTCGGACACTGCCTGGATCATCGCATCCCAGCTGGTGTTCTGATATTCGATCTTGACGTTCAGGCGCTTGGCGATCTCGTTCATCGCGTCATATTCCCAGCCGATCGCCTTGCCCGATTTCGGATCGATGAACTGCAGCGGCGGATAGGCATTCTCGGTGACGACGACGACGCTCTTGCCGCCGAGATCCGGCAGTTCGGCGGCCGATGCGGCAAGCGGCAGAAGAGCAAGGGCGGCAAAGCCAGCAAGAACGGTGCGGCGAAACAACATTGAACGGTTCCCTCAATTGAACGGCGAAAACTGTCACGGAAGATAGGCCGGAGGCAAGGCCGCGGGCTGCGTGGCGAAGCAAAAAATAGAAAAGGCGACCCGAAGGCCGCCTTTCCAGGAATAGAATTTTGCGCAGATCTTATTCTGCTGCCGGTTCCGCTGCGGCGGCAGCGGCTGCTGCTTCAGCAGCGGCCTTGGCTTCGGCTGCTTCTGCTGCTGCCTTCTCGGCGGCCAGCGCCTGGGCGGCTGCAACCTTCTCGGCTTCGATGCGTGCCTTTTCCTCGGCAACGGCGGCGCGCTCGGCGTCGTTGAGCTTGCGGGCGCGGACGCCGGTGTCTTCAACGATACGGGCAGACTTGCCGCGACGGTCGCGGAGGTAATAGAGCTTGGCGCGACGAACCTTACCGCGGCGAACGACCTCGACGCTTTCGATCATCGGCGAGTAGACCGGGAACACGCGCTCGACGCCTTCGCCGTAGGAGATCTTGCGGACCGTGAAGTTTTCCTGCAGGCCGCCGCCGGAGCGGGCGATGCAGACGCCTTCATAGGCCTGAACGCGGGTACGGTTGCCTTCCGTGACCTTCACGTTGACGCGGACGGTGTCGCCCGGGGAAAATTCGGGAAGGGTGCGCTTGGCTTCGATCTTGGCGGCCTGTTCGGCCTCAAGCTGCTGAATGATGTTCATCGTCTTAACCTTTGGTTCTTCTGAAACAGCCAGAGCGCTCGACACTGATCCTTTGGGTTAGCCTCAGGATTTTGCCCTCTCAGGGCGGGAGCGGATTCGCCATTCTTTGTTTGCTGGCAGACGGGGCTAACCCCATTTCCGCGTGCGCCAATACACCAAAGGCCGGTGCTTGTCATCCCTCGCACGACATTTTTGTGAAAGGGAGGGCGGAATCAGCCGCTTTTCTCGGTTTTCGCTCTTTCGAAGAGATCCGGCCGCCGCTCCCGCGTCAGCCGCACCGCCTCTTCGTGCCGCCATTTTTCGATGGCGCCGTGATTGCCGGAGGTCAGGATCGACGGGATTTCCCGGCCTTCCCACGCCTGTGGCCTGGTATAATGGGGATGTTCCAGCAGCCCGCCTTCGAAACTCTCGTGCAGGCCGGAAAGATCGTTGCCCATGACGCCGGGCAGGATGCGGATGATGGCATCGAGCAGGATCAGCGCCGCCGGCTCGCCGCCCGACAGCACATAGTCGCCGATCGAGACCTCTTCCAGCCCGCGTGCCTCGATCACCCGCTGGTCGACGCCCTCGAAGCGGCCGCAGACGATGATGACGCCGTCACCTGATGCAAGCGCGCGCACGCGCTCCTGTGTCAGCGGCCGGCCGCGCGGGCTCATCAGCAGCCGCGGGCGGGTGTCGTTTTGCGAGGTGTTGTCGATCGCCCGAGCGAGAACGTCTGATTTCAGCACCATGCCGGCGCCGCCGCCGGCCGGGGTGTCGTCGACGGTGCGGTGCTTGTCGGTGGCGAAATCGCGGATCTGCACCGCGTCCAGCGACCATTGCCCTCGTTCCATCGCCTTGCCGGCGAGCGAAAAGCCCAGATGCCCCGGAAACATTTCCGGATAGAGTGTCAGCACGCTCGCCCGAAAGGCCATCACTTCTTCTTTTTCGGCTTGTCCGCGGTGAATTTCGAAAGCTCTTCGGGATCGTCGACCAGCCCTGCCGCCCGCGGATCGATCAGCAGCGTGCCGGCCTCGAGGTCGATCTCCAGCACCGAGGCTTCGGAGAAGGGAATCAGCACCGGGCGCTTGCCCGGACCCTTGAGTTCCAAGAGATCGCCGGCGCCGAAATCGAAGACGCCGGTGACCGTGCCGTAGCTGGCGCCCTTGTCATCAAGGGCTTCGAGACCCTCGAGATCGGCATAGTAGAATTCGTCGTCCTCCAGCTCCTCGTCCGGCAGGTTGTCGCGCTCGATATAGAGTTCGAGGCCGTTCAGCGCCTCGGCGGCATTGCGGTCGTTGACGCCGCGGAAGCGGACGACGACGACATTCTTGTTCTCGCGGATTTCGAGGACTTCGAAGCTGCGGCCGTCCATGCTGTGCAGGTGGCCGTAGTCGCCAAGGGCGCTCGGATCGGCCGTATAGGCCTTGGCGCGCACCTCTCCCCGGAGGCCTTGCGCGCCGCCGATCGTCGCCATCAGAACGGGGTTTTCAAGCTTTGTCATGGGTTCCTTCATGTGAAGCCGAAAGACAGGTTTCTCATAAACGAAGTGCGAAGGATTGGAAACGAAAACGGGCGGCATGTCGCCATGCCGCCCGTTCGAAAAGGGACTATCCCGATTATTCCGCGGCGTCGGCAGCAGCAGCGGCGGCGTCAGCGATCTTCTGAGCCTTTTCTGCGGCGCGTTCCTGAGCGCGCTTGCCGGGCTTTGCCTTCTCGGGGTTGTTCTTGGCTTCGCGCTTGGCAACGCCGGCTTCATCGAGGAAGCGCAGAACGCGGTCGGTCGGCTGGGCGCCGTTTGCGATCCAGTGCTTGATACGCTCGGCATTCAGCTGAACGCGCTTCTCGTCGTCCTTGGCGAGCATCGGGTTCCAGGAGCCGAGGTTTTCGAGGAAGCGGCCGTCACGCGGGCTGCGCGCATCGGCGAGAACGACGTGGTAATACGGGCGCTTCTTGGAGCCACCGCGGGCGAGACGAATTTTCAGTGCCATGTTCTTTACTCCTTAGGCTTTTCTTGACCGCTTCGTGGGCGGTGTGGTTATCGGGCTGCGGCGCTCTGTTCAGCGTGATCCGCAGCGATCTGCTCATGATGCCGGATGACTTCCTTGATGACGAAGTTCAGGAACTTCTCGGCGAAATCCGGGTCCAGATTGGCGGCCTTTGCCAGCTGGCGAAGACGTTCGATCTGGTATTCCTCGCGCGCCGGGTCGGCCGGCGGCAGATTGTATTTGGCCTTCAGCACGCCGACCTCTTTGGTGCAGCGGAAGCGTTCGGCCAGCATGTGCACGAGAGCGGCATCGATGTTGTCGATCGACTGACGATAGCTCGCGAGCTGGGCTTTGACGTTTGGATCAATCATGGGGCAAGCGATCCTTTCACTTCTTCTTCGGCAATCCGGGCAATCCCGGGAAACCACCACCTAGGCCCGGCAGCTTGGCGCCGCCGAGGCCCGGCAAACCACCCGGCAGACCGCCGAGACCGGGCATACCCCCGCCCGGTTTTCCAAGCCCCGCCGCTTCCGCCTGCTTCTGCAGGGCCTCGAGCTGCCGGGGATCGATATTCGAGAGATCGGGCATGCCGCCCATACCGCCGCCGAGCCCCATCTTGCCGGCAAGGCCGCCCATCATCTGCTTCATCAGGCCGCCTTTGCCCTTGCCGCCCATCATCTTCATCATGTCCGCCATCTGGCGGTGCATCTTCAGAAGCTTGTTGATGGCGGCGGCATCGGTGCCGGAGCCGGCGGCGATGCGCTTCTTGCGCGAATGCTTGAGCAGGTCGGGATTGGCGCGCTCGGCCTTGGTCATCGACTGGATGATGGCGATCTGCCGGCCGAAAAGCCTGTCGTCGAGGCCGGCCGCGGCCATCTTGTCCTTCATGCCCGACATGCCGGGCATCATGCCCATGATGCCGCCCATGCCGCCCATCTTCTGCATCTGGCGCAGCTGGTCGGCGAGGTCGTCGAGATCGAACTTGCCCTTGGCCATCTTGGCGGCCATGGCGGCCGCCTTCTCGGCGTCGATGTTTTCGGCGGCGCGCTCGACGAGCGAAACGATATCGCCCATGCCGAGGATGCGGTCGGCGATGCGGCGGGGATGGAATTCTTCCAGCTCGCTCATCTTCTCGCCGACGCCGATCAGCTTGATCGGCTTGCCGGTGACGGCGCGCATCGAAAGGGCCGCACCGCCGCGGCCGTCGCCGTCCATGCGGGTCAGGACGAGACCGGTGATGCCGACGCGTTCGTCGAAGTTGCGGGCGAGATTGACGGCGTCCTGACCGGTCAGGCTATCGGCGACCAGCAGAATTTCATGCGGATTCGAGCGCTTCTTGATGTCGGCCATCTCGACCATCAAGGGCTCGTCGATATGGGTGCGGCCGGCGGTGTCGAGGATAACGACGTCATGGCCGCCGAGTCTCGCTGCCTGCACGGCGCGGGCGGCGATATCCGTCGGCGACTGGCCCGCGATGATCGGAAGCGTGTCGATACTGGCCTGGGCGCCGAGCTGGCGGAGCTGCTCCTGGGCTGCCGGACGGCGCGTGTCGAGCGACGCCATCAGCACTTTCTTCTTATCGCGTGTCGACAGGCGATGGGCGATCTTGGCCGTGGTCGTCGTCTTGCCGGAGCCCTGCAGGCCGACCATCATGACGACGACCGGGGCGGCCGCATGCAGGTCGATGCCCACACCTTCGCCGCCCAGCATCTCGATCAGTTCGTCATGGACGATCTTGACGACCATCTGGCCGGGCTTGATCGACTTCAGGATCTCGGCGCCGACGGCCTTTTCCCGCACGCGGTCGGTGAAGGAACGCACGACGTCGAGCGCGACATCGGCCTCCAGCAACGCACGGCGAACCTCTCGCAGCGCTGCGGAAACATCGGCTTCCGAAAGCGAGCCACGGCCTGTCAGTCCATTCAGAATGGAGCCAAGACGGTCCTGGAGGTTTTCAAACATCGGCTCTTCCTTGATACGTTTCGGGCGGGTTCGATATGCCCGGAAACGTCGTGCTTTTCCGTGACGAAAACAAGACGCAAAGCCAAAAAGCACCCGAGGGCGCATCGCGCTGTCGGGTGTTGACCTCCGGGATCTCAAGGTCCCGGTCGGCGGCTCGGAGTCATCAGGCTCGTCGCGGATTGGGCGCGATAAACAGGAAAGCGGCGGGAAAGTCAAGGCGAATGCGTGGAATGACCGTGTGGCGAGCTTTTCGGGAGCGCTGCGACCTGGCGAGAGCCATTAAAATTCCGGAAGGCAGTCCAAATTCGCGATATCGGCCAGTTGCAAAATATTCCACTTATGATTCTACTTTCTACTTAAGTGCATCCTGTAAAATGATTCGTAAATATCCTTGATGCCGAATGATTCGGCGGAGATATCGAATGATAGATCCTGATATTGAGAGCTGGGCGCTGGCCCGAGCTCACCATATTGTCCTGAACGAAGGCCTGAATCTTGCCAAGGCGGCACAGGACCTAGACCGCAAACGGTCCCGCTCGCTGGTCTATGAGCTGAGAAAAGTCATCACCGCCGCTATCGTCGAAGCACATGCGGCGTCTTTCGATCCCGACGGTGCGCGGCGTTAAAAGCTGAACTGGCTCGAAGGGGGCGGCCGGCGGCCAACCTGCCCGATACTCACCCACTGGTAATTCCTTCGCATTTCCGCCATATACAGCGGAAAGACGGACGGAATGATATCATGAGCGCAACGGTCGAATTCGCGAGGATGAACGGGCTTGGCAACAAGATCCTGGTCGTCGACATGCGCGGCCGGCCGGATAAGGTGACGCCGGCGGCGGCCATCGCGCTCAATGCCGATCCGCAGACCGAGTTCGATCAGATCATGGCGATCCATGATCCGAAGGCCGACGGCACCGATGCCTTCATCGATATCCTGAATTCCGACGGTTCGAAGGCGCAGGCCTGCGGCAACGGCACGCGCTGCGTGGTGCAGGCGCTTGCCGCCGAGACCGGCCGAAAGGCTTTTACCTTTCAGACCGTCGCCGGCATTCTGAACGCCGTCGAGCATGAAGACGGGACGATTTCCGTCGATATGGGCCGGCCGGTCTTCGATTGGGACAGGATCCCGCTGGCGGAAGAATTCCACGACACCAGCCGCATCGAGCTGCAGATCGGCCCGATCGACAATCCGGTGCTGCATTCGCCGTCGGTGATGTCGATGGGCAATCCGCATGCGATCTTCTGGGTGGACCGGGACGTCATGTCCTACGATCTCGCCCGTTTCGGGCCGCTGCTGGAAAACCATCCGATGTTTCCCGAGCGCGCCAATATCACGCTGGCGCAGGTGACGTCGCCGACGTCGGTGACGACGCGCACCTGGGAGCGCGGCGCGGGACTGACGCTCGCCTGCGGCTCGGCCGCCTGTTCCGCCGCCGTCAGCGCGGCGCGCACCGGCCGCACCGGCCGCACCGTGACAATCAATGTGGCGAGTGCCAAGCCGCCGGCGACACTGTCCATCGAATGGCGCGAGCGCGACGATCACGTCATCATGACCGGCCCTGCCGAATGGGAATGGTCGGGCAGGCTCGATCCCACGACCGGTCTCTGGTCGCGCGACGATAGCCGAGAGGCCGGGGCGCAGTGAGCGGCGTCGAGGTCATTACCTTCGGCTGCCGCCTCAACACATATGAATCCGAAGTGATGAAGGCGCAGGCCGAAAAGGCCGGGCTCAACAATGCGGTCCTGGTCAACACCTGTGCGGTGACCGGCGAAGCCGTGCGCCAGGCCCGCCAGGCGATCCGCCGCGCAAGGCGCGACAATCCGCATGCCCGCATCATCGTCACCGGCTGCGCCGCGCAGACGGAAAAGCAGACCTTCGCTGAAATGCCGGAAGTCGACGCCGTGCTCGGCAACGAGGAGAAGCTTTCGAGCGCCTCCTATCGCAGCCTGCCGGATTTCGGCGTTTCGGCCGAAGAGAAGCTCCGCGTCAACGATATTATGAGCGTGAAGGCGACGGCGCCGCAGATGGTCAGGCACATCGACGGCCATGTGCGCGCCTTCATCCAGGTGCAGAACGGCTGCGACCACCGCTGCACTTTCTGCATCATCCCCTATGGCCGCGGCAACTCCCGCTCCGTGCCGATGGGCGCGGTCGTCGACCAGGCCCGCAAGCTCGCCGACAGCGGTTATCGTGAGATCGTGCTGACCGGGGTCGACGCCACCAGCTATGGCGCCGATCTGCCCGGCGCGCCGACGCTCGGACTCTTGGCGAAGACGCTCTTAAAGCAGCTCCCCGATATCCGCCGCCTCCGGCTTTCCTCGATCGACAGCATCGAGGCCGACGCCCATCTGATAGATCTGATCGCCGACGAGCCGCGCTTCATGCCGCATCTGCATCTGTCGCTGCAGCATGGCGACGACATGATCCTGAAGCGCATGAAGCGCCGGCATTCGCGTGCCGATGCGCTGCGTTTCATCGAGGATGCGCGCCGGCTTCGCCCGGAGATGAGCTTCGGCGCCGATATGATCGCCGGTTTCCCCACTGAAACGGAAGAGATGTTCGGCAATGCCGTGCGGCTCGCCGAAGAAGCCGATATCGCGCATCTGCATGTTTTTCCCTACAGCCCGCGTCCCGGCACGCCGGCAGCCCGCATGCCACAGTTCGACCGGTCGCTGGTCAAGGACCGCGCCGCAAGGCTGCGCGCCACTGGACATAGGCTGCATCAATCCCATCTCGATGGCATGGTCGGAACCCGGCAATGGCTGCTAGTTGAAAACAACGGCCTGGCGCATACGGAGAACTTCATGCTGGTCGCTACACCGGGCCTTCGTCCTGGCGAACTTGTGCCGGCCGAAATCACCGGCCACAATGGCAAGCATCTCGACATGCAATTGACGGCCGCAGCCGCGGCCTGACTTTCACGGAATCCCCATGGCGCTCAGTTTCATCAAAAAGGTCTTCACCTTCGGCAAGCCGGCTGAAGAGCCTGTGCCTGAGTCCGTCGAAAGGGAGCTGGAGCCGCGCTCGCGCGATGAAGCCCTGCCGATTGCGGAGGATCCTGTTCTTCCGGAGGAAATGGATACCGCTGGTGGGCCGGCGGCGGATTTTGATCAGGATACGGCGGAAGAGCATGTCGCTCTCGACGACGCGGAACCCGCGATCCTGCCGGCTCCGGACCAGCTGAGCGACATGGGCGTCGTGCCGCTGTCATTGCTGGAAGCCGAGGCGGCAGCGGAAGTGCAGACCGAAATCCAGGCGCCTGTCGAAACCGTTGCGGAAATACCCCCCTCTGTCCCTCCGGGACATCTCCCCCACAAGGGGGGAGATCGTTTGGAGCCTGACGCGCCGGTTTCGATCGAAGGGGCCGAGGAAGTTGCAGAAGCGTCTCCAGAGGAGATTTCGCCTAAGCTCGATGAGATATTAGACACCTCCGTTCAGCCGATCTCCCCCCTTGTGGAGGAGATGCCCGGCAGGGCAGAGGGGGGTAGCCCCACGGCAGAACCGGAGACCGGCTCGCCCATCCTCCCCAAAGGCTTCGCCACCGGCCCGAAGGTCGTCGAGCCCGAACCCGTCGCCCCGCAGCCGAAACTCAGCTGGTTCCAGCGCCTGCGCAACGGCCTTGCGCGCACCTCCTCGCAGCTGACCGGCCAGATCGCCGCGCTCTTCACCAAGCGCAAGCTCGACGACGAGACGCTGCAGGATCTCGAGGATCTGCTGATTCAGGCCGATCTCGGCGTCGAGACCGCGCTGCGCGTCACCGACACGCTGGCGTCCGAGCGCTACGGCAAGGATGTCACCGGCGAGGATGTCAGCCGGATCATGGCGTCTGAAATCGCCAAGGTTTTGAAGCCGGTCGCCAAGCCGCTGCAGCTCGATCTCTCGCACAAGCCGCATGTCATCCTCGTCGTCGGCGTCAACGGCACCGGCAAGACGACGACGATCGGCAAGCTGGCGGCCAAACTTTCCGGCGCCGGGCTGAAGGTGATGCTGGCCGCCGGCGATACCTTCCGCGCAGCGGCGATCGAGCAGCTGAAAATCTGGGCAGAGCGGACCAATTCCGAATTCATCGGCACCAAGCTCGGCGCCGATGCCGCCGGCCTTGCCTATGACGCCTTCGAGCAGGCAAAGGCAAAAAAATGCGACGTGCTGATCGTCGATACCGCCGGCCGCCTGCAGAACAAGGCCGAACTGATGGCCGAGCTTGAGAAGATCGTGCGCGTGCTCGGCAAGCTCGATCCCGATGCGCCGCACACCGTGCTGCAGACGCTCGACGCCACCACAGGACAGAATGCGCTGAGCCAGGTCGAGATTTTCCGCAACGTCGCCGGCGTCAACGGGCTGATCATGACCAAGCTCGACGGCACGGCACGCGGCGGCATCCTCGTTGCCATTTCCGCCAAGCACAAGCTGCCGGTCTATTTCATCGGCGTCGGCGAGGGTGTCGACGATCTCGAGCCGTTCGAGGCCGAGGATTTTGCGCATGCCATTGCCGGACTTGGGCAATGATGCCACAGATATGCCGCCGAAAGCCTGCAGGGCACCGTCGGCACGCAGGTTTCCAGGAAGAACAGGTTTGAAGACGGCATGAGCACCGAAAGCGATATCACCCCATCCGCGGCCGACCGGCATCACCCGCTGCTGAAACTGGCGCTGGAACTCGGGCCGCTGCTGATCTTCTTCTTTGCCAATCTGCGCGGCCAGTGGCTGGTGGAAAAGTTTCCGGTTCTTGCCGAGCTGGGCGGACCGCTGTTTGTCGCCACCGGGCTGTTCATGGCGGCGACGATCATCT
This sequence comes from Rhizobium chutanense, assembly GCF_002531935.1. GTDB lineage: Bacteria > Pseudomonadota > Alphaproteobacteria > Rhizobiales > Rhizobiaceae > Rhizobium > Rhizobium chutanense. The sequence goes on along the minus strand of NZ_NWSV01000001.1, from coordinate 222,455 downwards.
CGCTTGTCGTTTCGAAGATCGTGCTCGGCCATCTGCCGATCATGCCCTTCGTCTCCGGCATTGTCGTTCTCATCTTCGGCTCGCTGTCGATCTGGCTGCAGAACGAGACCTTCATCAAGATGAAGCCGACCATCGTCAATGCGCTCTTCGGGGTGACGCTGCTCGGCGGGCTTGCCTTCGGCCGATCGCTGCTCGGCTATGTCTTCAACGCTGCCTTCCAGCTCGATGCCGAGGGCTGGCGCAAGCTCACCATCCGCTGGGGCATCTTCTTCCTCTTCCTCGCGGTGCTGAACGAATTCGTCTGGCGCAATTTTTCGGACGATACCTGGGTCGCCTTCAAGGTCTGGGGCACGATGCCGATCACCGTCATCTTCACGCTGGCGCAGATGCCGCTGGTGCTCAAACATAGCGTTAACCTGGAAACGGACGGCGAGAAGTGAGTGCTACGGACGTCGAATATCGTGTGAGACACCAGACCTACTGGTTCGTCGCCTGCCTTGCGGTGCTGCTGACCCAGATCGTCGCCGAATATCTGATGGGCCGCGTGCCGATCTGCGCCTGCGGTTATGTCAAGCTGTGGGAGGGCGGGGTCAATACCAGCGGCAATTCACAGCATCTGTCGGACTGGTACACGCCGTCGCACATCATCCACGGCTTCCTGTTCTACGGGCTCGGCCATCTCGTCTTGCGCCGCAAGCCGCTGGCGGCACGGCTGCTGCTGGCGCTCTTCATCGAATCCGGCTGGGAACTGCTGGAGAATTCGCCCCTCATCATCGACCGTTACCGCACGGCGACGATCGCGCTCGATTATTACGGTGACAGCATCCTGAATTCGGCGATGGACACCGTCTTCATGTGCGTCGGCTTCTTCTTCGCATCGCGTGCGCCGGTGGCGCTGACGGTTGTTATCGCCATCTTCTTCGAAATTTTCACCGGCTATGTGATCCGCGACAACCTGACGCTTAATGTGGTGATGCTGATCTGGCCTGTCGAGGCGATCAAGGTCTGGCAGGGCGGGCTGTAGACTTACGAAGCCGGCTTTCCCAGCGCCTTTTCCATCGCTGGATAGAGCCCTTCCTTCAGGCTGACATCGTCGAAGGGGCCGACGCGCTTGTAGAGGATGGTGCCGTCGGGGGCGACCAGGTAACTTTCCGGAATGCCGTAGACGCCCCAGTCGATCGCCGCCTTGCCGTTCGGATCGATGCCGATCGCCTGATAGGGGTTGCCGAGCTCGCCGAGGAAACGCAGGGCGTTGTCGCTCTGGTCCTTGTAATTGATGGCGACGATGTTCAGCCGTCCGTCCTTTGCCAGTTCTTTCAAGACAGGATGTTCGTCCCGGCAGGGGACGCACCAGGAGGCGAAGACGTTGACGAGGGTCAGCTTGCCCTTGATCGCGGCATCGGTCAGCGCCGGCAGGTTGGCGCCGTCGAGCGGCGGAAGGTTCAGCGCCGGCGCCTTGGTGCCGATCAGGGCGGAGGGGATTTCGGTGATGTCCTTGCCGTGAAAATCCTGGTCGTAGAGCATCTTTGCGGCGGTTGCCGCGATACCGCCGAAGACGATCAGCGGCAGAAGCGCCAGCAGGTAGCTGGCGCGCCCGCGCGGCTTGGCGGTCGTGGTTTCCGGCGCCTCGCTCATTGCCCGTCCCCCGCGCGAGCCGAGCGGCGGCGGATGCCCGCGGCTTCAAGGCTCGCGAGTTCGCGGCGGCGCGCCCGGCCGTCGTTCCAGGTCCAGAGCGTGACGGCGACCGTCACCAGGGCCGCGAAGCCATAGGAGGCATAGACGTAGAAAGCGTGCGTCACGTCTGTTCCTCGCGGTTGGCCATGCGGGCGGCGAGACGGCGCTGGGCGGCGATGCGGCGGCGCCAGATCTCGTTCCTCATCGCCATGATATGCAGGGTGAAGAAGAGCAGGGTGAAGGCGATCGCCATGACGAAGAGCGGGCGCAGGAATTCCGGATCGATCGCCGGGCCGTCAAGGCGCAGCACGCTTGCCGACTGATGCAGCGTGTTCCACCATTCGACAGAGAATTTGATGATCGGGATGTTGACGAAGCCGACGAGGATCAGCACGGCGGAGACGCGCGCGGCCTTCGACGGATCGTCGATGGCGCGGCCGAGCGCAATCAGGCCGAGATACATCAGGAAGAGAACGAAGACGGAGGTCAGCCTGGCATCCCAGACCCACCAGGTGCCCCACATCGGCTTGCCCCAAAGCGAACCGGTGACGAGGGCAAGCAGGGTGAATGCGGCGCCGAGCGGGGCTGCCGCCTTGGCGGAGACATCGGCCAGCGGATGGCGCCAGACCAGCGTGCCGATCGCCGAAACACTCATGATCGTGTAGCACATCATCGAAAGCCAGGCCGCCGGCACGTGGATATACATGATGCGCACGGTCTCGCCCTGCTGATAATCGCCTTCGGTGGCGAAGCTCAGATAGAGGCCGGCCGCGAAACAGAGGGCGGTGATACCGGCCAGCCAGGGAATGATACGCGCCGCCAGCGCCAGAAACCGCGTCGGGTTGGCGAGATCGCTGAATTTGCTGATGGCAAGGCTCGTTTGGCTCATGACCGCTTCCTTACCTTGATCCGGCTTTTCCCGCAATCGAATGGCCCATCAATCCGCCGTGTTTCGCAGCGCCAGCGCAGCCGCAGCCGGGCCGATGACCGTAAAGAAGAGCGTCAGCGCGGTCAGGATGAGAAAAGGCGGCAGGAACGGGGCTGGATCCTCGACCGCGGCATAGGTGGCGCTGACGCCGAAGATCAGCACCGGAATGGTCAGGGGCAAGACGAGGATCGAGACCAGCAGGCCGCCGCGGGGAAGCGCTACGGCAACGGCAGCGCCGACAGCGCCGATGAAGGTGATGGCAGGCGATCCGACAAGCAGCGTCAGCATGGTCGCGCCGATCGCCGCCTCGTCCATATTCATGAACAGGCCGAGCAGCGGCGAGGCAATGACCAGCGGCAGACTGGTGGCCGTCCAGTGGGCGAGACATTTGACCAGCACGGTGAGGACGAGCGGCGTTTCCTGCATCAGCATCAGATCGAGCGATCCGTCGTCGCGTTCGGCCTGGAACAGGCGGTCGAGGCCGAGAAGGGCGGCCAGCAGCGCGCCGATCCAGACGATGGCGGGGCCGATGCGCGACAGCAGCTTGAGGTCGGGGCCGACGCCGAAGGGGATGACGGCGACGATGGTGAGGAAGAACAGCACGCCGATCAGCGCCCCGCCGCCGGCGCGGATCGAGAGTTTCAGGTCGCGGAGGAAGAGGGCGGTCATGCGGGGCGGCTCTCTGCGTGTGCGGTGGACGGGGCACCCCCCTCTGCCCTGCCGGGCATCTCCCCCACAAGGGGGGAGATCGGCTGGGGGCGCGCGCTCACCCTAATCAAATGTCGCAGATGGCCGCAGCCGCTTGGCGCGCGATCAACATTTCGCGAAGCCGGTGCATCTTGCCGATCTCCCCCCTTGTGGGGGAGATGCCCGGCAGGGCAGAGGGGGGTAGCGGCACGGCAAATCATCAACCCCACACCCCCTGATCCACACCGGCAAAGCCCGTCATCTTCATTTCCTGCACATTCTCCAGACCCAGCGGCTGGTGCGTCGCCGCCAGCACGATGCCGCCCTTTGCCAGATGCGCTTCGATCAATCCGGCCAGCAGCCGGTCGGCGCTGGCATCGAGTGCCGCTGTGGGTTCGTCGAGGATCCAGACGGGGCGGTGGGCGACGAGCAGCTTGGCGAAGGCTATCCGGCGCTGCTGGCCGGCGGAGAGGTAGCCGAAGGGAAGGTGGGTGATTCCCGAGAGGCCAACGGCTTCGGCGGCGTCTTCGACGGGAAGACCGGCAGTGCCGGGATTGCCGAGAAAGACCCGCCAGAATTCCAGATTCTCTGCAACTGTAAGTTCATTCTTCATTGCATTTCGATGGCCAAGGTAGTGGCTGGCTTCGCCCGGATGCCGGTCTTCCCGGCCCTCTCCATCGCGGAGGATGACAGTGCCTTTTTCCGGCCTCAGGAGACCGGCGACGACACGCAGCAAAGTGGACTTTCCCGATCCATTTCTCCCCGTCAGCACAAGCGCCTCGCCGGCTCTCAAGTGAAAGGAAATATTAGCGAAAATTAAATCCTCACCGCGCCTTGCAGCCAGATTTTCGGCGGTGAGATGCATGCGTCGGCTCTTTCTTCGTTTTGGCTCGCGGGAGGGTCAAAAAATCTCCGATTTTGACCGTGCTCGGGTATGGCAAGTTTTTAGGAAATTATCTATAAGACCCGCAACCACGCCAGCGGTCGGCGTGAATTTCATCCTTGCGCCGAACTTGGAGCATTCGTTCCACGTGCGGACAGCGGAAATGGCCGTACCCGCATCCTGATGTGCATTAAGTGCATAGGCGTTCGCACGACTGTGTTGGCTATCAGAAACGGGGTCTCTCGTGTCTAAATCTCTTGACAGTTTCAATTGTCGTTCCACGCTTTCCGTGAACGGGAAAGACTATGTCTATTACAGCCTGCCCAAGGCTGAGGCAAACGGTCTGCCGGGCGTCTCGAAGCTTCCCTATTCGATGAAGGTGCTGCTGGAAAACCTGCTGCGCTTCGAAGACGGCCAGTCGGTCACCAAGGAGCACATCCTGGCCGTTGCCGAATGGCTGAACAATAAGGGTGCGGTCGAAAACGAGATCGCCTATCGCCCGGCGCGCGTGCTGATGCAGGACTTCACCGGCGTTCCCGCCGTCGTCGACCTTGCCGCGATGCGCGACGCGATGGTGTCGCTCGGCGGCGATCCGGAAAAGATCAACCCGCTCGTTCCGGTCGACCTTGTCATCGACCACTCGGTCATCGTCGACGAATTCGGCACGCCGCAGGCCTTCGCCAAGAACGTCGAACTGGAATACCAGCGCAACGGCGAGCGCTACCGCTTCCTGAAGTGGGGCCAGCAGGCCTTCAAGAACTTCCGCGTCGTGCCTCCCGGCACCGGCATCTGTCACCAGGTCAACCTCGAATATCTCGGCCAGACCGTCTGGACCAAGGAAGAGGACGGCGAGACGATCGCCTATCCCGACACCTGCGTCGGCACCGACAGCCACACGACGATGATCAACGGCCTCGGCGTTCTCGGTTGGGGTGTGGGTGGTATCGAAGCGGAAGCCGCCATGCTCGGCCAGCCGGTTTCGATGCTTCTGCCCGAGGTCATCGGCTTCAAGCTCACCGGCAAGCTCAAGGAAGGCGTGACCGCCACCGACCTCGTTCTGACCGTCGTGCAGATGCTGCGCAAGAAGGGTGTCGTTTCCAAGTTCGTCGAATTCTTCGGCCCGGGCATGGACAACATGCCGCTCGCCGACCGTGCGACGATCGGCAATATGGGCCCGGAATATGGCGCGACCTGCGGCTTCTTCCCGGTCGACGGCGAAACCATCAACTACCTCACCATGTCCGGCCGCACGCATGACCGGATCGCCCTCGTCGAAGCCTATTCGAAGGCCCAGGGCATGTGGCGTGACGGCGACGGCTCCGATCTCGTCTTCACCGACACGCTGGAACTCGACCTCGGCGACGTCGTGCCGTCGATGGCCGGCCCGAAGCGTCCGGAAGGCCGCATCGCGCTCGAGAATATCGCCTCCGGTTTTGCCGGCTCGATGGATGCCGACTACAAGAAGCCCGGCCAGCTTAACAACCGCTATGCGGTCGAAGGCACGGATTTCGATCTCGGCCATGGCGACGTCGCGATCGCCGCCATCACCTCCTGCACCAACACCTCCAACCCGTCGGTGCTGATCGCTGCCGGCCTTCTCGCCCGCAACGCCGTTGCCAAGGGCCTGAAGACCAAGCCGTGGGTCAAGACCTCGCTGGCTCCGGGAAGCCAGGTCGTCGGCGAATATCTGGCCAAATCCGGCCTGCAGGCCGACCTCGACAAGCTCGGCTTCAACCTGGTCGGCTTCGGCTGCACCACCTGCATCGGCAATTCCGGCCCGCTGCCGGCGCCGATCTCGAAGACGATCAACGACAAGGGCCTGATCGTTTCCGGCGTGCTCTCGGGCAACCGTAACTTCGAAGGCCGTATCTCTCCGGATGTTCAGGCGAACTACCTCGCTTCGCCGCCGCTCGTCGTCGCTTACGCGCTCGCCGGCACGGTGCAGAAGGACCTGACCAAGGAGCCGATCGGCGAGGACCAGAACGGCAACCCGGTCTACCTCAAGGATATCTGGCCGACTTCGCACGAGGTGCAGGAGTTCATCCAGAAATACGTGACCCGCGAACTGTACGAAAGCAAGTATGCCGACGTCTTCAAGGGTGACGTCAACTGGCAGGCCGTTCAGGTCCCGCCGGGCCAGACCTATGCCTGGGACGACAATTCGACCTATGTCCAGAACCCGCCCTACTTCGTCGGCATGGGCAAGAAGGGCACCGGCGTCTCCGACATCAAGGGCGCCCGCGTCCTCGGCCTGTTCGGCGACAAGATCACCACCGACCACATCTCGCCGGCCGGTTCGATCAAGGCTGCATCGCCTGCTGGCGCCTATCTGCTCGGTCACGAGGTGGCCGTTGCCGACTTCAACCAGTACGGCACGCGTCGCGGCAATCATGAAGTGATGATGCGCGGCACTTTCGCCAATATCCGCATCCGCAACCACATGCTCGGCCCGAACGGCAAGGAAGGTGGCTACACCATCCACTATCCGTCGAAGGAGGAGACTTCGATCTACGACGCCGCGATGCAGTACAAGGCTGAAGGCGTGCCGCTGGTCATCTTCGCCGGTGTCGAATATGGCAACGGCTCCTCGCGTGACTGGGCTGCCAAGGGCACCAACCTGCTCGGCGTCAAGGCCGTGGTCGCCCAGTCCTTCGAGCGCATCCATCGCTCGAACCTGGTCGGCATGGGCATCATTCCCTTCGTCTTCGAAGAGGGTACGACCTGGCAGAGCCTCGGCCTCAAGGGCGATGAACTCGTCACTATCGAAGGCCTCGACAAGATCAAGCCGCGCGAGAAGAAGATCGCCAAGATCACCTATGGCGACGGCACAGTGAAGGACGTTCCGCTGCTGTCGCGCGTCGATACGCTCGACGAGGTGGTCTACCTCAACAATGGCGGTATCCTGCAGACGGTTCTGCGCGATCTCGCTGCCTGATTCTTAAGACACCTGACTGATAATGGCCGCCGGAGAGCAGTTTCCGGCGGCTTTTCTTTGCGACGACAGTGATTCGAACAGCTCACGATGATTTGTTTTCCGCGGGTTCGGGTGGCGCGGCGTCTCACCCGTTCGTGACTTTTCGTTTGGACCCGGAAGGATTATTCGTACGTTCATATGTCAGGGCTTCCGGTTCGAACAGGCTGGCGGCGCTGAAAAAGAGGTGCAGGTGAATGTCCCCCCGTTTCTTGATTCCGCTGATCGCCGGTGTTGTTTTCGCAGGCTCGTTGCAGGCCGAAGACGGTACGCCGAAAGGCGTCGTCGAACTCTTTACGGCGCAGGGCTGCTCCTCCTGTCCTCCGGCTGATGCGGCGTTCCGCAAATTGGTGAGCCAGGGCGATGTGATCGCGCTCGCCTATCATGTCGATTACTGGAATTATCTCGGCTGGGCCGATACGCTGAGCTCCAAGGAAAACACCGAACGGCAATACGGCTATGCCAGAACGATGGGCCGCAGCAACGTCTACACCCCGCAGGCGATCGTCAACGGGCGCGGCCATCTGGCCGGCGCCGATCTCACCGGCATCAACAGCAAGATCGACACCTACAGCAGCGAAGGCAATGGGTTGACCGTTCCGATCAGCGCGTCGATGCGCGGCGACGAGCTGGAGATCAAGATCGGTGCGGGGCAGGGCAAAGCCAATGTCGTGATGGTCTATTTCGACAAGGAAAAGACGATCGAGGTCGAAAAGGGCGAAAACAGCGGCAAGAAGCTGTCCTATCTGCACAGCGTCACCAATGTCGAAACCGTCGGCATGTGGGACGGCAAGGCGACCAATCTGACGCTGCCGGCGAGCGTGTTGCAGCGGCCGCAGCTCGAAGGCTGCGCGATCCTGCTGCAATCGGCGACCGACAACGGCGATCCGGCTGCGATCCTTGGTGCGACCGTGGTGATGGCTGGAAAAAATATCTGAGATTTCATCCGCTTGCGGATGAAGTACCGGGCGGCCCGGCTGAGCGTATTCGGGGCTGGGGTTAAGGTCGATACGCTCCGCCGGGCCCTTTGGCGCGCTGGCGCCAAACCGGGATTCATAATTCTCCTGCAAATGAGGCGCTGTTTTGACTGAAATGCGGCGTTGCCGAGAAAGCGTCAGCGCTCCTCTGCGCGTCTCGGTAGATGCGCGGCGCTGTCCGGTGCGGCCGAATGTGACGGGTGGGACTCTTGCAATTTGCGGCGGCTCGGGCACACTGTCACTCTCCTGTCACAAGCGGAGGCCTTGGGAGACTGATGACAGATCAGCCGGATTTACGACACGGCGAAAGCCGTTCCGTCGACCATAGTTCCTCAGTCGTCGTCGATCTCAGGGAATACAAGCAGAGCAAGGACCCGCTTCCGGTGACGTTTCACCGGCGCGAACTGGACGCGATCCTCTGGATCTACGGCCGCATGGTCGGCGACGGCGAGTGGCGCGACTACGCCATCGATCACCTGAAGGACAAGGCGGTCTTCTCCGTCTTCAAACGCTCCGGCGAAATGCCGCTCTTCCGAATCGAGAAAAATCCGAAGCTTGCCGCCAAGCAGGGCGCTTATTCCGTCATCAACGTCAACGGCATGATCCTGAAGCGCGGACACGAGCTGAATCAGGTGCTGAAGGTGTTCGACAAGGCTCTAAAGCTCGTCGATAAATAGCGAATCAACCGGCAAACAGCGTGCCGGGATAGCTCGATTGATCCGGGTCGGTGCTCATGCCCTCGCCGAGGGCGCGCTGCATGAGCATCGTGTCGAGCCAGCGGCCATGCTTGTAGCCGGCGCCCCTCATCAGGCCGACTTCCACAAAACCTGCCTTGAGATGAAGCGCGATCGAGGCGGGGCTGGCGCCGCCGATGACGGCCACCATCTGACGGAAACCGAGACCGGTGCAGCGGGCGATCAGCTCGCTCATCAGCGCTTTGCCGATGCCGCGTCCACGCGCTTCAGGCGCCAGATAGATCGAATCCTCGACCATCCAGCGATAGGCCGGTCGCGTGCGAAAGGCCGAGGCATAGGCGTAGCCGAGCAGAATCCCGCCCGCATCGACGGCTGATATATAGGGATAGCGCTGGCCGACGATCGCGGCGAAACGCTGCATCATCTCGGCCTCGGAAGGTGGGACGATCTCGTAGCTTGCAACGCCGTTCAGGACGGAGTCGCGATAGATCTCGGCAATGGCGGGAATGTCGGCTTGCGAGGCGTCACGCAGGAGGAAGGACATTGGGGTGGCTGGTCCATCGGGAAAGCAAGGTCTCTCTAAAACCAGTCCTCCGGGACCGGCGCAACAAAAAAGGCGGCCGAAGCCGCCTTTTCGATCTCAGTCCGTCCTGCTTATTTACGGTTGCCCATGAACTGCAGCAGGAACATGAAGAGGTTGATGAAGTCGAGATAGAGCGTCAGCGCACCCATGATTGCCTTGCGGCCGGCGACAGCGACGTCATCGGCTTCCAGGTACAATTCCTTGATCCGCTGCGTGTCGTAGGCGGTGAGGCCTGCGAAGATCAGAACGCCGAGCACCGAGATCGCGAACTGCATGGCCGATGAAGCCAGGAAGATGTTGACCATCGAAGCGATGATCAGGCCAAAGAGACCCATGATCAGGAACGAGCCGACGGCCGACAGGTCACGCTTGGTCGTGTAGCCGTAAAGCGACAGCGCGCCGAAGGAGGCGGCGGTGACGAAGAAGGTCTGAACGACGCTCTGGCCCGTGTAGATCAGGAAGATCGACGAGAGCGACAGGCCGACAAGCGCGGCATAGATCGCGAACGTCGTCTGGGCGGCGCTCACCGTCATGTTATTGATCCGGAAGCTCAGGTACAACACCATAGCCAGCGGCGCCAGAATGACCACCCACTTCAGCGGGCTCAAATAGATCGCCTGACCGAAAGCGGTCAGCTCGCCGTCGGCGAAGGCGAATTGGAATGACAGATATGCGGCCACCCCGGTGATCGCCAGACCCAGCGCCATCAGGTTGTAGACCTTGAGCATATATGCGCGCAGGCCTTGATCAATCATCTCGCCGGTCTGAGCGCGGCTTTGATAGTTACGAAGATCAGCCATAGTTTCCTCTTACAAGCTCCGATGGAGATACGGTGTCGGGGTTTTCGACCCGGGCGCCGCTGCGGAGCTCCAGCATGCCTGCAGACAATATGAGGCTTTCGCCCCTTGCAAACAAGAGGGTTGCAAAGGCTCGGCCGGTTAAATCGCCGTAAGGTGAAGGGTTTGGCTGGCGCGGCCGGGTCACAGCTCGCGCAGGACCGGTGCGGCCTTCTGCCCGAGGATGCGCCAGGTACCGATGAGGCCGATGCCGACGGTGAGGACGAGCGCGGTCACGAGCGTCAGTCCCGCCACGTCGGGCAGAAAGGCCGAAGGCAGGTGCATGATGCGGGCGACGATGAACCAGGCGGCAACGCCGCCGGCGATCAGCGCGAAGATCGCGGTGGCGAGCCCCAGGATCAGATATTCGTAGCTGAAGGCGCGAATCAGCATGGCGCGCGTGGCGCCGAGCGTCTTCAGCACCACCGCGTCATGGGTGCGCGCCCGATTGCCGGCGGCGAGCGCGCCGGCAAGGACGAGGACCGAGGCGATGAGGGCGACGGAGGCTGCGGCGCGGATTGCGGTCGCCAGTTGCGCCACCAGCTGGTTGACGATGTCGATCGCATCCTTGACGCGGACGCTGGTGATCGTCGGATAGGTGTTGGTGACGGATTTCAGGATCGCCGCATCTTCGGCGGCTGTCGAGGCGGGATCGGTCAGCGTCGCCAGCCACGCATGCGGGGCGCCGCGGAAGGTGTTCGGCGAGAAGACCATGACGAAATTGATCGACAGCGATTCCCATTGGACGCGGCGCAGATTGGCGATCTTCGCCGTGATATTGCGACCGAGCACGTTGACGGTGACCTTGTCGCCGATCTTGAGACCGAGTTCATGCGCCTCTTCCGAGGAGAAGGAGACGAGCGGCTCGCCGCTGTAATCCTTGTCCCACCAGCTGCCTTCGGTGAGGGCGGCATTCTTGGGCAGGGTGTCGGCATAGGTGATGCCGCGATCGCCGTTCAGCACCCAGCGGCCGGCGGCCGGCACGTTCATCTTGGTGACGTCCTCGCCGTTGAAGGCGACGATGCGGCCGCGCAGCATCGGCACTTCGACGAGTTTGCCCTGCGGCGCTTGGCGCTGGACGAGATTTCGGAAGGCGTCGACCTCGGCGCTCTGGATATCGACGAAGAAGAAGTTCGGCGCCCCTTCATTCATGCGGCCGGTCAACTGCTGGCGCAGGTTGCCGTCGATCAGGGTCAGCGTCACCAGCAATGCCAGGCCGAGGCCGAGCGAGAGCACGACCGAGGGCGTCAATGCGCCCGGGCGGTGGATATTGCCGATCGCAAGCCGCAATGCCGGCGAGTGGACGCGCGGGCTGCGGCGCGCAAGCCAGGCGATCGCTGCTGCGACGAGGCGCAGCACGACGAAGGCGAAGACGATCGCGCCGACGAAGACGACGGCGATGAAGCGGTCGTAGGCCGTGAGGATGGCGAGGCCGGCGAGAGCGGCCATCAACAATGCGGCCAGCAGGATATAGGGCCAGGACGGCAGGCGGCGGGCCTCGAAGCCCTGCTCGCGGAAGAGTGCGGTCGCCGGCACTTCGCGGGCATGGCCGAGCGGCAGGATGGCGAAGGCGAGCGTCGTCAGGATGCCGAAGAGGGTCGCGAGCAGCAGGGCGCCGGGATAGAGGGTCGGTGTCGTGGAGACCGGCAGGAATTGCGCCAGGAACTGCGCGGCGAAGAACGGCGAAAGGGCGCCGATGACGAGACCGATCAGGATGCCGCCAAGCGCGATGATGGCGATCTGGAAGAGATAGATCAGAACGACGACCTGCGCCGGTGCACCGAGACATTTGAAGGTGGCGATGGTGGTGCGTTTGGCATCGAGGAAGGCGCGCACGGCATTGGCGACACCGACGCCGCCGACGATCAGCGCGGTGAGGCCGACCAGCGTCAGGAACTGCGAGAAACGCGTGATGTTTTCGGTGAGCGAGGGTGCCGCGCGGTCGCTGGTGCGGACTGCCCAGCCGGCGGACGGAAATTCCTTCGATGCCCGCGCCTGGATGCCCGACATCGCGGCCTTGTTTTCCAGCCGGATCTTATAGGCATGTTCGACCAGGCTTCCCGTCTGGATCAATCCGGAGGCTTGGAGCGCCCGGCGGCTGACGAGCAGACGCGGCGCAAAGCCGAAACCTTCCGACAGCGCATCCGGCTCGGTTTTAACGGTGCCTGTTATGCTGAGCTTGACATTGCCGAGCAGTAATTCGTCGCCGACCGCAAGCCCGAGCCGATCGAGAAGCAGCGGTGCTGCGACCGCACCATAGGTGCCGCCCTGGCCGGAAAGCAGGGCTGCGAGCGGATAGTCCGGCTCGGCGACGAAGCTGCCGTAGAGCGGGTAGGCGTCGTCGACCGCCTTGACCTCGACCAGCGCCTGGTCGGAGCCATCGGGCTTGCGGGCCATCGAGCGCAGGCCGGTCGAGACCGAGACGGTGCCGAGGCCTTCGAGGAAAGCCATTTCTTCTGGCGTGGCTTCACGGTTGTTGAGTTCGAAGCGGACGTCGCCCGCCAGCAGTTCCTGTCCCTGCGAGGCGATCGTATCGGTGATCGACTGCGAAACGGAATTGACGGCGGCGATGGCGCCGGTGCCAAGCGCGATGCAGGCGAGGAAAATGTAGAAGCCGCGGATGCCGCCGCGCAGCTCACGCAGCGCCAGGCGAAAAGCGAGCGAGACGCGCGGTGTGATGATCCTCATGCGATCGCCGCCTCGCTGCGGTGGGCGGCGCTGTCGCCTTCGATCCTGCCGGAACGGACGCGGATCTGGCGCGAGCAGCGATTGGCAAGCGAGACGTCATGGGTGACGAGAAGCAGGGTCATGCCGCGTTCGGCCTGCTTGGAAAACAGGAGGTCAGCGATCTGTCGGCCGGTCTCGGTGTCGAGATTGCCGGTGGGTTCGTCGGCGATCAGCAAAGCGGGCGAGGGGGCGAGCGCCCTTGCAATCGCCACGCGCTGCTGTTCGCCGCCGGAAAGCTGGCCGGGATAGTGGTTCAGCCGTTCGCCGAGGCCGACCGATTTCAGTTCGCGATGGGCGATCTCGAAGGCGTTGGGAACATTGGCGAGTTCCAGCGGCACGGCAACGTTTTCCAGCGCCGTCATATTGGCGATCAGATGGAAGGACTGGAAGACGATGCCGATGTTGCGGCCGCGGAAATCGGCCACCTGGTCCTCGTTCAGCGCGTGCAGCGGCGTGTCGTTGATGTTGATCTCGCCGCTGTCGAGCTTTTCCAGGCCGGCAAGCACCATCAGCAGGGTGGATTTGCCGGAACCGGACGGGCCGACGATGCCGACGGATTCTCCCGCGGCGATATCGAGATCGATGCCCTTCAGCACATGGACGGAGGCGGCCGCACTGCCAAGGGTCAGATCGGCGCCCTTCAACTCGATGATGGTTTTTGCCAACAGAAATCGCCCTATATAAGTCTGCAATCGAATGGCCGCATAACAGCACTTCGCCAATCTAGGGAAGCCAGAATGAGATTTAAAGTTGCCGCGCTTCAATTCACCGTCATCGCCCTCTCGCTGATCTTTGCCGGTGGAGCGAATGCCCGGACGATCAATCTCGTCGGTTTTGGGGACAGTTTGATGGCGGGCTATCAGCTGCCGCCCGGCGACGGCTTTCCGGAAAAGCTGCAGGCGGCGCTGAAGGCGAAGGGGCTCGCCGTCGCCGTCGCCAATGCCGGGGTTTCCGGCGACACCACAACAGCCGGCCTCGCCCGGATTGACTGGTCGGTGCCCGACGGGACCGACGGCGTCATTCTGGAACTCGGCGCCAACGATGCGTTGCGCGGCATTCCTCCCGAAGAGAGCGAGAAGAACCTCGACCAGATGATTACCCGGCTAAAGGAGCGTGGCATTGCCGTGCTGCTCGTCGGGATGATGGCGCCGCCCAATATGGGGGCGGATTATGCCGCACGCTTCAATCCGATTTACCGGAAACTTTCTGAGAAACACGGAGTTCAGCTTTATGCCTTCTTCCTCGACGGTGTCGCGCTCGATGCCGGGCTGAAGCTCGACGACGGCATGCATCCGAATGCGAAAGGCATCGACGTCATGGTCGGGAAGATGGAAGCCGATGTCACAAATTTCGTCGGGACGATTTCTACTGTGAAGAAATAGGGACTTGCGCGGTCATTGATTGCATGATTCCGTGTAAGCACCTGCAAAAGATTCGGGGAGTGCTCGTTATGCCGAGACTGTTTACCGCCCTCGAAATTCCGCGCAATGCGGCGATGAGCCTTTCATTGCTGCGCGGCGGCCTCCCCGGAGCACGATGGATCGATGTGGAGAATTACCACATCACTCTGCGCTTCATCGGTGATGTCGACGGCCGCACGGCCGATGAAATCGTCGAACGCCTCGACCGGATCGACCGGCCGGAATTCCAGTTCCGGCTCGAAGGCATCGGTTCCTTCGGCTCGAAAAAACCGCATTCGGTCTGGGCCGGCGTTTCGCAATCGCCTGAAATGTACGCCCTGCAGGGCGAGATCGAGCGCATCTGCCAGCGCATCGGCCTGCCGCCGGATCCGCGCAAATTCATGCCGCATGTGACGCTGGCGCGGCTCAAATCCTCGCGGCTCGACGATGTCGTGCAATATCTGGCCGGGCGCGGCAATTTCCACACCGCGACGTTCACCGCGCCGCGTTTCGTGCTGCTTTCGTCGCGCGAATCGGTCGGTGGCGGCCCTTACCTCACCGAGGAAGTGTTTCCGCTGCATGAGGCACGCTCGACGCCCAGCGTTTCGAGCAAGCTGCTGCAGCCGGTCAAGAGCCTGGTGTAGACCAGCTCGAAGCTGTCCGGGCCGCCATAATAGGGATCGGGGATATCCTCTCCGGTTCCGAGCGCGATGTCACCGAAGAGGCGGATGCCGGCTTCCGGCGGTGCGATCTTTCGAAGCGCCGCCACATTGTCGCGGTCCATGGCGAGGATCAGATCGAAATCCGTGAAATCCCTTGGCTGGATGCGCCGGGCGCGTTGTCCCGATATGTCGATGCCGTGGCTTTTCGCGGTGGCGACCGAGCGCCGGTCGGGCGGATCGCCTTCATGCCATCCGCCGGTGCCGGCGGAATCGATCCTAAAATGGCCGATCAGGCCAGCCTCGGCGACAAGATGGCCAAAAATTCCTTCCGCAAGCGGAGAACGGCATATATTGCCCATGCAAACGAATAGGATGCTGATGCGTTTCATCGGTAGACCTGCCAGAGGATAGGAGGACCATGGCATGAAATGGGAAAAACTGGAACGGGCGGCAGTCGATGCTGAACTGACCAAGCTTGCAGGCTGGACGCTCAACGACGCGGCCTCCTCAATATCGAAAACCTTCAAATTTTCCAATTTCATCGAGGCTTTCGGTTTCATGACGGAAGCAGCGATTACGGCCGAAAAGCTCAACCACCATCCGGAATGGTTTAACGTCTACTCCAAAGTGGAGGTGACGCTGAACACGCATGATGCCGGCGGACTGACGGAGCTGGATTTCAAGCTCGCCAAGGCAATGGAGAAGGCGGCGGCGCGACGGATGGTTTGAAAGCGGGGCCATTTGAAAGGCGGGCCGCCATCACCATATGTTCGCTTGGACAAAAGGGATGCAGGGATGGATGAGGTCAAATTCGGAGAAATCCTGTTGCCGGGCGACGAGGACACCCAGAGCCGGCGGGAAAAGACCGTAAGGCAGAAATTCTGGCCGACCTTTCGGCGGGCGGTGCGGCAGATTCCGTTTTCGCGTGACGTCGTCGCCGGTTTCTACTGTGCGCTCGATCCGCAGACGCCGACCAAGGTGCGCGGCGTGCTGCTGGCAGCGCTCGCCTATTTCGTCATGCCGATCGACGTGATTCCCGATGTTTTCGCCGTCATCGGCTTTTCCGACGACGTCGCCGTGCTCTCGGCCGCCTTCGCGATGGTGCGCGGTCATATCAGGCCCGGCCACTACGAAGCGGCCGACCGCATTCTCGCCGACCGGCCGGAAGAGGCCATGAAGACAATCTGAAGCGCGTCGTCCTCCCAAAATCGCTGCACAGTTTGGGCGGCATGCGTCAGGCGATTTCGCGTTCCAACACCTTGCGGAGTTTGCCGAAGGCAAGCCGGATGCGCGATTTGACCGTGCCGAGCGGCAGCCCGGTTGCCTCGGCGATTTGAGAATGCGATTGCCCGAGGAAGAAGGCGGCGCGCAGCATGTCGCGCTGCTCTTCCGGCAATTGGCCGACAGCGGCGCGTATCCGGGCGTCGCGGTCGTCATTGGCGATAATGTCTTCCGCGCCGATCTCGGCCGGCGGCTGCAGGGCCGGGTCGGTCTCATCGAAGACACGGGTATTGATGCGGCGCTGCAGGTCGATAAGGCGATTGCGGGCAATGCGGAAAAGCCAGGTCGAAAGCGAAGATCGCGTCGCATCGTAGAGATCCGCCTTGTGCCAGAGCACGATCATGATCTCCTGAACCAATTCCTCTGCCTCGCCCGACGTCATTTTCTGGCGCATCAGCCAGGCCTTCAGGCGGGGTGCGAAATAGTCGAACAGGATGGAAAAGGCCTGCTGGTCGCGTTCCCTGGCGACGGCCTCTGCGAGGGCAGCGAAACGCTGTCTTTCCTCGGCATCCATGTCCTCTCACGAGCCCCCTGCGGCGAAAATTTCGTCCCGGATTTCCAAGTCTTAATGAGGTACAACGGAATTCTGAAAGGTCAAACTCTTGCCTGAATCTTTGTGTCTTAAATTCAGCCGAACGGACGGTCGATGGCATCGGGATAAGATGTCACGACAGATGCCGTCGAAGGGGCGAAGTTGAAACTCGAGCTGAAATGACACAGGCAGATACAAATCGCAGCTATTGTTGACCATTTGGTAACCTGAATTAAGTCAAAATAAAGCAGATCGTGATTATGCGGCGCCCGCTATGATCGCTTCGGGCCTTGAATCGCAAGAACCGGCAGGAATCCATGTTTGTAAAAAGTATCGTATCCGCTCTCGCACTCACCCTTGTCATGGCCGGAGTTGCGACAGCGCAGCAGGCCGCGCCGAACCGCATCCAGCAGTTCCAGGCCTGGGGCGCCTACTCCTACAAGTCGGGCAACAGCACCGTCTGCTACGTGCTGTCGGTTCCGACGGCCAAGCAGCCGGCGAGCGTCGACCACGGCGACAACTTCTTCATCGTCTCGCAGCGTCCGGGCCAGAACATCTCCTATGAGCCGCAGGCGATGATGGGCTATACGGTGAAGGAAAATTCGAAGATCAATGTCGTCATCGACAACAAGACCTTCGTGATGTTCACCAAGGACAAGGCCGGCTGGGTCGAGAACGCGGCGCAGGAGCCGGCCCTGGTCGCTGCCATGAAGACCGGTCATTCGATGACGGTCAATGCCGTCTCGCGCAAGGGTACCGGCACCTCCTACAGCTATTCGCTCTCGGGCATCTCGGCGGCGCTGAAGCAGATCGAAAGCTGCAAGTAAGCAAGGTTTCGTCGATGGAGTTCAAAAGGCCGGCCTTGCGCCGGCCTTCGTTATTTCCATCTATAGTGACGCGCGGCCAAAATGATGCTAAAGGCCGCGCAAACAGCGGACAGATCGCGATATCAGTCGCCGTCCGCCATCAATTTCTGCCAATGTGCCGTCATGCGCCCGCAAGCCTTCCGGATCAGACCCTGAAGTCCGCGGCTTGCGGAACGGTTACGTGTTTGAATTCGGGATGAATGCCTATGTCCGTGATGGATGCGATCGTCGTCAACAAGCCTCAAGCCGCGCGCCTCTCTTCCGGTGTCGAGAAGCCGTCACTGATCGGGCTGTCGCGCGAGGAGATGGCGGCGGCGCTGCGTGAGAGGGGCGTGGCCGAGAAGCAGATCAAGATGCGCGTCGCGCAGCTCTGGAACTGGATCTATGTGCGCGGCGTCTCTGATTTCGACCATATGACGAATGTCGCCAAGGACATGCGGGAGATGCTCAAGCAGCATTTCACCATCGAACGTCCGGAGATCGTCGAAGAGCAGGTCTCCAATGACGGCACGCGCAAATGGCTGCTGCGTTTTCCCGCCCGCGGCGCAGGCCGCCCGGTCGAGATCGAAGCCGTCTATATTCCCGAAGAGGGCCGCGGCACGCTCTGCATCTCAAGCCAGGTCGGCTGCACGCTGACCTGTTCCTTCTGTCATACCGGGACGCAGCGGCTGGTGCGCAACCTGACGGCGGAGGAAATTCTGTCGCAGCTGCTGCTTGCCCGCGACCGGCTCGGCGACTTCCCGGATCGCGAAGCGCCGCAGGGAACGATCATGCCTGCCGAAGGCCGCAAGGTCAGCAACATCGTCATGATGGGCATGGGCGAGCCGCTCTATAATTTCGATGCTGTCAAGCAGGCCTTGCTGATCGCCACCGATGGCGACGGCCTGTCGCTCTCCAAGCGCCGGGTGACGCTTTCGACTTCCGGTGTCGTGCCGGAGATCTTCCGCACCGGCGAGGAGATCGGCGTCATGCTGGCGATCTCGCTGCATGCGGTGCGCGACGATCTGCGCGACATTCTGGTGCCGATCAACAAGAAGTATCCGCTGAAGGAATTGATTGACGCTTGCAAGGCCTATCCGGGTCTTTCCAACGCCCGGCGCATCACCTTCGAATATGTGATGCTGAAGGATGTCAACGACAGCCTCGAGGACGCCAAGGGGCTGATCAAGCTCCTGAAGGGCGTGCCGGCGAAGATCAACCTCATCCCGTTCAATCCCTGGCCCGGCACCAATTATCAGTGTTCGGACTGGGCGCAGATCGAGAAGTTCGCCGATTTCATCAATTCGGCCGGCTATGCCTCGCCGATCCGCACGCCGCGCGGCCGCGACATTCTGGCCGCCTGCGGTCAGCTGAAATCGGAATCCGAACGCATGCGCAAGACCGAGCGGCTGGCCTTCGAGGCGATGATGATCGCCAATCATGGCGCCGACGACTGATCAGCAAGTTTGATCCTCGCTACAATTCTCCTGCATTGATTTAAGCATGCGCTTTTTCTAATAGTGCCGCCAAAATCATTCAGGAGGACACTCATGCGCCCGATTCTGCTCGCTCTTGCTGCCACTTTGGCGCTTTCCCTGCCCGCAAAGGCTGACAATGTGACGGTTGCCGTGACGGCGATCGTCGAGCACCCGGCGCTGGATGCGGCCCGCAAGGGCGTTCTCGATGTGCTGACGGCCGCCGGCTACAAGGAAGGCGAGAACCTGAAATTCCTGTTCGAGTCGGCGCAGGGCAATCCGGCCACCGCTGCCCAGATCGCCCGCCAGTTCGCCGGCGACGAGCCCAATGTCATCGTGCCGATCTCCACGCCCTCAGCCCAGGCCGTCGTGTCGGCGACGCGCGACATCCCGGTCGTCTTCACCGCCGTCTCCGACCCGCTCGGCGCCCAGCTCGTCAAGAACATGGACAAGCCAGGCGGCAATGTCACCGGCCTTTCCGACATGTCGCCGGTCGCCGAGCACCTAGCGCTGATCAAGGAAATCCTGCCGAAGGTGAAAACCATCGGTTACCTCTACAACTCGGGTGAGGCGAACTCGGTTTCGCTGCTCGCCGTCTTGAAGGCCGAAGCTGAGAAGGCCGGCCTGACAGTTGTTGAATCAGCTGCCACCAAGTCGGCCGAGGTTCAGGGTGCGGCGCGTGCGCTCGTCGGCCGCGCCGATGCGATCTATATCCCGACCGACAACACGATCATCTCCGCTCTCGAAGGCGCTGTCGCCGTTGCCGAAGAGAGCAAGCTGCCGCTCTTCACCGCCGACACGGATTCGGTGTCGCGCGGTTCGATCGCTGCCCTCGGCTTCAACTATTACGATGTCGGCAAGCAGACGGGTGAAATCGTCGTGCGGGTGCTGAAGGGCGAAAACCCCGGCGATATCGCCGTCAAGACTGCCGCCGGCAGCGACCTCGTCGTCAACAAGGCCGCCGCCGCCAAGATGGGCGTCACCCTGCCTGAGAGCGTGCTTAAGCGCGCCAACAAGGTCATCGAATAAATCTGTAACTCCATCGGTCTGTTCACATTCAGCCGCTCCCGTTTGCGCGGGGGCGGCTGAAGTATTACAAGGCTGCGGTTTCGCGACGGGCGGAACGGAAACAAAAAAGGGGCTGAAAGCCTTGAGCCAAATCGCATTCTGGGGGGCCGTCGAGCTCGGCCTGGTCTATTCCTTCGTCGCCCTCGGCGTCTATCTCGCCTTCCGCGTCCTCGATTTTCCCGATCTGACGGTGGACGGTTCCTTTCCGCTCGGTGCGGCGGTGACCGCCGTGCTCATTATATCAGGCGTCAATGCCTGGCTCGCGGCGCTGATCGCGATGGCGGCGGGTGCGGCGGCCGGCATGGTGACGGCGCTGCTCAACGTGCGTTTCAAGATCCTCAATCTGCTGGCCTCGATCCTGACGATGATCGCGCTGTTTTCCGTCAATCTCAGGGTGATGGGCAAACCCAATGTCGCGCTCATCAATGCGGATACGATGATCAGCCCGTTCTTCGGCCATGGCCTGCGTGATTTCTACGTGCGGCCGCTGTTCGTCGGCGTTCTGGTCGTCGTCGCACTCATCCTGGTCTGGCGCTTCCTGGAAAGCGATGCCGGGCTTGCCATGCGGGCGACCGGCGCCAATGCAAGGATGGCCCGCGCCCAGGGCGTCGATACCAGCCGGCAGATCTATCTCGGCATGGCGATTTCCAATGCGCTGGTTGCCTTCGGCGGCGCGCTGTTTGCCCAGACGAATGGCTTTGCCGATGTCACCTCCGGCGTCGGCACGATCGTCGTCGGGCTTGCCGCCGTCATCATCGGCGAGACGCTGCTCGGGCGGCGCGGTCTGTTGATCGCGTTGATCGGCTGCGTGCTCGGCTCGATCCTCTACCGCATCGCGATCCAGCTGGCGCTTTCGAGCGACGTCATCGGCTTGCAGGCATCCGACCTCAATTTCGTCACGGCGGTGCTGGTGACCGTGGCGCTCATCCTTCCCCGTCTTCGCGGAGGTGCCGCATCGTGATCAGCGTCAAGGATATCAAGGTTGTTTTCGGGCGGGGCACGCCGCTGCAGAAGCAGGCGCTGAACGGCGTCAGCCTGACCATCGAGCAAGGCTCCTTCGTCACCGTCATCGGCTCCAACGGCGCCGGCAAATCGACATTGCTCGGCGTGCTCGCCGGCGACGTCATTCCGAGCGAAGGGCAGGTGCTGATCGGCAAGAACGAGGTGACGCGCAAATCGACCGCGGCGCGCGCCGGTCTGGTGGCGCGTGTGTTCCAGGATCCGTTGACGGGAAGCTGCGGCGCCTTGTCGATCGAGGAAAATCTCGCGCTGGCTGCCCGGCGCGGCGAGAAGCGCGGACTTGTCTCGGCGCTTGGCAGCAAGCGGCGCGACTATTTCAAGGAACGGATCGCCGAGCTCAATCTCGGGCTGGAAAACCGCCTGAAGGACCGCATGGATCTGCTCTCCGGCGGGCAGCGGCAGGCCGTCTCGCTTGTCATGGCAACACTTGCCGGTTCCGAAGTGCTGCTGCTCGACGAACATACGGCAGCGCTCGATCCCGGGATGGCCGAGTTCGTCATGAACCTGACGCAGAAGATCGTCGCCGAACGCAAGCTGACGACGATGATGGTGACGCACTCGATGCGCCAGGCGCTGGATTACGGCCACCGCACGATTATGCTGCATGGCGGCGAGATCGTTCTCGACGTGGCAGGCGACAACAGAAAGAACCTGCAGGTCGAGGACCTGATCGCCATGTTCCGCAACATGCGCGGCCAGACGCTCGACGACGATGCTTTGCTGATCGGCTGATTATCTGGCCTGGGTGAGCAGGATCTTGGCAGCGAAGATCGAGAAGACGCCGGCGAAGGTATAATCCATGCCGCGCAGCACCTTCCTGTTGTTCTGCAGCCAGGAGGCCAGCCAGTCGGCGGCAAGGACGACGCCGGCATTGACCGGCATCCCGATGACGATAAAGCAAAGCCCCAGGAAAAGCAGCTTCTGCGTGACGGCGGGATCGCCGGCGCTGACGAATTGCGGCAGGAAGGTCATGAAGAAGATGATGACCTTCGGGTTCAGAAGATTGACCCAGAAGCCGGACGAGATGTTCGAAAGTGCGGAACCCTTCTGCTCCTCGACCTTGGCGACGGTGAGCTTCGAGCCGAAGCGGATCGCCTGCACCGCCAACCAGAACAGATAGGCAGCACCACCGGTCTTCAGGATCAGGAAGGCGGTCGGCGAGGCGGTGATCAGCGCCGAAATGCCGAAGGCGACCAGCATGGTATGAACGACGATGCCGAGGCTGGTGCCGATGACGACGAAAAGAGCCGCTTTCTTGCCCTGGCTCAGCGAACGGCTGATCGACAGCGTCATGTCGGGACCCGGCGTCGCCGCGAGCAACAGCGTTGCGGCGGCAAAGGCCAGAAGGGTCGAGAGGCTCGGCAGGAAATCCATGGCACGCTCTGAAAGCCGGAAAGATCGGACGATTTTTTATCCGGCTTTCAGAAAATTACCAATCAAACCTGCTGATGCCGCCGATCACTTCTGTTCCAGAAAAGCCTTGAACTTGTCGGCATAGTCCTTGTGCCAGCGCGACAGCGGCGGGCGGTTCTCGATAATGTCGCCGGCCGCCCAAGCCATGCGGCGCTCGTCGACCGGACGGGCGACGTCATTGTCGGGGCAGAGGATATAGAAGTCGCCACGCTCGAGGCTCTCGACCATGAAGTCGACGGTCTGTTCCGGCGTCCAGGCGGCGGCCGGCTTTTCCGAGCGGTCGCCCTGGGTGAGGCCGGTGAAGACGAAGCCGGGGATCAGAAGATGGGCGGAGATCTTCCCGCCCTCGATGTTGCGCAGCTCGTGCTCCAGCGCTTCGGTGAAGACCTTCACGCCCGATTTGGAGATGTTGTAGGCGGGATTGCCGGGCGGCGTGGTGATGCCCTGCTTCGAGCCGGTGTTGATGATCAGGCCGGGCTCGCCGTGCGACAGCATCTTCGGGCCGAAGGTGCGGGTGCCGTTGATCACCCCCATCAGATTGACGGCGAAGATATGGTCCCAGTTCGCCTGAGGGCTGAAGATCGAGGTTTCCGGGCCGATGCCGGCATTGTTCATCAGCACATGCACACGGCCGAAACGCTGCAGAACGGCGCGTTCGAGCGCTTCCAGGGATTCCTTGATCGCGACGTCGGTCTCGACCGCCATCACATTTTCCTCGCCGGCAATAGCCTTGAGCTCGTCGGCGGCGCCCGCCAGCCGGTCGCCGCCGAGATCGGCGATGACGACGCTCATGCCGCGTCCGGCGAAATATTTCGCCGCAGCCAGGCCGATGCCGGACGCGCCGCCGGTGACGACTGCAACATTGGATGTCTTGAAAATATCTTGAATATTCGTCACGGGACCAGCCTCTCCTCGGAGCATTGTTCGGACGATGCCGAATATGGTAGTTTCGAAGTGCAAGTCAAACCTGCGAGGTGCCGCGCGTGGCCAAGGTCGTGTCGATCCGAATCGATGATCATATGGAGGAATTTATCGGCCATCAGCTCGATCAGGGAACCTATGGCTCCGCAGACGAGATGATCGACGCCGGTTTGAGGCTTCTGCAGCGCGAGGCAGAGCTTGCAGCCATCGAGGCAGCCATTATCGACGGTGAGAAATCCGGCCAGCCGCGGCCTTTTGATTTTGATGCTTTTATCGAGGGAAAGCGAGCACGCCGCGGCCGCCAATGAAAGCGCTTGTTCTCTCGCCAGCCGCTGCCGACGATATCGACAGGATTTATGACTATACCGAAGAGAAATGGGGGCAGGCTCAAGCGGAGGACTATATCTTTGCGCTCCGGGATGACTGCGAGGCGCTTGCAGCACAGACAAAGCGTGGCCGCAAAATCATTGGATTGAGAGACGGCTACGCCGCTCTGGCGTCTCGCTCGCATTTCATCATTTATGCAGAGACCGAAGAAGCGTTGACGGTTATTCGCATCCTGCATCGGCGCATGAATATCGCGGCCCATCTCTAAACTGGGCTTGTGGTGTCCGGCTTGCCCTTGCGTCACGCGCCAATCTCGCTAAAAGTGCCGCGATACCGGGTTTTCGCCGGCCTTTTATGCAACGGACCTCATCATCATGGCATCATACAAAGACGTGAAGAAAGTCGTTCTCGCCTATTCCGGCGGTCTCGACACCTCGATCATCCTGAAGTGGCTGCAGACGGAACTCGGCGCCGAAGTCGTCACCTTCACCGCCGATCTCGGCCAGGGCGAAGAGCTGGAGCCGGCGCGCAAGAAGGCCGAGATGCTCGGCATCAAGGAAATCTATATCGAGGATGTGCGCGAGGAATTCGTGCGCGATTTCGTCTTCCCGATGTTCCGCGCCAATGCCGTCTACGAGGGCGTCTATCTGCTCGGCACCTCGATCGCCCGGCCTTTGATTTCCAAGCATCTGATCGATATCGCCCGCAAGACGGGCGCGGATGCGATCGCCCACGGCGCGACCGGCAAGGGCAACGACCAGGTCCGTTTCGAACTTTCCGCCTATGCCCTGAACCCCGACATCAAGATCATCGCGCCGTGGCGCGACTGGTCCTTCAAGAGCCGCACCGACCTGCTCGCCTTCGCCGAACAGCATCAGATCCCGGTGGCCAAGGACAAGAAGGGCGAGGCGCCCTTCTCCGTCGACGCCAACCTGCTGCACTCCTCTTCCGAGGGCAAGGTTCTCGAAGATCCGGCGCAGGAAGCGCCGGAATATGTGCATATGCGCACGATCTCGCCGGAAGCCGCCCCCGACAAAGCGACCACCATCAAGGTCGGCTTCCGCAAGGGCGACGCGATCTCGATCAACGGCGTCGAGATGTCGCCGGCCACACTCCTCGCAACGCTCAACAATTATGGCCGCGACAACGGCATCGGCCGTCTCGACCTCGTCGAGAACCGCTTCGTCGGCATGAAGTCGCGCGGCGTCTATGAAACACCCGGCGGCACGATCCTGCTCTCGGCGCATCGCGCCATCGAATCGATCACGCTCGACCGTGGTGCGGCCCACCTCAAGGACGAGATCATGCCGCGCTACGCCGAGCTGATCTATTACGGCTTCTGGTTCTCGCCGGAGCGCGAGATGCTGCAGGCGCTGATCGACAAGAGCCAGGAACATGTCGAAGGCGAAGTGACGCTGAAGCTCTACAAGGGCAACGTCATGGTCATCGGCCGCGAAAGCGCAAAGTCGCTCTATTCCGACAAGCTCGTTACCTTCGAGGACGACCAGGGCGCCTACGACCAGAAGGATGCAGCCGGCTTCATCAAGCTCAACGCGCTGCGCCTGCGCACGCTCGGCAAGCGCAACCTCACGAAGTAATCACGCGCTTTCGAATTCGACAGGAGCCCGCCGGCATTGCCGCGCGGGCTCTTTTGTTGCTCGGCGTTCACGCGGCGGCTGCATCCATACAGAGCCTGACATCCCCACGGCGCGGTCCCCAGCTTTCGGCACAGAGCGGCAGGCCGACACGATCCGATATGTGCGCCGCCGCTTTGGTGGGATCAAGCTGCATTGCTTCTTCGCGATCCGCCACGACAAAGCCATCGTCCGCCTGATCGAGGCAGGTCACCGCCAGCCCGGCTTTGACCGCGATGCCGCCGCGCTCCAACGCCAGATCGCGTGCAATGGCCTCGCACAACACACCGAGATCGAGCGGGGCGAGCCTGAGGGTGCCCTGCCACTCGTTCGGCGCGTTGGTGGGATCAGCGACTTTGATCCCGGGCAGTACGGGAACTTCGCCCTTGAGGAGCCCCGTGCCGTGCCGGGTGGTGTAGCAGCGCGTTGCATATGTTGCGTTGATCTCGGTGATACCGGCCTCAGCTGAAATGGCGAGCATGTTGGCGAGCCCGGTCTTCGAGCGGGTGACGTGGGGAAAGCCGCCGCTATCCTGATCGAGCAGCAAACCTTGGGCGGCCTCGAAGATGACGGCGCCGCGCTCGCACAGCCGTCGGTCGGGCCAGAGCGTGACCCGGTCGAGATAGGCGGCGCAATCGGCCTGGAAGCGGGCGATGGTGGTTTCGTCAGCCAGCGCGGCGGCAAGTTCGGCGGGCAAGGCAGTGATGCCGAGCGCGGCAAGCCGGACCGGCACCCAAGCGTCACGGATGGAGACCAGGCGGTCCTGCAGATCGGGGCGGAACAGATCCTTCGTCGACAGGGCGAATTCCGGGCGCAGATTGCGCTCGATGGTCTCGCCGAAGCCGAGGCCGCAACTGCCGTGACGGGCGCCGCCGCGCGCCAGCTCCAGCGCCTGGTTGATGATGACGTCGAATGGGGTCGTCACTGGGGCACGCGGGTCGCTGCTGGTCTCGGGCTTCACACCAAGCGCATCAAGGGCCGCCAATTCGTCGAGCAGCAGCATCGGATGGGCGACGAAGAAGCGGCTGAAATGCGTGGCGGCCCCGGCAAAGCTGCCGGAGCCGAGATGGTGAAAGACATGGCGGGCGCCGGCCTCACCAACCACCGTGTGGCCGGCTTGAGCACCGCCGTTGCTGCGAACCACCACGGCGCCCGATGTCGCCGCGGCTAGGCGATCGACCATCAATCCCTTGCCTTCGTCGCCGTAGAGCGCGCCGATCACGGCCTGTGCTTCAATAGTCATCATTCTGCTCCTTAAAAGGGCGCCCCGGAGCGATCGCGCCGGGGCCTTTGGAGTGCCTGATTTAGAAGAACGGCAGCAGGTGCCGCTTCGGGCGTTCGCCGATGGCCTTGGCGACGACCGCGGCTGCCGCGCCGGGCCAGCTAGCGGCCACGTCGCCGGGGTCGCGGCCCTCGGTGATCTCGATGATCGAAACCACCAGCTCGGCAATGCGTCTGTAATCATCGAGCACGAAGGTGCGGCCGGGCAGCAGCGGCTGCCAGCTTTCGAGCACCCGGCCGAGCCTCCTGGCTGCATAGCCCTCGCGGATGACGATGTGGAAGACCTCGTAAGATCTCTCGGCCATCGCAAGGCATTCCCGGGCGCTCAGACCGCGCGGCGGTTCGATGCCGAAGATGCGGGCAATCTGAGGGGCGGTCAGGCCATTGTGAATCGGCTCGTCGCCGATGGTGAAGAGATAGCCCTTGCGGCCGCGTCTTTCGAAGGCATCGGTCGAGGTTTTGAGGGCTGCCAAAAGATGGGCGGCGCTGTAGCTCTCGCCGTCATTGCCGCCGCCATTGCCCTCCAGCCACAAGGCGCGGATCTGGCTGGCAAGCGAGATGTCTGCCTCGAACTGGGTGGCCTGCAGCGGTGCCACATCGGTGTCCGCATCTCCCACCGCCGCCACCATGATGTGCGGGTCAGACACCGGACGGCGATCGTAGATCTCCGATGTCAGGGTGATGAGCCCGCCGCGCATCAGTTCGTGGGCGATCATGCCCATCGAGCCGGTCACATCCGAGGCCAGAATGATCGGGGTCGATCGCGGATTATAGGCGCTGTCGCGGCTCTCGCGGGTGGCAAAGCGCGCCGGGTCGAATTGCGGATCGATGCCGGTGGCGCCGAAGACTTCAGACCGGCTGCGGCCGTCCACATGGCGTGCATTGTAGGCGGCCCAGTCGGCCGTGCTGAATCGTCCCATACCCATGGCGTCACTCCTTTGCGTTTTGCTTTGGCGATCCGGCTTGGGTGTCTGTCCCCTGCCGCTTCGATGTTTATGGCATAAACTTGCAAATTGCACTTTGCAAGTTGAGTTTTGCAAATTGTTATTTTTATGATTGGCCGCTATGAGAGCCGGAACACGCAAGCGGGGAGATGCTGATGGCAGAGGCTGAATTCGCACGGCCGATCGTGACGGTCGACATCGTCCTGCTGACGCTGCACGAAGGACGGCTGTGCGTGGCGCTGCTGCCGCGCTCCGCCGCGCCGTTTGCCGGCGTTCCGGCGCTGATCGGTGGCTATGTGCATACGGACGAGGACGCCGATGCCGAGGCGGCCGTGCGGCGCATCCTCAAGGCGAAGGCCGGGCTCGAGGGCATATTCTTCGAGCAGCTCGGGACCTTCGCTTCGGCGCGCCGCGACCCCCGCGACTGGTCGGTATCGATCGCCTATTTTGCATTGGTGCCGCAGGGAGCGCTTGCGGGCGGCACGAGCCCTCTGGAATTGCGGCCGGCCGAGGCTGCCGGCAAGCTGCCTTTCGACCACAATGAGATCGTCGCCGCGGCGCTGGAGCGGTTGCGCGGCAAGGGCGCCTATTCGAGCATTCCGGCGAGACTGCTTCCGGAGATTTTCACCATGTCGGAACTGCAGGCAATCTATGAGACGGTGATGGGCGAACGGCTCGATCAAAGCGCCTTTCGCCGCAAGATCAACGATCTGGACCTCCTCGAAACGGTCGAGGGCGAAAAACGGCAGACCGAGCGGGCGCGGCGGCCGACGACACTGTATCGGCTGAAGACGCCGTTTGCCCTGTTCGATCGGAGAATTTGAGCGATATATGCGCTTGGCCCGAAACCGCCGCCGGCGGCATCTCCCTTTTCGTGGCGGTGTGGCCGGCCTTGACCGAGGCCACCCTTGACGGACGGCCGCGATCGCTTAGTCTGCCAAATCATCCTCCGGAGTCTTTTCATGACCCAGTCCCTGGTCTTCGGTGCCTTTCTGGCAGCACTCTTCTACGTGCTCATTCCCGGACCCGCCTTCCTGCAGTTGCTCGGCATCGGCGCCGGGCAGGGCCGCAAGGCCGGCGCCTTCTTCATGATGGGGCATCTGGTCGGGGATATTATCTGGTCGTCGCTGGCGCTGATCGCGATCGTCGGGGCCAAGACGATCGGAACCTTCGTCTTCGACCTGCTCGGCCTTGCCTGCGGTTTCTATCTCGCCTGGATCGGCTGGAGCGCCGTCAATGCCAAGCCGAAAGCCGAAGGGCAGGCTCTGGTGATGGTCGAGCGGCCGTTTCGCCGTGGGCTGATCTTCGGCGTCACCAATCCGAAGGGTTATCCGGTGGCGCTCGCGACCTTCACCGCACTGGTCGCAGGCTCGGCCGGGGCGCTCGATTTCGAGGCGTTACCGCTGTTGCTCGGCGTGTCCTTCGTCGGTTTCGTCACGGCCGACATCATCCTGATCGGCGTCATCGGCGCCGGCGCGGTGCGGCGCTTCTATCGCGCCCATGAGCGCTTGATCGTGCGTTGCTCCGGCGTGCTCTTCATGGGTTTTGCCGCCCAGGCCCTATGGCACGCCACACCGGGCCTGCTCGGCTGGCGCAAGGCCTGATCAGCCATCCAGAAAATTGACGATCGAATTCAGCGTCTGAACCTCGTCGGGATCGCCGATCGACATGGCGACCTGCAGTTGGCTCTTGTAATAATCGAGGAAATTGAAGCTGGTGCCGTCGGTGACGCTGGAGAGGTCGATGACGTTGCCGAGCGGATCGATCGCATGCATCGGCAGCGGTTCGGAGATCGCGGCGTAGGTATTTTGATCGATCAGGCCGCTATCGAAGCTCTGGCGTGCGTAATTGCGCAGCTCTCCGGGGCTGACCGCGGTGAAATCGGGGCCTTCGTCGAGATTGTCTTCGATCTGGAATGAGGCCGGGGCCGGAGCTTTGGTCTCGATTTCAATATCAGAGGTCTTCGAAGTTTTTGCGTTATTAGGATTGTTTTTAAATAGCAAACTCTGAGAAGACCGCACAGAAAAAATTTCCATGGCGCATGTCCCCTTACAGGAAGAATATCGGGAAACTAGCGCCTGCGCGTGATTCGCGTCAATCGTTAACAAATGGTTAATTCGAGCGCGTCAATTTTTGTCCACGAGATTTGGCGGGCGAGGCGAAAGGCGCTTGCCTGCAACATACCAATTCCAGGGCGGCTCTCCTATATGACGATCCACCTGCATGCCAAAAAGGAATTTCTCCGATGTCTTCTCCCCGCAATGTCAATCCGGCGCTGGTCAACTGGGACGGTCTTCATGGCCTGCCGCGTTTCGATGCTGTCGACGACGGCGATTTTGCCGCCGCCTTCGACGCGGCGCTTGCCGCCCATGAAGCGGAGATCGACGAAATCGCCGCCAATGGCCATGCGCCGACATTCGACAATACGGTCGTGGCGCTGGAGATCGCCGGCGATGCGCTGTCGCGTGTTTCGGCGCTGTTCTGGAACAAGGCGGGCGCCCATACCAATGACGTGATCCAGGCGCTGGAGCGGGAGATCTCGCCGAAGATGTCGCGCCACTATTCGAAGATCGGGATGAATGCGGCGCTTTTTGCCCGCATCGATGCCCTCTGGGAAAAGCGCGAGAGCCTTGGCCTGACGCTCGAACAGACACGCGTGCTGGAGCGCCACTGGAAAGGCTTCGTCAAGTCGGGCGCCAAGCTTGAGAAGGCCGAGCAGGAGAAGCTCGCGGCGATCAATGAAAAGCTTGCCGGCCTCGGGACGCAATTCGGCCAGAACGTGCTGGCCGACGAGACGGCCTGGGCGCTCACGCTTGCCGATGGCGCCGAGCTCGATGGGCTGCCGGAATTCCTTCGCGACGCAATGGCGGCGGCGGCGCGTGAACGCGGCGAAGAGGGCAAATATGCGGTAACGCTGTCACGCTCGATCATCGAGCCATTCCTGACCTTCTCGGAGCGCCGCGATCTGCGTGAGCAGGCTTTCAAGGCGTGGGTGGCGCGCGGCGAAAATGACGGGGAGACGGACAACCGCGCCGTCATCAAGGAAACGCTGGCGCTGCGCCATCAGGTGGCGACGCTGCTCGGTTACCGCAATTTTGCCGAGCTGAAGCTCGACAACACCATGGCGAAGACGGCGGGTGCGGTGAACGACCTGCTGAAAGCCGTGTGGGCGCGGGCGGTGAAGCGCGCCGGCGAGGAGGAAGCCGATATCTCGGCGCTGATCGCCGAGGAAGGCCGGAACCATGATGTGATGCCCTGGGACTGGCGCCACTACGCCGAAAAGATCCGGGCGCGGAAGTTCGACTTCTCCGAAGCTGAGCTCAAGCCCTATCTGCAGCTCGAGAAGATCGTCGAGGCCTGCTTCGATGTGGCCGGCCGGCTGTTCGGCATCCGCGCCGTCGAAAAGAAGGGTGTGGCCGCCTATCATCCGGATGTCCGAGTGTTCGAAATCAGGGACCGCGAGGACCGGCTGGTTGCCCTGTTCCTCGGTGATTATTTCGCCCGCGGCTCGAAACGCTCCGGCGCCTGGATGAGCTCGCTGCAATCGCAGCACAAGCTGGAACTGAAGAACGGCCGCCACGGCGAACTGCCGATCATCTACAATGTCTGCAACTTCGCCAAGCCGGCGGAAGGCAAGCCGGCGCTGCTGTCGCTCGACGATGCGCGCACGCTGTTCCACGAATTCGGCCACGCGCTGCACGGCATGCTGTCGAACGTCACCTACCCCTCGGTCTCCGGCACCGGCGTGTCGCGCGATTTCGTCGAGCTGCCGTCGCAGCTCTACGAGCACTGGCTGACGGTTCCCGCTATCCTGAAGCGCTACGCCGTGCACGTCGAAACCGGCGAGCCGATGCCGCAGGCTCTGCTCGACAAGGTGCTCGCCGCCCGCACCTTCAATGCCGGCTTCAACACCGTCGAGTTCACCTCGTCGGCGCTTGTCGACATGGCGTTTCACACGAGAACGACCGTCGAGAACCCGATGGCGGTGCAGGCGGAGGTGCTGGCTGAGATCGGCATGCCGAAATCGATCGTCATGCGCCATGCGACGCCGCACTTCCAGCACATCTTTTCCGGCGGTTATTCGGCCGGTTATTACTCCTATATGTGGTCGGAGGTGCTCGACGCCGACGCCTTCGCCGCCTTCGAGGAGACGGGCGACGCCTTCAATGGCGAAATGGCGCGCAAGCTTAGGGAAAACATCTATTCCGTCGGCGGCTCGGTCGATCCGGAGGATGCCTACAAGGCCTTCCGCGGCAAGCTGCCGAGCCCGAATGCGATGCTTGTGAAAAAGGGACTTTCGACCTTCGAGGAATTGACAGGCAGCGATGCCTAAGACAATTTGATGACACGCTATCATGCGGCGGGGCGATGGCCCTGCCGCAGCTTTTGCGCGTTCCCCCCTTTCGCAAGCGCAAAAAAAACTGTATGGACGCCCCAAACTAATAGGCGCGTCCTCAAGAGCGTAGCGCCCCAGCCTCAGAGATTTCACAAATGGCACTTCGCAATATCGCGATCATCGCGCACGTTGACCATGGCAAGACGACCCTGGTGGATGAGCTTCTCAAGCAGTCCGGCTCGTTCCGCGAAAATCAGCGCGTCGCCGAACGCGTGATGGACTCGAATGATCTCGAAAAAGAACGCGGCATCACCATTCTCGCCAAGGCGACGTCGGTCGAATGGAAGGGTGTCCGCATCAACATCGTCGACACCCCCGGCCACGCCGACTTCGGCGGTGAGGTCGAGCGCATTCTCTCGATGGTGGATGGCGCGATCGTTCTCGTCGATGCATCCGAAGGCCCGATGCCGCAGACCAAGTTCGTCGTCGGCAAGGCGCTGAAGGTCGGCCTTCGCCCGATCGTCGCGATCAACAAGATCGACCGTCCCGACGGCCGCCACGAAGAAGTCATCAACGAAGTCTTCGACCTCTTTGCCAATCTCGACGCGACCGACGAGCAGCTCGACTTCCCGATCCTCTACGGTTCCGGCCGCGACGGCTGGATGAACGTCAATCCGGAAGGCCCGAAGGATGAGGGTCTTGCGCCGCTTCTCGACCTGGTGCTCAAGCATGTTCCGGAGCCGACGGTCGAAGAAGGCCCGTTCCGCATGATCGGCACGATCCTCGAAGCCAACCCCTTCCTCGGCCGTATCATCACCGGCCGCATCGCCTCGGGCTCGATCAAGCCGAACCAGGCCGTCAAGGTTCTCGGCCAGGATGGCAAGCTGATCGAAACCGGCCGTATCTCCAAGATCCTCGCCTTCCGCGGCATTGAGCGCACGGCGATCGAAGAAGCGCACGCAGGCGACATCGTCGCGATCGCCGGCCTCTCCAAGGGGACCGTCGCCGATACCTTCTGCGATCCGGCCGTCTCGGAAGCCATGAAGGCACAGCCGATCGACCCGCCGACGGTCACCATGTCCTTCATCGTCAACGACAGCCCACTGGCGGGCACCGAAGGCGACAAGGTGACCTCACGCGTCATCCGCGACCGTCTGTTCAAGGAAGCAGAAGGCAACGTCGCCCTGAAGATCGAAGAAGCCGAAGGCAAGGATTCGTTCTACGTCTCCGGCCGCGGCGAACTTCAGCTCGCCGTTCTCATCGAAACCATGCGTCGCGAAGGCTTCGAGCTTGCCGTGTCGCGTCCGCGCGTCGTGATGCACAAGGATGAAAGCGGCCAGCTTCTCGAGCCGATCGAAGAAGTCGTCGTCGACGTCGACGAAGAACATTCCGGTGTCGTCGTGCAGAAGATGTCCGAGCGCAAGGCCGAAATGGTCGAGCTGCGTCCGTCGGGCGGCAACCGTCTTCGCCTGCGTTTCTATGCACCGACCCGTGGCCTGATCGGCTACCAGTCGGAACTGCTGACCGACACGCGCGGCACGGCGATCATGAACCGCCTGTTCCACGACTACCAGCCCTACAAGGGTGTGATCGGTGGCCGCGTCAACGGCGTGCTGCTCGCCAACGCTTCCGGCGAAGCCGTCGCCTATGCGATGTTCAACCTGGAAGATCGCGGCCCGATGATCATCGAGCCGGGCGAAAAGGTCTATGCCGGCATGATTATCGGCATCCATTCGCGCGACAACGACCTTGAGGTCAACGTGCTGAAGGGCAAGCAGCTCACCAACATCCGCGCTGCCGGCAAGGACGAAGCGGTGAAGCTGACCCCGCCGATCCGCATGACGCTCGATCGTGCTCTCTCCTGGATCCAGGACGACGAGCTGATGGAAGTGACGCCGAAGAACATTCGTCTGCGCAAGATGTATCTCGACGCCAACGATCGCAAGCGTTTCGAGAAGTCCAAAGCGGCTCTCTGAGCGCTCGGAAAGATCATTTCAAACCCCGGTCTTCGAGCCGGGGTTTTTTATTGTGCGCTGCGCTGATTCCGACTTGTGACAATCGTTAAAAAAGCGTTAAAATTTATCTGTCGTCCACATATCAAGTCTGTGGGCAATCGATCACGATGCGCTGGCCGCATATGGTTAATTGCCTTTGGCAGGACCAGAGTAAACGTTATGAAGACGTTGTCGATCGATGTCCGGCGGGCCGAACCGCACGATGCCCGGGCCATATCGGAAACCCACAGGCTCGCCTGGCAGCATACCTATGCGGGCATCATTCCGCATCGGGCGCTGACGCAGATGATCGAGCGGCGCGGCGAAAACTGGTGGCGCAAGGCGACCCGCGGACCGGCAACGCTGCTGGTTCTCGATGTTGCCGGAACGGTTGCCGGCTACGCCACGCTCGGCCTCAATCGCGCCCGCGCTCTGCCGCAGGAAGGCGAGATTTACGAGCTTTACCTTCGCCCCGAATATCAGGGTATCGGCCTCGGCAGAATGCTGTTCGGCGAGGCGCGGCGGTTGCTGAAGTCGCTCGGCTGCAAGGGGCTGGTCGTCTGGTGCCTCGAGGAAAACGAGACCGCCGGCCGCTTCTACCGCAATCACGGCGGTGTCGATTTCTGCGAAGGCATGGAGAATTTCGACCATAAGCAGTTGAAGAAGATCGGCTTCATCTGGAACTGACCGGTTTGGTCGACGTGGGCCGATCGCCCATTCCAAAGATTTGACCTCTTTGCGCCGGTGCCATCACGCATTGGTGATCTCCAATGTTGCGTTGCCACATGAAACTGATTATCTGGCTGCGAGCAATTCAACTTCGCGGGAGTTTCCTATGCGCATCGATGCCATTTCAATCGGTAATAACCCACCTGAGGACGTCAACGTTATCGTCGAGGTTCCAGTTGGCGGCCATCCCATCAAGTATGAGATGGACAAGGAAGCCGGTACGCTGGTGGTCGATCGTTTCCTCTATACGCCGATGACCTATCCGGGCAATTACGGTTTCGTGCCGCACACGCTGTCGGAAGACGGCGACCCGATCGACGTCCTGATCGCCAGCACCCGCCCGCTGGTTCCTGGCTGCGTCATCAATGTGCGCCCGATCGGCGTCCTGAAGATGGAAGACAATTCCGGCAAGGACGAGAAGATCATCGCTGTGCCGTCGCCGAAGCTGACGCTGCGCTACGAGAAGGTGAAGGATTACACCGATCTTCCGGAAATCACACTGAAGCAGATCGAGCACTTCTTTGAGCACTACAAGGATCTGGAGCCCGGCAAGTGGGTTAAGATCTACGGCTGGGGCGATTCCAAGGAAGCCGGCCAGCTCATTCTTGAGGCGGTCGAGCGCGCCAAGACGACGAAGGGCTGATTATTCAGCCGAAAAGCGTTTCGAGCTTTTTTGCCAAATCCTCCGGGTCGCCTTCGATCCGGAGGATTTTTTTGCGCGCGGTGTCGCCGGAGACGAGGCTGATGCTGGATTTGGCGATGCGCAGCGATTGGGCGACGAGAAGGATGAGGGCCTTGTTGGCCTTGCCCTTTTCCGGGACCGATGTGACGCGGGCCTTCAGGTGCGTTTTGCCCTCGCCATCGACCTCAATGCCATCGATCGCATCACGCCCGCCATTCGGCATCAGCCGGACGGCGAGGCGCAGATGATCGCCGAAAAGGCTCCAGGGACGGCTCAAGCGACCAGCGAGTAGATGAAGGGCTTGATCGGATCGTTCAGGATCATCTGTATGAAGGCGAGGATCAGCAGCAGAATGATTGGCGAGATGTCGATGCCGCCCAGATTGGGCATAAAGCGGCGTATCGGCCGGAGCGCGGGCTCGGTCGCATTGTAGAAGAACATGCCTAACTGGTTCACAAACTGGTTGTGCGAATTGATGACATTGAATGCATACAGCCACGAGAAAACGGCGCTGAAAATGATCACCCACCAATAAATGTTCAAAGCCATATTGAGGATTGTAAATATGGCTTGAAAAATCCCTGCCATCACCGTCTCCAAATTCGTTGTTGACAGACATGTAGACATTGGCGACTAAACGGGCAAGTGCCGTGTGGAGACGCACGGTGAATCATGTTTAACGGGCGGCTTTGCAGCTGTTGCGGCGCCCGTCTCCTCGGACAACACCCATGTCGTTTTCGCCCACCGGAGACCGTTTTGCCGCGTTCCGGCACTCGTCTTACACGCGCTTTTTCTTTGCGCGTTTCCTGCTGTCCTTCTCGCAGCAGATCGTCAGCGTCGCCGTCGGCTGGCAGATGTACGACCAGACCGGCAAGGCGATCTATCTCGGTCTGATCGGGCTGGTACAGTTCCTGCCGTCGCTGCTGCTCATCCTCGTCACCGGTTCGGTTGCCGACCGGCACAATCGCCGTGCAATCGCGGCTCTGTGCTCGCTGGTGAGCGCGCTCTGCACGCTGGCGCTGCTTGTCATGACTCTTATGGGGAGCTTCACGCCCCTGCCTGTTTTCGCCGTGCTGCTGATCTTCGGCATCGAACGCGCCTTCATGTCGCCGGCAGTGCAGTCGCTGGCGCCCAATCTCGTGCCGGAGCACGCTCTTTCCAATGCGATCGCCTGGAACTCGTCGTCCTGGCAGCTCGCGGCGATCACCGGGCCGGTGATCGGCGGTCTGCTCTACGGCGTCAGTGCCGCGACGGCCTATACGGTGGCGGTGGTCTTTTCCGTGCTCGGCGCGGCTCTTCTCTACATGATCCCGAAGCCGGAGCAGAAGACGACGGGCGAGGCCAAGAGCTGGGCGATGATCCTTGGCGGCTTCAGTTTCATCCGCGCCGAAAAGGTGGTGCTCGGGGCGATCTCGCTCGATCTCTTCGCCGTGCTGCTTGGTGGCGCGACTGCACTGATGCCGATCTTCGCCCGCGATATCCTGACGCTCGGTCCCTGGGGCCTGGGGCTGCTGCGCGCCGCCCCGGGGCTAGGCGCCATCGTCATGGCGATCTTTCTTGCGGCTTATCCGCTCAAACATCGCGCCGGCCTCTACATGTTCATCGGCGTCGCCCTGTTCGGCATGGGAACGATCATCTTCGGCGTGTCCACCAACACCGAAGTCTCGATCGCGGCGCTGGCGCTGATGGGGGCGGCCGACATGGTGTCGGTCTATGTCCGCGAAAGCCTGATTGCGCTGTGGACGCCGGATCAGCTGCGCGGCCGCGTCAATGCGGTCAACATGGTTTTCGTCGGCGCCTCGAACGAACTCGGGGAATTCCGGGCGGGCACGATGGCATCGATCTTCGGCGCGGTGCCGGCGGTTGTCATCGGCGGGATCGGAACGCTTGCCGTGGCGGCGATCTGGGCTTCGAGTTTCCCGAAATTGCGGCAGATCGATACGCTCGACGCGCCCAGCCCATAGAGGCTTCTGCCGAACGACGCTTTATGCGGGAAGCGTGATCGGGGGCGCGGCTTTCGCCGTCTTGCCCTCGAAGACGATATCGAGGAATTCGCTCAGCCAGGCTCTCAGCGGCGCGTCGAACAGCATGCGGCCTTCGAGATGTTCGCGCCCCTGCTGGGCGTTCGGCAGAATGAAGCGATGCGCGCCATGCACGACCCAGCGGTGCATCATCACCCGGGTGAGTTCGGCATGGAACTGCAGGCCCCAGGCGTTGCCGTCGTAGCGGAAAGCCTGGTTGGGATAGGCATCGCCTTCGGCCAGAAGATCGGCGCCGTGCGGCAGCTCGAAGCCCTCGCGGTGGAAATGATAGACCATCCTCGGCCAGTGCATCAGCAGCCGGCCCTTCTCGGTCGGGTGCAGCGGATACCAGCCGATCTCCGTCGAGCCGTCGGCATTCGACTGCACCTTGCCGCCGAGTTGACGCACCAGCATCTGCGCGCCGAGGCAGATGCCGAGATAGGGGCGTTTTTCCCGCAAGGGAATGTTGATCCAGTCGATCTCCTTCTTGACGAAATCCTCGGGATCATTGGCGCTCATCGGCCCGCCGAAGACGACGGCGCCGGCATGGTCTTCGAGCGTCGTCGGCAGCGGCTCGCCGAGAACCGGGCGGCGGATATCGAGGCGGTAGCCCTTTTCGATAAGTAGCTGGCCGACACGGCCGGGGCTCGACCGCTCCTGATGCAGGACGATGAGGATCGGTCGCCGGTCGCGGTTCGGGTCTTGCTCAGTCGCTGTCATCTTGCGCAACCTGGACATCTGTCACCCTGGCGGCGGCCTCCTGCCGCTTCTGGATGCGCTCGCGTGAGGAGACGCCGAGCAGGTCGGCGATACGCCAGATCACATGGTCTTCCATTTCGCTGCGTTCGCCATCGGCATAGACGATGTCCCAGAGAATGCCGATCAGCTCCAGCCGCTGTTCGGTATTCAGATGGCGTTTCAGGTCGGCGGTGAAGCGATAATAGTCGACGGCGGAGCTTTCGGCCTCAAGGCCGGCGGCGATCAGGGCGTCAAGCTGCTTGCCGTCGAGCGCATATT
Source organism: Rhizobium chutanense (assembly GCF_002531935.1). GTDB lineage: Bacteria > Pseudomonadota > Alphaproteobacteria > Rhizobiales > Rhizobiaceae > Rhizobium > Rhizobium chutanense. The sequence continues at coordinate 183,912 of NZ_NWSV01000001.1, read as the reverse complement.
GCTCCTTCAGGAGCTTGCGCAGCCGCTTCTTCTCGCTGGCTTTGATCTGACCGTCGGCCTCCATCACCTGCATGCAGAGGGCTGCCACCGCGATGCGCGGATCGTCAGGGGCAAAACCCTTTTTCGGGTGGTCGGCGGTGAGCTTCTGGAAGAATGCCTGAAAGCGTTCGAACATGCGGTTTTCGTTCCATTTCAGAAAAGGCGGAGCCGTGTCCTGGGTTCCTGCTCCGCCCTGGGATCGCGAACGCCGGGATCATCCGGCAGCCCGCCGAAGAAAGGCTTGGCGTCGTTCGGCGCGGGCGCCTTATCGCCGGCGGCCGGTTCGGCAGGCTTCTGTTTTGCTGGCTTCTGGTTGGTTGGCTCCGGTGCCGGACGCACCGCCTCGGCAATCGTCGCGGCGCGCTCCAGTTCGATGATGCGATGATCGTTGACCGGGCTTTCCGGCCTGACGTCGCGCAGCGGCGGCAGGGTCTTCAGGGCGGTTTCGATTGCGGCCGGCGCCGCGCCGTCTTCGAGCGGACCCTCGATCTGGCCGAAGGGCGCCTTCCACTCGAAGGCGTCGAGGCGGCCGGTCACCGGCGACACCGGCAGCCATTTGTCGGAGACGAAACCGTCAGCCACCCAGGCCGGATCGCGCGGGGCTTTCAGTGCCTGGGCCAGCCAGTGGCGCACGCGGCCCTGGTCTCCGGTTTCGGCTTCCTCGATGTCGGCCAGCAGCAGGAAGGCGGCTTCACGCGGCTGCATGCGCGCCGCCGCTTCCGCCTTGGCGCGGGCCCTGGCAAATTCCTGCGCGTCGAGCGCTGCCTGGGCGACGACGAGAAGGGATTCGACATTGTTCGGACGCAGCCCCTCCAGCCGCTCGGCCCGCTTCAGCCGGTCGAGGGTGGAATCGCCGCTGCGCGCCCTGACATAGGCCTGGCCGATCTCGGGATGGGGTGCTGACTTCCATGCCTGCTCGAGAATCGAGGCAGCCTTGCGCAGGCCGCCTTCGCGGAACAGCGCCTTTGCGGCGATGAGGGCTGCCGGAATGAAATCGGCGGCGAGTTTCAGCGCCTGCAGGGCATCGTCGCGGGCGCCGGCCGGGTTGCCTTCCAGCTTCTCGCCGGCGCGCGCCGTCAGAAGGACGGCGTGCAGGCGGTTGGCTTCGGCTTTTTCGACCACCCGGGCGGCCTTCTGCTGCTCGAGCAGGCGGATCGCGTCGTCCCAGCGGCCGGCCTGGCTGCGATATTCGAGTGTCGCTTGTGCTGCCCAGGGCAGATAGGGCGCATTGTCGGCGGCCTTTTCGGCATATTGGCGGGCGGCCTCGTTGGCGCCAAGCCGGCGGGCCTCCAGATAGAGGCCGCGCAGGCCGAGCTCACGGGTCTCGGGATCGTTGGCCATGGCCTCGAATTTGGCGCGGGCCTCGTCATGGCGGCCTTCGATCAGGGCGGCCTGGGCCTCCAGCAGGTTGATCAGCGGCTCCTGATCGGCGCGGATGAGGCCACGCGAGCGGGCGGCCATCTTGCGGGCGAGCAGGGCATTGCCGGCGCCGGCGGCGATCAGGCCGGTCGACAGCGCCTGATAACCGCGGTCACGCTTGCGGGCGCGGAAATAACGCGTCACCGAATGCGGCGAGGTCCAGATCAGGCGGACGAACCACCAGACGAGCATGACGGCGGCGATCAGAGCGATGATCGCGCTGGCGGCGACGATCAGTTTCGTCTGATAGATCTGTCCCTCCCAGATCAGCGACAGGTCGCCGGGACGATCGGCAAGCCAGGAGAAGCCATAGGCGAGAGCCAGCACGAAGAGGGCGAAGGCGACAAGACGGATCAGCATGGTCTTATCCTTCCTTGCCGGTGCCGGAAACCGCTTTCGACAGCGCCCCGCCGACGAGTTCTTCGACGCGGATACGTGCTTCGAGCGACTGTTTGAAAGCGGCGGATGCCTGCTTGCCCACGGCCGGCAGAGCGTTCCATTCGGCAGAGGCGCCTGGCAGATCGCCGTTCTTCACCTTGTCCTCCATGCGGGCGGCGATCGCTTCGACGCTTTCGCCCTCGATATTGCCGACGGGACGGACCGTGACCAGCGACTTGGCGCTCGACATCAGTCGGTCCGACCAGCTCTGGTTCGGATCCGGCTGGTTGACGGCTTCAACGATCGCGGTTGCAACGTCGGGAGCCTGCCGCACGAGCTCGGCACGCGAGGGAATGCCGGTCTCGGCAAAGCTGCGCAGGTCGGCAACTGTGGGATCGTCGGGCGCGACCCCGGCGAAAGTATCGAGCTCGGCCAGGAACGGGCCGCCGCGATCGATCGCCGCCTTGAGGGCGGCTGCCGCAATCGCCTTGGCGACGGCAACATCCTGGCGCGGCTCGTTCAGCTTCTTTTCGGCCTCTTCCAGCCGCTTGGTGATATCCGCGCCGCTGGTCGTCTGCTGTTCGGAGGATTGGGCGAGCGTGGCGCGCAGCTGGTCGAGCTGACCGCTGAGCTCGGCAATCTTCTGGTTGAGTGCTTCGACATTTGCCGAATCGGCGGGCGCGCCGGCCGAGGGTGCCCCGGCAGCGGTTTCCAGCGCCGCGATACGCTTTTCAAGCGCGTCGTTCTTTGCAATCGGCGGGTTGGCAGCGAGATTGGCGACGGTCTGTTTCAAGCCGTCGATCTCGCCGGCAAGATCGGCGGTCTCCGGCGACGTCTGCGGCGCCGAGGAGCCCGGGAGGTAACCGGCATATTGAATGGCGCCTGCACCCAGCAGCGCCACGAGGCCGCCGAAGATGCCGGCGGCGATGAGACCGGAGGTGCCGCCGCGCCGCGCCGCCGGCTGTTCGGGAGGAGGCGTGAAGGACGGTTCCGGGGTTGCCGGCTCCTCCGCCTGCCCATCCATTCCAGACTGGTCCTGGTGTTCGGCCGATTCGAGCTCGGCCCGTTCATGTTCGCTCAGCGGTGCGGCCTCTGTTTCGGGCGGCATGCCTGCCTCGGCAGGACTGCGGTCGGCGTCGCCGACATCATTCTCCACCGGCTTCTCGGTATCGGTTGCAGAGGCGAAATCCTGTGCTTCGAGGTCGATCGTGACCGGCTCGTCGGCGCTCTTGGAATGGCGTGGCGGGTTTCCCGATACCATGAGGTCCTCTTTATCCTGCATTGCAACGAAACTAGACAGTGATGCCAATTAAGGGAAGAGGTTAGATCAAATTTGGGCGGCTGGAGCATTCAAAGCAGCGACAAAAGACTTATCTCATCCGGCATCGGTGCGACTGCCACGGTATTTTTCAGAACCGGCGGGATGGCGTCAGCTACCGCCTCGCTAAGACAGAGAAGGCGGATTGCCGCCCCTTCTGGCAGGGCCAAGCGGAGTTGCTCCAGGCCAAAGAAATCCTCGGCCGTTTGCCGGGAATAGAAGAGAACCGCGTCCGGCCGGCCGCCCGCAAAAATCGCTTCGATCTCGGCCCGGCCGGGGGCAGCCGGCTGCATGCGATAACATTCAGCGACGGAAAAGCGGATGCCGAGTTCGCCCAATCTTGCTTCGAAGGTTTCGGCGCGCGGCATGCCGGCAAGGTAGAGCAAGCCGTCGGCTCCCTGCGCGGCGATGAGATCGGCGAGATCGCGGCCGTTGCCCTGGGATGCGGCGACGGATCGGAAGCCGAGGCTCTTCGCCTCTTCCGCCGTGGTTTCTCCCACAGCGAAAAGCGGGCGGCCGAGATGCGGATGAAGTTGCTCACCGAGCGCGGAAACGACCCTGATCGCTTCGGCGCTAGTCACGGCGATTGCGCCGCCGGTGGCTGCGAGCGCGGCCGCGGCGGCGGCGCTGTCGTGGACCGGCTGACGCAGCGGCAGCAGCAGCGGCTCGTGGCCCATATCGCGCAGACGTTGTGCGGTTCTCGTCGCCGAATGGGCGGGGCGGGTGACGAGCACGCGCATGGCGGCCTCAGTGCCAGTCGTCGAAGAATGCGCTGCCGGCCCTTGCGCGCACGTCCTGACCGGCGCGGGTGCCGAGAGCTGCCGCATCGCGGCGGTGGCCGTCTGTTGTCACCGCATGCTGGCTGCGGCCGTCGGGGGTGATGATCAGACCGGAGAAGCGGATCAGGTCGCCTTCGCAGACGGCGTAACCGCCGATCGGCGTGCGGCAGGAGCCGTCAAGGGCGGCGAGAAAGGCGCGCTCGCAGGAGACGGTGTCGAAGGTCGCGGCATCGTTGACCGGCGCCAGGAGATCGTCGATCCTGTTATCGCCGATGCGGCTTTCGATGCAGATCGCCCCTTGCGCCGGTGCCGGCGGGAAAGTGTCGGGGTCGAGGATATCGGTAATCACCTCGACTTTCCCCAGCCGTTTCAGGCCGGCAAGCGCCAAAAGGGTCGCGTCGACCTGGCCCTCTTCGAGTTTGCGCAGGCGCGTTTCCACCAGACCGCGGAAAGTGATGACGTTGATATCCGGCCGCATGCGGCGGATCAGCGCCTGGCGGCGGAGCGATGAGGAGCCGACGGTGGCGCCATGCGGCAGGTCGATCAGCTTGGGCGCGGTGCGGCCGATAACGGCGTCGCGGATATCCTCGCGCGGCAGATAGGCGGAGAGATGCAGGCCGTCCGGCAGATTGGTCGGCATGTCCTTGGCGGAGTGCACGGCGAAATCCAGCTCGCCCGCGGCGAGCTGCTGTTCGAGTTCCTCGGTGAAGAGGCCCTTGCCGCCGATCTCGGAGAGCGACCGGTCGGTGATGCGGTCGCCCTTGGTCGTCAGCACGACGATCTCGAACATTTCCTCGGGCAGATGATGCGCCGCCATCAGCCTGTCGCGGGCCTCGTGCGCCTGGGCAAGCGCCAGCGGGCTGCCGCGCGTGCCGATCCGGAAAGGTTTTGTTTGCATCCGCTCTATTCCGTTGTTACCGGAGTTCTCGTAAACGGGTTTCCATCCCATCGCAATCAACGAACAGGCCTCATGGTTCCCTTTCTGCGCATCCTTGGCATCGAAACGAGCTGCGACGAGACCGCGGCCGCCGTCGTCGAGCGCGATGCGGACGGGCATTCCAGGGTGCTGTCGGATGTGGTGCTTTCCCAGCTCGACGAGCATAGCGCCTATGGCGGCGTGGTGCCGGAGATTGCCGCGCGCGCCCATGTCGAGGCGCTGGACGAGTTGATCGAGGAGGCGCTGACGCGCGCCAATGTGTCGCTCGCCGAGGTCGACGCCATTGCCGCGACATCAGGGCCGGGGCTGATCGGCGGGCTGCTAGTGGGGTTGATGACCGGCAAGGCGATCGCTAGAGCCGCCGGCAAGCCGCTTTACGCGGTCAACCATCTCGAAGGCCATGCGCTGACGGCGCGGCTGACGGACGGACTTTCCTTTCCCTATCTGATGCTGCTCGTTTCCGGCGGCCATACCCAGCTCATCCTGGTGCGCGGCGTCGGACAGTATGAGCGCTGGGGCACGACGATCGACGATGCGCTGGGCGAAGCCTTCGACAAGACGGCAAAGCTGCTCGGCCTGCCCTATCCCGGCGGCCCGGCGGTGGAACGGATGGCGCGCGACGGCAATGCCGATCGTTTCGCCTTTCCGCGGCCGCTGGTCGGCGAGGCCAGGCTCGACTTCTCCTTCTCCGGCCTGAAGACGGCGGTGCGGCAGGCAGCGCAGGACATCGCGCCGCTCAGCGATCAGGATGTGGCGGATATCTGCGCCTCGTTCCAGAAGGCGATTTCGCGGACGCTGAAGGACCGCATCGGCCGCGGCCTGCAGCGGTTCAAGACGGAATTCCCTGTTACTGGCGAAAAGCCGGCGCTCGTCGTTGCCGGCGGTGTCGCCGCCAATCTCGAATTGCGCGCCACATTGCAGGCGCTGTGCGACAAGAACGGCTTCCGCTTCATCGCGCCGCCGCTCAGCCTCTGCACCGACAATGCCGTGATGATCGCCTGGGCGGGGCTGGAGCGGATGGCGACAGGTGCCGCGCCTGATCCGCTCGACGTCCAGCCGCGTTCGCGCTGGCCGCTCGATTCCAAGGCGGAGACGCTGGTCGGTTTCGGAAAACGAGGAGCTAAGGCATGAGCGAAAACATCGCCGTCGTCGGAGCCGGGGCTTTCGGAACGGCGCTCGCCGCCGTCATCGCCCTTGCCGGCCGCAGCGCCGTGACGCTCGTCGGGCGTGATCCGTCGCTGATTGCGGATCTGAAGGCTGAACGGCTGCATGACGCGGCGCTGCCCGGCATTTCTCTCCCCGATACGCTGGAATTTTCCGCCGAGCCGGATGCGATCACTGCCGCCTCCATCGTGCTTTTTGCGATGCCGTCGCAGGCGCAGGCCGATGCGGCGCGGCAATATGGCCCCTATCTTGCCAAGGATGCGGTCGTCGTCACCTGTGCCAAGGGCATCGAGCGGGCGACGGGCAATCTTCTGACCGACATGCTGGAACGGGAACTGCCGGACCATCCGGTCGCCGTGCTCTCCGGTCCGGGTTTTGCCGCCGATATCGCCAAAGGCCTGCCGACGGCGATGGCAATCGCGGCCGATGATATGGAGACCGCGGAGCGGCTCGCTCAGGCGATATCCGGCCGGACGTTCCGGCTGTACGCCTCTGACGACCGTATCGGCGTGCAGCTCGGCGGCGCTCTCAAGAATGTGCTGGCGATTGCCTGCGGCATCGTCGAAGGCGGTGGTATCGGCGACTCGGCGCGCGCGGCGTTGATCGCGCGCGGGCTTGCGGAAATGTCGCGTTTCGTCGTCGCCAAGGGCGGGAAGACGGATACTGTGCGCGGGCTTTCCGGACTCGGCGATCTGGTGCTGACGGGAACGAGCCACCAATCGCGAAACCTGCGCTTCGGCATCGCGCTCGGGCGCGGCGAAAAGGTCGATCCGCTGCAGGGCGCACTGGTGGAAGGCGCGCTGGCTGCCTCCGTCGCCTGCCGGCTTGCGGCGGAGCTGGCGATCAGCATGCCGATCACCGAGGCCGTTTCCGCCATCATCGACGGCAGCCTCGATATTTCAGATGCCATCGAGCAGTTGATGACGCGTCCAATCACTACCGAATAGGAGACTGACATGCTTTTCGCCCTTCTCTGCAAGGACAAGCCCGGACATCTGAACGTGCGCATGGAGACGCGTCCGACGCATCTCGAGTATCTGAACGGGCTGAACGCCGAGGGCACGCTGAAGATTGCCGGCCCGTTTCTCGATGACGAGGGCAAGGCCTGCGGCAGCCTGATCATCGTCGAAGCGGGTTCGAAGGAGGCGGCGCGTGCGCTGGCCGATGCCGACCCCTACGCCAAGGCCGGGCTGTTCGAAAGCGTCGAGGTCCAGGCCTACAACTGGGTCTTCAACAAACCGGAAGCATAAGCATGGCGCACTGGCTCTATAAATCCGAACCGGCTGCCTGGTCCTGGGAGCAGCAGAAAGCTGCCGGCGACAAGGGCACGGAATGGACCGGCGTGCGCAACTATCTGGCGCGCAACAACATGCGGGCGATGCAGATTGGCGACAAGGGGTTCTTCTACCACTCCAATGACGGGCTGGAGATCGTCGGCATTGTCGAAGTCTGCGCGCTATCGCATCCCGATTCCACGGCCAAGGACGACCCGAAGTGGGATTGCGTCGATATCCGCGCCGTCATGGACATGCCGAAGCCGGTGACGCTGAAGGACGTGAAGGCGAGCGAAAAGCTTGCCAAGATGGCGCTCGTCACCTCGATGCGGCTTTCGGTGCAGCCGGTGACCGATGACGAATGGGCCGAGGTCTGCCGCATGGGCGGCCTGGACAATCCGCCGCGGTGAAAACCGACCCTGAAATCTTCATCCGCGCCAATACCAGCGTGATGGCGCCGCCGCATGTGCCGGAGATTTCGCTCTATCTGGCGAGCGAGGCGCACGAGCTCTGGCTGAAGACCGAGGAGGAGCTGGAAGCGATCGGCCTGCCGCCGCCCTTCTGGGCTTTCGCCTGGGCGGGCGGGCAGGGGCTGGCGCGCTACATTCTCGATCATCCGGAGATGGTGCGCGGCAAGCGCGTGCTGGATTTCGCCAGCGGCTCCGGCCTCGTCGGCATTGCGGCGGTCATGGCCGGCGCCCGGGAGGTCACGGCCTGCGATATCGATCCCTGGGCGGAAGCCGCAGTCCGGCTGAATGCCGAGGTGAACGGCGTTGTTCTCGGATTTGCCGGCGCCGATCTGATCGGCCAGGCCGTCGATGCGGATATACTGCTTGCCGGCGACGTCTTCTACGACAGCGCTTTCGCCGCTGCGCTCGTTCCCTGGTTTTCCGGGCTGGCGGCCGGCGGCAAATCGGTTCTGGTCGGCGATCCCGGGCGTAGCTACCTGCCTCGAGATCGGCTGGAATGCTGCGCGGTCTACGAGGTGCCGGTGACGCGGGCGCTGGAGGACAGCGAAATCAAGAAGACGACGGTCTGGCGCTTCGTTCCTTAGGTTGGTATTCGCGGCCGCCGAGGCCAGAAAATGTCAGCCGGCAATCAAAGCGGCTTCATAGACCATCGTCGCGGCGGCAAGATCGGCCAATGCCGTTCCGACTGCCTTGTAGAGAGTGATCTCATCGTTGGACACCCGCGCCGGAATATCCCGGCGACACAGTTCGTCGAGTGTCGCACGCACCGCCTCTGTAGAAATGACGCCTGCGCTGATCGGCTGAACCAGATCGCCCGCTTCGTGAAGGGCTTCTTGAGTGTCGATATAGACCGAGGCGCGCCGAAGCGCCTCGTCATCGGCCTCGCGCATCGCCGGGGTGAAGCCGCCGATCAGATCGACATGGGTGCCCGGCCTCAGCCATTCGCCCCGGATCAGCGGCGCGGTCGCTAGCGTCGCCGCGCTGACGATATCGGCTTGCCGCGCCGCGGCTTCCAGATTCGTGACGGCGGTGGCGTGGAATCCCCGTTGCGCGAGGCTCTGCGCCAGCCGCTCCGCGCTGGCGGGATCGATATCCCAGATATCGACATGTGCGACCGGCCGGACGGCGCGGTAGGCATCGGGTATGAGGCTCGCGACGCGACCTGCGCCGATCACCAGCAGGCGGCGCGCGTCCTTTCGGGCAAGATAGTCCGCGGCAAGGGCCGATGCCGCTACCGTACGGCGCGCCGTGATCGTGTTTCCGTCAATTAACGCAAGCTGCATCCCGGTCCGGCCATCATAGAGCATGTAAGTCGAGGTCAAACCGGGAATGCCGCGCACCGTATTGTCGGGAAAGACGGTAACGATCTTGATGCCAAGATAGCGCTCCGACCGGTGCGTTGCATGCCAGGCTGGCATCAGAAGCAGCGTCGCATCCGACTCGTCGCTGTTGGCTATCGTGTGGTGATGCCGTACCGGGACAACACAGCCTTCGGCAAATGCTTGCCGCAAGGTCGCGACCAGCGCGCCGAAAGGGAGAAGCTCGCCCGTTGTCCGGGCATCGAGAATACGAATTTGCGTGTCGGTCATTGAAGCGATCTCTCAGGAAGGTCTAACTGCTGGATAAGGCGAGTTCAGTGTGGTTGACCGAAACAGCGCCGCCGCTGCGTGGCGCACCGGCTTTTCAAGCGGCATCGGCCTTTTGGGCCACTCCGCTGCAATGCCGGATGCGGAGCAATTCTGCACCGCTCAGCCAAAGGCCGCTTTCTTCTCCAGAGTTCTGGCGTATTGCGTAAGCGGATAGCACAGGGCGAAGAAGATCACTGCGACGAGACCGTAGACCTTGAAGGGTTCGAAGGTCGCATTGTTGATGGCGTTTGCGGTTTTCAGCAGTTCCTCGAAGCCCAGGATCGAGGCCAGTGCGGTGCTCTTGATCAATTGGACCAAGAAGCCGACAGTCGGCGCGCGCGTAATCCGGAAAGCCTGCGGAAGGATGACAAGGCGAAGTTCGAGGAGACGATGCAGGCCCAGGCTGGCTGCAGCGTCCCATTGCCCGCGCGGCACCGCCTCGACGCCGCTCCGCCAGATTTCGGCAAGATAAGCGCTGGCATAGAATGTCAGGCCGCAGACGGCAGCGGTCCATGACTCGATCCGGAACCCGAGCATCGGCAGGCCGAAGAACATCAAAAAGAGCTGCATGAGCAGCGGCGTTCCCTGAAACAGGGCAATGTAGCCGGACGCCAAGCTGCGCGGCCAGCGCATTTTCGATATCCGTGCAGATAGGATCGCCAGGCCAACGATGGCGCCGCCGGCAAACGCTGCGAGCGAAAGCAGCAGGGTCCAGCGGGTCGCGAAGACAAGATTGCGCAGAATGTCCCAGAACGTGAACTCAATCATGCCAGACCAGCTCCCAGAAAACGGCGTTTCCCGGCGAAAAGGAGCCGGCGCAGTGCGGCGGACATCGAAAGGTAGATCAACGTCGCCACCAGATAGGTCTCGAAGGAGCGGAAGGTGCGCGACTGAAGCAGATCGGCTTCCTGCGCCAGTTCGCGGACGGATATTTGCGAAACCACCGCCGATTCCAGCATCATGATGATGATCTGGCTTGTGAGTGCCGGGAAAATGATGGCGAGTGCTTGCGGCAGGATGATCTTGAAGAACACCAGCCGAGGCCTGAGGCCAAGTGCTTGCGCCGCTTCTTTCTGGCCTCTCGGTATGGCATCCAGCCCGGCCCCGACCACCTCGATCGTGTAGGCCGCCATGTTGAGGGTCATGGCAAGAACTGCGGCAGAGATCGGATCGAGGCGAAGGCCCAGGCTAGGCAAGCCAAAGAAGATGAAGAACAGCTGCACCAGGAATGGCGTATTGCGCATGACTTCCACATACAGCCCGACGACCTTGCGCAACCATGGATACGGTCCGCGGCGCGCGGCTGCGCCGAGAACGCTGAGAACGATCCCGAGGGCCGATGTGGAGGCCGTCAGTGCAAGCGTCGTGCCTGCGCCGTAAGCCAGAGGTCCCAGTCCGTCCCAAAGCCAATTGAAATCGAGGCTGTATCTCATCGTTTGTCCTTTGGGGCCGGATGATCTGGGCTGGGTCGGACCGACATGCGGATCCGCCTTTCAATCAAGAGATGCAGCATGATGCCACTGAAATTGCTACCAGTTTTCGGCATCATGCTTTGATGAGCGGGGGCGGCTCCGTCAGTCCTTCAGATTTTCGGGGTTGAGCGGCGCTTTCAGCCAGCTCTTCGAGCTTGCGTCGAGTGAACCATCGGCGATCATTGCGGCGACGCTGTCATTAACGGCCTTCTTCAGGCCTTCCTCGCCCTTGCGGAGCGCAATGTGCGAGGGCGAACTCAGGAGTTGGAATTTCTGCTCCGGCTTCAGGGCGTCCTGTCGTGCCAGAACCTGCGCACCGACATCGTTGCCGACGACCATCAGCTCGGTCTGGCCTGAGATGAAGGCCTGGATGACCGAATTGTAGTTCTCGAAGCGCTGGATCGCGGCCGAGCCGGGGGCGGCGGCGGTCAGTGACGTGTCTTCGAGCGTGCCGCGATTGACGGCAACGGTCTTGTCGGCAAGGTCTTCCTTGCCGCTCACCTTCAGCGCGGCTGGACCGATGACAGCGATATAGTAGGGAGCGTACGGCGCGGCAAAATCGATGACCTCGGCGCGCTCCTTCGAATAGCCGACGCTCATCAGCAGGTCGACGCGGTCGTCGTTCAGGTAGGCGATCCTGTTCTGGCCAGTAACGCTGACGAGATTGAGTTTCACGCCGAGCCCGTCGGCGATCTTCTGGGCGACGTCGACGTCATAGCCCTTGATGCTCATATCGGCGCTTGCCGAAGAGAAGGGCGGGAAATCGGAGAAGATGCCGATGTTAATCTCGCCCGCGGCTTTGATATCGGCAAGTTCGTCAGCCTGAGCGGCCCCTGCCAGAATGCCGAACACGGCAATTGCCGCGGTGGCGGCGTAGCGCAATTTCATAAGAGCATTCATGTCGTTCCCCTTTTTGAGATGTATTGTGCGACAGATGATGGACGGCAGCGGGCACGGCGCACGCTGCCGTTGTGGAGCTGGTTCTCAAGTCACGTTTGTCCTGACCGCGGGACTGAACATCGCGAGGCACAGGAGTTCGAACAGGACCTGTGCGGCGATTTGCGCAGTGTTGGTGGTGTTGTCGTACTGCGGCGCAATTTCCACGACGTCGCCACCGATGAGGTTGATGCCTTTGAAGCCGCGCAGCAGGGTCAGGGCCTCCCTCGGCTGAAGCCCGCCCACTTCTGGCGTGCCGGTTCCCGGAGCAAAGGCCGGATCGAGGCTGTCCACGTCGAAACTGAGATAGGTTGGACCGGCGCCGACGACCTCCAAAGCCTTTGCGATCACGGCCTTGAGACCCATCTCCGCCACCTCTTCCGCGTGGATGACGGTCATACCGGAGGCAAAGGAGAACTCCCAGAGATACTCGCCGCCGCCGCGGATGCCGATCTGGATCGTACGCTTCGGGTCGAGTACGCCCGCCAGAACTGCCTCGCGGAAGGGCGCGCCGTGATGGAACCTGGAACCCTCATAGGGACCTGCGGTGTCGCAATGCGCGTCGATATGGATCATGCCGACCGGCTGGCTGGCCGCCAAGCCCTTGAGGATGGCGCCGGAGATCGAATGGTCGCCGCCGACCGACAGCGGAATGACCCCGGTTGCCGAGATCATCCGGTAGCAGGCCTCGATGTCGGCGTGGCATTCTGCGAGGCCGAACCGGCTGCGCATCGGCACGTCGCCGACATCGGCGACCTTTAGCCCTCCCATCGGTGCGACACGCAGAACATGCTCGTAGGGACCGACGCGCTCGATCGCCCGGACGGCCCGCGGCCCCAGCCGCGCGCCGGCGCGATTGGTGACACCGAGATCCATCGGCACGCCGATCAGAGCCACGTCGAGCATCTCAAGTACCTCGGGCCGCAAGCCGTTTTCGATGAAACGGGCGTCCAGAAAGGTGGCAGGATCGGCGAAGGGCCACTTGCGGCTGTCGCCGTCCTTGAAAACGCTCGCCGCCACGGCACGGAAGTGCGGATCTTCCATCTCCCCGCCTGCAGCGCTGCCGAAGCGCCTTCTCAGGTCTTCCAAAAAATCCCGGTCAATGGTCAAGGCAGGCTCCCACGGTCTTGATGCTGCCGTGATCATCGGCGCCGTCCGCTTCTCTTGGAACCGCGAAAATTCGAGAGGGGATATAACGATTGTTGATAGCTTGGCTCCGCTGAGCTCCGCCGTACGGCTGGCGCCTTCATCGAGCTATTCAGAAAACCTTATAACCCGGCGAGAATTTTCCCACTATCGCGGTTGGCAACCTGCAAGCAGTCTCCGATGCGAACGGTCCTGCAGAGGGCCGACAACAAAGGGAACTTACCATGTTGCACGATATGACACGTCGCCGCTTCCTCGGGTCCGCCGCTGCTGCGGGGATTGCCGGCACGATGGCCGGGTTTGCGAGATCCGCCGCGGCCGACAACGGCAGTCTTACCGCCGTCGAATGGGGCGGTGATGTCGTCGAAGCCATGAAGCAGATTGCCGCCGACCAGAATGCGGCGACGTTCAACTGGGTTCTTCACCAGGGCGGTGCGGGCGCGATCCTTCCAAAGATCAAGGCCGTCTGGCCGAATGTCGACTACGACTACGTCGCCGGCTGGGAAGGCTCATTCAACAGCATGGTGAAGGAGGATTGGCTCGAGACCATCAATCCTGCCGATGTTCCCAACCTTGCGAATATTCCCGAGAAAATCATCATTCGCGATGGCAAGGGTAATATCAAGGCGGTGCCACGCGCAGTCGGCGGCATGTATTTCGGTGCCCGAACCGACACGGCTCCCATCGCCGTGAAGACCGTCGATGATCTGCTGAGCCCCGATCTTAAGGGCGCGATCTGCTGGCCGGGCCCGACACAGAGCATGATGCTCCAGATTGTCGCGCTCGCCCTTCACGCCGGCGGCAGTGAAACGAATATGGAGCCGGGATGGAAGCTCATGAAGGACTTGGCGAAATCCGGCAATATCGGCCGTGTCGCCATCACCGACATCGACTTCACCAATTCGCTGACATCGGGCGAGACCTCCGTCGGCTTCTTCGCCGAACCCGGTTGGGCGGCCGTCGCGAAGAACTTCCCCGTTACTCGTTTCACCAAGGACAAGAACTTCAAGGCCTTCCTCTACCAGAGCGGTTTCGGCGTATTGAAGAATAGACCGAACACCAAGGCAACGCTCGATTTCGTCAACTTCGCGATCAGCCCGGACATGAATTCGCTCTACGCCAAGGTGGCTGGCGAAGCGCCGCTGAACAGCAAGGCGGTCACGCCGGACAATCTCAAGCATCTGTCCTTCACATCGGACGAGTTTTCGAACTTCGTTTACGTGCCGGACTACAATGTTGTTCTCGAACAGCAGGATGCCTGGTCCACGCGCTGGGAACAGGACATCGCCCCGCTGCTCTAAGGCACCTCGCGGCAGGTTATCGAAGGCGTGAACGCGGACGTCGATAACCTCCCTTTCTCATAGCCCGTTTAGGGCGAGGAAAAGGCTGTTCCACCATGACCCAAGCAAGGCGGCAACCCGTTGCCATTTCAATTCCCGATCGCCGAGATGCTGCCCTGACGCTCGGGCCGGCCCTGCTGGTGTTCGCATTCGGTTTTCTGTCACCGTTGGTCAATCTGGCAATCGAAAGCCTGAAGGAGTTTACGCCGGGTCGCGTCGGTTCCGTTGAAAATGCCGCGGCAACGGTTCAAAACTATTATGAGCTTGCAAACCAGGCGTTTGCGAGTGTCCTGCTGACAACCTTCTGGATCGGTGGAGCTGCCGCGATCATCGGCCAGCTTGTGGCACTCCCGCTTGCCTACGTCATCGTGCGGCGCATTTCCCCGCGGATGCGCGCACTCACTCTCGGTTTTTTGATTACGCTTGTGCTCTCCAGCGTGCTGATCAAGACTTATGCGATCGAATTGACCTTCGGGTCGGTCGGCGTCTTCCGACCCCTCCTCCTGACGCTTGGCCTTTCGCCCAACAGCCGCGAATATATTAACATCGTTGTTATTGCGGGTCTGGTTCACTCGATCATACCGGTCGCAACCCTGACGCTGATTGGTGCGATGCAATCGATCGATCCGCGTCTGCTCGATGCCGCCCAGTCCCTCGGCGCGCCGGGATGGAAGGCGCATCTGTCGATCACGCTTCCCCTGAGCTTCCCGGCTCTGATCTCAAGCGCGCTTGTCTCGCTGACTTTCGCGATCAGCGCCTTCGTCATTCCTATGGTGCTCGGGAGGGGCCGGGTGCTTTTCATGTCGAATGTCATCTACACCCGGTTCAGTGACATCGCCAATTATCCGAGCGGCGCGGCGATCTCGCTCGTCATGCTTGCCGTGGCGTTGGCGGTCGTCGCTGTTATCACGTTTGCGCAGGCCTGGAAGGTTTCCCGATGAGCATGCAGTCTCTTGCCGCGCGAACCGGAGACCGGATCGCCGTTTCCCTTGCCTATGGTGTCATCGGCCTTGGATTGGCGTTCCTCGCCATCCCGTTGGTGATAACATGCCTCATGGCTTTCGACGCCAGGACCTACCTCGGTCCATTGCCGCCGCCTGCGCTGTCGCTTCACTGGTTCGAACGGCTCGTCTCTCAGGCGGATATCCTTGCCAGCCTGCGCACCAGCCTCATCTTGGCGGCATTGACGACGGTTCTGTCCGTCACGATCGGAACTGCAGCGGCTGTCGGCCTTGCCCGTGGCAATTTTCCGGGAAGGGGAGCGCTGACTTCGGCCTTCCTCTCGCCACTCATCGTCCCGCCGGTCGTCATCGGATTCGGCCTGCTGCTTTTCCTTTCCAAGGTCGGTATTGCAAATGGTATGGCGCGCCTGCTCCTCGGCCACGTGATCGTGACGCTGCCCTACTGCATCAGGACCAGCCTTGCCAGCCTTCTCGGCAGCGACCGACGATTGACGGAAGCGGCAATGGTTCTCGGTGCTACCGAGCGCCAGGCCTTCTGGACCATTACCCTGCCGCTCATGCGGACGGGCGTCGTCACCGGCGCGATCTTCGCCTTCGCAATTTCGATAGATGACGTATCGATCAGTCTCTTTCTGAGCGATCCGTCCGCAACGACCTTGCCTGTTACGCTGGTCAGCAACATGCGCGCGGCTTTCGATCTGACGATCGCTGCGGCGGCCGTGGTCCTGATTGCCGTCACCGCATTGCTGATCGTCATACTGGACCGAGTCGTCGGCTTCGACACTGTCGTCGGTCAGGGTTTGTTTCGTTCTTGAGGACAATACGATGATTTCTGCCGTGGAATTTCAAGGGGTCAGCAAGCGCTTCGGCGAAACCGTCGCCCTCGGTAATATCTCCTTCTCGGTGAATCCAGGTGAAACAATCGCACTGCTTGGACCGAGCGGCTGCGGCAAAACCACCATTCTTCGGCTCATTGCCGGATTCGAGCGGCCCGATAAAGGCTCGATCTTGATCGACGGCATGCCGATGGCGGGATTGAAACCCTATGAGCGCAACGTCGGGCTGCTGTTCCAGCACTATGCTCTTTTCCCGCATATGACCGTCGAGCAGAATATCGGCTACGGACTTCGCCATCGCAACCATCCGCCGGGGCAAATACCTCGCCGCATCGCCGAGATGCTTGAGCTCGTCCGGCTCGTCGGCTTCGGACAGCGGCGGCCGCACCAGTTGAGCGGCGGCCAGCAGCAGCGTGTTGCGCTTGCGCGGGCGCTCGCCACCCATCCGAGCCTCGTCCTTCTGGATGAGCCGCTGTCGGCCCTCGACGCCAAACTTCGGCATGAGCTGCGCACCGAATTGAAGGATGTGCTTGCCGCGGTCGGCTCGACCGCAATCGTGGTAACCCACGACCAGGAGGAGGCGATGAGCCTGGGAGAGCGCATATTCGTGATGAATCGTGGAGCAATCATGCAATCCGGCAGACCGGATGATGTCTATTGGCGTCCGGACTCGCGTTTCGTTGCCGATTTCATGGGACGGACGAATTGGATTCACGGCTCGATTTCGGCAGCGGGCGAAAGCTCCCGCAAATTTCGCTCCGAATCCGGCTGGGAATTTCCGGTCGCGACCACGGGAAGCCTTTCAGGTGCCGCCGAGATTTGTGTGAGGCCGGAAAGCGTCGAGATATCGTCGGATGCGCGGAGTGCCGGGGCCGTGCTCGGTCGCGTTGCCGACGTTGTGACACTCGGTGCCTTCAGGCATGTCGTTCTCGACCTGGTCAGTGGCGACCGCATCATCTCGGCTTGCCCGAACCGTCCAGACATAGCCTTCACCCGCGGGCAGGAGGTGGGCGTGTCCATTCCCCCCGAAGCCTGCGTCCTCTTCGCGCGATAAGCTGGCATTGACGCAGCTTGCGCTGCGCCCCGGGCTAGGGATCGCCAGTTGCCGGAAGAACATGGTTCGTCCAATATCCGCTTATAGGCAGAGAGGCATCGGCCCTCGATCGCCACAAAGTATGGAATGCGGCTGCTGATGCTTGATCTTGATTCCTATCTGCTTCGTGCATTTCTGACCGTCGCGGGGATCGGCACCGTCAATGGGGCCGCCGTCAAGCTCAACAGAACCCAGGCGGCCGTGAGCATGCAGATCCGCAAGCTGGAGGAGCTTGTCGGCGTTGCGCTGTTTTCACGTTCGTCAAAAGGCCTCGAGCTGACGAGCCATGGACAGATCATGCTGGCTTATGCCCGCGAAATGGTCGCCCTCAGCGACGAAGTCGAGAAAAGGTTGACAGGCAAGATGATCGAGGACCGCATTCGCCTCGGCGTCGTTGAGGACTTCGCCGCCGGCCACCTGATCGACATTCTTAGTGATTTCAGAGCCCAGAACCCGAAGGTCGATATCGACATCATCGTCGAACCCAATCGCCGTCTCGCCCATCTGTTTGAAGACAGGAAGCTGGATCTCGTGGTTTGCGACATCACCTGCCTCTCCCGAAAACCGACCTTGATCTGGACCGAATATTTGATGTGGACGGTCAGATCCGACTTTGTGGTGGATGCGGAAAAGCCGCTGCCCATCATTATGTTCGAGGAGGAGTGTCCCTGGACGCTCCCGACGATTGCGGCTCTGTCGCAGCGGAACGTCAAGTGGAAGATGGCTTGCGTCGCATCGACGCTAGTGGCCATGGCGACTGCGGTTCGCGTCGGTATCGGTATTGCACCGATGATGCTCACAACGAAACCGGAGGGCTGCCGGACACTCGACAAATCGACGGACCTGCCCGGTCCGGTGCGCATCGAGATCGGTCTGTATGCTCAGTCCGAGACGGCCGAAGGCGCGCGGTATCTTGTGGACTTCATTTCGCGACATACGGCCATACTGTCGAGCTAACGCATGTCGCACAAAAGTACGCGGCGGTTTTGTGACAACGACATTCGTCAAAGCACCTAAAGACGTCGTATGAATCAAGTTTGGTGCGACGTGCCTCAGGCGCGTTCAGCTTCCATTATATCGGGTCAATTTAATTCGCTCTACCGGGGTGGCGAGCGAAGCTCCATAGTGATCCGATGATGGGTCGACGGCCCGATCTCAAGCATTCATGGAAGTCTGCGAATACGATGACGGGGCAAGCCAAAGTTGATGATACACTCCTTGCAGATGCCGCCTACCTGCCGGGCCAAGTCGCAAATCTGACGAGGGGAGCGAGCGTGACAGCGCAAACCAACGAAATACTGGAGCGCATCAATGACATGCTGCTGCGCGAAGGTACCGACAAGTCGGAGATCATACTCGCCAATATCTGGCTCAGGGATCTTGCCTCGTTCGAGGAAATGAACAGAGTATGGGGTGCCTGGATGCCGGATGGCGGAACGCCACGCCGGGCGACGTTCGAGGACAAGAATCTCCCGCCGATGTGCGCCGTCCGTATCGACGTAGCCGCGTCGCGAAAAAGCGGGGGCCGGCAAATATTCTAAGGCCGGATGACGCAGACATTGGCCTCGTAGGTGCAGGGGTCGTCCTGGATGGCGACGTCGATGACCTTCGCCTTCGGGGTCTGCGGCTCGGGCCGTGCCGCGGGACCATATCCATAGCCGTTGCCGCCGACATAAGTTCCGCCATCGACCTGATAGGCATAGGAAGAGCCGGAATAGGTGCCGCCGCTGTCGCTACCCGGTGCCTGGGGTGCGATGATGACCAGAGGGCCGCGGGCGATGCGATTTGTCGCCGGGGATGAAAACCGCTTCAGGAACGGCATCCGGTCCCTGACGTATCGGGGGCCGAAAGCATGGAGGATGCCGCGATTGCGCCAGCCCGCACGCTCGCCAAGAAACAATCCGTTGTGGAAATTGTGGCGATGGCCGAAAAAGCGCTCGCCGTGGCGGCGTTCGCCGGCGGTGGCGGGCAGTGCGACGAGCGCGGACAGGGCAAGCAGGGTGACGACGGACAGACTGCGAAACATGGGCGCCGGCCTCCGAAATTCCAATCGTTAACAAATCGTTAACACCAGATTGCGCCAAAAGCCGTGGCTTGTCCATGCGCAGGGGTGGAACGCGATCAATATTGAGCGAAAAAGGCTAGTTTTGTGAGAGGGGCTCAAATTTCCGTCGAAGCGCAGAACCGCTCCAATCGGTTGTTTTTACCCGATTGCCGGCAAAATCGCGGCGCGTCTCGCCCGGGAAAGCCGCTTCGCATTTTCCTGGATTTGCCCATGCCGGCAAACTTCCCGGTAACCCGAATCGATTAAATTAAAAGCAGACAGCGATTGTGCTTGTCGTCGGCGTTTTCGGTGATTAAACGTCGCAATTGATGCAACGCACACAGAGAATTTTGTCATTCGTGTGGTTGACTGAGCATGCTCCGAAATCCGGGAGCGCAGAGAAGCCGCCGCGAGGTTCTGATGGCGAACGTGACAAATAATCGGCCCCTGTCGCCGCATTTGCAAATCTACAAACCTATTCCCACCATGATCATGTCCATCGTCCACCGCATTACCGGTGGGGCGCTTTACGTCGGCACGCTGCTGGTCGCCTGGTGGCTGATCGCAGCGGCAAGCGGCCAGGGCTCCTATGACTGGGCCAACTGGGTGCTCGGCAGCCTTCTCGGCAAGCTCGTGCTGCTCGGCTATACCTGGGCGCTGCTGCACCACATGCTCGGCGGTTTCCGCCACTTCATGTGGGATCTCGGCTACGGCTTCGAGAAGGAATTTTCCACCAAGCTCGCCATCGCCAACGTCATCGGGTCGCTCTGTCTGACCGTGCTGGTCTGGGTGATCGGCTTCCTCATTCGCTTCTGAAGGTCCTCTCATGGATATGCGCACCCCCCTCGGCAAGGTTCGCGGGCTCGGCTCCGCCAAGGACGGCACGGACCATTTCTGGCGCCAGCGGCTGACGGCCGTCGCCAATGTTCCGCTCATCCTCTTCTTCCTCTTCTTCATGATCGCCTATGCCGGCGCGCCCTATGCGGACGTGGTTCGCGCGCTGTCGAACCCCTTCGTCGCCGTCGTCATGGGGCTGATGGTGATTTCGGGCGTCATCCACATGAAGCTCGGCATGCAGGTCATCATCGAGGATTACGTGCATGGCGAGTTCGGCAAGATCGCGCTGCTGATGCTGAACACCTTCTTCGCGATCCTGATCGCCGGCCTCTGTCTTTTCGCCATTCTGAAAATCGCATTCGTAGGATAAGCTCGATATGGCACCGACTTCACCCGCCCAGAACGGCAAGGCCTACAAATATGTCGATCACTCCTACGACGTGATCGTCGTCGGCGCCGGCGGCGCCGGCCTGCGCGCCACGCTCGGCATGGCCGAGCAGGGTTTCCGCACCGCCTGCATCACCAAGGTATTCCCGACCCGCTCGCATACGGTCGCCGCCCAGGGCGGTATCGCCGCCTCGCTGCGCAACATGACGCCGGACAGCTGGCAATGGCACCTCTATGACACCGTCAAGGGTTCCGACTGGCTCGGCGACGTCGACGCCATGCAGTATCTCACCATGGAAGCGCCGAAGGCGGTCTATGAGCTCGAGCATTACGGCGTGCCGTTCTCGCGCAACGAGGAAGGCAAGATCTATCAGCGCCCGTTCGGCGGCCACATGCAGAATTACGGCGAAGGCCCGCCGGTGCAGCGCACCTGCGCCGTCGCCGACCGCACCGGCCACGCCATCCTGCATACGCTCTACGGCCAGTCGCTCAGGAACAACGCCGAATTCTTCATCGAGTATTTCGCGCTCGACCTGATCATGTCGGAAGACGGCAGCCGCTGCACCGGCGTCGTCGCCTGGTGCCTCGATGACGGCACGATCCATCGCTTCGCCGCCAAGATGGTGGTGCTGGCGACCGGCGGCTACGGCCGCGCCTATTTCTCGGCAACGTCTGCCCATACCTGCACCGGCGACGGCGGCGGCATGGTGGCGCGCGCCGGCCTGCCGCTGCAGGACATGGAATTCGTCCAGTTCCACCCGACCGGCATCTATGGTTCGGGCTGTCTGATCACCGAAGGCGCACGCGGCGAAGGCGGTTACCTCGTCAATTCCGAGGGCGAACGCTTCATGGAGCGTTATGCGCCCTCGGCCAAGGATCTTGCCTCGCGCGACGTCGTTTCGCGCTGCATGACGCTGGAGATCCGCGAAGGCCGCGGCGTCGGCAAGAACAAGGATCACATCTTCCTGCATCTCGACCATCTCGATCCGGCCGTGCTGCATGAACGCCTGCCGGGGATTTCCGAGAGCGCCAAGATTTTCGCCGGCGTCGACGTCACCCGCGAGCCGATCCCGGTTCTGCCGACCGTTCACTACAATATGGGCGGCATTCCCACGAATTATTGGGGCGAAGTGCTGAACGCCGACAGCGCCAATCCGGAGCGGATCATCCCCGGCCTGATGGCTGTCGGCGAGGCCGGCTGCGCCTCGGTGCACGGCGCCAACCGCCTCGGCTCCAATTCGCTGATCGACCTTGTGGTCTTCGGCCGCGCCGCGGCGATCCGCGCCGGCGAAGTCATCGACCGCGCAGCGCCGATCCCGCATCTCAACGTCGCCGCCTGCGACAAGATCATGGACCGCTTCGACGGCCTGCGTCACGCCAGCGGCGGCACACCGACGGCCGTGCTGCGCGAGAAAATGCAGCGTGCCATGCAGGAAGACGCTGCCGTGTTCCGCACGCAAGACTCGCTGGAATCCGGCTGCCGGCGCATTTCGGCGATCTGGGGCGAGATGCAGGACATCAAGGTTACCGACCGTTCGATGGTCTGGAACTCCGACCTGGTGGAAACGCTCGAACTGCAGAACCTGATGGCCAACGCCATCACGACCATTTACGGCGCCGAGGCCCGCAAGGAGAGCCGCGGTTCGCATGCCCGCGAGGATTATACCGAAGGTGCATTCGCCGGCCGCGACGACCTCAACTGGCGCAAGCACACGCTTGCCTGGGTGAACGAGGCGGGCGATGTGAAGCTCGACTATCGGCCGGTTCACACCGAGCTCATCGCCGAAGGCATCGATCCGCACAAGATCGAGCCGAAAGCTCGCGTGTACTGATCTCAAGAGGAACCGGATATGGTTGAACTCGCTCTCCCCAAGAATTCTCAGATGCGCGAAGGCAAGGTCTGGCCGAAGCCGGCGGGTGCCAAGAACACCCGCGAATTCCGCGTCTACCGCTGGAGCCCGGACGACGGACAGAACCCGTCGATCGACACCTTCTACATCGATGTCGACGATTGCGGCCCGATGGTGCTCGACGGCCTGCTCTACATCAAGAACAAGATCGACCCGACGCTGACGCTGCGCCGCTCCTGTCGCGAGGGCATCTGCGGCTCCTGCGCGATGAATATCGACGGCACCAATACGCTTGCCTGCACCAAGGGTCTCGACGACATCAAGGGCGCGGTAAAGATCTATCCGCTGCCGCATCTGCCTGTTGTCAAGGATCTGGTGCCCGACCTCACCAACTTCTATGCCCAGCATCGTTCGATCGAGCCGTGGCTGAAGACGGTGTCGCCGGCGCCTGCCAAGGAATGGAAGCAGAGCCATGAGGACCGTCAGAAGCTCGACGGTCTCTATGAATGCATCCTCTGCGCCTGCTGCTCGACCTCCTGTCCGAGCTACTGGTGGAACGGCGACCGCTATCTCGGTCCTGCCGTTCTACTGCAGGCCTATCGCTGGCTGATCGATTCCAGAGATGAGGCAACCGGCGAACGTCTCGACAATCTCGAAGATCCGTTCCGCCTCTATCGCTGCCACACGATCATGAACTGCGCGCAGACCTGCCCGAAGGGCCTCAACCCGGCCAAGGCGATCGCCGAAATCAAGAAGATGATGGTCGAACGCCGGGTCTGATGGCATGCGTGCCGATGGCGGAATGGACGGCTTCGATCCCGAAGCCGTCAAGGAGATCAGGTCGCGGCTCGCCTCGGTGCGCGAACAGGGCATTCGTATCGGTTTTGCGATCGAAAGCGGCAGTCGCGCCTGGGGATTTCCATCTCCCGACAGCGATTATGACTGCCGCTTCGTCTATATCCGTCCCGTCAAGCATCATCTCGCGCTTGCTTCGGCGCGTGATGTCATCGAATTTCCGATCATTGGCGATATCGATACCGGCGGCTGGGATCTGCGAAAGGCGCTGCTGCTTGCCCTCAAGGGTAACGCGGTGGTGGTCGAATGGCTGAAATCGCCGATCGTTTATGAAGAGGAAGCCGGTTTTCGCTCGCGTCTGGGCGATCTGCTCGATCTGATCATGGTTCCGGAAAAGGTCGCTGCCCACTATGTGGGGCTGATGCGGCAGCATTTTCAGAGCCAGGGCGAGGGGCCGATCAGGCTGAAGAAGCTCCTCTATACCATCCGCCCGGCCATCGCGCTCGAATGGATGCGGCAGAGTTCGTTTCGCGTATTGCCGCCGATGAATATGCTGGAATGCCTCGAAGCGATCTCGGTCGCCCCCGATCTTCGAACGGCGATACTCGACCTCGTGCATGTCAAGAAACAGACTCGCGAAATGGGGGAAGGTCTGCCGCCGACGCTGGTGCAATCCTTTCTGCAGAACTCGTTCGAGCGTTATTCGGGGATATTGCGGGAGTTCGACAGGGATCCGGACAGAGATCAACGCGCGCAACACCTTGCTGACAAATTCTATGTGCAGGAAGTTTTGCAGCGGGACAGTTGAACTGTATCGTTTTTCGGTTAGTTGTTGTGACGGGCAATTTATGCAGCCTGACTTGATTAAACAAAGCGAATTACGATAATCGGACTTGTCTCAGCCCGTTTCTCTACGGCGATAGCCGAATTCAGGAGTATGATGATGCAGTTGCGATATGCGATGACAGGTCTGGTGGTGGCTCTCTCGCTAGCCGGTTGTCAGCGTACGGCATATGATTATAGCTCCAGCCCGAATGCCGGACCGGCGCCGTTGACGGCGCAGCCGGTTCCCTCGGTGCAGGGCGGGCAGCTTCCGCCGGTCAACAATTCTCAGTTTCCGGCAGCGCCGACGGCGACGACGGCATCGATGCCGGGGGCTCAGTCCGGCGCCATGGCCGCGAATGCGCTTGACGTCACCAAGGAATCGATGGTCGGAAGCTGGCGCGTCAACGGCAGCTGCGACATGTTCCTGACGCTGACCAATCTCGGCAGCGGTTCGCGTGGCGGAACGCGCGGCTGTGTCGGCGAACTGACGGCGATGGGCTCCTGGGAGGTTTCCGGCAAGCAGGTGCTGCTCAAGGATCGCTCGGGCAACCAGCTCGGCAGCGTCTACAAGACGGCCGACAACCGCTTCGATGGACAGACGAGCACGGGCCAGCAGATCAGCCTGAGCCGGTAAGCAGACCGGCGCGGTAAACGAACCCGGCGTGGTAACGCTCCGGCGGACCTGCGCCGTTGACTGACAGGCGGACATGCCCTCATGCAACCAATGCCGGATTATGCGCTCAGCGTCTGCGAACAGCTTAAAGCGCTGACCGCATCGGGCACGCTTCAGGTCGATTCCGCCCAGATGGACGTGGCAAAGAGCCTCGACAGGGTGCTTGCCGGATTGAAACAGCGGCGGCCGGCGGCAAAATCGAGTGCGCTCGGCTGGCTGTTTGCCGCCAAGAAAAAATCCGCCGACGGCGCCAAGGGGCTTTACATCCATGGCAGCGTCGGCCGCGGCAAGACCATGCTCATGGACATGTTCTTCTCGATGGCGCCGTGCCGGAAGAAACGCCGGGCGCATTTCCACGAATTCATGGCGGATGTGCACAACCGCATCGCGGCGCACCGGCTGAAGCTCAAGAACGGCGAGACGAAGCAGGCCGATCCGATGCCGCCGGTTGCCGCAGCGCTTTACGAGGAAGCGGAACTGCTCTGCTTCGACGAATTCACGGTCACCGACATCGCCGATGCGATGATCCTGTCGCGGCTGTTCTCCGAGCTGTTCGCGCGCGGATGCGTGCTGGTCGCGACGTCGAACGTCGAACCCGACAACCTCTACAGGGATGGGCTCAATCGCGGCCTCTTCCTGCCCTTCGTTGCCCTGCTCAAGCAGCATGTCGATGTCGTCACCCTGGATTCGCCGACCGATTACCGGATGGAGAAGCTGAACAGCCAGCCGGTCTATCTGGTGCCGATCAACGAACACAACGACATGGCGATGGAAGCGTCGTGGACGCAGGCGCTGCATGGGCGCAAGGCGCAGCCGCTGGATATTCCGATGAAGGGGCGCCACATCCACGTGCCGCTCGCCAGCGAGCGTATGGCGCGGTTCTCCTTCGCCGATCTTTGCGACAAGCCGCTCGGGGCGGCCGACTTCCTCGCGATCGCCGAGCGTTTCGATATGGTCTTCATCGATCACGTTCCCTTGCTCGGGCCGGAAAGGCGAAACCAGATCAAACGGTTCATCATTCTCGTCGATACGTTCTACGATCATGCCGTGCGGCTTTACATTTCCGCAGCCGCGATGCCGGAGGAGTTGCTGGTGCAACGCCGGGGCACCGAAGGTTTCGAATTCGACCGCACGGCCTCGCGCCTGTTCGAGATGCGCAGTGCCGAATATCTTGCGCTGCACCATGAAAAACGCGCCGCAGAGTAACAATCCCGTGACGAACTAACTTACGTTTACGTAAGAATTTTAGTATCTAAACGATTGAAAACGCTGCATCAAAATTAATGGATTGCCATTTTTTGGCTTTCAGTCTATGCGATTGCGGCATTGGGCGGCGCCTTGCTGGGTGCTGCTCGACGAATTTGATCGCAAAGGAAACAGCGAAATGGCGCGTAACAAGATCGCACTCATTGGTTCTGGCATGATTGGTGGCACGCTGGCGCACCTCGCCGGCCTGAAGGAACTGGGCGACATCGTCCTCTTCGACATCGCGGACGGCATTCCCCAGGGCAAGGGCCTCGACATCGCCCAGTCCTCGCCGGTTGAAGGCTTCGACGCCAATCTGACCGGCGCCAGCGACTATTCGGCGATCGAAGGCGCCGACGTCTGCATCGTCACCGCCGGTGTTCCGCGCAAGCCGGGCATGAGCCGCGACGACCTTCTCGGCATCAACCTCAAGGTCATGGAGCAGGTCGGCGCCGGCATCAAGAAATATGCGCCGAACGCCTTCGTGATCTGCATCACCAACCCGCTCGACGCCATGGTCTGGGCGCTGCAGAAGTTTTCCGGCCTTCCGGCCAACAAGGTCGTCGGCATGGCCGGCGTGCTCGACTCCTCGCGCTTCCGCCTCTTCCTCGCCAAGGAATTCAACGTTTCCGTTCAGGACGTGACGGCCTTCGTGCTCGGCGGCCACGGCGACACGATGGTGCCGCTCGCCCGTTACTCCACCGTTGGCGGCATTCCGCTCACCGACCTCGTCACCATGGGCTGGGTCACCAAGGAGCGTCTCGAAGAGATCATTCAGCGCACCCGTGACGGCGGCGCCGAAATCGTCGGCCTGCTGAAGACCGGCTCGGCCTATTACGCGCCGGCCGCCTCGGCGATCGAAATGGCTGAATCCTACCTCAAGGACAAGAAGCGCGTTCTGCCCTGCGCTGCTCACCTGACCGGCCAGTACGGCGTCAAGGACATGTATGTCGGCGTTCCCACCGTCATCGGTGCCGGCGGCGTCGAGCGCATCATCGAGATCGATCTCAACAAGACCGAGAAGGAAGCCTTCGACAAGTCCGTCGGCGCCGTCGCCGGTCTCTGCGAAGCCTGCATCAACATCGCGCCTGCCCTCAAGTAGGCGATGGGCTGAGCTAATCGAAATAGGGATAGACCCATGAACATTCATGAATATCAAGCCAAGGCTCTGCTGAAGGGCTATGGCGCGCCGGTTGCCGAGGGTGTGGCTATTCTCAAGGTCGAGGAAGCCGAGGCTGCCGCCAAGTCGCTTCCCGGCCCGCTTTACGTGGTCAAGAGCCAGATCCATGCCGGCGGCCGCGGCAAAGGCAAGTTCAAGGAACTGTCGCCGGAGGCCAAGGGCGGCGTGCGTCTTGCCAAGTCGATCGACGAAGTGGTCGCCCATGCCAAGGAAATGCTCGGTCATACGCTGGTGACGGCCCAGACCGGCGAAGCCGGCAAGCAGGTCAATCGCCTTTACATCGAAGACGGCGCCGACATTGCTCGCGAGCTTTACTGCTCGCTGCTGGTCGACCGCTCGGTCGGTCGTGTGGCTTTCGTGGTTTCCACCGAAGGCGGCATGGATATCGAAGCTGTCGCCCACGACACGCCCGAGAAGATCCAGACGATCGCCATCGATCCGGAAGCCGGTGTGACGGCTGCCGACGTTGCGGCGATCTCCAAGGCTCTGCAGCTCGAGGGTGCCGCCGCCGAAGATGCCAAGTCGCTCTTCCCGGCGCTCTACAAGGCCTTCAACGAGAAGGACATGGCGCTGCTCGAGGTCAATCCGCTGATCGTCATGAAGGACGGCCACCTGCGCGTTCTCGACGCGAAGATGTCCTTCGACGGCAATGCGCTCTTCCGTCACGACGACGTCAAACTGCTGCGCGACGAGACCGAAGAAGATGCCAAGGAAATCGAGGCCTCGAAGTGGGACCTCGCCTATGTCGCGCTCGACGGCAATATCGGCTGCATGGTCAACGGGGCCGGCCTTGCCATGGCGACGATGGATATCATCAAGCTCTACGGTAAAGAGCCGGCTAACTTCTGCGACGTCGGCGGCGGAGCCGGCAAGGAGAAGGTTGCTGCGGCTTTCAAGATCATCACCGCGGACCCCAAGGTCGAAGGCATTCTCGTCAACATCTTCGGCGGCATCATGAAGTGCGATGTCATCGCCGAGGGGGTCATTGCCGCGGTCAAGGAAGTCGGCCTCAAGGTTCCGCTCGTCGTGCGCCTCGAAGGCACCAATGTCGAGCTTGGCAAGAAGATCCTGAACGAGTCGGGTCTCGCCATCACGGCGGCTGACGACTTGGACGATGCGGCCAAGAAGATCGTCGCGGCGATCAACGGCTAAATTTGAAGGATCTGAAAGAATGTCTATTATCGTCAATAAAGACACCAAGATCCTCGTTCAGGGTCTGACCGGCAAGACCGGTACGTTCCACACCGAACAGGCGCTCGCCTATTACGGCACGCAGATGGTCGGCGGGATCCACCCGAAGAAGGGCGGCGAAAACTGGACCGGCTCGAAGGGCGAAAGCCTGCCGATCTTCGCAACCGTTGCCGAAGGCAAGGAAAAGACCGGCGCCAACGCATCGGTCATCTATGTTCCGCCGGCCGGTGCAGCGGACGCGATCATCGAGGCGATCGACGCCGAGATCCCGTTCATCACCTGCATCACCGAAGGCATCCCGGTCATGGACATGGTGCGCGTCAAGGCTCGCCTCGACCGCTCCAAGTCGCGACTGCTTGGGCCCAACTGCCCGGGCATCATGACGCCGGAAGAGTGCAAGATCGGCATCATGCCGGGCTCGATCTTCCGCAAGGGCTCGGTCGGCATCGTGTCCCGCTCGGGCACGCTGACCTACGAAGCCGTGTTCCAGACCTCCAACGAAGGCCTCGGCCAGACGACCGCCGTCGGCATCGGCGGCGACCCGGTCAAGGGCACCGAGTTCATCGACGTGCTGGAAATGTTCCTGGCCGACGAAGCCACGACCTCGATCATCATGATCGGCGAAATCGGCGGCTCGGCTGAAGAAGACGCAGCCCAGTTCCTTATCGACGAGGCCAAGAAGGGCCGCAAGAAGCCGATGGCCGGCTTCATCGCCGGCCGTACGGCGCCGAAGGGCCGCACCATGGGCCATGCCGGCGCCGTGGTATCCGGCGGCAAGGGCGATGCGGAATCGAAGATCGCGGCGATGGAAGCGGCCGGCATCAAGGTGTCGCCGTCTCCGGCCCGCCTCGGCAAGACGCTGGTTGAAGTCCTCAAGGGCTAATCCAACTTATACCCGGGCGGAGGAGCGGCATCTCAGCCTTCCGCCCGGCCTTGACGGCACGGGACATAGATGCGCCGCGGACAGGCGGCAATCGGAATGCGGCAGCCGGCGATAGCCGGCAATTCATCAAAGTCAGGAGGCGGACGGAAGCGTCCGCATAACACCATGGCACGGCAAGAAGCCAACGAGCAGTTTCAGATCACCTCGTTTCTGGATGGCGCCAACGCGGCCTATATCGAGCAGCTTTATGCGCGATACGAAGAGGATCCGGCGTCGGTCGACGATCAGTGGCGCACCTTCTTCAAGGCGCTGGAGGACGATCCCAGCGATGTGAAGAGAGCGGCCAAGGGGGCTTCCTGGCGCAAGAAGAACTGGCCGCTGGCGGCCGGCGGCGATCTGGTGTCGGCGCTCGACGGCGACTGGGGCATCGTCGAAAAGGTCATCGAGACCAAGGTCAAGGCCAAGGCCGAAGCGCAGGGCAAGCCTGCCGACAGCACCGACGTTCTGCAGGCGACACGCGATTCCGTGCGCGCCATCATGATGATCCGCGCCTACCGCATGCGCGGCCACCTGCATGCCAAGCTCGACCCGCTCGGCATCGCCGCATCGGTCGACGACTATCGCGAGCTGTCGCCTGAGAATTACGGCTTCACATCAGCCGATTACGACCGCAGGATCTTCATCGACAACGTGCTCGGCCTGGAATACGCGACCATCCCAGAGATGATCGATATTCTCGAGCGCACCTATTGCTCGACGCTCGGCGTCGAATTCATGCACATCTCCAATCCGGAAGAGAAGGCCTGGATCCAGGAGCGTATCGAAGGTCCTGACAAGGGCGTGGCCTTCACGGCCGAAGGCAAGAAGGCGATCCTTTCCAAGCTCATCGAAGCCGAAGGTTACGAACAGTTCCTCGACGTCAAGTTCAAGGGCACCAAGCGCTTCGGCCTCGACGGCGGGGAATCGCTGATCCCGGCGCTGGAGCAGATCTTGAAGCGCGGCGGTCATCTCGGCCTCAAGGAAGCCGTCTTCGGCATGGCCCATCGCGGCCGCCTGAACGTGCTCTCCCAGGTTATGGGCAAGCCGCACCGGGCAATCTTCCACGAATTCAAGGGCGGCTCCTACGCACCCGACGAAGTCGAAGGTTCGGGCGACGTCAAGTACCATCTCGGCGCCTCCTCCGACCGTGAATTCGACGGCAACAAGGTGCATGTCTCGCTGACGGCAAACCCCTCGCATCTTGAAATCGTCGACCCGGTCGTCATGGGCAAGGCCCGCGCCAAGCAGGACATGAATGCGGCTGTCTGGGACGGCGACATCATTCCGCTTTCCGAACGCGCCAAGGTTCTGCCGCTCTTGATCCACGGTGATGCGGCCTTCGCCGGCCAGGGTGTCATCGCCGAAATCCTCGGCCTTTCCGGTCTGCGCGGCCATCGCGTCGCCGGCACCATGCACGTCATCATCAACAACCAGATCGGCTTCACCACGAACCCGGCCTTCTCGCGCTCGTCGCCCTATCCGTCCGACGTCGCCAAGATGATCGAGGCGCCGATCTTCCACGTCAACGGCGACGATCCGGAAGCGGTCGTTTATGGCGCCAAGATCGCCACCGAATTCCGCATGAAGTTCCACAAGCCTGTGGTGCTCGACATGTTCTGCTATCGCCGCTACGGCCACAATGAAGGCGACGAACCGTCCTTCACGCAGCCGAAGATGTACAAGGTCATCCGCGGCCACAAGACCGTGCTGCAGATCTATGCGGCGCGCCTCGTCGCCGAAGGCCTGCTCACCGAAGGTGAAGTCGAGAAAATGAAGGCCGACTGGCGCGCCCATCTCGAACAGGAGTTCGAGGCCGGCCAGCACTATAAGCCGAATAAGGCCGACTGGCTTGATGGCGAGTGGTCGGGCCTGCGCGCGGCCGACAACGCCGACGAGCAGCGCCGCGGCAAAACGGCCGTGCCGATGAAGACGCTGAAGGAGATCGGCCGCAAGCTGTCGGAGATCCCGGCAGGCTTCAATGCGCATCGCACGATCCAGCGCTTCATGGAAAACCGCGCCAACATGATCGCCACCGGCGAGGGCATCGACTGGGCGATGGCTGAAGCGCTCTCCTTCGGCGCGCTTTGTGTCGAAGGCAGCAAGATCCGTCTGTCCGGCCAGGATTGCGAACGCGGCACTTTCTCGCAGCGTCATTCGGTTCTCTACGATCAGGAAACCGAGGAACGCTACATCCCGCTCGCCAATCTCTCGCCGACGCAGGGTCGCTACGAAGTCATCAATTCGATGCTTTCGGAAGAGGCCGTGCTCGGTTTCGAATACGGCTACTCGCTTGCCCGCCCGAACGCGCTGACGCTCTGGGAAGCCCAGTTCGGCGATTTCGCCAACGGCGCGCAGGTGGTTTTCGACCAGTTCATCTCGTCGGGCGAACGCAAATGGCTGCGCATGTCGGGTCTCGTCTGCCTGTTGCCGCATGGTTATGAGGGTCAGGGTCCGGAACATTCCTCGGCCCGCCTCGAGCGTTTCCTGCAGCTCTGCGCAGAAGACAATATGCAGGTCGCCAATGTCACGACGCCGGCGAACTACTTCCATATCCTGCGCCGGCAGCTGAAGCGCGACTTCCGCAAGCCGCTGATCCTGATGACGCCGAAATCGCTGCTCCGCCACAAGCGGGCGGTCTCGACGCTTGCCGAAATGGCCGGTGAATCCGCCTTCCATCGCCTGCTCTGGGACGATGCCGAAGTGATCAAGGACGGCCCGATCAAGCTGCAGAAGGACAACAAGATCCGTCGTGTCGTCATGTGCTCCGGCAAGGTCTATTACGATCTTCTCGAAGAACGCGAAAAGCGCGGCATCGACGACATCTATCTTCTGCGTGTCGAACAGCTCTATCCGTTCCCGGCAAAGGCGCTGATCAACGAACTGTCGCGCTTCCGCAATGCCGAGATGGTCTGGTGCCAGGAAGAGCCGAAGAACATGGGCGCATGGTCGTTCATCGATCCCTTCCTCGAATGGGTGCTCGCCCATATCGATGCAAAGTACCAGCGCGTCCGTTATACCGGCCGTCCGGCCGCCGCCTCGCCGGCGACGGGCCTGATGTCCAAGCATCTGTCGCAGCTCGCCGCATTCCTCGAGGATGCATTGGGCGGCTAAAACAAGGAGGGCGCAATGGCTTATTTCTTTCTGAGACTGCAGCCGCCGCGCCCGACTTTCCCGCATGACGGAACGGGCGAGGAAATGGCGGCGATGAAACGCCATGTCGAATACTGGCACCGCCATGCTCTTGCGGGATCGGCGATCGTCGTCGGTCCCGTCTTCGAGGGTGAAGGCGCCTTCGGCATGGCAGTCGTCGAAGTCGAGGATCTGGCGGCGGCACAAGCTCTTGCCGACGGCGATCCGATTATCGCTTCCGGGTTCGGTTTCCGTTTCGATATTCTGCCGATGCCCTCGATCATTTTGCGGCCGCCCGCCGTCTGAAACGCATAAACGAAAACACACGAAATCAGGATTTGAACAATGGCCACAGAAATCCGCGTTCCAACTCTCGGTGAATCCGTCAGCGAGGCAACCGTCGGCACCTGGTTCAAGAAGGTCGGCGACGCCATCAAGGCCGACGAGCCGATTCTCGAGCTTGAAACCGACAAGGTGACCATCGAAGTTCCCGCACCGGCCTCCGGCACGCTTTCGGAAATCGTTGCTGCTGCCGGCGAGACCGTCGGCCTCGGTGCGCTGCTCGGGCAGATCTCCGCAGGTGCCGGCGCCGCCGCCGCACCGGCTGCGGCTGCACCGGCCGCAACGCCTGTCCAGCCAGCCCCGGCCGCTGCTGCCCAGCCGGCGGCGGTTGCCGCTGCTGCATCGTCGTCGAGCGCCTCCGTCTCCACCATGCCGCCGGCACCGGCGGCTTCGAAGATGCTTGCCGAAAACAATCTTTCCGCCGATCAGATCGACGGCAGCGGCAAGCGCGGCCAGGTGCTGAAGGGCGATGTCATCGCCGCCGTCGCCAAGGGCATTTCCGCTCCGGCAGCAGCCCCCGCCGCTCCGGCCGCCGCGCGCGGCCCGTCGACGGTCGAGGATGCTTCGCGCGAAGAGCGCGTGAAGATGACGCGCCTGCGCCAGACGATCGCCAAGCGCCTCAAGGACGCGCAGAACACCGCCGCCATGCTGACCACCTACAATGAGGTGGACATGAAGGCGGTCATGGATCTGCGCAACAAGTACAAGGACATTTTCGAGAAGAAGCACGGCGTCAAGCTCGGCTTCATGGGCTTCTTCACCAAGGCGGTAACGCATGCGCTGAAGGAATTGCCGGCCGTCAACGCCGAGATCGACGGCACCGACGTCATCTACAAGAACTACTGCCATGTCGGCATGGCCGTCGGCACCGACAAGGGCCTCGTCGTTCCTGTCATCCGCGACGCCGACCAGATGTCGATCGCCGAAATCGAGAAGGAACTCGGCCGTCTTGCCAAGGCAGCCCGTGACGGCTCGCTCTCCATGGCCGACATGCAGGGCGGCACCTTCACCATCACCAATGGCGGCGTCTACGGTTCGCTGATGTCTTCGCCGATCCTTAACGCGCCGCAGTCCGGCATCCTCGGCATGCACAAGATCCAGGAACGTCCGGTTGCGATCGGCGGCCAGGTGGTCATCCGTCCGATGATGTATCTGGCGCTGTCCTACGATCACCGCATCGTCGACGGCAAGGAAGCGGTCACCTTCCTCGTGCGCGTCAAGGAGAGCCTCGAAGATCCGGAACGTCTGGTTCTCGATCTCTAAGGAGCATTTTCGATGCGGAACCGGATCATGCGAGCGGCGCGCCTTCTTGCTTGCGCTGCCGCCGCGCATGCACCGGTCTCTGCGTCGGCGGCCAGCTTCGGGACCGGCATCACGGCGGGGCGGAAGGGCGTGGCTGCCATCGCGGCCGCCGCGTTTTTCGTCGTGCCTGCCGCCACATCCGGCGCCGAGTGTAAACAGGAACGGGCCGTCTACGTCGACCGCGACGGCGCTTATGAATTGCGCTTCGCACCGCTGAATTCTCCCTCGGCTGCCGCCAGCAACCAGTTCAAGATCAGCGCGCTCAAGACGTCCGTCATCATGGAAGGTTATGTCATGCCATCGGAAGATCCGGTGCGTGCCATCGGCATCCTGATGTTCAATTGCCCCGAAGGCGATGCGACCGGCGCCGATCTGGATGCCTGCACGGTCTGGCAGGGCGCCGTCTATGGGATGAATGCCGAGGGTGAGCTCGACAATCTGCAGCCGGAAGGTGCTGCGGCGGCTGAAAAGCTCGTGCTTCCGGGCCTTGGTCCTGCCATTCGCGAATCCAGCGCCTGGGGCGAGGGCAAGGCGTCCGTGGCGCCCTGGGACGTGCTTGTTTTCAAGGAGTGTGCGACATGAGCGATGCCCCTGTTGTTCTTGTGACCGGCGGAAGCCGGGGCATCGGCGCGGCGGTCTGCCGCCTCGCTGCGCGCCAGGGCTGGCGTGTCGCGGTGAATTACGCCTCCAACCGCAAGGCCGCCGATGCCGTCGTCGCGGCGATCGTCGAAGGTGGCGGCGAGGCCGTGGCGATTGAAGGTGATGTCGGCAAGACTGCGGATATCGCCTTGATGTTTGCGGCCGTCGACCGGCATTTCGGCCGACTCGACGGGCTGGTCAACAATGCCGGCATCGTCGACCAGCCGCAGCGGGTCGACGAGATGTCGGCGGAGCGGATCGAGAGCATGCTGCGCATCAATGTGACCGGCTCCATGCTCTGCGCCGCAGAGGCCATACGCCGGATGTCGCGCCGGCACGGCGGGCAGGGCGGGGTGATCGTCAACGTCTCGTCGATGGCGGCGATCCTCGGTTCGGCGACGCAGTATGTCGATTATGCCGCCTCGAAGGCGGCGATCGACACGTTTACCGTGGGGCTTTCGCGCGAGGTTGCCGGCGAGGGCATCCGCGTGAATGCGATCAGACCCGGCATCATCGAAACCGACCTCCATGCTTCGGGCGGGCTGCCGGACCGGGCGCGCGAAATGGCGCCGTCGGTCCCGATGCAGCGCGCGGGTACGCCCGAGGAGGTGGCGGATGCAATCCTCTATCTTCTGTCTCCTTCGGCTTCCTATGTAACCGGCGCGATCCTCAATGTGAGCGGCGGCCGCTAGAACGCCAGGGCAAAACAGCACGCAGTATATTCTCGAATTCTTCGGCCAAACGTCGCGCGCGGCCGATTAAACGAAAAATCCAAAGGGAAAAACAAATGTCCTACGATGTCATCATTATCGGAACCGGCCCGGGCGGCTATGTCTGTGCCGTCAAGGCAGCCCAGCTCGGCCTCAAGGTCGCCGTCGTCGAAAAGCGCGCGACCTATGGCGGCACCTGCCTGAATGTTGGCTGCATCCCGTCGAAGGCGCTGCTGCATGCCTCCGAAATGTTCCATCAGGCCGGCCACGGCATGAGCGCGCTCGGTATCGATATCCCGGCACCGACGCTCAACCTCGGCAATATGATGGCCCACAAGGATGCGACGGTGAAGGCGAATGTCGACGGCGTCGCCTTTCTCTTCAAGAAGAACAAGATCGATGCCATCAAGGGCAACGGCAAGATCGTCTCGGCCGGCAAAGTTTCCGTTACCGCCGAAGACGGCACGGTCCAGGAGATCGAGGGCAAGAACATCGTCATCGCCACCGGCTCCGAGGTCGCCGGCATTCCCGGTGTACAGGTCGAGATCGATGAAAAGACCATCATCTCGTCCACCGGCGGCATCGCGCTGGAAAAGGTGCCGGAAACGCTGATCGTCGTCGGCGGCGGCGTCATCGGTCTCGAACTCGGCTCGGTCTGGTCGCGACTCGGCGCCAAGGTCACCGTCGTCGAATATCTCGACACCATCCTCGGCGGCATGGACGGCGAAGTCTCCAAGCAGTTCCAGCGCATGCTTGCCAAGCAGGGTATCGATTTCAATCTCAGCGCCAAGGTCACCGGCGTCGAAAAGGGCGACAAGGGCGCCAAGGTCACGTTCGAGCCGGTCAAGGGCGGCGACAAGGTGACGCTCGACGCCGAAGTTGTGCTGATTGCCACCGGCCGCAAGCCCTTTACAGCGGGTCTCGGCCTGGAAGAGGCCGGTGTTGCGCTCGACAATCGCGGCCGTGTCGAGATCGACGGTCACTTCAAGACCAATGTCGCCGGCATCTATGCGATCGGCGATGTGGTCAAAGGTCCGATGCTGGCGCATAAGGCCGAGGACGAGGGTGTGGCGCTTGCCGAAATCCTTGCCGGCCAGCATGGCCACGTCAATTACGAGGTCATTCCGAGCGTCGTCTACACCCAGCCGGAAATCGCTTCGGTCGGCAAGACCGAGGAAGAGCTGAAGGCGGCAGGCGTTGCCTACAAGGTCGGTAAGTTCCCGTTCACCGCAAACGGCCGTGCCCGCGCAATGCTGGCAACCGACGGTTTCGTCAAGATCCTTGCCGACAAGGAAACCGACCGGGTGCTCGGCGGCCATATCGTCGGCTTCGGCGCCGGCGAGATGATCCACGAGATCGCCGTGCTGATGGAGTTCGGCGGTTCGTCGGAAGATCTCGGCCGCAGCTGCCACGCGCATCCGACAATGTCGGAAGCGGTCAAGGAGGCCGCGCTCGCGACCTTCTTCAAGCCGATCCATATGTAAGCTTACATCTTCGTAACAAAGCCTGCAGCCGCTTGCCGCAAGGCAGGCGGCTGTTTTATTTGTGGAGCACCGCAGAGTCCGGCATTTGATGAAGGGGAAGACATGCAGCAGCCGTCCGCCAAGGGTTACAGCCTAAGCCAGCGTCTTCTCCACTGGACGGTGGCGCTGTTGATCTTCTTCAACCTGCTGTTTCCCGACGGCATGAACATCTGGCATCGGCTGATACGCAGAGGCGAGGTGCCGACGCCGGAGCAGATTGCGTCGGCGAATATCCATGCCTATGTCGGCATTGCCATCCTGCTGCTCGCCGTCCTCAGGCTCTGTCTGCGTTTTGCCCAGGGCGTACCGCCCGAGGTCTCGCAAGAGCCGGCAATCTTTCGTCTCGCGGCAAAACTCGCCCATGCCGGGCTTTACATCCTGATCTTCGCCATGCCGCTTTCGGGCATCGCGGCCTATTATTTCGGCATCAATCCGGCCGGGTCGTTCCACGCGGACATCCTGAAGATCATTCTCTGGGCGCTGATCGCGGCGCATGTCGCCGGCGCGCTCATTCATCAGTTTTATTGGAAAAGCAATGTGCTGCGCCGCATGACGCTCGGCTGAGGGCCGGCTTGTTCAGTTGACCGCCGTCACCGTGAAGCCCTGTTTGCGCAGCAGTTCGATGACGCCGTCCTTGCCGGGCAGGTGCAGGGCGCCGACGGCCATGAAGACGTTGCCGCTGTCGAGAATGGGCGCGGCGCGCTCTGCCATGACCTTGTTGCGATCGAGGATGACGCGCTGTTCGAAGGCGGCGTAGTCGTTGCTTTCGTCCTTGTCCTCAGGCGTCACGGTCTTCAGCATCGGCATGGTCATGCCGATATCGCCGGAGAGATAGAGGTCGGTCATCGTCTCCACCACATCGCTCATCTTGTCGCCGAGCTCCAGGGTCTCGATCAGCGACTTCAGATGGAATTCGATCGGCAGGTCGGCCATGGCCTGGATCTGTTCGGCCAGCGTTTCCAGCCCCTTGACCTGTTTGCCCTCGGCAACGGCATCGGTAGCGATCTTCTGGTCGAGGAACTGCACGCCCTTTGCCTTGCGGGCGATTTCGCAGGCAGGCAGCGCGACGGCGCTGGAGATCATCCACGGCCGCATGCGGGAGACCGCACTGAGCGGGATACCGCGCTGCTTGAGGCCGGCTTCGAGGCGCTTATAGTCCTCGGGAGAAAGCAGCTTGTCGATCGTCGTGCCGTCGGTGAACATCGTCAGTTCAGGCCTTGCGAGCAGGGCGGCGGTCGCCTTGCGCTCATCGAGGATCTCGTCGGATTCGATGATGATCGTATTCGCCGCGTCGTGGGCGGCCTGGGCGCGCGGCGGCAGGGCCAGCACACGCGGGTCGGTGACATGCATGCTGCCGAGCAGCCAGGAGGGTGCAAGTCCGGACTTTTCGATCTTCCAGAAGATGCCTTTGCCGTTCGGCGTTGCCTCGGCTTCCTTTACCGCCTCGGCATAGCGGGCCGGATCGTTCTGCTGCAGCTCGACCATTAGGTTGCGACCGGTGCAGGCCGCGTCTTCGGCCGCTGCCGGCCTTGCCACGAGGAAAGCGACAAACAAGGCCGCGAGCAGCAGCATATGAAAGGCTGCGATCAACCAGAGAAGCAGATTGGCCGACACTGCAAGGTAAGACGTCCGGCGGCCGATTGATATCGTCATGATGGTGTTTCCGATCACATGCCTTATGCGTGTCATGCTCTACGCCCGGCTTGCGCATATTCCCTTAAGAGAATGCGTTAACGAAAGCTTAGGCGCGCGGATGGGCGCGATCATACACTTCCAGGAGCCGCGAGGCATCCACCCCGGTATAGACCTGTGTTGTCGAGAGGCTGGCATGGCCGAGCAGTTCCTGGATGGTGCGCAGATCGCCGCCGCCGGCAAGCAGGTGGGTGGCGAAGGAGTGGCGAAGCGCATGGGGCGTCGCCGTCTCCGGCAGGCCGAAGGCGCTGCGCAGTTTCTGCATGGCGCGCTGGATGATGGCCGGCTGCAGTTTGCCGCCGCGCGCGCCGCGAAACAGCGGCTCAGCGCTTTCCAGATCGTATGGGCAGAGCGTGCGATATTTCTCGACCGCGTCGAAAACCACGGAGAGCAGCGGCACCAGCCGCGTCTTGTTGCCCTTGCCGGTGATGCGCAGCGTCGTGGCACCCTTTTGCAGGTCGGCGGGAACGAGATCCAGCGCCTCGGAGATACGCAGGCCGCAGCCGTAGAGCAGCGTCATGACGGCTGCGTCGCGCGCAGCGATCCAGGGTTCGTCGTGGAGCTGGGCTTCGTTGCTGACGACGGTGATCGCCTGCGTGTCCGACAGCGGCTTGGGCAGCGATTTCGGCTGCTTCGGCGAACGGATCGCGCCGGCGCCGGCGGCATTGACCAGGCCCTTCTTTTCGAGATGGCGCAGCAGCGAGCGAAGCCCGGCGAGATTGCGGCCGAGCGAGCGAGCGCCGGAGCCCTGCTTGCGCCGGGCCGCCAGGAAGGCGCGGAAATCGGCGGGGCGCAATTCCCTGATATCGCCAAGCGTCGCCGGGCCGGCGAGATGGCCGGTCAGGAATGTCAGGAACTGGCGGGTGTCACGCTCATAGGCATCCAGCGTATGCTCGGAAAGACGGCGTTCGCGAGCGAGATTTTCGAGCCATGCGGCCCGTTCCGCCATCAGGCGCGGATCGGCGATGATCAAGAGTTCGTTCACGTCACTGGCCTTGAATTTGCCTTCAAGTCCGCCAATTTGAAGCAGGAACGGTTATGGAATTGCTAATGCCGGCCAAACCTTTGTCATTCCCAGATCATATTCTGCTGCGATAGCTTTATACCCCATAGACAGGATCTTTCATGGCACGGCGCGATTCCATGACGGCTTTCGGACAGCTCGCGGAAGCGATCGCTCTCGTTTCACAGGGAAAGCCCGGTCATATCGTCGACACGCTGATTGCCGAACGCGGCCAGAGGATCGTGAAACATCCGCTCTGGCCGGTCATGCGGCCGTTCCTCTACACGCTGCTGCGCTACAACAAGGCGATCGAATTCGCCAATGCGGTCGCCAAAATGCCGGGCTTCCAGTCGTTCGAATATCTGAGCGGCGTGCTGAAACTCGACATCGGCATCATCAATGGCGAACGCATTCCGGAAACCGGCGGCTTCATCCTCGTCAGCAATCATCCCACGGGCATTGCCGACGGCGTTGCCGTGTTCGATCTCCTGAAGGCGCGCCGGCCGGATATGATGTTCTTTGCCAATCGCGATGCGATCCGCGTCAATCCACGCTTTGCCGAGATGATCATCCCCGTCGAATGGCGCGAGGAATATAAGAGCAAGCTGAAGGCGCGCGAGACGCTGCAGCTGACCAACCACGCGGTGCGGGAAGGCAAGGCGACGGTGCTCTTTCCCTCCGGCCGCATCGCCTATTGGGCGAACGGCCGGCTGATCGAACGCCCATGGAAGACTTCGGCCGTCGGGCTGGCGCGTAAATACAATCTGCCGATCCTTCCCGTCCACATGACGGCGCGCAATTCCGGCCTGTTCTATTGGCTGGCGAAATGGTCGACGGAGCTTCGCGACATGACGGTGTTTCACGAGCTGTTGAACAAACGCGGCGACCGCTTCGATTTCATGATCGGCAATCTCGTTCCTGCCGAACATCTGGACGGCGATCTCAACGAGGTGACGAAGGCGCTGGAGAAACATACGGTGCACGATATGGCAGCCGATGGTGATGCGACCTTCGCGCCGGTCGGCCCGCCGGCTGCGGCGATGCCCCGTGAGCTGCCGGTTCCTGCAATTTAAATCGATCGGCATTGCCGTGATGATCGATATCCGCATGATCCGCGATCGGTTGCCGCAGGAGATCGCAGATCTCGAAAGCGCGGCCCGGCAAGAGGGATATCGCCATATCACCCGTCTTGTCGACGAATGGGCGGCCGGCGGCACCAGGTTCGAGCGTGACGGCGAAAGGCTGCTGGGCGCCTATGTCGATGAGGCGCTCGCCGGCATCGGCGGCATGACCGTCGAACCCGCCCTATCGGGAGCGTTGCGGATGCGGCGTTTCTACATCGGTCCGGCAATGCGTGAGCGCGGCATCGGCCGGAAGCTGGCCCTGGCGCTGCTCGACCATGCGCGGTCCTGCGGCAGCATCGTCACCGTTCATGCGGGAAACGATGGCGCGGCAAAATTCTGGGCGTCGCTCGGATTTCAGGCCGACGGGCGGGACGGATACACACATCGTCTCGATCTCACGCCCCGATCTCCTTGAGGCGGATCGCCTGACGCGCCAGCAGCCGCTCGACATCGGCAATATCGGGCGCCGAAAGCCCGGCGCCCGGTTTGCGCAGGGCGGCGGACCCGATCACGCCCCGCTTGGCGAGCACATATTTGCGGCAGGCAAGGCCGATGCCCTGCTGCTGTTCGTAACGGGCGAGCGGCAGGTAGGCGTCGAAGATTTCATAGGCACGATCGGGATGTCCGGCCGCATAGGCCGCGACGACACCGACCATCATCTCCGGATAGCAGAAGCCGGTCATGGCGCCATCGGCGCCGCGGCCCATCTCTTCGGGCAGGAAAAGCCCGCCATTGCCGCAAAGGATCGAGATGCGCCGCATGCCGCCCTTGTCGCTGGCGGCGCGAAGCGCCGATATCTTCGCAAGGCCCGGCCAATCCTCGTGCTTGAGCATGACGCAGTTCGGCACCTCGTTGACGATGCGCTCGATGACCTTGGGTGCGATCGTCACATTGGTGGTGAGGGGATAATCCTGCAGGACGAAGGGCGTATTACCCAGGGCCTCGCCGACCGACTGGTAGAAGGCGAAGGCCTGGTCGTCGGTCTTGACGGTCCAGGGTGGCGCGACCATGACGCCGGCAGCACCCGCTGCCATGACCGCTTCGGAAAGTTCACGCATCGGAGCAAGCCCCGGCGCCGAGACGCCGACCACGACGGGAAGACGGCCGTCCAGGCGCTTCAGCACGCGTTCGACCACAGTCCGCGATTCCTCGGCGGTCAGCTTCGGGGCCTCGCCGAGTTGGCCAAGCACCGTCAGTCCGGTAACGCCGGCGCCCTCGTAGAAATCGACCATGCCGTCGATGCTGGCAAGATCGAGCGCGCCGTCATCGGTGAAAGGGGTGACGGCGATCACATAGACGCCCTTGGCATCTTCGGTCAGTCTGGCCATTGGTGCTCTCCAATTCAGCGGCCGAAGAATAGCGCTTCGGCATTTCGAACACGATCGTCCGGCAATCTATGCAGCTGATCGCTTGCCCGGCAACCTTTTCGTTCGGGCTGCAGGCGATCACGGATGCAAGAGACGCCGCCTCGTCTTT
This sequence comes from Rhizobium chutanense, assembly GCF_002531935.1. GTDB lineage: Bacteria > Pseudomonadota > Alphaproteobacteria > Rhizobiales > Rhizobiaceae > Rhizobium > Rhizobium chutanense. The sequence continues at coordinate 141,832 of NZ_NWSV01000001.1, read as the reverse complement.
GCGGTTCCAATTCCATCGATTTGCGGGCATGGTCTCGCCCGATGAGCACAGATTCGTCCGATCTCTTTGGCGCGCTTTTCGAGGCACCGCCCGCGAACCGAACGGTTCCCGTGCTGGTGCCGATGCCGGCGTCGAAACCCTATTCCTATTCGGTGCCGGATGGCATGGCGGTCGAGCCCGGCTCGGTCGTGCAGGTACCGCTCGGGCCGCGGCAGGTGATCGGCGTCGTCTGGGACGGCGGCGAGGACGGTGTCGATCCGAAGAAATTGCGGCCGATCAGCCATGTCTTCGACTGCCCGCCGCTCTCCCGGGAGATGCGCGATTTCATCGATTGGGTGGCGACCTATACGCTCTCGCCGCCGGGCCTCGTCGCGCGCATGGCGCTGAGGGCGCCGAACGCTTTCGAGCCGGAGCCGATGGTGGAAGGGCTGAAATTCGTCGGCGGCGAACCGGAGCGGATGACGCCGGCGCGCGCCCGGGTGCTCGATACCGCCGCCGCCGGGCTTTCCTGGACACGCAGCGGCCTGGCGCATGCGGCGGGGGTTTCGGCGAGCGTCGTCGACGGGCTGATCACGCTCGGCATTTTCGAGACGATATTCCTGCCGCCGCCGCCGGTGGTGGCGATGCCCGATCCGGATTTCGCCGCCGCACGCCTCGAAGGGCCGCAGAGGGCGGCGGCAGAAGAGATCGTGTCCGACATCCGCAAGGGTGAGTTTTCGGTGTCGCTGATCGACGGGGTGACCGGCTCCGGCAAGACCGAGGTTTATTTCGAGGCGATTGCCGAGACGCTGAAACGCGGCAGGCAGGTGCTGATCCTGCTGCCGGAGATCGCGCTGACGGCCAGTTTCATGGAGCGTTTCCAGGATCGCTTCGGGGCAAAGCCGGCCGAATGGCATTCCGATTTGGCGCCGCGCATGCGCGAAAAGGTCTGGCGCCAGGCGGTGACCGGCGAAGTCAGGGTCGTGGCCGGCGCCCGCTCGGCGCTCTTCCTGCCCTTCGAGGATCTCGGCCTGATCATCGTCGACGAGGAGCACGATCCTGCCTACAAGCAGGAGGACCGCGTCTTCTACAATGCGCGCGACATGGCCGTGGTGCGCGGCCGCATCGGCGATTTTCCCGTCATTCTGGTCTCGGCGACGCCGTCGGTCGAAAGCCAGGTCAACGGCCAGAGCGGGCGCTACAGCACCGTCCACCTGCCGACGCGTTTCGGCGACGCGGCGCTGCCGGACCTGCATCTCATCGATATGCGCCGGCACGCTCCGGAGCGCGGCGGCTTCCTGTCGCCGGTGCTGATCCGGGCGATCGGCAAGACGGTGGAGAAGCGCCAACAGGCGCTGCTTTTTCTCAACCGGCGCGGTTATGCGCCGCTGACGCTCTGCCGGGTCTGCGGCCACCGGTTCCAATGCCCGCAATGTTCGAGCTGGCTGGTCGAGCATCGCTTCCGCAAACAGCTGCAATGCCATCAATGCGGCTATGCCGAGCGCACGCCGGAAGCATGCCCGGAATGCGGCACGCTCGACCATCTCGTTGCCTGCGGGCCAGGCGTCGAGCGTATTGCCGAGGAGGTGGAACGGCATTTCCCGGAGGCGCGGACCATCGTTCTCTCCTCCGATATCATGGGCGGAGTGAAGCGGCTGCGGCTGGAGCTCGATGCAATCGCCAAGGGCGAGGCCGATATCGTCATCGGCACCCAGTTGGTCGCCAAGGGGCATAATTTTCCGCTGATGACGCTGGTCGGCATCGTCGATGCCGACCTCGGCCTTGCCAATGGCGACCCGCGCGCCGCCGAGCGCACCTTCCAGCTGTTGTCGCAGGTGACGGGTCGGGCCGGGCGCACCGGCCTCAAGAGCCATGGGCTGCTGCAGACCTACCAGCCGCAGCATCCCGTCATGCAGGCGATCGTGTCGGGCAATTCCGACGCCTTCTACGAGCGCGAGATCACCGAACGCGAACGCGCCATATTGCCGCCGTTCGGCAGGCTCGCCTCGATCATCGTTTCGGCCGAAACCCGCCATGACGCCGAAAACCATGCCCGCGGCATGCGCAACGCGGCGCCGCAAGTGTCCGGCATTTCGGTGCTCGGCCCGGCCGAAGCGCCGCTTGCGCTGGTGCGCGGCCGCCACCGCTTCCGCCTGCTGGTGCACGGCCGACGGAACTCCGACATGCAGGGCTTCCTGCGGGCGATGCTGTCGCAATCGCCCAAGGAGCGCGGATCGGTACAGGTGCAGCTCGACATCGATCCGCAGAGTTTTCTCTAAAACATAAGGCCGCCATTTCCTCCTTTTCCGGCGCATGCCATAAACACCGAATCATCCGGGCGATTTGGGGCCGACGCATGGAATTTTACTTTCCGACCGAGCTTGGCGAGCAGCTTGCCTTTTGTTCCGCCGCTTTCACGGCGCTCGCCGGCTTCATCATGATGTTTGCGCCGGGACAAGCCTTCCGCCTTCTCGGCCTCCAGGTGCAGGAGGGGCGGCGGGAAGGTTTCGGCGAGGGACGCTCGATGGGCGGTTTCTATCTCGGCTTCGGCCTGTCGGCCATCCTGCTCGCCCAGGACTGGATCTACATGGCGCTCGGGGCCTCCTTTGCGATGGCAGCCTTTGCCCGTATCATATCGATCCTGTCCGATAAGGGGAGTAATCTCGTCAACTATTTACTTCTGGTTGTGCAGATCGCTTTGGCCGCCCTGCCGCTGCTCTATGTTTTCGGCTTCATCCAAACGTGAATCTCCTGGCTGGCAGACGGTCTCCCTGACCGGCTTTCAGGCCATTGCGCAATTTTGCGAACAGAAATTCATGTGAAAGGCGTATTCGGGCATTACGCGTGTTGCGAGTCCGAACATCCTATGTTAGACGGACCCCGAATTTCGGAAGAAGCAAGAGGCTTCTCTTGTGATTTCTGGGGGAAATCAAAACGAATTCAAGATCATAGGTTCGGCGCCCGCCGAGAGCCGGATTTTGGGTTGAAATCAGGGAAATTTGTGCCAGTGGCAGACACGTCCCAGCTTACTTCTGGTGTTGCAGAGCGCTATGCCTCGTCGCTTTTCGAGCTGGCGCTCGAAGAGAACGCCGTCGGTACCGTAACTGCAGATCTTGACCGTTTCCAGGCGATGCTGGACGAGAGCGATGATCTGAAGCGCTTCATCCTGAGCCCGGTTTTCTCCGCCGAGGACCAGCTGAAGGCGATCGTCGCCATCAGTGAAAAGGCCGGCATCTCGGGCTTCTTCGCCAATTTCCTGAAGGTCGTGGCGCGCAACCGCCGCCTGTTTGCCCTGCCGGGCATGATCAAGGCCTTCCGGCTGATCGCCGCCAATCATCGTGGCGAAATTTCCGCCGAGGTTACCTCGGCCCATGCTCTCTCCGCAGAGCAGGAAAATGAATTGAAGGCGGCGCTGAAGGGCGTCACCGGCAAAGACGTGGCGATTGCCGTCACGGTTGATCCGTCAATTCTTGGTGGTCTGATCGTCAAGGTCGGGTCCCGTCAGATTGATACGTCTCTTCGTACCAAACTCTCTACCCTTAAGCTTGCATTGAAAGAGGTCGGCTGATGGATATCCGCGCCGCGGAAATTTCCGCAATTCTCAAAGACCAGATCAAAAATTTCGGCAAAGAGGCAGAAGTCTCGGAAGTCGGCCAGGTTCTCTCCGTCGGTGACGGTATCGCTCGCGTTTACGGTCTGGACAATGTTCAGGCCGGTGAAATGGTCGAGTTCCCCGGCGGCATCCGCGGCATGGCCCTGAACCTTGAATCTGATAACGTCGGCGTCGTTATTTTCGGCTCCGACCGCGACATCAAGGAAGGCGACACCGTCAAGCGTACGGGCGCCATCGTTGACGTTCCGATCGGTCCGGAACTGCTTGGCCGCGTCGTCGACGCGCTCGGCAACCCGATCGACGGCAAGGGTCCGATCAACGCGACCCGCCGTGCGCGCGTCGACGTCAAGGCCCCGGGCATCATTCCGCGCAAGTCGGTACATGAGCCGATGTCGACCGGCCTCAAGGCCATCGACGCCCTCATCCCGGTCGGCCGCGGCCAGCGCGAGCTCGTCATCGGCGACCGCCAGACCGGCAAGACCGCGATCCTGCTCGACACCTTCCTGAACCAGAAGCCGATCCACGACAACGGCCCTGACAACGACAAGCTCTACTGCGTCTACGTCGCCGTCGGCCAGAAGCGCTCCACCGTTGCTCAGTTCGTCAAGGTTCTCGAAGAGCGCGGCGCCCTGAAGTACTCGATCATCGTTGCTGCGACGGCTTCCGACCCGGCTCCGATGCAGTTCCTCGCTCCGTTCGCAGGCTGCGCAATGGGCGAATACTTCCGCGACAACGCCCAGCACGCCCTGATCGGCTATGACGACCTGTCCAAGCAGGCTGTCGCTTACCGCCAGATGTCGCTGCTGCTGCGCCGCCCGCCGGGCCGCGAAGCCTATCCGGGCGACGTTTTCTACCTGCATTCGCGTCTCCTCGAGCGCGCCGCAAAGATGAACGACGACAAGGGCGCCGGTTCGCTGACCGCTCTGCCGGTTATCGAAACGCAGGGCAACGACGTTTCGGCCTTCATTCCGACCAACGTGATCTCGATCACCGACGGCCAGATCTTCCTCGAAACCGACCTGTTCTACCAGGGTATCCGTCCGGCCGTTAACGTCGGTCTGTCGGTTTCCCGCGTCGGTTCCTCGGCCCAGATCAAGGCGATGAAGCAGGTTGCCGGCTCGATCAAGGGCGAACTCGCCCAGTATCGCGAAATGGCAGCCTTCGCCCAGTTCGGTTCTGACCTCGACGCTGCAACGCAGCGCCTGCTGAACCGCGGTGCACGCCTGACCGAACTCCTGAAGCAGCCGCAGTTCTCGCCGCTGAAGACGGAAGAGCAGGTCGCCGTGATCTTCGCCGGCGTCAACGGCTATCTCGACAAGCTGCCGGTCGCATCGGTCGGCAAGTTCGAGCAGGGCTTGCTTTCGTACCTGCGTTCGGAAGGCTCCGCCATCCTCGACGCAATCCGCACGGAAAAGGCAATCAGCGATGATACCAAGGGCAAGCTCAATGCTGCTCTCGATAGCTTCGCAAAGTCTTTCTCGTAATCGGGCCCTAAGTTAGGACGGATAACGGATGCCTTCACTTAAGGATCTGAAAAACCGGATCGCCTCCGTCAAGGCGACGCAGAAGATCACCAAGGCGATGAAAATGGTCGCCGCGGCGAAGCTTCGGCGTGCGCAGGAGGCGGCCGAGGCCGCCCGGCCCTATTCGCAGCGCATGGGTGCGGTCCTGGCGAACATCGCCAAGGCCGTCACCGAGGCGGATGGCGCGCCGGCGCTGATGACAGGCACCGGCAAGGACCAGGTTCACCTGCTGGTGGTCTGCACGGCCGAACGCGGTCTGTGCGGCGGCTTCAACTCGCAGATTGCGCGCTTTGCGCGTGACCATGTCCGCAAGCTGCTTGCCGAGGGCAAGACGGTGAAGATCTTCACGGTGGGCAAGAAGGGTTACGACATCCTGCGCCGTGAATATGCGTCGCTGATCATCGAGCGCAAGGAACTGCGCGAGGTCAAGAAGATCGGTTTCGAGAATGCCGACCAGATCGGCAAGCGCATCATCGAGATGTACGAGGCCGGCGAGTTCGATATCTGCACGCTGTTCTACTCCGAGTTCAAGTCGGTGATCAGCCAGGTTCCGACTGCACAGCAGCTCATCCCGGCCAAGGCTCCGGAAGCCGTCACCGAGGATGCAGAACATGCGGGCGCCGTCTACGAATACGAGCCGGATCCGGCATCGATCCTCGACGACCTGATCCCACGCAATATCTCCGTCCAGATCTTCCGCGCTCTCCTTGAGAACGTCGCGGGCGAGATGGGCGCCAAGATGAGCGCGATGGACAATGCGACGCGCAATGCCGGTGAGATGATCAACAAGCTGACGCTGAACTACAACCGTCAGCGTCAGGCTCAGATCACCAAGGAACTGATTGAAATCATTTCGGGCGCGGAAGCGCTCTGAGTTAGGGAAAGAGGGTAAGAAAATGGCTGAGGCAGCTACCCGCTCTGTCGGCAAAGTCACCCAGGTTATCGGCGCCGTCGTCGACGTTGCTTTCGAAGGCGAACTGCCGGCGATTTTGAACGCGCTCGAAACCGACAATAACGGCGTCCGCCTGGTTCTCGAAGTCGCTCAGCATCTGGGCGAAAACGAAGTCCGCACCATCGCGATGGACTCGAGCGAAGGTCTCGTTCGTGGCCAGCAGGTCATCGATACCGGCGCTCCGATCTCGGTTCCGGTCGGCGATGAAACGCTCGGCCGCATCATGAACGTCATCGGCGAGCCGGTCGATGAAGCAGGCCCGCTGAACACCGCTCACAGGCGCGCCATCCACCAGGACGCTCCGGCTTACGTCGAGCAGTCCACGGAAGCGCAGATCCTCGTCACCGGCATCAAGGTGGTCGACCTTCTCGCGCCTTACGCAAAGGGCGGCAAGATCGGCCTGTTCGGCGGCGCCGGCGTCGGCAAGACCGTTCTCATCATGGAACTGATCAACAACGTCGCCAAGGCGCACGGTGGTTACTCGGTTTTTGCGGGCGTCGGTGAACGCACCCGCGAAGGCAACGACCTTTACCATGAAATGATCGAATCGGGCGTTAACAAGCACGGCGGCGGCGAAGGCTCCAAGGCTGCGCTCGTTTACGGCCAGATGAACGAACCGCCGGGCGCCCGCGCTCGCGTCGCGCTGACCGGTCTCACCGTCGCAGAACATTTCCGCGACCAGGGTCAGGACGTTCTGTTCTTCGTCGACAACATCTTCCGCTTCACGCAGGCTGGTTCGGAAGTGTCGGCTCTGCTAGGCCGTATTCCTTCGGCCGTGGGTTATCAGCCGACGCTCGCAACCGACATGGGCCAGATGCAGGAACGCATCACCACGACGACGACGGGCTCGATCACCTCGGTCCAGGCCATTTACGTTCCGGCCGACGACTTGACCGACCCGGCGCCGGCAACCTCGTTCGCCCACTTGGACGCAACGACGGTTCTGTCGCGTTCGATCGCCGAAAAGGGCATCTATCCGGCCGTCGATCCGCTCGACTCGACCTCGCGCATGCTCGATCCGCTCGTTGTCGGCGAAGAGCACTACGAAATCGCCCGTAAGGTTCAGTCGACGCTGCAGCGCTACAAGGCCCTGCAGGACATCATCGCCATCCTGGGCATGGACGAACTGTCCGAAGAGGACAAGCTGTCGGTTGCCCGCGCCCGTAAAATCGAGCGCTTCCTGTCGCAGCCGTTCTTCGTCGCCGAAGTCTTCACCGGCTCGCCGGGCAAGCTGGTTGCTCTCGAAGACACGATCAAGGGCTTCAAGGGCCTCGTCAACGGCGAGTACGACAATCTGCCGGAAGCTGCCTTCTACATGGTCGGCTCGATCGACGAAGCCATCGAAAAGGCCAAGAAGCTCTCTGCAGCTGCTTGATGACCGATGCCTCGGACGAGATATTCTGCTGCGACTCCCTCAAGGGGGTCGTGGCGGATCTTCCGGAACCGGCAGCGCCGATCATCTATCGCGCCGATAACGGCGTGATGATGATGGTGGTGGGTCTGGTCCAGAGCGAGGAAGGCCTCGGTTACCTCGACCAGGCAATAATGCACTGCCCGTTCTGCGGGACTAAATTGCAAGATGCGAAAGCCATAGCCGAGAAGGTAAGTCACTGATGGCTGACAATTTCAACTTTGAGCTCGTTTCGCCGGAGCGTCTGCTGCTGTCGGAGATGGTGACCGAGGTCGTCATTCCTGCGACTGAGGGCGAAATGACCGTCATGGCGCACCACGCGCCGACGATGACGACGATCAAGCCCGGTGTCGTGAGCGTGCGTTCGGCTTCCGGCAGGAAGCAGGACTATGTCGTGTTCGGCGGTTTTGCCGATATCCTGCCGACCGGCTGCACCTTGCTTGCCGAATCCGCGGTTCCGGTCGAGGAACTCCACAAGGACGAGCTGACCCGTCGCATCGAAGCCGCTCGCCTGGAGCTCGAACATGCCGAGTTGCACGAGCACAAGTCGAAGCTCGAGCACTTCATCATGGAACTGACGCATCTGAGCGGCATCGTGCAACAGGACTGATCGCAACCGAATGCGATGACGAAAGGCGGCTGCAACAGCCGCCTTTTTTATGTCCGTCGATCTGTCGGCTGACGAAAGACAGAAGTGAAAAGGCGGCGACCACGTGCGGCTTTGCCGATGCAGTGAATCGGCTCAGAAGCCGGTGCCGCCGCGCAGTTCGATGACCAGCGTCTTCAACAGAATCTTCAAGTCGAGCAGCAGGCTGAAATTCCTGACATAATAAATATCGCAGGCGATGCGGGCCCGGGCTTGCAGCGGCCGTGCCGTCGGTCCGCGCCATCCGCGCGTCTGCGCAAGGCCGGTAATGCCGGGACGCATGATGTGGCGGTGATGGTAGTCGGGCACGAGTTCTTCGTAGAGCCGGCCGGCCGCCCGCATGTTGATGGCGTGGCAGCGCGGGCCGACCAGCGACATGTCGCCCTTGAGGACGTTCAGAAGCTGCGGCAGTTCGTCGATATTGGTCTTGCGGAGCACCGCGCCGATGCCCGTCACCCGGCTGTCGCCCTTGACCGTCTGTTGCACGCCGCTCGGATCGCAAGCTTCGGCGCGCATCGTGCGGAACTTGAAGACGGTGATCTTGTGGCCGTTCAGTCCCCAGCGGATCTGGCGGAAAAATACCGGCCCGCCGTCGTCGAACTTGATGAAGAGCGCGATCGCCAGAAAAAACGGCGCCAGAACGATGAGAGCGCTGAGCGAGGCGACAATGTCGATCAAACGCTTCACGCCGAGCCGCACAGCCATCTTTCTTTCAACGAGAGAAAAGCTGTCCGGCTGGCGAATGTTGGAATTCGCGATAACCAGGGACCTGATTTTGTCCTGACGCTGAGACGGATCGAAGCGTGAATTCGTCTTCGAAGTATAAGCATTCATTACGCAAGGCCCACAAGTTTAGATGCGATACTGAATTGCAGGGAGACAGATACATCCTCACGTATCGTTTGTCATCGGTTTAAATAAGAAATCCGTAACCCTAAAGAAGCCAAAAATGGGAGTAATTCGCGTTAACCTTAACGCCTCTAGTTGAGGTTATGAGGAATTTATACTTTGAAAGGAGTAGCCCGATTGGGCTGGCGCGATGTCAGGCGGTTGCCGATGTCGATCACCGGCTTTTCCAGCAGGGTGTAGCTGAGGCTTGCAACCAGAAGGACAAGTGCTCCCGCCAGTCCGCAGGACTGCAGCCAGCCGGTGACGACGTTTTCCGAGGAAACGCCGAACGAACCCTGGTCGAGCCTCTGGATCGATATCAGGATGATCTCCTGCCAGATATAGATGCCGAAGGAGATCTTTGCGATATAGCGGACCGGAGCGTTGTCGAGCAGCCTGCCCAGATATTGCGAATGGCAGAGCGAGACGAGGGCGGTTGCGATTGCCAGCGGAAAGACCGGGAAGCCATAGGGGATTTCGAGCCAGCCATAAGCTTCGGGGGTGCCGCCCGGCGATATGCCAAGGCGGTAGCCGGCAATGGTAAGGGCGAGCAGCGCTGCGCTATCGAACCAGGGGGAGGGCCTTCTGGGGAGCATCACCTCGACGCCGGCAGCAAGCGCGCCGAGCGCGAAGACGGCGAAGAAGCCGATCGGATTATATCTCGGCATCCACTCCTTCGCCCCGCCCTGGAGGCCGTATTGCCAGCCACGCCCGCTGTCGTCGAGCGCAAAGACGGTGAGGATCAGCAGATGGGCGAGGAGCACGCCGGCGATGAGGCAAAGCCAGGCGAAGCGGGCGAGGAGCGGACGCTGCCTCAAGGCCGGCAAACGAAACAGCAGGAAGAAGCAGGCCGGCAGCAGCACATAGCTGGTGACCTCGAAGGGAATCGACCAGAGCGGCCCGTCTGTCTCGACAGGAAAGAACGTGCGCCAATGCCATTGGCTCATGAACAGCAGCCCGGAGAGGTAGCGCAGCGCAAGCTCTGGCGTCAGCGGCAGGGCAAGCAGCGTCAGGCTGAGGGCGAAGCCGATGGTCGCGGCGAACCAGAAGCCCGGGGCGATGCGCGCCGCCCTGCGGATCGTGTAATGGCGAAGGCTCGGCATGTCGCGGCCGTCGTCGAGCGCCCGCCAGAAGGGATGGGCAAGAAGGAAGCCGCTGAGCACGAAGAAGATGGCGACGCCGAAATTACCGAAGCGGAGGATGTTTGCGGTCGACCCCAGTTCGTCGGGGATTCTGCGCATATCCAGCCGGATCGCCAGATGATGGACAAACACCAGCAGACAGGCCGTCGCGCGCAGAAAGTCCGCTCCGGCCAGTCTTTCCTGTTGTCGCATCCTGTTCCCCGCCTTACGGCGCCGCGTCTTTCAGCCGCGCGGCGCTGTAACACTTTGAAGTGCTGCATCGTTTTTCTTATATCGATTCCGATTTAAGAAATCATGCAGTGCTCGACGAACTTTGCCGCGGAAAGCGGCGACGGGCGAGGCCGAGGCTCGAGGTCAGACGAGGAGTTCGTTGGTGTAATAGCTGGAAAAATCCGGCTTTTCCTTGAGGGCGGCGCCGTTCGCATCGACCAGAATGCCGTTCTCGAGCAGGAAGCCGCCGATGCCTTCGGCCTTTGCCGGGTCGAGTGTGCCGATCACTCCGGTCTCGGACCGCAGGAAGTGCCCCTCGATCAACGCCTTCTGGGAAGCCTTGACCAGTTCCGTGTTCATCAGCGCGCCGTTGCTTCCCGATATCAGCAGCGCGCAGGCTTCGTCGGGATGGTCGACGGAATAGGCATAACCCTGGCGCGTCGCCTGGATGAAGGCGCGGGCATGTTCGTGGCTTGCCGAGAGATAGGCGTCGCTGGAGACGATGACCGTCGTCTGCTCGTCCGGAATGCCGTAGTCGGAATAATGGAAGCGGCCGAGCTTGCGGTTTTCCAGCTCGGCGGCGATGCCTTCCCAGGTGTAGATTTCGAGGGTGAAATCGACCGAGCCATTGTCCAGCGCCTCGTAGGCGGAGGTGCCGAGGGTGACGGTGTTGACTTCGCCCTTGCCGCCGTCATTGCGGATCATCGCCGAGATCAGCGCACTTTCCCAGGTGCCGCCAAAGCCGCCATAGGTCTTGCCGTCGAGATCTTTAGGGCTCTTGATGTCGTCGCGTCCGCCCTTGAAGATCAACCGCGCGGTCTCGGTCTGGACGACGCCGTAGACCATCTTCACGTCACCGCCGCCGGCGCGCTGCGTGATGGCCTCGATCTCGCTGCTGATGCCGAAATCGGCGACGCCGTTGGATACCAGCGTTCCGGCGCTGGCATCGGCAAAGGGAAGGATCTCGACATCGAGGCCGGCGGCCTCATAGAAGCCCTTCGCCTTGGCGACATAGATGCCGATATGATTGGTGTTGGGCGTCCAGTCGAGCGCGATGCGGACCTTTGCGGGCGCCGATTGGGCGAAGGCGGAGCGGCCGGCGAGGCTGGCCGCGATGGCGGCGAAGATCGTCTGGCGACGGGTGAGAAGCAGCATGGTGACCTCCTCAGGTCTTGAGAGCATGATGCCGAAAAATGTGAGCTGTTTTCGGCATCATGCTCTAACTCTATAAATGAGAACAGGATTCAGATTTTAGGCCGACCGGCCTGAAATCATCCTGTTCCAGCGGATGAAGCAGGGTTTGCAGGATTTCGGTTTCGATCGCCTGCGCCGCCGCCGAGCCGAGGTCGGCAATGCTTCTCGGGCGGGGCAGGGGAACGTGGAATTCGCGAATGATACGCGCCGGACGGGCCGAAAGCACGTAGATGCGGTCGGAGAGGAACACCGCTTCGCGGACATCGTGGGTGATCAGCAGCGCCGTCCAGCGGTGTTCGGTCCACATGCCCTGCAGCCATTCCTGAATCTGCGTGCGCGTCAGCGCGTCGAGCGCGCCGAAAGGCTCGTCGAGCAGCAGCATGTCCTGGGTCTGGACGACGGTGCGCAGCAGGGCGGCGCGCTGGCGCATGCCGCCCGAAAGTTCGGCGGGATAATGGCGTTCGAAGCCGGCAAGACCGAAGCTTTCGAACAGCGGCGCCACGGCGGCGCGGGCGGCCCGGCGGCTCATGCCCCGCACCTCGAGGCCGAGTGCCGCATTGTCGATGATCCGGCGCCAGGGCATCAGCGCATCGCGCTGCGGCATGAAGGCGAAGGAATGCGGCGCCTGTTCCAGCGGCGCGCCGTTGAAAAGCAAGGCGCCGGAATCGGCACGCAGCGCCTGCGTCAGCAATCGCAATATCGTCGATTTTCCGGAGCCGGACGGGCCGACGATCGAAACGAACTCGCCGTTTGCGACGGTGAGCGAAATATCGCCCAGCACCCGCATGCCGTCGAAGGACTTCGAAATCTTGCGCAGTTCAACCATTGCATCGTTCATCGGCGCCGCTCCCCGGATGGCTGCCAGGGCATGACGAGGCGCTCGATCAGCAGCGTCAGCCCGAAGAGGCAGAGTGTCAGCACGGCGCTGACGAGGACGGCGGCGAGCACGAGATCGGGACGGAAATTGTTCTTGGCGTTGAGAATATAGATGCCGAGGCCGCGGGCGGCACCGGCATATTCGGCAAAGATCGCACCGACGACGGCATAGGTGATCGAGATCCTCAGGCCGGCGAAGAAATAAGGCAGCGCCGAGGGAAGCCGCGCCAGGCGGAAAATCCGCCAGCGGCCTGCCTTCATCGAGTTCAGCAATTCGGCGATGTCACGGTCGGTCGATTCATAACCCTGCAGCAGGGCGACGAGCAGCGGAAAGAAGGTGACGAGCGCCACCAGCAGGATCTTCGGCACGAGACCGAACCCGAACCAGAGGACGACAAGAGGCGCGATTGCCACCAGCGGCAGGGTTTGGCTGGCGATGAAGACCGGCAGCAACGCCCGGCGCATGAAGGGCATGAAATCCATGAGGATCGACGCGGCGAAGGCGAAGGCAAGCGACAGCGCGAAACCGCCGAGTGTGGCCCCAAGCGTCGGCCAGGTGTTTGCCATCAGCGCTTCGCGGTTCAGCCAGCCCTGGATGACGATGCGCGACGGCGCCGGCAGGATGGACGGTTTGATACCGGAGAGATCGACATAGACTTCCCATGCCGCCAGAAAGGCGCAGCCGGCGAGAAAGGCCGGCATGCCCCGGGTGAGAGCTGCCAGGAGCGCGGCACGGCGGGAATCCGATGGTGGCGACGGTGTCATCAGCGTTCGATTTCGGCGGCGGTCTCGATGCGCAGCCGGTCGCGATAGGGATCGGGCGCCCTGACGGCATCGAGAATGATACCGACGAAACTGCCGGACATCGGAGAGAGTGATAGTTGTGCGCCTGAGAACATCCGAACCTCGCTCCGCTGGCATTACCCAGATCAGCTTTGAAGGGTCCGGACGCTTGCGCCTCGCATCTCAGCCCCGGCGATACGGAGCTCCCCTGTTAATCGGCGCGGAAATTATCACCGGGGTTTTCTTCCCGCAACCGCAAAATTCCCAACCCGTCCGCATGGCCGGGATGAGGCCGGCATGATGGGAAAACACCCGGACGGAGGTCCTGTCCGGGTGTCCCCAGGGGTCCCGTACCTGCCGGGAACGGAACCGCAGCCTTCCGCCTCAGGCAGCGATGTCGGCATAGGGACGATCGCTGCGCGCGGCAATCAGAGCCCGGGTCCACCATTCCAGCCGCGCCATCATACGGTCGAGCGCGTGCAGGGCGTCGCTCGGATCATGAAGTCGTCCGGCCGTGTCGAAGCGGTTCCATGGCGCGGAAAAGCTGACCGAATCGCGGATGGTGACGGCGTGCAGTTCGGCAAAGACGAGCCGCAGCTGCTCGACCGCGCGCAGGCCGCCCGATATGCCGCCGTAACAAACGAAGGCGACCGGCTTGCCCTGCCAGGGCTCGAAAAACAGATCGATGGTCGATTTCAACGCGGCGGTGAAGCTGTGATTGTATTCCGGCGTGACGATGATGAAGGCGTCGGCCATGCCGAGCCGCCCGGCAAGCCTGTCGATTTCGGGATGTGTCGTCTCACGGCTCGGCGGCAGCGCAAATTCGAGCGGGTCGATGATGTCGATATCGAATTGCGGGAAGCGGGCAATTTCCTGCGTCAGCCATTTGACAACCCGCTCGCAGATGCGGCCCTTTCTGGTACTTCCGTAGATCACCGCCAGCCTGATGGATGTTTTCATGCGTCGCTCCTCTCGCGATTGGGCTTTACGACTGCTGGAGCAAGGCTTATAAAACCTCAACTAATATTGAGGTCAAGAGGCGATGGAGACAATTCCTACCGTGCCGCTCGGCAAGCTCCTGACGGTCGGCGACGTGGCTGAACGCAGCGGCCTTGCCGTCTCGGCGCTGCACTTTTACGAAACCAAGGGGCTGATCTCGAGCATTCGCAGCCGCGGCAACCAGCGCCGCTACGGGCGCGACGTGCTCCGCCGGCTCGGGATCATCAAGGTGGCGCAGCGTGTCGGCATTCCGCTTGCGGAAATCCAGGCCGCGTTCGAATCCCTGCCGCAAGGACGCACGCCGACGGCCGCCGACTGGCAAACGCTGTCGGCCCGCTGGAAGGACGATCTCGACGCGCGAATCAGCCAGCTCAGCCTGCTGCGCGACCGCCTGACCGGCTGCATCGGCTGCGGTTGCCTGTCGGTCGATAGCTGTCCGCTGCGCAATCCCGGCGACCGGCTCGGCAAGGAGGGACCGGGGGCGCGGCTGCTGGAGACCGAAAGCTAAAACCTGGCTTTCCCAGAGGGAGACTTAGCTGTCTCTTTCAGGAAAGATCGATGCCCGCCTTTCTTTCGGCCGGCGCGCTCATATGTTAAGGGCGAATGGCGCAACCGGCGGCGCTGTTCGCTAAAACAGGATGATTTCAGTCCAGACCGGCCTTAAATCTGAATCCTGTTCTAAATTATATAGTTAGAGCATGATTTTGTCCGAACGCCGCTCACACTTTTCGGTATCATGCTCTAGGAGGACGGCTTCGTGTTTCATCCCAGACTGTTTGAAAATCGCAATGTCGTGGTGACCGGTGCCGGCCGCGGCATCGGCCTCGAAGTCGCCCGGCAGTTTCTCGACTGCGGCGCGAAGGTGATCGTCCATACCGGGCGCAAGCCCGGACGGGATCTGCCGGATTTCCTGCTGACGGCGGAATCCGAAAGACGGGCACTGCTGCTGCATGCCGATTTCTCCGCCGTCGGCGGGGCGGCGCAATTTGCAGAAGATGTTCTGGCTTTCTTCGACAGGGTTCATGTGCTCGTCAACAATGCCGGCACCATGCTTGGCCGTTTTCCCGCCGCCACGCTGACCGACGCCGAATATGAGGCGGTCATACGGCTCAACCAGACATCGGTGGTGGCGCTGACGCGCGCCCTGCTGCCGGCATTGAAAGCGGCCGAGGGTGCTGCCATCGTCAACACCGTCTCGATTTCGGCGCTGACCGGCGGCAGCCCCGGCTCCTCGATCTATTCGGCCTCGAAAGCCTTCGTCGCCACCTATTCCAAGGCGCTCGCCCGGGAGCTTGCCCCGGATGCAATCCGCGTCAACTGCGTCTCTCCGGGCACGATCGAGACGGATTTCCACGAGCGCTATTCCTCCCGCGAAAAACTGGAGCAGACCAGAAAATCCATCCCGCTGCAGCGGCTCGGCACGGCGGAGGATTGCGCTCCCGCCTATCTGTTCCTGGCGGCTCCCTCGCTGTCGGGATACATTACCGGCCAGGTGGTCGAGATCAATGGCGGACAGCTTATCTGCTGATTTACTTAGACCTTTTTTGGTATTTCATTATTATTGGCGAATTCTCTTCTGCAAATATGCTATTGTGCTGAACTATTTCACCGCCTCCCTTCCGAGATATCGAATGCCGTTGCCTAAACCGGAGCCGGGGATGACCGGCCAGGAACTGCACATACTCGCTGGAAAAGCCCATGAGGCGAGCGATCTGCTGAAAGCTTTGGCGCATCACACCCGACTTCTGATCCTCTGCATCCTGGCGAAAGAGGAGCGGACGGTCGGTGAAATCGAAAATATTCTCGGCATACAGCAGGCGATGGTCTCGCAGCAGCTTGCGCGTTTGCGGCTCGAAGGCCTGGTCAATACGCGCCGCCAGGGCAGGCTGGTCTATTACAGCATCGGCAATGTCAGCGTGCTTGCCTTCCTCGAATCGCTGTTCGATCTTTTTCCGATTGCAGAAAATCTTTAAAGCCCGTCGGGCAAAACTGTGCGGTGGTCTTTAGCAACCGCCCTTGCGGAGCGCGGCTGCTGCGTCGAAGATAAGGGGATGATCGACAAGCTGGAATTCTTTATCGCCCTTGCCAATGAAAAGCATTTCGGCCGCGCCGCCGAGGAGTGCGGGATTTCGCAGCCGACACTTTCGGCCGCCATCCGCCAGCTCGAGGATCAATTGGGCGTCATGTTGGTGCAGCGCGGCTCGCGGTTCCAGGGGCTGACGCCGGAGGGGCAGCGCGTGCTCGAATGGGCCCGGCGCATCGTCGGCGACACCCGCACCATGCGGGAGGAAATGCGCGCCGCCCGCCGCGGCCTTTCCGGCCACATCCGTCTCGCCGCCATTCCGACGGCGCTCGCCATGCTGTCGCGCATCACCACGCCGTTTCAGGAGCGGCATCCCGGCGTGACCTTCTCGATCGTCTCGCGCAATTCGCTGCAGGTGCTGAGCATGCTCGAAAACCTCGAAATCGACGCCGGCATCACCTATCTCGAAAACGAGCCGCTCGGTCGTGTCACCAGCGTTCCGCTCTATGCCGAGCGCTATCATCTGATCACCGCCGCGGGCAGCCCGCTGTCCGATCGCGATAACGTGACCTGGAAGGAGGTCGGCGATCTTCGGCTTTGTCTATTGACGGCCGACATGCAGAACCGGCGAATCATCAATCGGCACCTGACCGAAGCAGGCGCGACCGTGCATCCGACGCTCGAATCCAATTCGATGATCGTGCTGTTTTCGCATGTCAGGACTGGCCGTTGGGCGAGCATCATGCCACGCAATGTGGCAAAATCCTTTGGTTTTCCGGTGGAAATCCGCATGATTCCGATCGTCGAGCCGGAGGCGCATCATCTGGTCGGCCTTGTTGCACCCTATCGCGAGCCCTTTACGCCGCTCGTGTCGGCCTTGCTGCACGAAGCCAGAGTGCTCGTACGGGACGAAGAACTCTGATAGAAAAAATCTATCGATCGACGTGAAAGCGTTATTGATCGCCGGCGGCTTCCTTGCGATGCTGGTCGAGGAGTAGCGCCCGGGCTGGAGGAGGCTGCGATTCCGCAACGAGCAAGCCGTCGGGAGGGCTGCCTTATGACCATTCATATCGCCGAAGGCGATATTGCCGCGCGCACTCGTGCCATCGTCGCCGATCTGCGCTTCCTCGAAGGACCGCTGCTTCCCATTCTGCACGGGGTTCAGGACGAATTCGGCTACGTGCCGCAGGAAGCCTTGCCTGTGATCGCCGAGGAGCTGAACCTCTCTCGCGCCGAGGTGCATGGCGTGATGACCTTCTATCACGATTATCGCAACCATCCCGCCGGCCGGCATGTGCTGAAGCTCTGTCGCGCCGAGGCTTGCCAGTCGATGGGCGGCGATGCGGTGGCCGAGCGCGTCAAGACGCTGCTCGGCATTGATTTTCACCAGACGACGCTCGACGGCAGCGTGACGCTGGAGCCGGTCTACTGTCTCGGGCTCTGCGCCTGCGCCCCGTCGGCGATGCTCGACGGTGAGGTCTATGGCCGGATCGACAATCAGATGGCGGCCGAACTCGTTGCGGAGGCCCGCCGATGACAGTCAGGATTTATGTTCCGCGCGATGCCGCAGCGCTGGCGCTCGGGGCCGAAAAGGTGGCAAAGGCGATTGCCCAGGAGATCGCCGCCCGCGGCCTCGATGTCGAGATCGTGCGCAACGGCTCGCGCGGAATGTTCTGGCTGGAACCGCTTGTCGAAGTCGAGGTCGCCGGCAAGCGCATCGGCTACGGACCGGTGAAGGCTGGGGATGTGTCTGTTCTCTTCGACGCGGGGATCGTCAATGGCGGCGATCACCCGCTCTGTCTCGGGGAGGTTGAAGACCTCCCGTTCCTGAAGGAACAGACCCGCCTGACCTTCGCCCGCTGCGGCGTCATCGATCCGCTCTCGCTGGCGGATTACGAAGCGCATGGCGGCCTTGCCGGCCTTCGCCGCGCCGTTTCGATGGCGTCTGCCGACGTCGTCAAGGAAGTCACCGATTCCGGCCTGCGCGGACGCGGCGGCGCGGGCTTCCCGACGGGCGTCAAGTGGAAAACCGTCCTCGATGCCAGCGGCGACCGCAAATATATCGTCTGCAATGCCGATGAGGGCGACAGCGGCACCTTTGCCGACAGAATGATCATGGAAGGCGATCCCTTCGTACTGATCGAGGGCATGGCGATCGCAGGGCTCGCGACCGGAGCGACCAAGGGCTTCGTCTACACACGTTCGGAATATCCGCATGCGATCGCGGCGATGACGGCGGCCATCGGCATTGCCCGGCAGGCCGGTATTCTCGGCCCGTCGGTGCTCGGCTCGGGCCGCGCCTTCGATATGGAGGTCCGCACCGGTGCCGGTGCCTATGTCTGCGGCGAGGAGACGGCCCTGCTCAACAGCCTCGAAGGCAAGCGCGGCATCGTCCGCGCCAAGCCGCCCTTGCCGGCGCATAAGGGGCTGTTTGACTGTCCGACCGTCATCAATAACGTGATCTCGCTCGCCTCCGTCCCCGTCATCATGGAAAAGGGCGCCGCCTTCTACCGTGATTTCGGCATGGGCCGCTCGCGCGGTACGATCCCGCTGCAGATTGCCGGCAATATCAAGTACGGCGGGCTTTATGAGACTGGGTTTGGTCTTTCGCTCGGCGATATCGTCGACCGGATCGGCGGCGGCACGGCGACCGGCCGGCCGGTCAAGGCCGTGCAGGTCGGCGGGCCGCTCGGCGCCTATTTCCCGCGGGCGCTGTTCGACACGCCTTTCGATTACGAAGCTTTCGCCGCCAAAGACGGGCTGATCGGTCACGCCGGCATCGTCGTCTTCGATGACACGGCCGACATGCTGAAGCAGGCGCGTTTCGCCATGGAATTCTGCGCCGTCGAAAGCTGCGGTAAGTGCACGCCCTGCCGCATCGGATCGACGCGCGGGGTGGAGACGGTGGACAAGATTGCCCAAGGCATCGAGCCGGAGAAGAACCGGGTGCTGCTTGCCGATCTCTGCAACACGATGAAGTTCGGCTCGCTCTGCGCGCTCGGCGGTTTCACGCCATACCCGGTCGTGAGCGCCATGACGCATTTCCCGGAGGATTTTTCGCCGGCGCCGATCGTGGAGGCCGCCGAATGACGTCGTTCTGGCGTGACCTGCTCAATTCCATTTCCATTCAGGAGGCCGACCATGTCTCTCATCCATGAAATCGACTACGGGACTCCGGCTTCGAAATCCGAGACCATGGTGACGCTCACCATCGATGGGCAGCAGATCAGCGTGCCGGAGGGAACATCCATCATGCGCGCCTCGATGGAGGCCGGCATCGAGGTGCCGAAGCTCTGCGCTACCGACATGGTCGATGCCTTCGGCTCCTGCCGGCTCTGTCTCGTCGAGATCGAGGGCCGCGCCGGCACGCCTGCCTCCTGTACGACGCCGGTGGCGGCAAACATGGTGGTGCATACGCAGACGGGGCGGCTCAAGGATATCCGCCGCGGCGTGATGGAGCTCTATATCTCCGACCATCCGCTCGACTGTCTTACCTGTGCTGCCAACGGCGATTGCCAATTGCAGGACATGGCGGGTGCCGTTGGCCTGCGCGACGTGCGCTACGGCTACGAGGGCGACAATCATGTCAAGGCCCGCAACAGCGGCGACATCAATCTGAAATGGCTGCCGAAGGACGAGTCCAATCCCTATTTCACCTATGATCCCTCCAAGTGCATCGTCTGTTCGCTCTGCGTGCGCGCCTGCGAGGAAGTGCAGGGTACCTTCGCGCTGACGATCGAGGGGCGGGGTTTCGGCTCGCGCGTTGCATCCGGCATGCACGAGCAGTTCATCGATTCCGAATGCGTTTCCTGCGGCGCCTGCGTGCAGGCCTGTCCGACGGCGACACTGACGGAGAAGTCGGTCATCCAGATCGGCCAGCCGGAGCATTCGGCGGTCACCACCTGCGCCTATTGCGGCGTCGGCTGCTCCTTCAAGGCGGAAATGCGCGGCGAGGAACTGGTGCGCATGGTGCCGTGGAAAGACGGCCAGGCCAATCGCGGCCATTCCTGCGTCAAGGGCCGTTTCGCCTATGGCTATTCCACCCATAAGGACCGCATCCTCAATCCGATGATCCGCGAAAAGGTCAGCGATCCCTGGCGGGAGGTCAGCTGGGACGAGGCTTTCGCGCATGTGGCGTCGGAATTCCGCCGCATCCAGTATCAATACGGCCGCGATGCGGTCGGCGGCATCACCTCCTCGCGCTGCACCAACGAGGAAACCTATCTGGTGCAGAAGCTGGTCCGTGCCGGTTTCGGCAACAACAACGTCGATACTTGCGCACGCGTCTGCCATTCGCCGACCGGCTATGGTCTCGGCCAGGCGTTCGGCACGTCGGCGGGCACGCAGGATTTCGACAGCGTCGAACAGTCCGATGTCGTCGTGATCATCGGCGCCAATCCGACGGACGGCCATCCGGTGTTCGGCTCGCGGCTGAAGAAGCGGCTGCGCCAGGGCGCCAAGCTGATCGTCATCGATCCACGCCGCACCGACATCGTCCGCTCGCCGCATGTCGAGGCCTCCTACCACCTGCCGCTGAAGCCGGGCACCAATGTCGCCGTCATGACGGCGCTGGCGCATGTGATCGTCACCGAAGGGCTTTTCGACGAGAAGTTCATCCGCGAGCGCTGCGACTGGTCGGAGTTCGAGGACTGGGCGGCCTTCGTCGCCGAGCCTCAGCACAGCCCCGAACAGACCGAAATGTTCACCGGCGTACCGGCGGCGGATCTACGCGGCGCGGCAAGGCTCTACGCCAAGGGCGGCAATGGCGCGATCTATTACGGCCTCGGGGTCACCGAACACAGCCAGGGCTCGACCACCGTCATGGCGATCGCCAATCTCGCGATGGCGACCGGCAATATCGGCCGCCCGGGCGTGGGCGTGAACCCGCTGCGCGGCCAGAACAACGTGCAGGGTTCCTGCGACATGGGCTCCTTCCCGCACGAGCTGCCGGGCTACCGGCACATTTCCGACGATGCGACACGGGACATCTTCGAAAAACTCTGGGGCGTGAAGCTCAACAACGAGCCGGGTCTGCGCATTCCGAACATGCTGGATGCGGCGGTCGACGGCTCGTTCAAGGGCCTCTACGTCCAGGGCGAGGACATTCTCCAGTCCGATCCCGATACGAAACATGTCGCGGCCGGTCTTGCGGCGATGGAATGCGTCGTCGTGCAGGATCTCTTCCTCAATGAGACCGCCAATTACGCCCATGTGTTCCTGCCGGGCTCGACCTTCCTCGAGAAGGACGGCACCTTCACCAATGCCGAGCGGCGCATCAATCGCGTGCGCAAGGTGATGTCGCCGCGCAACGGTTACGGCGACTGGGAGGTGACGCAGAAGCTCGCCCAGGCGATGGGGCTCGACTGGCACTACAGCCACCCGTCGGAAATCATGGACGAGATCGCCGCAACGACGCCGAGTTTCGCGCTTGTTTCCTACGACTATCTCGAAAAGATGGGCTCGGTGCAGTGGCCCTGCAACGAAAAGAACCCGCTCGGCTCGCCGATCATGCATGTGAACGGTTTCGTGCGCGGCAAGGGCAAATTCATCCGCACCGAATATGTGGCGACCGACGAGCGCACCGGCCCGCGCTTCCCGCTGCTGCTCACCACGGGCCGCATCCTCAGTCACTACAATGTCGGAGCGCAGACGCGCCGGACCGAGAATGTCGCCTGGCATCCGGAAGACCGGCTGGAAATTCATGCGCATGATGCCGAGCAGCGCGGCATTCGCGACGGCGACTGGGTGAAGCTCGTCAGCCGCTCCGGTGACACGACGCTGCGGGCGCTGATCACCGATCGCGTCGCCCCTGGCGTCGTCTATACGACCTTCCATCATCCCAATACGCAAGCGAACGTCATCACCACCGATTTCTCCGACTGGGCGACGAACTGCCCGGAATACAAGGTGACGGCGGTGCAGGTCTCGCCCTCCAACGGGCCGAGCGACTGGCAGATGGAATATGATGAGCAGGCACGGCAATCGCGCCGCATTGCCGGCAAGCTCGAAGCGGCGGAGTGACGATGCAGGGCGGTCAGCTATTGCCGAAGAGGGGGCGTACAGCATGACTTTCCCGACCACCGCCCGCGCCTCCGAAACCGCCCGTCGCAACGGCCTCATGCACAGCGGTTCGCGCATCGTGCCGGAGGAAGTGCCGATCGCCTTTTCCTATGGCGGCAGTTCGCATGCGGTGATGATGGCCACTCCCGCCGATCTCGAGGATTTTGCCGTCGGCTTCAGCCTGACCGAAGGGATCATCGCCAAGCGGACGGAGATCTCGGGCATCGAGGTCGTTGCGGGCGAGCAGGGGATCGATGTGCAGGTGAGCCTTGTCGATGATGTCGCCGATCGGCTGCGGGCACGCCGCCGCAGCATGGCGGGGCCGGTCGGCTGCGGGCTCTGCGGCATCGAATCGATCGAGCAGGCGGTGCGGCCGGTGCCTGACGTTTCGACATTGCCGCTGGCGCTGTCGCATGCGGATATCGTGCGGGCCGTTGCGCTTCTGAACGAGGCGCAGCAGCTGCATCGCGAAACGCGGGCGGTGCATGGCGCCGCCTTCTATCGGCCCGGCACCGGGCTGATTGCCGTGCGCGAAGATGTCGGCCGGCACAATGCGCTGGACAAGCTCTGCGGCGCCGTCATCGGCGCCAGTGAAACAGGCGGAGACGGCGCCGTCGTCGTCACCAGCCGGCTTTCGGTCGAGATGGTGCAGAAGGCGGCAATCCTCGGCAGTCCCGTGCTCATCGCCATTTCGGCGCCGACGGCTCTGGCCATTCGCACGGCCGAAGCGGCCGGCATCACGCTCGTCGCGCTGGTGCGCGGCGAGGATTTCGAGATTTTCACCCACCCGCACCGCATCTCGCCCGGAAGCATCGCCGATGTCGCATGATACCAAGACCAAGCTCGTCTATATGGCAAATCAGATCGCCACCTTCTTCAAAAGCCAGCCGGCAAGCGAGGCCGTCGAGGGGGTCGCCAATCATATCAACAAATTCTGGGAGCCGCGCATGCGGCGGCAATTGTTCGAAATTCTGGAGACGGAAGAAAACGGGCTGGATGCCCTGGTGCTTCAGGCCGCTCCCATGATCCGCAAACCGGCGGCGGAGGCTAACCAGGTCCGGTAATCACGATCGGCGGATGCGGGAGGGAGGCAGCAGTCAGCTGCCTGCGCATGCACGCTGAAGGCGACCTTCGCTCTGTTCGGTTAAGCATCCAAACGCGCCGCCCAGGGGCTGGCGGCGCGCTTTCATTCCGGCTTGAACGGATAATGGCAGAGGGAAATCAGAACTCTTCCCAGCTTTGGGCGCCTGCAGCGGCGGCGCCCTGGGCCTTGGCGACCCGTGCAACGAGATGCAGCGCCGGCGAACCCATCTGTCTTGCCTGCGGTCTGCCGACCGCCTGGGTTTGACCCGGGAGGCGGAACCTCGCCAGCAGGACCCGCAGCGTTTCGGCTTCCCGTGCAAGATTGTGGCTGGCGGCAGTGCTCTCCTCGACCATCGCGGCGTTCTGCTGCGTTGCCTGGTCCATCGTGTTGACCGCCTGATTTATTTCCTTGAGACCGACCGCCTGTTCCTTCGATGCCTTGACGATCGCCTCGACATTGCCGTCGATATCGCCCACCTGCGCGACAATCTCCTCGAGCGCCTGACCGGTCTCGCCGACGAGGCCGACACCGTTCTTGACGAGGTCGCTCGACGTGTTGATCAGCGCCTTGATTTCCTTGGCGGCTTTGGCGGAACGCTGGGCGAGCTCGCGAACCTCCTGGGCCACGACCGCGAAGCCCTTGCCGGCTTCGCCGGCGCGTGCTGCCTCGACGCCGGCATTCAGCGCCAGGAGATTGGTCTGGAAGGCGATGTCGTCGATCACGCCGATGATGTTGTTGATCTCGCGCGAGGAGTGTTCGATCTGATCCATCGCCGCGACGGCATTGCGAACCACGATGCCGGATTGCTCGGCCCCCTTCTTGGTCTTGACGACGAGGCGGCCGGCCTCATCGGCGCGGCGGCTGGAATCGTTGACTGTCGTGGTGATCTCCTCCAGCGCGGCCGCCGTCTCCTCAATCGATGCGGCCTGCTGCTCGGTGCGCTTGGAGAAAGAATCGGCCGATTCGCCGATCTCGCGCGAGCCGGCGGCGATCGCGCTGGCATTTTCGCCGATCGTCTTCATCGTTTCGGCGAGGTCGCTGATCGTAGTGTTGAAATCGTGACGCAACTGCTCCATCGAGGGGACGAAAGGCGTGTCCACCGTTTGGGTCAGATCGCCCTCCGAGAGATTGCGCAACGCGTTGCCGAGCTGCGAAATGGCGCTCATACGTTCGGTGACGTCGGTCGCGAATTTCACGACCTTGTAGACCTTGCCATCGGCATCGAGGATCGGATTATAGGCCGCCTGTATCCAGATTTGCCGGCCGCCTTTGCCGAATCGGACAAATTCATTGGCGATGTATTCGCCCCCTGCCAGCCGCTTCCAAAAATTGGCGTAGTCCTCGGTCCTGGCGTAGGCGGGATCGCAGAACATGCCGTGATGCTTGCCGGCGATCTCTGCCAGCGAATATCCCATGGCGGTGCAGAAATTGTCGTTGGCAGTCAGGATTTCGCCTGTCGGGGTGAATTCGATCACCGCCTGCGAGCGCGAGATCGCTTCCAGCTTGCCGGCATCCTCAACGGCCTTCCTCTTTGTCACGGTGATGTCGGCTGCAAATTTGACGACCTTGAACGGTTTTCGGCCCTTGAAAACAGGATTGTAGGACGCCTGGATCCATATTTCCTTGCTGCCCTTGGCAAAGCGTTTGTAGGCACCGGCATCATACTCACCGCGGCCGAGCCGCGCCCAGAATTCACGATATTCCTGGGTGGCCGTATAGGCCGGCTCGCAGAACATGCTGTGATGCTTGCCGAGAATTTCGTTCAGGCTGTAACCGAGCGCTTTGCAGAAATTCTCGTTCGCCGTCAGGATATTTCCCTTGAGATCGAATTCGATGATCGCTTGCGATCTGGAGATAGCATCAAGAATGTATTTTGCATCGGAGGATAGACTAAACATTCCTGTCCCTCTGAAATGCACAGCATCCGCTGCGCCGGCTTGGTCGGGAAGCAGATCGGGTGAGGGACGCCGGCGCTCCGATACAACCACTACTCGTTCGTTGTATCATGCTTACCGGAGGACGTGTCATCCTTATGCTTCGCAATCATGATGATAGGCTGTGGTTAATTTTTTCGATATAAAAGCTATCGCTTATATTACGTTAGGTTGAAAAACATGATCGAGCCAAGTCAGAGCATGATGCCGCAATAAAAAACCGCCCGAAGCGGGGCGGTTTTTCGAAAATCAAGCTGTGCCGGATCAGGCCGCCAGTTCATCCGTCTCGTTTTCCTTGAACATCTTGGCGAGGTTCAGGAAGCAGATCATGCCGTTTTCGGAGGCGATGATGCCTTCGCAGAATGCGCGGTCGAAGGAGGCGGTCACCTCAGGAACCGGCTGGACCTGGCTGGACGAGATGGTGAGAATATCCGAGACGCGGTCGACGAGCATGCCGATGACCATGTTGTGAACTTCGGCGACGACAATGGCGCTGCGCTCGTTGGCGACGGTGCTTTTCATGCCGAGCTTGTAGGCGAGGTCGATGATCGGGATCACCGAGCCGCGCAGGTTCATGACGCCGATGACGTCGGCCGGCGAATGCGGGATCGGCGTCGAGGGCGCCCAGCCGCGGATTTCGCGGATGGTCGTGGTCTTGACGCAAAATTCCTGATCATGCAGGCGGAAGGCAATGATTTCGAGCGTATCGCCGCTGAAGCTAGTGGAATTGATCGTGGCCATTAGAATTCTTCCCAACTGTCGTAAGCCAAAGCAGAAGCGGCTGCGCCACCATTGGCGCTGACAAGCCTTGCCTTCACACCACGCGATGCTTTGCGCTCGGCGCAGCATCGTTACGGTTACGACGACATTAGCGAAAGAGTGTTGCCCAAATCTAAATCGGGAGCGGGATTGCGAAGCTTTTCAGCTCCGATTTACGTCAGCCTATGGTCTTTTCGATCTCAGAGACCGCCCAATCCACCTGTTCTCTTGTGATGACCAATGGCGGGGCGAGGCGAATCGTATGGTCGTGAGTATCCTTGGCGAGAAGGCCGCGCTCCTTCAGCGCATGACAATATTGCCGTGCGCCGCCGGCTTCGGGTTCCAGCTCGATCGCCATCATCAGCCCGCGGCCGCGCACCTCCCTGACGATGTTCGAGCGGATCGACCCGAGGCCTTCGAGGAAATAGTCGCCCATGACAGCGGCGTTTTCGATCATCCCTTCTTCCGTCAGCACCTTGAGGGCGGTGCGCGCCACCGCGCAGGCGAGCGGGTTGCCGCCGAAGGTCGAGCCGTGCTGGCCGGGCTTCAGCACGCCGAGAACCTCGGAATTCGACAGCACGGCCGACACCGGATAGAAGCCGCCGGACAGCGCCTTGCCGATCAGCGTCACGTCGGCCTCGATGCCTTCGTGTTCCTCGGCGAGCAGCTTGCCGGTGCGGCCGAGGCCGGTCTGGATCTCGTCGAGAATGAGGGTGACGTTGTTATCGGTGCAAAGCTCGCGGATGCGGGTGAAATAACCGGCCGGCGGGATGATGACGCCGGCTTCCCCCTGGATCGGCTCGATCAGGGCGGCGACCGTATTGCCGTTGATCGCGGCCGCGAATGCCTCGGCGTCGCCGAAGGGAATGGTGCGGAAGCCCGGTGTATAGGGGCCGAAACCGGTGCGGGCGTCGGGATCGGTGGAGAAACTGATGATGCTCAGCGTCCGGCCGTGGAAATTATCGGCGCAGACGATGATCTCCGCCTGGCCTTCCGGCACGCCCTTGACTTCGTATCCCCATTTGCGCACCGCCTTGATGGCGGTTTCCACCGCTTCGGCGCCGGAATTCATCGGCAGGATCTTGTGCGAGCCGGTGAGCGCCGCGAGCTCTTCGTAGAGATGAGCGAGCTGGTCGTTGCGGAAGGCGCGGGAGGTGAGCGTCAATCTGCCGGCCTGCTCGACCATGGCGGCGAGGATTTTCGGGTGGCAGTGGCCCTGGTTGACGGCGGAATAGGCCGAGAGGCAATCGAGATAACGATTGCCGTCGGTATCCCAGACGTAAACACCTTCGCCGCGCGTCAGCACCACATCGAGCGGCTTGTAATTGTGGGCGCCGAGCCGCTGTTCCGTGGCAATCAGTTTTTCCGAAGTGTTCATGGCCGTTTTCCCTCCAGAGTATAGTGCCGAAACCCGTCCTATGCGGCGCGGGTTGGTCGATCGAAGATGCGGCGGCCGAAGAGGCTTGCCGTCAGTTCCACCAGGATGCGGGCGCTTTTGCCGCGATCGTCGAGAAACGGATTGAGCTCGACGAGATCGAGCGACGAGACGAGACCGCTGTCCGAAAGCATTTCCATGACCAGATGCGCCTCGCGGAAGGTCGCGCCGCCAGGCACCGTCGTGCCGACGCCGGGGGCAATTTCGGGGTCGAGGAAATCGAGGTCGAGGCTGACATGCAGCAGGCCGTTCGCCTTGGTGACGACATCGAGGATCTCACGCATGATGGCGCCGATACCCTGCTCGTCGATGGCGCGCATGTCGAAGACGTTGACGCCGTGTTCGTGGATTTCCTCGCGCTCGCGCGCATCGACCGAACGAATGCCGACCTGGAAGACATTCTTCGGATCGACGAAGGCGCGGTCCTTCGGCAGGATCTCGGCGAACTCCGCCTCGCCGCAGAAGAAGGCGACGGGCATGCCGTGAATATTGCCGGACGGCGAGGTCGCCGGAGAATTGAAATCTGCATGGGCATCGAGCCAGAGCACGAAAAGCGGGCGGCCTTTACTGGCGGCATATCGCGCCATGCCGGAGACGCTGCCCATGGACAGGCTGTGGTCGCCGCCGAGAATCAGCGGGAAACGGCCAGAGGCGGCCACGTCGTGGACGCTGCTTTCGAGCGCACGGGTGAAGGCGCCGACAATCCTCAGATTATGAGCCTTCGGATGGTTCGGCAGGTCCATGGCCGGCACGATCCTGAGATCACCGAGATCGGCGACGTCATGGCCAAGCTCGATCAGCGTCTGGTCGACGCCGGCGATCCGTAGCGCCGCCGGTCCCATGGCAGCGCCCCTTCGGCCGGAGCCTTCTTCCAGCGGCGCGCCGATGAGGGTGACAGATCGCGATCGAGCATTCATGTGGAGGGCTCCGTGTTGAGGCCTGTTTCGGCCGATACTGGGTTAAACGGCTGGTAGCAAAAAGATGGAAAAATGTCAGAAATGGACTATGATTGCGCAAATTGATAAATCTATTTTGACAAAGTGATCGGCGTGGATGATCTCGATACCGAACTTCTGAGTGCGCTTCGCCACAATGCCCGGATTTCCGTCTCCTCGCTTGCGGCGATGACGGGCGCATCGCGGGCGACGGTCGCCGCCCGGATCGACCGGCTCGTCGCCAGCGGCACCATCGTTGGCTTCACCATCCGCACCGGCCATGAGACACGGTCGGCCGGTGTGCGCGCCATCGTCATGATCGAAGTGCTCGGCAAGCTTGCCGACCGGGTGGCCGACCAGTTGCGGGGCCTGCCCCAGGTGCGCGCGCTGCATAGCACCAACGGCAAATGGGATTTCGTCGCCGAACTCGAGGATCGCGACCTCGCCTCCTTCGACGAGACGCTGCGCCGCATCCGGCTGATCAACGGCATCAATTCGACCGAGAGCAATATTCTGCTCAAGACGAGCAAGACCGGTTTCTAACGCATTGTCACGCGATAGTTGGCCTGAGAAATCGGGGGCTAGCCCCTCATCCGGCTGCCGCCACCTTCTCCCCGTAAACGGGGCGAAGGGACCCTGCCGCGACCTCTCCGTTCCCCGCTCGCCTTTCGCAGGGCACGTCCCCTCGCCCCGTTTACGGGGAGAGGGTTAGGGTGAGGGGCGCCTTGGCAAATTTGCAATCTTAGCGTGCCTCTCCTGAATTACGCTAAGCCGGCTCAATATTCCCGTTCATAAACGACGCCTGCTTCCCCTTCGCCATTGCCCCCTGCCGCGCCGCGCAGTTTGACGCCGCGGCCGACGTCGAGGTTGATGATCGCCTTGGCGCCGGCTGCGCCGCCCTGCTGCAGTTCGAAATAGGTGCGGTCGTTGAGATAGCGGCCGACGCTGACGCTCGTCTGGCCCTTGGAATCGGTGCTGATGTCGAGATCGTCGACGCCGAGCTGGTTGCGCAGACCTTCGAAAAGCGAGGTGGAGCGGTTGCCGGCCAGCTGACTGACGGCGTCGGCGAGCTGGGCGATCTGCACCGGCGAGAGCTTCGACATCGACTGGCCGAAGATCAGCTGCGCCAGCACCTCATCCTGCGGCAGCTGCGGCGAGGAGGAGAAGGTGATCGCCGGGTCGGTGGCGAGACCTGCGACATCGACGGTCAGCGTCGTCGAGCCGGAGGCGGAGGTCGCTTCCATATCGAGCGCCGGCGTCAGGTCGCCGGCAAAGGTGATCCGGCTCTTGTCGGTGAAATCCATACGGCGGTTGAGAATGGTCAGGCGCCCGCGGCGCATGGTGAAACCGCCGGTCACGACGGGTGCAGCCGCCGTTCCGCGGATCGTCACACTGCCGCCGAGCTCGGCATCGATGCCGCGGCCGCGCACGAAGATATGCGAGGGCGCGTCGATTTCGAGATCGAGCGTGATCGTCGAGGATTTCTCGCCGGGTTTCCGCTCGCCGTCTTCTCTGAGCTGCGCAAGCACCGCCCGCGGTGCATTCTTGTGCCGGATATCGATTTCACGGAGCGAGGTCGGCAATTTTTCCGGAACGGTGATCGAGGTCTTGTCCAGCCGAAGCTTGCCGTTCAGCGTCGCGCTCATGATCGGCCCGCGCAGACCCAGGGTTCCGCTGACGGTGGAGACGACAAGGGTGCCGTCGACATAGACCGCCTTGTCGAGCTTGATCGAAATATCGGCGGGAAAGCCGCCGGCCGGCTGGATGCCGACGGTGCCGCTCGCCGAGATCGTGCCGCCGCCGCCGAGATTGCCGCTGAGGCGCGATATCACGGCCTGGTTGCCGTTGAAGGTCACTGCCGCCGTCAGATTGTTGACGGCAAGATTGCGCCGGACGTCGACGAGCTTGGCGCCATTGGTTGCAACGGTGCCGTTGATGACGGGTGCAGCGGCCGTTCCGCCGACCTGCAGATTGACGGTGGCGACGCCGTCGGCGACGAGGCCCTGTGCGGCAAGCGGCGCGCCGAGCACGGCGAAGGGAAGATTGCCGTTGAAGCGCATGTCGATGGCGCGATTGCCTGTGATCACAACGCTGCCGCCGCCCTTCAGCGACATGCCGGCGTCGCCGGCAAGGCTGGTGTCGATGGTCAGTCTGTCGCCGACAAGCTTGCCTGAGGCGCCGATGGTGAATGACGAAAGGCCGGCGCCTTTCGTCTGGCTCGTCGCCGCGTTCTTCCAGTCGACCTTGAAGTCGACGGACGGCGCCGATAGCGCGCCGGTGGCCTTTGCGGTCGCCGAAACCGCGCCCTCGGCGCCAAGGCCGGGCACGAAGCCATTGGCGAGGCCGACCGGGACGTTGGTGGCGTTCGCCGTGACGTCGACCGAGCGGATCGAGGTGCCGGCGATCGAAAGATTGCCCGCGGCTTTCAGCGCAATGCCGCCGCCACCGCTGAGATCGGCATCGAAATCGAGCCTGTCGCCGGCGTATTTTCCGGTCGCCGCCAGTACCAGCCGGGAAAGGCCGGCAGCCTTCGTGTGGCTGGTCGCGGCATCTTTCCAGGCGAGCTTGAAATCGACGATCGGATTGGCCGGCGTTCCCGACGTCACGGCGTTTGCCGAGAGCGTGCCTTCGGCACCGAGACCGGGAACGAAGGCATTGGCGATATTGGCCGGCAGCGCCGGGATATCGGCATTGATCGAAAGGTCGCGGATTGCCGTTCCCGCGATGGTGACGCCGCCGGTCGCCTTGGCCAGCACGCCATCCTTGCCGGCGAGATTGGCGTCGAAATCGACCCGGTCATTGGCGAACTTGCCGGATGCTGCCGCACTCAGGCCCGACAGGCCGCTGCTCCTGGTCTGGGCGGTGGCGGCATTCTTCCAGTCGAGCTTGAATTCGACGGCGGGCTTTGGAAGCGCGCCGGACGCGGATGCCGTTCCCGAGACGGTGCCCTCTGCCGCAAGGCCGGAGACGAAGCCGTTGGCGAGGCCGGCGGGCAGGTTGGCAAGATCGGCCTTGAGGTCAAGGGTTTTAACCGCGGTGCCCGATATCGCAAGGTTGCCGGCCGCCTTCAGCGACAGGCCGTCCTTGCCGCTGAGATTGCCATCGAAATCGAGCCGGTTGTCGGCAAAGCGGCCGGATGCAGCAAGCGCGAGGCCTGAGAGATGGGCGCTTCTGGTCTGGCTGGTCGCCGCATCCGTCCAATCGAGCTTGAAGTCGGCTTTCGGTGCGGCGGGTGTGCCTGCGGCCGACACCGTGCCTGATATCGTGCCGCCGGCCGCGAGATCCGGAACGAAAGCGTTTGCGAGCGCGGCCGGAAGCTTGACGATCTCGGCATCGACCTTGAGGTTTTCGACCGTGGTGCCGGCCAGCGCGACATTGCCCGTGGCCTTCAGTGAGAGGTCTTTATCGCCGCTGGCTGCCGCATTGAAATCAAGCTTGTTTTCAGCAAATTTTCCCGATGCGGCGACGCCGAGTCCTGCAAGGCCTGCACGTTTCGTATGGCTCGTCGCAGCGTCTTTCCAAGTGAGATCGAAATCCGCGCTGGGGGCGGAAAGGGACCCGTTGGCCGAGATCTTTCCTGAGATCGCGCCTTCGGCGGCGAGATCGGCGACGAAGCTGTTTGCGATGCTTGCGGGAACATTTGTCAGCGCGGCGTCGACCGTGACGTTGCCGATCGTCGTGCCTGTTATGGCGACATTGCCGTTTGCCTTCAGCGACAGGCTGTCGGCGCCTGATATCGCCGTATCGAAATCGAGCTTGTTGTCGGCGAATTTTCCGGATGCTTTCAGGCCGAGATCCGCAAGGCCGGCCCGTTTCGTCTGGCTTGTGGCTGCCTTCTTCCAATCGAGATCGAAATCGGCAGTGGGCGCGGCAAGAGAGCCGGAGGCCGCTATTTTTCCTGTAATCGTGCCCTCGGCGGCGAGATCGGCAACGAAACCATTGGCGATGCGGGCGGGCAGGCTGAGGATATCGGCGTCGACATCCAGGACCGGGTTCTTCGGATCGGCGAGAGCGACATTGCCGGCGGCCTTCAGAGACAGGCCGTCGTCATTGCCGATCGTCGTGTCGAAATCGAGCCTGTTGTCGGCGAATTTGCCGCCGGCGGCGATGCTGAGCGGCGCCAGCCCGGCGCCCTTGGTCTGCCCGGTCGTCGCATCCTTCCAGTCGAGCTTGAAATCGGCGACGGGTGCCGCCGGCGTGCCGGTCACCGCGATCGTTCCGGAGATCGTGCCGCCGGCTGAAAGGGTCGGCACGAAACCATTGGCAAGGGCTGCCGGCAATTCGTGGATGTCGGCATTCAGCTTCAGCGTCTCGCCGGCGGAGCCGGTGACGCTCACCGAGCCGGTGCCTGTTTTCAGCGTCAGTCCGTTCAGATTGGCGGTGCCGCCGCCGATCGTGACCTCAGTCGGTGCGGCAAGTTCGACCGGGATGTTGCGGGGGCTGGCCGAGAAGCGATCAAGATTGACCGCGATCGTGCCGCCTGGCGCCTGGATATTGCCGGCGGCCAGCACCGGATTGCCGTCATAGGCGGCGTTAAGGTCGAAATCGGCCTGGTTCTGCTGTTTGGTGAAACCGAGCGAAAGACCGGCGAGCCTGTTCGCGCCGGCATTCAGTTCCTCGGCCTTAACAGTGCCGTTTGCCGCAAGCGCGCTGAGATCGCTGATCGTGACGTCGATATCGGGTTTGACGATCGCAAGCGTATCGCGGCGGATCGAGCCGCCTGATGCCAGCAGCTTCAACGCAATCTTGCCGCTGTTGCTCTCGATGCCGAGCGACCCCTTGAGATCGCCTTCAGCCTTCTGTCCGCCGAGTGCGGCGAGCAGGCCGATATTGGGGAAGTCGAATGTCAGTGCGCCTGTCGGCTCAAGGGTGGGTGAAAATTCCAGATTGCCGGTCAAGCGGTTGCCGCCGATATCGGCGGTCAGCGCCGGAATGCTGGTCTTGCCGTCCTCAGAGCGGATGTCGCCGTTGATGCCGATCGGCTGGCCGTCGATCGTGCCGGTGGCGGCGATCTTGCCCTGCGGCGCCTTGGGGTCGGCGACACCCGACAGGTCGATGTTGAGGTTGGCAAGCACGCGGTCGGCCATCTCAAGGCTGGCGGCCTTGAGATTGGCCGACACCGAGATTGCCGGAAGTTCGCCTCCGCCTCTCAACGCATAGCCTACCGAACCGCGGGCGCCAGCGACGAGTTTGCCGATGTCAGGCAGCCGACCGGAGAGGTCGGCATTCAACGTCGAGCCCTCAAGCGCGACGTTGCCGGCGGCTTCCAGCGTGCCGGATTTCAGGACGAGGTTGGACAGCGCGAACTTCGACGGGATGGTACCGACCACTTGGCTTTCGAGCGAGATCAGCCCGTCGAACTTGCCCGCCACCGCAGCCGGCAACGCTGCCGGTGCGATGGCGAGCTTGACGTTGCCGGTCAGCGTTTGATCGGCCGGCCTATAGGAGCCGTTGAGGCTGCCATTGATATTGGTGCTTTCGACGGTGGTGCCGTTGAAGCCGATGCCGGCGGGCGAGATCTGCAGCGGCGCGGCGATCGTCACGGGGCCTTGGACCGCGCGGTTGAGGTTCGGCTCGGCAAAACTCGCGTCGCCGGCTGCCAGACGCAGCTGAACGCTGCCGGAACGGGCGGCGAGATTGAAGGCGTCGCTCTTTGCCGTCAGCTTGACGTTGCCGATATCGGCCTGTGGAAGGGTTGCGCTGTCGAGCGAACCGCCGACGCTCAGTCGGGCCGTCTGGGCGTCGCCTGTCAGGGCTAGGTTGAGACCTGAAATCAGGAAGCGCGCATCGCCTTCGGCAAGCGGCCAGCGGAAATCGACCGGGCCGGATGTGCCGAGCAGATTGGCGTTCAGGCTATTGTTGCCGGCCGGATCGAGCGTGCCCGATGCGGCGATGACGAGGCTGCCGGTGGCGATATTGCCGGTCTGGATGTCGATCTTGCCGCGATTGTCGAAGGTGGTGGCGAGATCGATATTGGTCTGGCCGGCGAAAAGCGGCCGGAATGCCGATGGAAGCAGCGAACTGAGATCGCCGCCGCCCTTGAGGTCGAGGTGATGCAGTCCGTCTGCCGTGATCTGATGCCGGGCCTCGATCGCGGCGCGCGGCTGGCCGTCGAGGGCGGCCTGCACTTTGCCTTTCCAATCGGATATCGGCCCCTGGCCGTCGAGATCGATGTTGACGGCGGGATCGTCCGGCAGGCCGAGCAAGCCGGCGACCAGCCCGCCCTTCGGCTCGGAAAGCTGCGCCTTCAGCCGCAGCCGGTTTTCGGCCGGCGCATAAGCGATGTCGGCGGCAAGCCGCGCATCCGGAACTGCGTGACGGCTGACGTTGACGACGGCCTCGCCGCCATCGCCGTTCGCCGACAGGCTACCCTCGGCAGCGAGCGCGAAGGCGCGCCCGGCAAAGGGTTCGGCAAGCTTGATATCGGGCAGCGCGATGCGATCGATATCGAGCTTGATCGGAAGGCTGAAGCCGCCGGAATTTTCTGCTCCGGGCCGCGAGGGCAGGGTGCGCACCGGCTTGCGCAGCACATCGATCGCTTCGATCTCGAAGCGTTTGGCATGGAAGGTTCCGGTCAGCAGCGCCAGCGGGTTCCAGTCGATCGCGATGCCGTGAACTTCCGCAAACACGCCCCTGGTATCGGAGACGGTGATCTCGGCGGCGCGCAGCCCACCGGTCAGAAGACCTTCCGGTTCACGCACCGTGATCGTCATGTCGCGGTTGGACAGCGTCGAGGCTATCTTTTCGGTGACGATGCGGGCGCCGAAGGCGGTGAAGCCGAAGATCGCAAGGGCTACGACCGTAAGAATCAAAGCGGCGCCGGCGACATAGCCGGTGAGCCGTATGACCCAGGTGACGATTTTTGCCAGCATTTGCATCGGCGCGGACACTACCCCGTTTTCATGGCGGTCACAGATCGAAAAACGCGGTTAACGGCAATTCTAGAAGGATTGACCGATGCCCGCATAGATTCCGTAATCTGTGCCACCTTCGTACTTGTTCAGCGGCATGGCAAAATCAAGCCGCAGCGGACCGAAAGGCGTCGCATATCGTATTCCCGCACCGGCGCCGGCGCGGATATCGGAAAAACCCGGAAAGGTGCTGTCGGAGACGGTGCCGACATCGATGAAGGGCACGATGCCGATCGTATCGGTGATCTTGATGCGGGCCTCCAGCGAACCGGTCACATAGGAGCGACCGCCTGTGGGGTCGCCATTGTCGTTATAGGGCGAGATTTCCTGATAGCTGTATCCGCGCACCGAGCCGCCGCCGCCGGCAAAGAAGCGCTGCGTGGCGGGAATGTTCTCGATGCCGCCGCCGCCGATCAGGACGCCGGCGGCAACCTTGCCGGCCAGCACCAAGCCGTCTTCCTGGCCAAACGGCAGATAGCCCGAAATCGAGCCCTCGAACGCCGCATAGGGCGTGGCGTTGAAGATCTCATAGCCGGGCTTGACCGAGAATGTCGCGCGGTAGCCTTCCGTCGGGTTGAACTTGTCGTCGCGCGCGTCGCGGTCATATTGAAGCGGCAGGGTGAAGGTCAGATAGTCGTTGGTGCCGAAGGCGTCGTCGTCGCGTTCCCAGCTGAGCTCGCCACTTGCCGAGACCGTGTCCCGGTCGGTCAGTTCGTAGGAAAGTCCGAGCGAGGCGGTGACGAGCGTCGCATTATAGGCGTCCGGATTTTCGGTCTTGGCAACGATGCCGGCCTTCAGGGTGGCGGCCGGGAAGAAGGCGCCGGGCTTGGTGAAAAGGATGCCGGCGGAATAGTCGAGGCTGCCGATATCGGTGGTTTCGCCAAGGCGCGAAACCGAGCCCTCGATCCGCAGCGTTTCGGCTTCGCCGAACAGGTTGCGGTGGCCCCAATAGCCCTGCACGCCGAAGCCGTCGGTGGTGGAATATTGCGCGCCGACACCAAAATAGCGCTGCTTGCCTTCGGACACCTCGATCGTCATCGGCAGGGTGCCGTCAGGCGCCAGCGCATCGCCTTCGTGAATAGTGACGCTCGAAAAGACGCCGAGGGCGCGAAGCCGCTCGCCGGCTTTCTTCAGCGCTTCCGGGGAATAGGCTTCGCCCTTGTTCAGCCGGGAATAACGCTGGATGAAAGCCGGCTTGACGGTTTTTTCGCCGGAAACGCCGACATCGCCGATCGGAGCGATGGGACCGCCCTCGGCGGCAAGGACGATATCGACGGTGTCGCTTTTGTGATCGGCGACGACCTTGCGTTCGGTCAGCTTGGCGAAGGGCCGGCCCTCGCTCTTCAATTGTTCGACGATCTTGTCGCCGGCCTTGATGATGGCAAGCGAGCCGGCCTCAGCGCCGGGGGCAAGATCATAGTCGGCGGGATTGTGGTTTGCGGCGTCGCCGCCGAACTGGACTTCCCTGACCTTGAAGACCGGGCCGGGCGCAATGTCGACGGTGACGGGGACCGGCCCGGACCGGTCGAAAGTCGGATTGGGCGGCAGGTCGTCGATATTCTTGCCGTCGACGGTGATCGTCACCACGCCGCCATAACGGGCCTTTTCATAGAGGGTGGCGATCAGCCGTTCGCGGTCGTCGCGCGCCTTGACGACGATGCCGAGATCGCCGGACACCGGCTGCTTCTGGTCACTGACGAGACGCGAACTGTTTTCCAGCGCTTCTTTGAGGTCGGGATCGGCGGTATCGGCTTTGAGGTCGACATGGTAGCGCACCGGATCGGGCACCTGTTGACCTTCGTCCTCTTCCTTGCCGAAGATGGTAATGCCGAAAAGCTTGAAGGCGTAAGCATCGCCGATCAGGACCGGTGAGAACGCAGCTGCCGCTGCGACCACCATCATGGTGCCTGTTCGCCGATACGCAATACCTGTTTTCGGGCTTTTCCCTCTGATCCGCATCCGCCGCTTTTGGTTATGCCTACAATGAAGCTTCGTTGCCCAGCCGTGAACAGCTTAGCGGCAAAATCGCGCGGGGTGTACCATTTTAAATTGCCAACGCGCTAATTTAGCACAAAAAATCCCGGATGTGTGTCCGGGATTTCCTGAATTTTTCGGTCTGCGGGCGTCTCAGCGCGGGCAGGCATCGATGTAGCGGCGGCCATAGCGGTCGCGATAGTAGCACTGGCCGGGCTGTTCGGCGACGCTGCCGATCAGGGCGCCGGAGACGCCGCCGATAGCGGCGCCGACCGCTGCGCCACGAACATCGCCGGTGACGACGCCGCCGATGACCGCACCGGATGCGGCGCCGATGCCGGCCCCCTGCTGAGTCGGGGTGCAGCTTGCGATCGACAGGCCGATCAATGCGAGTATGACAGCTTTTTTCATCTTTTTCTCCTGGGTTGTCGCCCAATGGGCATAGGCCGTCCCTATTGTTTTTTTGGCACGCTAGCTCGAAAACTATGTCGGAAGAAAGGGTTGTCCACCATTGTTCTGATTTTTTTGCAGCAGGAGCCGTGTCGGCGACCGCGTCAGCGCGGCGAATTGCCGTCGCGTTTACCGCATCGATCTCATCAATCGCAGCTGCTATATTTTTTATCTGGAATCATTCAAAAAACTGGGCCTTTTGCCGCAGTTGATGGTAAAGCAAAGCGTAAGCATTGACGCGCGGACGTCCGGTCGGCAAGAACGGCCGCGCGATACTGGAGCATATGATGGATTTCGAAGCATTTTTCAAAAACGAACTGGACGGGCTTCATGCCGAGGGCCGTTACCGCGTTTTTGCCGATCTCGAACGTCACCGCGGCAATTTTCCCCGCGCGACGCGTCACACCGCCGATGGCGCAAAGGAAGTCACGGTCTGGTGCTCCAACGACTATCTCGGCATGGGCCAGAACCCGAAGGTGATCGAGGCGATGAAGGCCGCCATCGACCACTGTGGCGCGGGTGCGGGAGGCACCCGGAATATTTCTGGCACCAACCACTACCACGTCATGCTCGAACGTGAGCTTGCCGATCTGCACGGCAAGGAATCAGCGCTGATCTTCACCTCGGGCTATGTCTCCAACTGGGCCGCACTCGGCACGCTCGGCGCCAAAATTCCCGGCCTGATCATCTTCTCCGACGCGCTCAACCATGCCTCGATGATCGAGGGCATCCGTTATGCCAAGTGCGACAAGGTGATCTGGAAGCATAACGACGTCGCCGATCTCGAAGCCAAGCTCAAAGCCGCCGATCCGAAGGCGCCGAAGCTGATCGCTTTCGAAAGCGTCTATTCGATGGACGGCGATATCGCCCCGATCAAGGAGATCTGCGATCTTGCCGACAAATACGGGGCGATGACCTATCTCGATGAAGTCCACGGCGTCGGCATGTACGGCCCGCGCGGCGGCGGCATTGCCGAGCGCGAGGGGCTGATGGACCGGCTGACGGTGATCGAGGGCACGCTCGGCAAGGCCTTCGGCGTCATGGGCGGTTATATCGCCGCGTCGGCAGCACTTTGCGATTTCATCCGTTCGTTTGCCTCCGGCTTCATCTTCACCACCGCGCTGCCGCCGGCGCTTGCCGCCGGTGCGGTCGCCTCGATTCAGCACCTGAAGGTCAGCCAGTTCGAGCGCGCCCGCCATCAGGACCGGGTGCGCAAGCTCAGATCGCTGCTCGACCAGAACGGCATTCCGCATATGCCCAATCCGAGCCACATCGTGCCGGTGCTGGTCGGCGATGCGGCCAAGTGCAAGTGGATCTCCGACCTGCTGCTCGACAATTGCGGCGTCTATGTCCAGCCGATCAACTATCCCACCGTGCCGAAGAAGACCGAGCGGCTGCGCATCACGCCGACACCGCTGCATTCCGACGCCGATATCGCCCATCTGGTCGAGGCGCTGCATTCGCTCTGGTCACGCTGTGCGCTCGCAAGGCACGTCGCCTGATCTTTCGATGATCGCCTGGGTTCAAACCGCGAATCAGGATCTCCGCCGGAGGTTCTGATCGCGCTCGCTTCTGCGTGTGCAGGATCCCGCCCAAATCTCCCATCGCCCCGGAAGCGCATCCGGCGCTGTGACCCGCTGTGCCGATCTCGGCGCCCGGGCTATCTCGCGATCAGCCGCGGCCGATGCGGCCCGGTCTTCCCTGCGCGCCTTCTGTCCTGCGTCCGCCTCTGTTCATTTTTCGAATTGCATGAGAAAACCTTTTCTCACTTGACGGTGAGGCTGGTAAAAGCTTTTCTCAAGCCACTTCAGAAGGAGGACGTTCTGAACATATCGGGAGGAAAAAGAGGCAGGATCACCATCCATGAGGTGGCGTCGGCTGCCGGGGTGAGCATTTCGACGGCGTCGAAGGCGCTCAACGACACCGGCCGGATGGGAGCGGAAACCCGCGAACGGGTGAAGCGGATCGCCGGGGAAATCGGATATCGGCCGAATGCGCTGGCGAGAGGGCTTCTCAGCAAACGCAGCTTCACCATCGGGCTGCTGACCAACGACACTTACGGCCGTTTCACGCTGCCTGTGATGGCGGGTATTTCGGACGCCCTCGTCGATCACGGGGTCTCGGTTTTCCTGTGTGCCATCGAAGACGATCCGGCGCTCGCCCAGATCCATGTCGATGCGATGCTGGACAAGCAGGTCGACGGCATCATCGCGACGGGAAAGCGCCTGGACAGGCGTCTGCCTGTCGATCTGTCGAATTTGCATGTGCCTGTCGTCTACGCCTTCACGGAGGGGACGCAGAACAGCGTTACCTTCCGTTCGGACGACGAACAGGGTGCGCGACTGGCGGTGGAATGGCTCGTCAAGGCCGGGCGGCGGCGGATCGCCCATATCACCGGGCCGGAGGAGTTCTTCTCGGTGCGCGAACGGGCCGGCGCCTATCACGTGGTCGCAGGCCATCGCGAGCCGGTGCTTTACGGCGTCTGGTCGGAAAGCTGGGGTCATGAGGCGGTCGACCAGCTTTGGAAGCGGCCGGGAGAAAAACCGGACGCGCTCTTCTGCGGCAACGACCAGATCGCCCGGGGTGCCTCGGATGCGCTGCGCGAGCGCGGCGTCAAGGTGCCGCGCGATGTTTCGGTGATCGGCTTCGACAATTGGGAGATTGTCGCAGCCCAGACGCGGCCGCCGCTGACGACGGTGGATATGGAGTTGAAGGAGCTCGGGCGGCAGGCCGGATTGACGGTGCTGGCGCTTGCGGAAGGACGGCCTGTCGAACCGGGTGTCCGGAAATTGCCCTGCCGGCTGATCGTCCGGCAGTCATGCGGGGGTAAAGCCCCGAAGGATTGAGACTAAGGGAATGAGCAAAGGCGCAGGGAGATGCGCCATATCGGGAGGAGTGTCATGATCAAGCGTCTATTGGCGGCGACCAGCATCGCCACCTTGTGCCTGTTTTCGGCCGCGTCAGCCGCCGAGAATGTCGAAATGTGGGTTCGCACGGGGATCGGCGACTCCTTCAAGAAGGTGGTCGAATCCTATAATTCCAGCCACGACACCAAGGTCGTGGTGACCGAGGTGCCGTTCTCCGAGCTGGTGCAGAAATATGCGACGGCGATCGCCGGCGGGCAGGCGCCCGACGCGCTCTCGATGGACCTCATTTACAACCCCGCCTTTGCCGCGGCCGGCCAGCTGGAAGACCTGACCGACTGGGCAAAATCGCTGCCCTATTTCAATTCGCTGTCGCCGTCGCATGTCCGTCTCGGCACCTATCAGGACAAGATTTACGGCCTGCCGCTCTCGGTGGAAACATCGGTCTTCGCCTGGAACAAGGATCTCTACAAGAAGGCCGGTCTCGACCCGGAAAAGGCGCCGGCCAATTGGGACGAAATCACCGCCAATGCCGAGAAGATCCGGGCGCTCGGTGACGATACTTACGGTTTCTATTTCTCCGGCGGCGGCTGCGGCGGCTGCATGATCTTCACCTTCACGCCGCTCACCTGGGGTGCCGGCGCCGATATCCTGTCGGCCGACAGCAAGAAAGCGACGCTCGATACGCCTCAGATGCGCAAGGCCGTCGACATCTACCGCAATATGGTCAAGAAGGACCTCGTGCCGGCGGGTGCTGCCAGCGACAACGGCGCCAACTTCCTGACCTTCACCAACGGCAAGATCGGCCAGCAAAGTCTCGGCGCCTTTGCGATCGGCACGCTGGTGACCCAGCATCCCGACATCAACTTCGGCGTCACCCTCATTCCCGGCGTCGACGGCAAGCCGTCGTCCTTTGCCGGCGGCGACAACTTCGTCATCACCAAGGGCACCAAGAAGATCGACGCGGTGAAGGAGTTCCTCGAATATATCTATTCGATGGACGGCCAGAAGATCATGGCGAAATACGGCAGCCTGCCGACCCGTGGTGATATCGCCGACAAGGTGCTGGAGGGTCTCGATCCGCGCATGCAGGTCGGCCTCAAGGCGATCAGTGTCGCCAAGACGCCCTATACGCTGCAGTTCAACGATCTGATCAACAGCGCCAACGGCCCCTGGGCAAGTTTCACCAATGCGGCGATCTTCGGCGACGATGTCGACGGCGCGTTTTCGAGCGCCCAGTCGGAAATGCAATCGATCATCGATAGCGGCCAATAACTCTCCCTCGGCCGCGGCCGGGGAGCGGTGGCAGCTTCCCGGCCAATTCACTCGACAGGTTTGGAGCGTTTGATGACCGGTTCCGGTTCAGAGACCCTATTGCCTCGGCAAGAGACCCTGTTGCCTCGGCGCAGGCGACGGCGCCAATCGAACTGGCGCGGCCTTGCCTATATCGCGCCGGCCATGGCGCTGGTCATCGTCTTCTTCATCATGCCGGTTGTCTTTACCGGATGGATGAGCCTGCACAACTGGCCGCTGATGGGGGCGTCGCGCTGGATCGGCTTCAACAATTATTACCGCATGGTCAACGACACGCGTTTCATGACGGCGCTGAATTTCACCGCCTATTATACCGTGATCGTCACCATCGCGATCTTCGCCGTCGCCTTTCCGCTGGCCATTTTCGTCGAGAAGGAACGGCAGTTCGTCAGCGCCTATCGCACCATCATCTTCCTGCCCGTGGTCGTCGGGCTTGCCACCGCCTCGCTGCTCTGGGTCTGGCTTGCCAATGTCGATAGCGGCTTCATCGGCCCGGCCTTGAAAGCGCTCGGTCTTCTGGAAAAGAGCCCCAATCTGCTGGCGACCTTCGACACCGCCTTCCTGACGGTCGTGGTGATGGTCGTCTGGAAGATCGCCGGCTTCACCATGATCATTCTGTTGACCGGGCTGCAGGCCATTCCGTCGGAGCTGACGGAGGCGGCCCGCATCGACGGCGCCGGCCGCTGGCAGCGTTTCCGGCACCTGACGCTGCCGCTGATGCGCAAGACGATTGCGCTGGCGCTGATCGTCTCGGTCACCGGCTCGATCCTCGCCTTCGACCAGTTCTACATCATGACGGCGGGCGGACCGCAGAACAAGATGATCTCGGTGGTCTACTACATCTTCAACCAGTCCTTCGTGTCGTTCAATCTCGGTTATGGCGCCGCACTGTCGATCGTGCTTCTCGCCATCCTGATGGCCATCAGCATCGTGCAGCTCTGGCTGCTGCGGGTCGGGGAGGAGCGTCCATGACGACCTCAAAGGAGCGCCGCGCCCGCAAGGCGATCCGGGTGAAATCGGCCTATCATCTCACCGGCATCGCCATCTCGATCTTCTTTCTCGCACCCTTCGCGATCACGCTGCTCGCCTCCTTCCGGCCGGGCGCCGAGGCCAGCCTGCCGCCGCTGCCGCCATGGCCGAGCTCGGGCGTCAGCTTCGATGCCTATGCGCTGCTCGATACGTTCGGCGCCGGCATCTGGCGGCACATGATCAATTCGCTGTTCGTTTCGGTCGCCACCGTGGTGCTGACCGTCGCCGTCAGCCTGCTCGCCGGCTATGGCTTCTCGCGGTATCGCTTCCCGATGAAGAATGCGCTCTTCGTGCTGATCATCGCCACACTGATGATCCCGTTCCAGTCGATCCTGACGCCGCTCTTCATCATCCTGGCAAAACTCGGCCTCAACAATTCGCTGCTCGGGCTGACGCTCGTCTATGTGACGCTGCAGCTGCCCTTCTCCGTTTTCATGATGCGCAACGCCTTCGATGCCGTGCCGAAGGAGATCGAGGAGGCCGCGCGCATCGACGGCGCACGGGATCTCAGACTGCTGGCGCGCGTCCTCCTGCCGCTGGTGCTTCCCGGCGTCGCGACGGTGGCGATCTTCGCCTTCCTCAATGCCTGGAACGAGTTTCTGGCCGCCCTCGTGCTGCTCTCCAGCAACGAGAAATACACTTTGCCGGTGCTGATGACGGCGGTTCGCGCCGGGCGGCTCGGCGCCATCAACTGGGGAGCGGTGCAGGCCGGCGTCGTCGTCATGACGATCCCCTGCCTGATCGTCTTCCTGCTGCTGCAACGTTACTACATGCGCGGGTTGATGGCCGGCGCGGTGAAATGAACGAGAGAAGGTAGAGCCCATGACCAAATCAAGCAACGACCGCCAGTTTCGTCCCGTCGCCGTTCCCGATGTCGAGCTCGGCGGCTTCTGGGGCAAATGGCAGGACGCCGTCTGCAATTCCACCGCCGAAACCCTGCTCGACCGCTGCGTCGAGGCCGGCATGCTGAAGGCGATCGACGTCAACCAGCCGAGCCCGGGCGTCGTCATTCCCATCCAGCCCTGGGGCGGCACGACGCAGATGTTTTGGGATTCCGACCTCGGCAAATCGATCGAGACCATCGCCTATTCGCTCTATCGCCGGCCGAACCCGAAGCTGGAGGCGCGCGCCGACGAAATCATCGACATGTATGAGAGGCTGCAGGACAAGGACGGCTATCTGAACGCCTGGTTCCAGCGCGTCGAGCCAAGCCGTCGCTGGACCAATCTGCGCGACCACCACGAACTCTATTGCGCCGGCCATCTGATGGAGGCCGCGGTCGCCTATTACCAGGCGACCGGCAAGCGCAAGCTGCTCGACATCATGTGCCGCTTTGCCGATTACATGATCAAGATCTTCGGCCATGGCGAGGGACAAATCCCCGGTTATTGCGGCCATGAGGAAGTCGAGCTGGCGCTGGTCAAGCTCGCCCGGGTAACCGGCGAGACGAAATATCTCGAGCTGTCGAAATTCTTCATCGACGAGCGCGGCACCGAGCCGCACTTCTTCACGGCGGAAGCCGCGCGCGACGGTCGCAGTGCTGCCGACTTCCATCAGAAGACCTATGAATATGGCCAGGCGCACCAGCCGGTGCGCGAGCAGACGAAGGTGGTCGGCCACGCGGT
This sequence comes from Rhizobium chutanense, assembly GCF_002531935.1. Lineage (GTDB taxonomy): Bacteria > Pseudomonadota > Alphaproteobacteria > Rhizobiales > Rhizobiaceae > Rhizobium > Rhizobium chutanense. The sequence continues at coordinate 97,219 of NZ_NWSV01000001.1, read as the reverse complement.
GCGGGCCATGTATCTCTATTCCGGCATGGCCGACATCGCCACCGAATATAAGGACGACAGCCTGACGGCGGCGCTGGAAACCCTCTGGGACGACCTGACCACCAAGCAGATGTACATCACCGGCGGCATCGGCCCGGCCGCCTCCAATGAAGGCTTTACCGATTATTACGACCTGCCCAATGATACGGCCTATGCGGAAACCTGCGCCTCCGTCGGCCTGGTCTTCTGGGCAAGCCGCATGCTCGGGCGCGGGCCGGACCGGCGCTACGCCGACATCATGGAACAGGCGCTTTATAATGGCGCGCTGCCCGGCCTTTCCACCGACGGCAAGACCTTCTTCTACGACAATCCGCTCGAAAGTGCCGGCAAGCACCACCGCTGGAAATGGCATCACTGCCCCTGCTGCCCACCGAATATCGCCCGGCTGGTAACCTCGATCGGCTCCTATATGTATGCGGTTGCCGATGACGAAATCGCCGTGCATCTCTATGGCGAGAGCACCACCCGGCTGAAGCTTGCCAATGGCGCTGCAGTCGAACTCCAGCAGGCGACCAATTATCCCTGGGACGGTGCGGTCGCCTTCACCACCCGGCTGGAGAAGCCGGCAAAATTCGCCCTGTCGCTGCGCATTCCCGATTGGGCCGAGGGCGCCACCCTCAGCGTCAACGGAGAAAAGCTCGATCTCGGCGCCGCTATCCGTGACGGCTATGCCAGGATCGAGCGCCAATGGGCCGATGGCGATCGTGTCGACCTTTTCCTGCCGCTTTCGCTTCGCCCGCAATATGCCAATCCGAAGGTGCGCCAGGATGCCGGCCGCGTCGCCTTGATGCGCGGCCCGCTGGTTTATTGCGTCGAGACAACGGACAATGGCGACGATCTCAATGCCATCGTCCTGCCGCGCGAACTGCCGGCCGCCGAAACCGTGGTGCTGAAGGATCTCAACGATGCCGTCGCCCTCGATCTCAAGGTCGAGCGCGAGGAGACGTCGAACTGGGGCGCGCCGCTTTATCGCAAGGCGCCGGCCGAAAGGCAGGTCGCCACGGCGCGTTTCGTGCCCTATCATCTCTGGGATAACCGTGCGCCCGGAGAGATGCTCGTCTGGGTCCAGTCGGACAAGTAGGTCGTTTGGGGATGACGAACGGTATGGCTAACAAGAGCGTCGTGCTCCAGGACGTGCGAAAAAGCTATGGCAATCTGCAGGTGGTCCACGGCATCGACCTGACGATCGAGGAAGGTGAATTCGTCGTCTTCGTCGGCCCGTCCGGCTGCGGAAAATCGACGCTTCTTCGGATGATCGCCGGCCTGGAAGACGTCACCGACGGCGAGGTCGAGATCAAGGGACGAATGGTCACCGATCTCGATCCGTCCGAGCGCGGCATCGCCATGGTCTTTCAGTCCTATGCGCTCTATCCGCATATGAGCGTGCGCGACAACCTGGCCTTCGGGCTGAAGATGGCGCGCACCCATGCCGCCGAGATCGAGACGCGGGTGAAGGCCGCCTCCGCCATCCTGAAGATCGACCATCTTCTCGACCGGCGGCCGGGCCAGCTTTCCGGCGGCCAACGTCAGCGAGTGGCGATCGGCCGGGCGATCGTGCGCAAGCCCGACGTTTTCCTGTTCGACGAACCGCTGTCCAATCTCGATGCCGAACTGCGCGTGTCGATGCGCATCGAGATCGCCCGCCTGCACCGCGAGCTCGGCAATACGATGATCTATGTCACCCACGACCAGACGGAGGCGATGACGCTCGCCGACAAGATCGTCGTGCTGCGCGACGGCCGGGTCGAACAGGCCGGAACGCCGCGGCAGATCTACGAGGACCCCGCCAATACTTTCGTGGCGGGTTTCATCGGTTCGCCGAGGATGAACCTTCTGAATGCCCGCTGGAGTGACGCAGGGCTGGTGGAGGTCGCCGGCCGGCGCATCGACAGCGGCCTGCCGCCGGCAGACAGGCCTGTCGGCGCCGCAGTCACGCTCGGTCTGCGGCCGGAACATCTGAAGGTGGCATCCGAGTCGTCGGGCAGCCTGTCGGCCAGGGTCGATTTTTCGGAATATCTCGGGGGAACGCAATATCTCTATTGCCAGCTTGCCGATGGCCAGTCGCTCACCGTCGAGCACCGTTCGCCGGTCGGCATTGCGGCCGGCGAAGAGGTCGGCCTGCTGTTCGAACCGGCCGATTGCCGATTGTTCGATGAGGGTGGCAATCGGCTGCGCTAGAGCATGTCGCGCAAAAGTGTGCAGCGGCTTTGCGGCAACGACATGCGTAAAATCTACAGCCTTCAGCCGGCGATCGCCAGCTTCATCAGATCAGCCGCCCTTTGCCGCGCCTGCCTGTCGGCGGCAAAGACATCGTCCATGGTGGTGGCCGGCGGCAGGCCGGCCAGATCGTCCATGACCCGCTCGGTGATCTCGGCCATGGCGAGGAAGGGCAGCCGCCCTTCGATGAAGGCTTCGAGCGCCACTTCCTTGGCGCCGTTCAACACCGCGCCCTGAACACCGCCGCGCGTCATCGCAAGGCGCGCCAGCCTGAGCGCCGGAAAGCGCAGCTCGTCCGGCGCCTCGAAATCCAGCCGGGCGAGCCTGGCGAAATCCAGCCGTTCGATCGGCAGGTTCGGCCGGCGCGGAAAGGACAGCGCATAACCGATCGCCGTGCGCATGTCGGGCGCGCCGAGCTGGGCCAGCACCGAGCCGTCGGTATAGCCGACCATCGAATGGATGATCGATTGCGGATGGATGATGACCTCGATCTGTTCGGGCGTCAGGCCGAACAGATGCCGGGCTTCGATCATCTCCAGCGCCTTGTTGAACATCGAGGCGCTGTCGATCGAGATCTTCAATCCCATCGACCAGTTGGGGTGGGCGCGCGCGGTTTCCACCGTCACGTCAGCCATCTCCTTGAGCGAGGCGGTGCGGAAGGGGCCGCCCGATGCCGTCAGGACGACGCGCTCGATGGCGTGGCGCTGGTTTTCCTCCAGCACCTGGAAGATCGCATTGTGCTCGCTGTCGACCGGAAGCAGCCTGCCGCCGCCCTGGTGGATTGCCTTGATGAAGAGATCGCCGGCCGAGACCAGGCATTCCTTATTGGCAAGGGCGATATCGGCGCCGCGGCGTGCCGCCGCAAGCGTCGGCGCCAGACCCGCGGTGCCGACGATCGCCGCCATCACCCAGTCGGCCTCGCGGTCGGCCGCTTCCATCAGGCCGGATTTTCCCGAGGCAACCGCGATGCCGCTGCCGGAAAGTTCGCTCTTCAGCGATTCGTAATGCCGGTCGTTTGCCGTCACCGCCAGCCGCGCGCCGGATGATTTCGCCTGCCGGGCCAGCAATTCGACATTGCCGTTGCCCGTCAGCACGGAAATTTCGAACTTCTCCCGTCCGCCCAGGTGATCGACGACATTGAGTGTATTCTGGCCGATCGAACCCGTCGAACCGAAGATGCTGAGGCGCCGCGGCGCGCTTTTGCCGGTCATCATGTGGAATTTCGCGAAAATTTCTCTCGTAGGCTCAGGCTCTACTAGGCTTTGGAGGGGGCGGCAAGTGTGCGGTGCAGCAGATTTCCGCCGTCGAGGGGTTTACATCAGGGCGGCTGGAGGCGATCCTTACAGCATTGCTCGAGGAAACGGGATTCCCGCAGCCAGCCACACCGGCATGAGCAATTCGGGGCGCTGCGGCGTCCACAAAGGCACTTGGTGCCGCCGGCCTTCCGGCCAACATGAAATCGAAGATGAAACCGGGATGAGCGGCTTGGCCGTAATCTCTATCGCGGCTTTGCCGTGATTCCATCGCGTTCGCTAGGAGCGCCGCTGCAGCCCGTGTCAGGTCAAAACACGTTCTTATGTCATGACGATATTCAAAACCGCATGCATGCTTTTCGCCATCCTGCCGTCGCTCGCTGCTGTTGCAAGGGCCGATGATCTGCTGATCTGGTCGCCGGCAAAACTCTCCGACCGGTCTTACAAGGCGACGATGGGTTTTCGCCTGCCGGCGGAATGGGAAACCAGCGCCGGCGCCGATATCGCGCTCGCCTCGACCAAAGGCGGTGCCTTGCTGCCCGATTCCGGCCAGGCCATGCTCTGGGGCCGGATCGTGAAGACGAGCGTCACGCCGGCGGGCCAGTCGCAGCGGGGCGCGAAAGTCAGTGTCGATACGCTGCGCGGCAGCGGCGCGCTGACGCTGAGCCGCTCGCGCAGCTGGATCCTGTCCGATTCGCTCGACATGCAATCGAGCCGGTCCATCAGTGTGCAGTTTGACGCGATCGATACCAGGCAGGCCTCGGTGACGGCGTCGCAGGCGCTGAAACTGATCCATCCGTGGACGGGAACCTCGCTTTCGGCCGGCACCGGTATCAGCAATGCCGCCGGTGATTTCTCGACGACGGTGGCTGTCGGCCAGACCATCCTGCCGAACCTCAACCTCGATGCCTCGGTCAGCAATCCGTTTTCACCAAGCGAGGCCGGCAGCGTCAATCTGCGCTATCGTCTGCAGTGGTAGCGGTGCTGAAACCAAATTCCGCTGCCAAGCGTTCTTCCTGAGATTTGATGATGAGGTTCAAGGAGCAACGGATCATGGTTTTCAAAGAGCAGACATTTCATGGGCTCGAGCCTGAAATGGAGGTCGAAGTCGCCAATCGCGCACAGGTCGAGGCAGCCGTTGCCAATGCGCTGGCGATTGCCGGCGGCATTGATGCGTCCGATGTCGAGGTGACGATGGAGAATGACCAGGTGGTGCTGAGCGGTACGGTCGGCACGGTCGGCGAGATCGAGAGGGCGAGCGCAGTCGCAAAAGCCGTCGAGGGCGTGCAGTCGGTGCACAATCGCATCCTGCTCGGCGGATCCTTGGCTGAGGGCTCGCCGTGATCATTATCGGAATAGTCCGGCGCCGATAGACGGCGCCCAGTGGATCACCCGGGATCAACCGGCGAAGCGCTCGACCAGGAAGGACGAACCGGCGAGGCGATCCGTCTTCTGCATGGCGCCCGAGCCCTGCGGGTGATAGGCGATGGCAAGCAGCATGGCGCTGACGGCGACATAGGCGGCAGCCAAAAGAGTCATTTTGATACGCATGATGGTCACTCCCTTCGCTTATAACGCGGACGATGAGGCGAAGTTCCGCATCACCGGATCAAATGAAAAACCCGGCTGATCAGCCGGGTTTGCTGCATGGATTGCCTATCGGCAGATTCGGGTTTCCTTGACGACCGTATGGCCATGACGACGGATCTTTTCCGTCTTGGTGAAGCAATCACGCGAGACGCGATGCGACATCCCATAGTAGCGGTGATACGGACGGTGGCGGTAATAGGGGCGCTCGGAATCGCCGTAATAGGGACGCGCATTGTCCGTGGTAATGGTAACGCTCGCCGCCTCTGACGGCATTGCGGAAAAGACCGACGCCGCAGCGAGCGTATAGGCGAGGATGAACTGTTTCATGATAAGCCTCTCTTTCTGAGTTGGTTCTGGGGGATCAACTCGCCGGAAGCGCTGTCGGTTCAATCACATAGAGTTACCGATTGTGTCGAGGAAGAAACCTTTGCCGCCGCGGATCGTTAGGGCTGGGGAGAGCCGGAGGCACCGTTCATGGGATCGATTGCAAGGATCATCGCCATCGTCGCCGGGCTTGCCGGCGGCACGGTTTTTTCACAGGCGCCGGAATTTGCCCAGCAATACCGCCAGCGGATCGGGGGAGCGGTCGACGAATTGCGCGTCATCGTCGAAGATTTCAACGCCCAGGCGGCCGACCATCATCTCGATCGCCAGCAGGCGCTCAGCGCCTATGCCCAATCCTCCGACGATTTCCTGCGCGACCGCGGCGTCTCGATGCAGACCACGATCACGCGTTATGAAACGCTGCTGTCGCAGCAAATGAAACTCGGCACCGCCGCCCCTGTCGCCAAGCCCTTCGTGCTGCTGCGGGAGCCGGACGATGTCGTGTTTGCCAATACCTGGCGAGACTTTGTGCCGGGCGTGCCGGTCAGCTTTGCGGGTCTTGTCTGGGGCGCGATCGGTTTTATCGGTGGCTGGGTCGTGGCGGCGTTGCTGGGATTTGGGGTGCGGCGGGTTGTGAGGGAGCGAGGAGCCTATCGTCAAGTGCCGCGAGCTTGATAGGGAACAACGCCGTTCGGCGTCCAATGGACGTTGACGACCTGGAACAACTCCAGGCGATCATCATCGATGCATGCATGCATGCATGCATGTGATGAAGATTTCTCCAGACCATCAGGGCTTTGTCGGGCGGGTCGTCGACCGCGCTCGGACAATGCGTGCGGACGAACGTACATCATTTTTTACTTCGCACCTGCGGTAATTATCATACGATTCAAAACGCTAAATAATAACAAAAATCAGTTGCTTACTCGAAATTTCTCGACTACGTTTTTTACAGAAGAGTTTTGAAACTCCGGCCCTTGCCGGCGATACTCGGCGGGGTCGTTTTACTCGCTTTGAGGGAGGATGATGCGTTGTTTGTCCGACTTCGTTTCTTCGCAATGGTGCAGCGAGTGCGTGATATCGTCTCGATCCGATACCGACCTGCGACGGGAATCTGACGCGTCGTAAACCCTTTCTTCCACTTTTCTAAGATGGTGCTCCCGTGTGGCGCGCCCGAGGTTTGTTATGCAAAAGCAAGCTGTCGTATTCAATGGTCAGGAGGTCGGGATCGCGGTCCCTGTCGAAAACCGCCTCAAATTCATCGCTGTCCGCTTCAATGTCATCGACCTAGACAACAGGCTCTTCGACACGGTCACCGAAATCCGGCGCGCCATTACAGAGCATCTCGCGTCCAGCGATCGTGCGATCATCTCGCACTGAATGGCAGGAAATATTCTTCAACGTCACGGCACAACTGGGGCTCACTTATGAAACCCTGCAAAGCTGCCGCGTTTCAACTTGTGGGGAAATGAGGAATGTTGATCACGAGCGTCCAAGAAACCGAATGGGCCGTACTCTCGATGTCCGTTCAATCTTGGTTTAGGCACTACAGGGCCAAACCGGACGACAAGACATCGGAAATAATTTGCAGCGCTGCAATCGACCTTTTCAATCGCGGCCATCGTACCCAGGAGGAACTCACCAGTATATTAATCGCACGGTTTCCCCTGATCGCGCCAGCGCCCGCAGCCCTCCATTAATCGATCCGCCGCACTGAGAACATCTCGAACCCCAACGCACTCGAAATTCGAGACGAGGCCAGTGTGTGGCGTCCGCCCCTGAAGAACATGGGAAGGCTGGGATGGGTATGTCATGAGTCCCTTCGAGGCCTTCCACCCAATACGGAACCTTGGCCCCGTGAAGAGAGTTTCCATGTGGCCATGGAAAATCTCCTCCTTGCGGTGTTATCCAGAACGCAAACTTCGACGCTGGTGCGATACTCGGTCACCGTTGGCATTGTGGCTTCGGCGGCGCTTCTGCGAGCCGCACTCGACGAATCTCTGCAGAACTATCAGTTGCTTCTGTTCGTGCCCGCCGTCTTCCTTGCCGCTTTGTTTTTCGACCGAGGCTCCGGTTATCTCGCCACAGTTTTGAGCGCCGTGATCGCCACGTGGATTTTCATTGTTCCCAAGTGGAGCATGGCTGTTGGGGCTGATCAATGGCTCCCGGTCTTCCTCTTCGTCGTGATCGGTTTCGGAATTACAGCGGTTACCGAGAGCCTCAGGCGCGCCGTCACAAATCTGGCGCGGTCTGAGAAGGCGAGGGCCGTCCAGTTGGAAGAACTCGGCCACCGTACCAAGAACGATCTGGCCGCTGTGGCCTCACTTCTACGCCTTCAGGCGCGTGCCATCGAACAGGGGCCGGCCCGGGTCGCCCTCGACGATGCAGTTTCGCGGCTGAACGTTATCGCGCACGTGCACCGCCATCTTCAGGAGAGCCACGATGACGGCGCGGCGGTCGACATCGCCAACTATCTGGAAGAGCTGACCCAAGGGCTGGCCGATCTGCTGCGCGGCGCGAGGCCAATCGCCCTCAGGGTTAGGAGCCCGCACCTACTCATTCCCTCTAACAAGGCCTCGTCCATCGGTCTGATTGTCAACGAATTGGTGACGAACGCCTTCAAGTACGCCTTTCCGAACGACGATGGTGGGAGCGTAGAGATCGCGCTGACCTCGGAAGGAGCGGACATCCTCCTCACCGTGGCGGACAACGGGGCAGGGTGCCCGCCCGACCTCGACGACGGGATCGGATCGAAACTCGTCAAGCTGATGGCGGCGCAGTTCGATGGCGAGGTGATCAGGTATCCCACGGAGAAGGGGTGTCATGTCGAGGTCAGGCTGAGGTAGCCCGACCAGAAATCCAAGGCTTTGTTCGATTGTATCGAATTTGGTTGTCGGGGCAGGGATTCGAACCCCGCGTCACAGCTCGAAGGCTGGAAGCAACCTCGGATACCCGAGGGATGGGGAGAGCGCCGCGCTCCATTACGCTTACGCCCGACTGAACCATTAACTCGTGGTCCTTGCAGTTGTTCCAGATAGGCGGCCAACCATTGGCCGCCGAGCTTTCCCGGGCTACGTCGTACTCGTTGTCATCGCTGAACGACGGTCAGGGCGGCGATACCGGCCTCATCGGCCGCGCGAAGGAACGCGTCCCAAAATTGCTGCTGAGTGATCTCACCGCTGATTGCATCGACGCAAGCCTTCACCGCGGTGACATATTCTTCGCCGTCGTCGGAGGGCCATTCCTTGAGCAGCATATATGCCGCATCGCGGAGAGTGCGGACGACCCTGTGAGCTGGCTGGCCGCGCAGAGCCAGCCCGACGGGCGTGTATGCAGACGTTGCGTCCCAATCCATAGTCGTCGACCTCAGGGCAGGGATCGCAATCCCCGAAGTATAATACGCGTGTATTCCAAATTCGTAATTGACGATTGGTTACCTGGAGTGACCGGGTGTGAATGTATGCCGCTGGAAAGGAGGCGACGCTGAACGAGTGGAGCGGTTCGGTAGGTTTGTCCCAGAAGAGATGGATCGTAATTGATTTTGTGGGTTTTTTACCACCGTTTAATTTGATCGGTCCCTGATGTTTTAATAGGTCTGTCCCTGAAATCGCCACCAGAATTAGGGCAGTAAAAAAGGCCCCGAAACCGGAGCCTTTGAAACCTTGGATGATGATGCAGGAGGCTTATGCCGCCAATCGGTCGAAGGTGAACTTATCGAGATCGCTCCGCCGATAAAATCGTCCTGTCCGGCCTCCGGGATCGAAACTCGGCTCGATGCCGAGCAGTTCCATCCTTCGTGCGATGATGTCGGCCCGAGTCCCATAGATCGAAGCGATCCCGGCGATCGAGATATGAAGACGCTGGAATTCCTCAAGCGCCTCGGGCTCGATGAAGAACTGCCTTTTGCGCGTCGACGGATGGAGTCTCGAGATGGACGGAAGGAGGCCGCTCCTGACGAGTGGATAGACCTTAACCTGCGTCGTCTTCAATACGGCCGCCGCGTCCCTGATGGTTAGTAGCTTGATACCGATCTTCTGCTTTACAACACGACGTCGCATTTCCTGGGCCTCCTTCAGATTCACAAAGAGATTAGGAAACGTCAAATCGTCGCCAGCCCGTACAATTCCTTCAAGCTGATCCTGCAGAACCGCCTCAACGAGTTCGCGTAGCTGGCAATTACATCTGTGGGCGAGCTTCACGATTGAAAGGTAGCCATCGAGAACGACCCTCGTCTGAGCCCGTTTAAACAGGCGCCTTTACGGGGCAGGGTGCCCGCCCGACGTTGGCGACGAGGTAGGATCGGAACTCGTCCGGATCGCGCCAGCAGAAAATGATTGCCAAGCCCGTTCGTGTATAATATACGCATATTATACACGAACGGGGGCGGTCATGACATCTAATAGGCTACGCGAGCATCGGCTTGCTGCCGAAATGACACAGATAGAGGTAGCGGAGGCGATTAAGGTCACGCAACCGACATATCAGCGCTGGGAAAAGGGAGCACAGGTCCCGCCTGCAAAGATTAAGGCGCTGGCGAAGCTGTTCAATTCGACCGAAGACCGCCTGTTGGGAGTTAACGCTCCCATCGTGGCGGCGTTTTATGACGACACCGCTCCGACCGAACACCAATATTACGGTGAGGTATCCTTCCACTTTGCTTCTGGCGGGAAGCCACTCGTCCTTTCCATCTCGGAAGAAGTTCGCGTTCAGTTTTCGCGCGCGATGATGGGTTCGAGCTACTTCATCCCCATTCGAAGCCTGACCAATCAGTTGGTTGCCATTCGCAGGGATGCCATCGCCGACATCTATTTCTGTAGCGAGGCGCACGACGACTACGGCCCAGAACACGAGACCTACGAACGCCCTTCGAACCTGCAATACCCCGACAACCGGGACTGGGAAATCATCGAATCCATCGTGCTCGACTTCGGCGAGACTGACTACGACAAAGAAAGCTTGGAGCGCCTGAAACGAGCCATATGCGGCCCGCCCAAAGAGGTGATCGAACAGGACCTTGCCTCCGGAAAAGTGACGCAGGAACAGGTGGACGAGGTCAAAAAGCTTGTGGAGAAGAATCTCGATGAGGCCGAGAAGCTGTCACTCCGCTGCGTCTACCAGCTGTCCTCTGGAGCACGGCGAGAGCTTTCGTTCGAGAGCGAACGAAAAATGTATGACGCCTTTTCCGATATCTTTGATGGCAAGTACATTCCGACGTTCGGAGCGAGGTACATTCAGGCCGTCCCGTACCATCACTACCTGTTTCTGAACCCCGCCGCGGTCGATTTCATCTCGGTTCCGACGCATCGATACCAGATCGGACTGGCGGCTGCGGAGGCGGGTGAAGACGACGATGACGATGACGACTGGGAATAATCTCCGTACTCGTGTTCGCGGCCCAGCCAAGGGCCGTGGCCGCAGGTTCTTTCTCAGGAGAATGACATGATCACTCGACGCTCCGCCTTGATAGTATTTGCGAGTGCCGTGTTCTCCGGCAGCGTTTACGCACAGGATCAGGTTGCCGACGACCGGTCTCCGGGGTCGCTTGCCTTCAAGATCACCTGGCTGTCCGCTAAATCAGGCTCCGATGAACTCGCCTTGATGGCGTCGTATGGCGATGGCGACGACCAAACGAAATTCGCTATCGAACTACAGAGTGAGTCGCACGGCAGGTTTCGCCATCTTGCAGGCGGGGCGCGACCCACGCAGTTCATTTCTGAACTGGGCAAAGCCCTGGAAGCGAGCGATCCTAGCCTTTCGGACGCCAAACAGGACACGCTAGCGTTCGATATAGCATTTCTCGGACCACCGACTACCCGGTCCCCTGGAGGCGGTTTCGGCGGCGGTCCCGGGGACTGGTACACCACCAAGATTTTCCTCGGAGAAGATCAGGCCGAAGTCTACTTTAACTTCAATCTCGTGTCCGGTGAGGCAGAGTTCAGCATCAAAGACGAGAGCTATGGCGACGCTGTCCTCTCCGAACTGTCCAAGGTGATCTGGTAGGGGCTGGCTCCAGGGCGTTTTGTAACGTATTCCTTCACCAGCAGCGCAACATTGTCGGCGTTCGGACCGAGCGGCCCCACGTTCTATGCTTCGATCGCGGCCGGCGATAAATCAAGGCTGATCGCTTCTTATGGCCAGCGGGAGCGCGTATTCCGCTCGTGATCAAGTAAACATTGTTGTGCGTGAAGCCGTGATTGTAGAGAATTGGCCGGAACCAGTAGACCATGCACCCGAACGCTAGTCCGAACTTTCCTGTCCAACAGCGTCTTCAATTCATCCATTTGTGAATCACAGGAGTGGAGGCTCGTACGACGAGCATGCCATCATCGCGACCGGAGCATCAAGATGAGGAAGTGGATGCCCGCTGGAGAACGTTCGAAGTCAGCATCACGATAAGAGCCATCTCCGCGTTGATCTTTCGCAGAAGAATGTGATTCTTGTAATGAAATCAATGATCGTCAGCGCAATCGGATTGGCGCAAAAAATCAGGGACAAACCTATTGAAGCGTCAGGGACAAAACAGCGCTCGTGGGGACAAACCTTTTGAGCGATTCCATGAAAACTCAGGCTTTAAGCCTTAAGTAATTGAAACGAATGGTGATCCCGACGCGATTCGAACGCGTGACCCCCAGATTAGGAATCTGGTGCTCTATCCTGCTGAGCTACGGGACCACTTGCATGCCATGCATACAAAAGGCTTGGCGCGAAGCCAAGCCTTAATTCTTGTCAGAGACCCAAGCGTTGTTCGGCAAGGCGCACCCAATAGGAGATGCCGTGGGCGATCGCTTCGTCGTTGAAGTCGTAGGCCGGGTTGTGCAGACCGGCGCTGTCGCCGTTGCCGATGAAGATGAAGGCGCCGGGGCGGGCGTTCAGCATATAGGAGAAATCCTCGCCGCCCATCATCGGATCGATTTCGGCATTGACGTTGGCCTCGCCGGCGATGGCGCTGGCGACGGCCACCGCATGCTCGGTCTCGTCGGGATGGTTGACGGTGACGGGGTAGTTGCGGTTGAAGCTGATTTCGGCCTCGGCGCCATGAGCTGCGACCATGCCCTCGATGATCTGCCGGAAGCGTGTCTCGGCAAGCGTGCGCATCTCGGGGTCGAGAGTGCGGACGGTGCCGGCGAAGGTCGCATCGTTCGGGATGACGTTATGGGCAAAACCGGCATTGAACTTGGTCACCGAAACGACGACCGAGCTGATCGGATCGGCGGTGCGCGAAGCGATCATCTGCAGGTTGGCGACGATCTGGGCGCTGATGGCGATCGGGTCGATCGTCCGGTGCGGCTGGGCGGCGTGGCCGCCGCGGCCCTTGATGGTGACGGTGAATTCGTCGGTCGCCGCCATGATCGCGCCCTTGCGGGTGGCGAACTGTCCCACAGGCAGGCCCGGCAGATTGTGCATGCCGTAGACCTCTTCGATGTCGAAGCGCTCCATCATGCCGTCCTTGACCATCAGGTTGCCGCCGCCGCCGCCTTCTTCGGCCGGCTGGAAGATGACGGCGATATTGCCGTTGAAATTGCGGGTCTCCGCCAGATATTTCGCGGCGCCGAGCAGCATGGCGGTGTGGCCGTCATGGCCGCAGGCATGCATCTTGCCCGGCGTCTTCGAGGCCCAGGGCTTACCGGTGATTTCGGTCAGCGGCAGGGCGTCCATATCGGCGCGCAGGCCGACGGTGCGGCGGCCTTCGCCCTTGCCCTTGATCAGGCCGACGACGCCGGTGCGGCCGATGCCGGTGACGATCTCGTCGACGCCGAATTCCTTGAGTTTTTCAGCGACGAAGGCGGCCGTGTTTTCCACCGCGAAAAGCAGTTCGGGCCGCGCGTGGATGTGGCGGCGCCATTCGGCGACTTCGTCCTGCAATTCCGCGGCTCTGTTCAAAATCGGCATATTGGCGTTCCTGTTATGAAATCCCAACAATCTTTCCTCGCATCACGGCGGTGTGAAGCTTGGGTGTGAGGCTTTCGGAAATTACTTAGTCAATGACCTTTGCCATGTCATAGCCATATAGGCTAGATAGGGGAAGGTTTCGAGATTTTCCTGATATCCGAAGGACGAACCGTGTCGACGAGCCACTTCCGTTTGTTTGCCGTTTTGCGGCCGTTTAGTTTCGTGGTCGCCGCGACTGCCGGTTTTCTTGCCTCCGTTCCGCTTGCCCAGGCCAATCCGCATATTCTCGTCGACGTGCAGACCGGCCGCGTGCTCGAACACGAGGAAGCCTTCCGCAAATGGTATCCGGCCTCGCTGACCAAGCTGATGACCGTCTATACCGTGTTCGACGCGATCCGCGCCGGCCAGATCGGCCTCGATACGCCCATCGTCATGAGCAAGCGCGCCGCCGCGCAGCCGGCCGCCAAGATGTATTTCAAGCCGGGCCAGAAGCTGACGCTCGACAGCGCGCTGAAGATCCTGATGGTGAAATCGGCCAACGACATCGCCGTCGCCGTCGCCGAAGCCATCGGCGGCACGCAGGAAGGCTTCGTGACGCGGATGAACGGCGAGGCGCTGAAGCTCGGCATGACGGATTCGCATTTCGTCAATCCGAACGGCCTGCCGGGCAAAGGGCAGTATACGACGGCGCGCGATCTCGCGGTGCTGACGGTGGCGCTGCGCCGCGATTTTCCGCAATATGCCGGTTATTTCGCGCTTGAAGGTTTCACCAACGGCCAGCAGAACGTGCCGAGCCTCAATATGCTGATCGGCCGCTTTGCCGGCGCCGACGGCATGAAGACCGGCTTCATCTGCGCCTCGGGCTTCAACCAGATCGGTTCGGCGACACGCAACGGCCGCACGCTGGTCTCCGTCGTGCTCGGCACCGACAGCCTGGCGGCGCGCGCCGATGCGACGGCAAACCTGTTGCAGAAGGGATTTACCACGCAGTTTCCGGGCAGCGAGACGCTGGGGTCGCTGCGGCCCTATGGCCCGGGACAGGACCAGGTTGCCGACATCAGCGCCGACATCTGCAGCGCCAAGGGCGCAAAAATACGCAGCGAAACGCGCGACGAGGTCGGCCGCATGCGCGTGCAGTCGCCCTATATCCTGGAAATGGACCACGATCCGCGCTTCGTCTTTGCCGGCCTCATCCCCGGGCAGGACCCGCAGCCGGCTCAGCAGCCGGACAAGGTGGCGGCCGGCGATGCGGCCGGAGCGCTCGCCAACGTGCCGGTGCCGATGCCGCGCCCGACATCCTTCTAAACTGCCAAGGTCAAACGAGATGAGCGCCCTCAACGACAGGATTCCGGTCACCATTCTGACCGGCTTTCTCGGCGCCGGCAAATCGACGCTGCTCAACCGCATCCTCAAAGACCCCGCGATGAAGGATGCCGCCGTCATCATCAACGAATTCGGCGATGTCGGCATCGATCATCTGCTGGTCGAAAGCTCAGGCGATTCGATCATCGAGCTGTCGGACGGGTGTCTGTGCTGCACCGTGCGCGGTGAACTCGTCGATACGCTCGCCAACCTGATGGACGCCGTGCAGACCGGCCGCGTCAAGCCGGTGAAGCGCGTCGTCATCGAAACGACGGGCCTTGCCGACCCTGCCCCGGTGATGCAGGCGATCATGGGCAATCCGGTCATTGCCATGAATTTCGAGCTCGACGGCGTGGTGACCGTGGTGGATGCGGTGAATGGGCTGCAGACGCTCGACAATCACGAGGAAGCGCGCAAGCAGGCGGCAGTCGCCGACCGGCTGATCGTCTCGAAAAAATCGATGGCCGACGCTGGAACGGATACCCTGGAAAAGCGGCTGCGGGCGCTCAATCCGCGCGCCGCGATGATGGATGCCGACAGCACCGATGCCGGCAGCGCCGCGGTGCTGGTCAACGGGCTCTATGATCCGACGACGAAGATCGCCGATGTCGGCCGCTGGCTGCAGGACGAGGACGCCCACGAGGCGCATCATCATCACCATCACGATGATGATCGTGATGGCAATCATGACCATCATGGCCAGGATCACGGCCACCACCACCATCACCATCACCCTCATCACGGTCATGCGCACCAGGACGCGCACGACGTCAATCGTCACGATGCCTCGATCCGCTCTTTCTCGATCGTCGAGGAGAAGCCGATCGAGCCGATGGCGCTCGATATGTTCATCGATCTCCTGCGCTCCGCCCATGGCGAGAAGCTTTTGAGAATGAAGGCGATCGTTTCCGTCTCCGACCGGCCGGACCGGCCGCTGGTGCTGCACGGCGTGCAAAGCATCTTCCATCCGCCGGTGCGGCTTCCCGCCTGGCCTGATCCGCAGGACCGGCGCACACGCATGGTGCTGATCACAAGGGATCTGCCGGAGGCCTTCGTCAAGGATTTGTTCGACGCCTTCCTCGGCAAGCCGCGCATCGACAGGCCGGATCGTGCGGCGCTCTCCGACAACCCGCTCGCCATTCCGGGCATGAAAATTTAGCGAGAAGTTTAGGAGCAATGGTTTTAGACGTCAAAGTTCTCCCGAAAGCAAAATCACGCTAAGAGGGGTGTCCCGATACTTCTCACCCCAGCTTGCTCTAAGGTCTCTGTAAGCGCTAAAGCGCGCAAACCGGTCAGCTCTTGCTCTCGTCTCATCGGCGATAGAAGATATCGCCCCGTCGACGGATGCCCTGATAGAGTTCGGCGACCAAGGAGTGTATAACACAGTAGAGCAAAAGGTTTTTTGGCCTATTGTTTCTGAAAACTCCTGATAGTTGTACGTGAACTCAAGGCCATCGAAGATGACGCTAAACGAAGGAATGTCTTCAATTGGCGGAGCGCGGAACTTGACGGCAAAATTATTGTCGGAGGCAAAATCATATCGGTCCCGCCAACCTTCTTTGAAAAAGCTATCTATACCTTCCATTTGGCGCTCCGCGGATTCAACGTCCCACGCGACTTGCGTCGTCAACGTGAGAAAAGACGCAACTTGCCGATTCGGATTGTTCCACCTTTCAACGATCTCAATGGGGGCGGCCGTTTGCAGCGGAAAATTCCGGAAAGCCATGCGGTGATAATCGGGCAGCATCTTCCGCAAAATGCGCGACAGCATCTGGCAATCGGCCTTTGTGATCGCGGCGTCCGCGCTGTGATGGAAACAGCTTACATTGATCGCTTCGACAGTATAGCGAAAGCGCATGTCCGCCGGGGCGTTGGAAAGGCGACGGAAATGCTGCGCCACAGCGCAGACGATCGTGCGTCCTTCGATTTCGAAACTCCACAACCTCAACTCAATCGGTGACAACCCATTGGACAGACCATACTCATGGTCCTCGACCTTCAAATTGAAGGTTCCATAGCCCTGCACACCATCATTGGTTCCCTCGAACAGAAAGCAGCGACCATTCAACCTGAAAATATTCTGGTAGAAATCCTGGTTTGGCGGGACGAGTTCGGAGTAATCCTTGCGAAATGAGGCGGCGGCGTTCATCGTTATTTGGCCTTCAAGCTTCATGCCGGTGAGTGGCTGGTGCAATCATATAAATAAAAGGCAACCTCATTTCAGGCCGCAGGTCCATTGGGGATCGCGCGGAAAAAACTTTCCCGGTGCTACGATGGTGTCTGGCCAAGGAAGCCGTGCCAGTTAGCGCTTGCGGATCAGGAAGCGGTGGCCGTCTTCGGTCTTTTCGGTCTCGACCAGTTCGTGGCCGTCCTCATTGCAGAAATGCGGCATGTCGATCACCGCCATCGGATCGGTGGTGTCGACGCGAATGAGGGCGCCGCTTGCCATGGCGGCAAGCTTCTTGCGTGTCTTGATCACCGGGAATGGGCATTTCAGGCCGCGAAGGTCGTAGAGAACGGGGCTCAAGCCGTTCAGTTCCGTGCCCAGAATTTCCAGAACGGCTTCTTTGCCGCGGCTTCCGCCGTTTCCTGCGGCTCGGGCGCGGTAAAGGCCAGCGGGTTCTGCGTCGGGATCGGCACGACCGCCGGTGTCGCGGCCGCGACGGCGGTTGCCTGCGGCTGGGCCGAGATTGCCTGCGGCGCGGCAGGCATTGCCGGCGTGGCGCCGGGCGCGGTCTTGGCGGCCAGCCCCTGGGCGGTGCGCTTGGCCATCAGGTCTTCGAGTTCGGCAATCTTGACCATGCGGCCGGCTTCCAGCGAGGTGCCGGTCGGGGCATAAGCCAGCTCGCGGCCCTTGCGCGTCTTGGCGACCACGGCCTTGCGCTCGGCTTCGGAGGGGTCGTACCAGGCCATGCCGTCATATTTGCTCATCGCCTTGGCATAGTCGGCATCATAGGTCTTGCCGTAGGAGGCAAGCGCCGCCGTCAGCGCCGGCGGCGTCGACATGGCTGGGCATTTGCCGGAGGCATTGAAGGCGCCGCCATCGGTTGCCTGCTGGTTGAAGACGTATTTCTTCTCGCAGACATTCACCTCTGGCGGGCGTTTCGTCACTTCGAAATTGTCGTAGCCGACCTTCAGCATTTTCCAGAAGTCGTAGCTCGAGTCGAGGCGATGCTTGACCATGTTTTCCGCCGTCATGCGGAAGGGGAAGGCCTGCAGCTGCACCGTCGCCTGGCCGCCCTTGAACGCGTCGCGGGCGAAGGCATAGATCTCCAGCACCTGCTGGTCGGTCATCGAATAGCAGCCGGAGGACGAGCAGGCGCCATGGATCATCAGATCGGAGCCGGTGCGGCCGTTCGCCGCGTCGTAGCGGTTCGGGAAGCCGGTGTTGATCGCCAGGTAATATTTCGAGTTCGGGTTCAGGTTGGCGCGTGTCAGCTCGTAGAAGCCTTCCGGCGCCTGCCGGTCGCCGGTCTTGACCTTCGGGCCGAGACGGCCGGACCAGGCGCAGATCTTGTAATCGGCGATCTTGTCGAAACGGTTGTCGGCCTTCGCCTTCCAGATCTCCATGGCACCCTCTTCCTTGAAGATGCGGATCATGATCGGCGAATTGCGGTCCATGCCCTTGGCGGCCATGGCGGTAAGGATATGAGAGGGAAGCGGTTGCTCGACCTTGTTCCTGACCGTGGAGAGGTCGATACCCTGGGCCGATTCCAACGTGTCATTGCAGCCGGTCAGGGCCAGCGCCATGAGGGAAACATAGGCAAAATGACGTATGCGCATCCAAACTAGCCCATAAAGATTGTGCGACCCGGTCCGCCTATGGAGTTCGGGCATCGGAAAGAATCATAGGTGGCTTATACTTTACAAAACCTTACCAGCCTATGACGTGCCCTGAACATCCCCGCAAGCGCGAAAGTTACAGATAACATCAATGTGGCCAAGATTTGGCCCCAATCGATGAAAGCCCAACTTGTCCAGAGCATGTCGCGCAAAAGCGTCAGCGGTTTTCGGGCGACATGATGCTCCAACCCATTGAGAACAGGATTGAGATTTCAGGCCGATCCGGCCTGAAATCATCCCCGTTTTAGAGGTTGCGGCCGATATTGAGGAATTTCTGCCGCCGCTCGTTGCGCAGCTGCTCGCCGGAACGGGAGGCCATTTCGCCGAGCGCATTGGCAATCATGTCGCCGGTCGCGGCGATGACGCTGTCGGGATCACGATGCGCGCCGCCGAGCGGCTCGGAAATGATGCCGTCGATGACGCCGAGCGATTTCAGGTCCTCGGCAGTGATCTTCATGTTGGTCGCCGCCTCGCGGGCGCGGGTGGAATCGCGCCAGAGAATGGAGGCGGCCCCCTCCGGCGAGATGACGCTGTAGATCGAATGCTCGAGCATATAGACCTTGTTGCCGGTGGCAATCGCAATGGCGCCGCCCGAGCCGCCTTCGCCGATGACGACGGAAACCAGCGGAACCTTGACGCCGAGGCACATTTCCGTCGAGCGGGCGATCGCCTCGGCCTGGCCGCGTTCTTC
Source organism: Rhizobium chutanense (assembly GCF_002531935.1). Classification (GTDB taxonomy): domain Bacteria; phylum Pseudomonadota; class Alphaproteobacteria; order Rhizobiales; family Rhizobiaceae; genus Rhizobium; species Rhizobium chutanense. Next base: position 78,010 of record NZ_NWSV01000001.1, on the reverse strand, counting down.
GGCGCCGACGCCGGGATAGGCGCCGGCCGTATCCACCAGCGAAATCACCGGCAGGCCGAAACGATCGGCCATCTCCAGGATGCGGATCGCCTTGCGGTAGCCTTCCGGCCGGGGGCTGCCGAAATTATGCTTCAGGCGGGTCTTGGTGTCGTTGCCTTTTTCCTGGCCGATGACGGCGACGGGCTGGCCGCGGAAGCGGGCAAGGCCCGCCTGGATCGCGGCATCCTCGGAAAATTTGCGGTCGCCGGCGAGCGGCGTGAATTCCTGGAACAGCGTCCTGGCGTAGTCGACGAAATGCGGGCGCTGCGGATGGCGGGCGACCTGGGTCTTCTGCCAGGGATTGAGCTTGGAATAGATTTCGACGATCGCCTCGCGAACGCGAACCTCCAGCCGGCCGATCTCATCGGTGGTGTCGATGCTCTCGTCTTCCGTTGCGAGCTTTTTCAGCTCGATAATCTTGCCTTCGAGGTCGGAGATCGGCTTTTCGAAGTCGAGATAATTGTGCATGAGGTGCGTTTCCGTTCCTTGTGCCCGGGGCGTTTTCCTGGCTCCGCCCCTTGTCGCCGGTCCTATTCGTGCTTTTTCGCCTGTTTGGCAAGGGGGTGATGTGTCTGGACGAGCTGCTGCAGCCTCTCTTCGAGGACATGTGTGTAGATCTGTGTGGTCGAAATGTCCGAATGGCCGAGCAGTTCCTGCACGACACGCAGGTCGGCGCCGTTGGCGAGCAGATGGCTGGCGAAGGCGTGGCGCATGACGTGCGGCGAGATCATCGACGGCGTCAGGCCGGCGCGGATCGCCAGATTCTTCAGGTCGCGAGCGAATACCTGGCGCGGCAGGTAGCCCTCCTTCGAGGCGGCGGGAAACAGCCACGGGCTGTCCTGCGGATCCTTTGCCGCTGCATTTTCCGCCGCCAGCAGGCGCCCGTAGGATTTCAGCGCCGATATCGCCGATAGCGACAGCGGTACCAGCCGCTCCTTGTTGCCCTTGCCGCGGATCATCAGGAAACGGCCTTCCTGGTCGAGCACGCGGGCGGGAAGCGAAACGAGTTCGCTGACACGCATGCCGGTGGCATAGAGCAGCTCCAGGAGCGCCAGCATGCGCAGGCGCTGCAGCTGGCCAGGAGCCGTGTCCTGTGCCTCGGCCTCAGCCTGTGAAAGCAACTTGCCGACGTCCTCGACCCCCATCGTCTTCGGCAGCGGGCGGCCCTTCTTCGGCGCATCGAGAATGCCGGTGGGATCGTCGGTCCTGAGGCCCTCGGCGTAAAGGAACTTGTAGAACTGCCGCATGGCGGCCAGCCGGCGCGCCTGGGACGAGGGTTTGAACCCTTTTCGGGCGAGCGAGGCGAGATAGGCGGCGAGATCTGTGGAGGCGGCTTCGGTCAGCCGGATGCTGCGTTCCCTAAGGAAGGCGCTGACATCGTCGAGGTCGCGCTCGTAAGATTGCAGCGTGTTGGCCGCCGCACCGCGCTCGGCGCTCATCATCTCCAGGAAGGATTCCACATGGACGTGACCGAGATCTCTCATGCCGTTCACTTCCTGGCCGGGTCGATCGCGCCCGTCGCCGGCGGATTGACCCGCTCGGAGGGAATGCGGATCGTCACGTCGCGCGGCTGCGGCTCGACGAAGGTCACGAGCGCCCACATGGCTCCGTAGACCGTTCCGGCGAGGATCGCGCAGAAGAACAGAAAACGGAACAGGGTCGGCATCCGGCAACTCCTTCATGCTCTGCTTCTGTTATAAGAAGCGTATCTGCAAGTGCAAGAAGCGCTCTTCAAGCCATGATTCCCTTGTCCCCGGCTTGACGCTCCACCTGCATTTGTCGATACGGTTTGCAAACAAAGTGTGAATGGACCGATGAGTGAACCACTGCTGACCGTTGCTGACAGCCTGAAAGACAGAGCTCGCGCCGCGCTCGGTTCACGCAATCTGATCCTCGTCGGCCTGATGGGCGCGGGAAAATCCTCCGTCGGCCGCATCGTCGCCAGCCAGCTCGCCATTCCCTTCATCGACAGCGATCACGAAATCGAGCGGGTGTCGCGCATGACGATCACCGAACTTTTCGCCGCCTATGGCGAGGAAGAGTTCCGGGCGCTGGAAACGCGGGTGATGAAGCGGCTCTTGAAGAGCGGGCCGCGTGTCGTTTCCACCGGCGGCGGCGCCTTCATCAACGAGCGGACGCGCAGGCATATCAAGAAGGGCGGCCTTTCCGTCTGGCTGAAGGCCGATCTCGACGTGCTCTGGGACCGGGTGAACAAGCGCGATACACGGCCGCTGCTCAAGACCGAAAATCCGAAGCAGACGCTCGAAAGCCTGATGAACGCGCGTTATCCGATCTATGCGCAGGCCGATCTCACCGTGCTCTCGCGCGATGTGCGCAAGGAAATCATGGCCGACGAGGTGCTGAAGGCGGTGATCGAAGCTCAGAAGGAAAGTGCAGCGTCATGAATGCGACAATCTCCGCCTCCTCAGTCCAGACGGTGCATGTGCCGCTCGGCGAGCGCGCCTACGACATCCTGATCGGGCCGGGGCTGGTCGCGCGGGCCGGCGCCGAAATCGCCTCGCGTCTCAAGGGCCGCAAGGCGGCTGTGATCACCGACGAAAATGTGGCTCCGCTTTATCTCGAGGCGCTGATCGCCAGTCTGAATGAAGCGGGCATCGCTGCGGCTGCGGTCGTGCTGCCGGCCGGTGAGAAGACCAAGAGCTTCGAACATCTGATGACGGCCTGCGACAAGGTGCTCGAAGCCCGCGTCGAGCGCAACGATTGCGTCATTGCGCTCGGCGGCGGCGTCATCGGCGACCTTTCGGGATTTGCGGCCGGCATCGTCAGGCGCGGCGTGCGCTTCGTGCAGGTGCCGACCTCGCTGCTGGCGCAGGTGGATTCTTCGGTCGGCGGCAAGACCGGCATCAATTCCCGCCACGGCAAGAATCTGATCGGCGTCTTCCACCAGCCGGACCTGGTTCTGGCCGATACGGATGCGCTGAATACGCTGAGCGAGCGCGAATTCCGCGCCGGTTACGCCGAGGTCGCCAAATACGGGCTGATCGACAAGCCGGATTTTTTCGCCTGGCTGGAAGCCAATTGGAAAGCGGTTTTCACAGGCGGCTCCGCACGTATCGAGGCGATTGCCGCCAGTTGCCAGGCGAAGGCCGATGTCGTCGTTGCCGACGAGCGTGAGAACGGCCAGCGCGCGCTGCTCAATCTCGGCCATACTTTCGGCCACGCGCTGGAAGCGGCGACAGCCTATGACAGCTCCCGCCTCGTGCACGGCGAGGGCGTTTCGATCGGCATGGTGCTGGCCCATGAATTCTCCGCGCGGATGAATCTGGCAAGCCCAGACGATGCGCGGCGCGTCGAGCGGCACTTGAAGGAGGTCGGCTTGCCGACCCGCATGGCGGAGATTCCGGGCGAGCTGCCGCCGGCCGAAACGCTGATGGATGCGATCGCGCAGGACAAGAAGGTCAAGAGCGGCAAGCTCACCTTCATCCTGACGCGCGGCATCGGCCAGTCCTTCGTCGCCGACGACGTTCCCGCCTCCGAAGTGATCAGCTTTCTCCGGGAAAAACATCCTTGACGACGATTGAAGGCGCGCTGGAATTTCTCGCGACGTACTGGCCGGAGATCCTTTCGATCACGGCGCTCGTGCTGATGTCCGCCTTCTTTTCCGGCTCCGAGACCGCTTTGACCGCCGTTTCGCGCAGCCGCATCCACACACTCGAGGTCAATGGCGACGAACGCGCCGGCCTTGTCCGGCAGCTGATAGAGCGGCGTGACCGGCTGATCGGCGCCCTGCTCATCGGCAATAATCTCGCCAATATCCTGTCCTCCTCGATTGCCACCAGCCTGTTCCTCGGGCTGTTCGGCAGTTCCGGCGTGGCCCTGGCGACGCTGGCGATGACCGTCATCCTGGTCATCTTCGCCGAAGTGCTGCCGAAAAGCTGGGCGATTTCGACGCCCGACCGTTTCGCCCTTGCCGTTGCGTTGCCGGTCAAACTCTTCGTCCTCGTGGTCGGCCCGGTTTCTTCCTTCGTCAATGCGATCGTGCGGCGGATCCTGGCGCTGTTCGGCATCAACCTCTCGCGGGAGGTATCGATGCTGACGGCACATGAGGAGCTGCGCGGCGCCGTCGATCTGTTGCACCGCGAGGGATCGGTGGTGAAGGCCGACCGCGACCGCCTCGGCGGCGTGCTCGATCTCGGCGAGCTTGAACTCTCCGACATCATGGTCCACCGCACGGCGATGCGGGCGATCAACGCCGACGATCCGCCCGAGGCGGTGGTGCGCGCCATTCTCGAAAGCCCCTATACGCGCATGCCGCTGTGGCGCGGCACGATCGACAACATCATCGGCGTCGTGCACGCCAAGGATCTGCTGCGGGCGCTTGCCGAGCCGCACATGGAACCGCAGAACCTCGATATCGTGAAGATCGCGCAGAAGCCGTGGTTCGTGCCCGACAGCACCAACCTCGAAGACCAGCTCAACGCCTTCCTCAGGCGCAAGCAGCATTTCGCCGTCGTCGTCGACGAATATGGCGAGGTGCAGGGCATCGTCACGCTGGAGGATATTCTTGAGGAAATCGTCGGCGATATTGCCGATGAACACGATATCGCGATCCAGGGCGTGCGCCAGGAGGCCGATGGCTCGGTCGTCGTCGACGGCGGCGTGCCGATCCGCGATCTCAACCGGGCGCTCGACTGGAACCTGCCCGACGAGGAGGCGACGACGATTGCCGGCCTCGTCATCCATGAATCGATGATCATCCCGGAAGAGCGCCAGGCCTTCACATTTTACGGCAAGCGTTTCGTGGTCATGAAGCGCGAAAAGAACCGCATCACCAAGCTGCGCATCCGCCCGGCCGGGGAAGACGGCGCAAAACCGGCCTGATCCGGCTTGGATCGCAGGCGATCGATCTTATATAGGCTGTGTTACCAGCGGGTCGGTTCGTCAGGGGCTGCCGGTTCGACGGCCAGCGCATGCAGGCCGGCGTCGAGTTCCGGTTTCAACAGCTCGGTAATCGCCCGGTGGCGCGCCAGCCGCGACATGCCGGCGAATTTCGCCGAAACGATCCTCACCCGCATATGGGTTTCGCCGGTGCCCGTGATATCGGGCTGATGTCCGGCATGCAGATGGCTTTCGTCGATGACGCTCAGGCGGTCGGGCGCGAAGGCTTCGACGAGTTTTTCTTCGATGCGGGTTCGCAGGGTCATCATCCGGTCTTGCTGTTTCGCGAAAAAGGTTCCCACCAAGCCAGCAACAAACCCGTTTGTCAATTCTTGTTGTCGCGTCGCGACAGCCCCATAATTAGCGCCGTCATGAGACTTGATTCCAAATATTTCGATCGCATCCGAACACGCCGCAAACGCGAGCAGGAGACAGAGCAGGCACCGCCTACCTGTCAGTGGGACGGCTGCGACAAAAAAGGTTCGCATCGCGCTCCTGTCGGACGCAATGCGGAAGGCCAGTTCTTTTTGTTCTGCTTCGAGCACGTCAAGGACTACAACAAGGGCTACAATTATTTCTCCGGTCTTTCCGACGGCGAGATTGCCCGATACCAGAAAGAGGCGATCACCGGTCATCGGCCGACATGGACCGTCGGCGTCAACAAGTCGGCCAAAGACAGCCCGCTGCATTCGGAAGTTCGCTCCGGCGCCTATTCGCGGGTTCGCGATCCCTTCGGCTTCGTCAAGGAAGGCGGCAAGGGCAGCGGGCCGCGTTTCCCCCAGGCGCGCAAGCTGAAATCGCTGGAAAGCAAGGCCTTCGATACGATGGGGCTCGACGCCAATGCGACGTCGGCGGAGATCAAGAGCCGCTACAAGGAACTGGTCAAGAAGCACCATCCGGATGCCAATGGCGGCGACCGCGGCTCGGAGGAACGTTTCCGCGCCGTCATCCAGGCCTATCAATTGTTGAAGCAGAACGGTTTTTGTTAATTCCCGTCCTTGCTCTTGGGCTTCAATCGGGTATGGTCCAAATCGGCTGAGGCCGCAGGCAAACGCGGCTCATATTTGTGCGTTTTCCCGATATCGCCTCCGCCGACCTTCCGGACGCGGCGTTTCTTGTCCGGGACTCTTTCAAGAATGCTCGCATGCGGTCATTATCCCGCCGAGGTTTCGTCTCAGTCCCGGAGAAGTATCGCCGACGTTCCGACCTGGACGGGCGCGGAATAAAATCGCGGCGTCACGGTTGCGACATGGCCTGAGACAGTATGGCCGGGTGGCATCACCCGCCTTGGAGACATGATGAGCAAGATCGACCTCGATATTTCAGAACTTCCCGATACCACCGTTTCGGTCCGCGAGACCTTTGGCATCGATTCCGACATCCGCGTTCCCGCCTACAGCAAGGGCGACGCCTATGTGCCGGACCTCGACCCCGACTACCTCTTCGACCGCGAGACGACGCTCGCCATTCTCGCCGGCTTTGCCCATAACCGCCGCGTGATGATCTCCGGCTATCACGGCACCGGCAAATCCTCGCATATCGAGCAGGTGGCGGCGCGCCTCAACTGGCCCTGCGTGCGCATCAACCTCGACAGCCATGTCAGCCGTATCGATCTCGTCGGCAAGGATGCGATCGTCGTCAAGGACGGGCTGCAGGTTACCGAATTCAAGGACGGCATCCTGCCCTGGGCCTATCAGCACAATGTCGCGCTCGTCTTCGACGAATATGATGCCGGCCGCCCCGACGTGATGTTCGTCATCCAGCGCGTGCTCGAATCGTCCGGCCGCCTGACGCTGCTCGACCAGAGCCGCGTCATCCGGCCGCACCCGGCCTTCCGCCTGTTTGCGACCGCCAACACCATCGGCCTCGGTGATACCACCGGCCTCTATCACGGCACGCAGCAGATCAACCAGGCGCAGATGGACCGCTGGTCGATCGTGACGACGCTGAATTACCTGCCGCATGATCACGAAGTGAATATCGTCGCCGCCAAGGTGAAGAGCTTCGGCAAGGACAGGGACGGCCGCGATACCGTCTCGAAGATGGTGCGGGTCGCCGACCTCACGCGCGCCGCCTTCATGAACGGCGATCTCTCCACCGTGATGAGCCCGCGTACGGTCATCACCTGGGCCGAGAATGCCGAAATCTTCGGCGACCTCGCCTTCGCCTTCCGCGTCACCTTCCTCAACAAGTGCGACGAACTGGAGCGTCCGCTGGTCGCCGAGCACTATCAGCGCGCCTTCGGCGTCGAGCTGAAGGAAAGTGCCGCCAATATCGTTCTCGGAGCCTGAGGCCCGACCGATCATGGCAGCTCGCGGTGACAATTCGAAAGCAAAGCCCGGCGCGCCCGTCGACGTCGAGCCATTGCGCCGGGCAATAACCGGCTGCGTGCGCTCGATCGCCGGTGACGGCGAGGTCGAGGTGACCTTTGCCAATGAACGGCCTGGCATGACCGGCGAGCGCATCCGGCTGCCGGAGCTTTCCAAGCGGCCGACGGCGCATGAGCTGGCGGTAACCCGCGGGCTCGGCGATTCCATGGCATTGCGCCTCGCCTGCCATGACGAGAAGATGCATTCGACGATGGCGCCGCAGGGCTCCGACGCCCGGGCGATCTTCGACGTCGTCGAGCAGGCGCGTGTCGAATCGATCGGCGCGCTGCGCATGGAAGGTGTGGCGGCGAACCTGCGTTCCATGACGGAAGAGAAATATTCCAAGGCGAATTTCACCGGCATCGAGCGCCAGGAAGACGCACCAGTCGGTGAAGCCGTGGCAATGATGGTGCGCGAGAAGCTGACCGGCCAGCGCCCGCCGGCTTCCGCCGGCAAGGTGCTGGATCTCTGGCGCGGCTTCATCGAGGACAAGGCAGGGGCCGAGCTCGACAATCTGTCGAGCGCGATCAATGACCAGCAGGCCTTCGCCAAGGTCGTCCGCAACATGCTGTCGGCCATGGAAATGGCCGAGGAATACGGCGACGACGACAGCCAAGCCGACAATGACGACCAGTCGGAGCAGGAAGACCAGCCGAGCGGCGACGAGCAGGATCAGGACGAGGTCGACGAGGATGCCGGCACCGATGCCGCCCCCGTCGAGGACAGCGAGGTCGCCGACGAGCAGATGGAGGACGGCGAGACCGAAGGCGCCGAAATCTCCGACGACGACATGATGGAAGAGGGCGAGGACGATTCGGAAACGCCCGGCGAGACCCGCCGTCCGAACACGCCTTTTTCCGATTTCAACGAGAAGGTCGATTATCACGTCTATACCGAAGAGTTCGACGAGATCATCACCGCCGAGGAACTTTGCGATGCCGCCGAGCTGGAGCGCCTGCGCGCCTTCCTCGACAAGCAGCTGGCGCATCTGCAGGGCGCGGTTGGGCGTCTGGCCAACCGGCTGCAGCGCCGCCTGATGGCGCAGCAGAACCGTTCCTGGGATTTCGACCTGGAAGAGGGCTATCTCGATCCGGCCCGGCTGCAGCGCATCATCATCGATCCGATGCAGGCGCTTTCCTTCAAGATGGAGCGCGACACGCAGTTCCGCGACACCGTCGTCACCCTGCTCATCGACAATTCCGGCTCGATGCGCGGCCGGCCGATCACGGTTGCCGCCACCTGCGCCGATATTCTCGCCCGCACGCTGGAGCGCTGCGGCGTCAAGGTCGAGATCCTCGGCTTTACCACGAAGGCCTGGAAGGGCGGGCAGGCGCGCGAAAGCTGGCTTGCCGGCGGCAAGCCGCAGACGCCGGGACGCCTCAACGACCTGCGCCATATCATCTACAAATCCGCCGACGCGCCGTGGCGCCGCGCACGCGCCAATCTCGGGCTGATGATGCGCGAGGGCCTGCTCAAGGAAAATATCGACGGCGAGGCGCTGATCTGGGCGCATAATCGCCTGCTCGCGCGGCGCGAGCAGCGGCGTATCCTGATGATGATTTCGGACGGGGCGCCGGTCGACGATTCGACGCTGTCGGTCAATCCGGGCAATTATCTCGAGCGGCATCTGCGCGCCGTCATCGAACAGATCGAGACGCGCTCGCCGGTGGAACTGCTGGCAATCGGCATCGGTCACGACGTGACGCGCTACTATCGCCGCGCCGTGACGATCGTCGATGCGGACGAGCTCGCCGGCGCGATGACCGAGCAGCTTGCCTCGCTGTTCGAAGACCAATCCACCCAGCCACGCGGCGGCCGGCTCCGTCGCGCCGGCTGACGCCAACCAGGGAAATGTCGGGAATGATGGGCAAGCGCCTCCGCCGTGTGGCGTCGATCCTTCTCTGCATCGCTGCCGCCGTTTCCCCGTCGTGGGCCGGCGGCGACGTGCCGGTCATTAGCCGGCAAATATCCGATTTCAGGATCGGCTCTTCGCAGATGCAATTCGGCTCGCTGGAATTTCTCGGCGGGCTGGAGATGGTCTCCAGCAAAGCGCTGTTCGGCTCGCTCTCTTCCATCCGCTTCCGCCAGGATCAGAAACATTTCGTCGTGGTGCTCGACACCGGCCAGTGGCTGACCGGCAGCATCGAGCGCGACGTCAAGGGCAGGCTTTCCGGCCTTTCCGATGTCGAGATCACCCCGATGAAGAACAGCGCCGGACGCAGCTTCGAGGGCAAGGGTTATATGGATGCCGAGGGCCTGGCGTTCGACGGCGACCGGATCCTGGTCTCCTTCGAGCAGGAGCATCGCGTCGACGTCTATCCCGATCCCGGCTTTGCCCAATCGCGCGCGATCGGCACTTTGCCGATCCTCATCCCGCGCAAAATGCTGAGCGACAACCGCGGTATCGAAACCATCACCGTCGCGCCGGCCTCGAGCCCGCTCAAGGGCGGCGTGGTCATCGTCTCGGAACGGGGTCTCGACCGGGACGGCAACCGGTTGGCGGCCATTCTGAGCGGGCCGCTGAAAGGGCAGTTCGCGGTCGCGCGGGACGGCAGCTTCGACGTCACCGACGGCGCCTTCCTGCCGAACGGCGACCTGCTGCTCCTGGAGCGGCGCTTCAACATGGCTGAAGGCATCGGCATGCGCCTTCGGCGCATCAAGGGCGCCGATATCCGGCCCGGCGCCGTCGTCGACGGTGAGTTGCTGCTCGAAGGCGATTTCAATTCGCAGATCGACAATATGGAAGGGCTCGACACTTTCCAGGCCGCCGACGGCACGACCCATCTCATCCTGATATCGGACGACAACCATTCGATCCTGCAGCGCAATCTGATGCTGGAATTCCGGCTTTCCGACAATGTGAAGCAGGCCGCATCAGACTGATGTCACAGGCTTCGGCTATCGGGTTGAGCCGCAGTCGGCCGGCTTGAGCCTTCGTCCCGTCGCCGCTCTCGGAGGGAAATCATGGTGCATATCCATATCATGGGCGCGTCCGGTTCCGGCACGACATCGCTCGGCCTTGCACTTGCCGAAAAGCTCGATATCGCCCATCTCGACACCGACGATTTCTTCTGGCTGCCGACCGATCCGCCGTATACCACGCCGAGGGATGCCGACGAGCGCATTCGGCTGCTGCTTGAGGCGACGGGACGGCCCGACGGCTGGGTTCTTTCCGGATCGGCGCTGAAATGGGGAGGGCCGGTCGAGCCGCTCTACGATCTGATCGTCTTCCTCAGGATCGAGCCGGAGCTTCGAATGGCGCGCATTCGTGCGCGGGAGACTGCCCGATACGGCGACAGAATCGGACCCGGCGGCGACATGGAAGTGAAAAGCGGCGAATTCCTCGAATGGGCGGCCAGCTACGATACGGCAGGCCCGGAACGGCGCAGCCTTGCGGCGCACGAACAATGGCTGGAAACGCAGACCGCGCCAGTGTTGCGGCTCGAGTCATCGCGAGACATCGACGCTCTGACGGCGGAGGTACTGCTGCATCCGGCGATCGCCGCCGGCGCGGTCCGGCGGCGTCGGTGATCTCGCTGTTCAGCTGGCGCGGGCGGCCTGCATCGGCCGCAGCACGTTCATCAGTGCGCCATAGGGCAGCAGCATGACCAGGCCGACGATCATCTTGACGGCGAAATCGCCGAGCGCCCAGGAAATCCAGCGCGGCGCCTCCGTGGCGAAGACGCCGAGGACGGGCGCGACTTCCAGCGCGAAGGGTTCGTTCGGGCCGAGGAAGACGAAGAACGCGGCAAAGGACAGCGAGAAGAACATCACCGTATCGAGCGCCGAGCCGATCAGTGAGCCGACGAGCGGTGCGCGCCACCAGGCCTGGCGGCGAAGCCGGTTGAAGACGGCGATATCGAGCAGCTGGCCGGCGAGATAGGCCGAGCCGGAGGCGATGGCGATGCGCGGCACCGAGGTAAAGAAGGACAGCGTCACGCCGACGACGAAGCCGGCAAAGACGACCTTGCGGGCTGCCTGCGGGCCGAACTGGCGGTTGGTCAGGTCGGTGATCAGGAAGGCGACCGGATAGGAGAAGGCGCCCCAGGTGAGGATATCGGCCAGGTTGATGCCGGCGACTTCGGCGTTCAGCGGGAACTGGACGAGGAAGTTGGAGGCGACGACGACAAGCGTCATCAGGGCGACATAGGCGATGGTATAGCGCGTCTTCAGCATTTTTTTATCCTGGGTGATGCCACCAGTTGGAGTGCTCAGGCAAAGCAAAAGGCCTGACCGGGTTTATCCGTGCAAGCCTTTTGAAGCCGTATGAAAGAAAGGCAGAAGCTTACGCAGCAGCGGCTTCGGCGTTCTTCTTGACGATCTGGCGGCGCAGCAGGCGCGCGCGCATCGACAGTTCGTTTTCGCTTGCCTTGATCAGGAAGGCATCGAGGCCGCCGCGATGCTCGACGGAACGCAGAGCCGCAGCCGAAACGCGAAGACGATAACGCTGGTTGAGAGCGTCTGAGATCAGCGTGACCTGGCACAGGTTCGGCAGGAAACGGCGCTTGGTCTTGTTGTTGGCATGGCTGACATTGTTACCAGTCAGGACGGCCTTGCCGGTCAATTCGCACACGCGGGACATGGAACACCTATTCTTGTTTTTCTCGGGCCATCGAATTGCCATTCCCGGCAAAACCGGGCGCGCAATCCAACGGGCATGATTGGAAAGTTGCGGTTCTATAGTCAGACCGGCCGCTCGCGTCAAGCCAAACCTTGGCCTTTCCCGCAATTCTGTCAAAAAGCTGCTGTTTTCTTCGCTTCACGGCAGGCGTATAGAGCGCTCGGCAAAGGCTGCCGGCGCGCGGCAAGACAAGGCTTCATTCATGGCTCATTCGGGCAGACGGATTTTCATTTCGGCCATAACAGCGCTTCTTGCCATACCGGCATCGGCGGCCGAAATCCAGCATCGGACGGAATATCGGGTGACGCTCGCCGGCCTGCCGATCGCGCGCGCCGCGTTCCTGACCGAGATCGAGGACGATCACAGCTACAAGATCGCCGGCAGCATCAATTCGGCCGGCCTTGCCGATCTCATCACGACGATTTCGGCCAAGACCAGCGTCACCGGCGTCGTGCGCGACGATCGGTTGCAGGCGCAGAAATATTCGCTCTATTACAAGAGCGGCAAGAAGGCCCGCGTCTACGAGGTGAGCTACCGCAACGGCAACATCGTCTCGGCAACGACGACGCCGGCGCCGAAACGGCCGAAGAACTGGATCGATGTGACGCCGGGCGACATGCGCTCGGTGCTCGATCCGATCTCCGGCCTGGTCTTCACCGGCGATACCAAGGTCTGCTCGCAGACGCTGCCGATCTTCGACGGCGAGACGCGCATGGATCTGGTGCTGTCGCCGAAGGGCGACGAAGATTTTTCGACCGACGGCTTCAAGGGCAAGGCGGTTGTCTGCGGCGTGCGCTTCGTGCCGCGCTCGGGCTACAAGAAGGGCCGCAAGGACATCGTCTATCTCAGCAAGAGCGACCGGATGGAAATCTGGTTTGCCAAGTCGGACGCGGCAAATGTATACGCTCCCGTCTATGTGCGCATTCCAACCGAATATGGCATGGTGACGATCACTGCCGTCAAATACGGCAGCAACAGCTGACGGGCCCCTGCCCGTCAAGGGGGACGGGTGAAGCTTCGCGCGACGTTGATCGGTTTTGCGGCCATTCTGATGTGGTCGTTCCTGGCGCTGTTCACATCAGCCTCCGGCAGGATGCCGCCATTCCAGCTGTCGGCCATCTGCTTTGCGATCGGCAGCATCCCCGGCATTGCCGTGCTTATCCTCAACCCGTCACGCCTGGCGCTGCTGAAGCAGCCGGCCAAGGTCTGGCTGACGGGGATTGCAGGCCTGTTCGGCTATCATTTCCTCTATTTCACCGCGCTCAGAAACGCGCCGGCGGTGGAGGCGGGGCTGGTCGCCTATCTCTGGCCACTGCTGATCGTCGTCGGCTCGGCGCTGCTGCCGGGCGAACGGCTGCGCTGGTATCATGTTACCGGCGCGTTTGCCGGGCTCTGCGGCACCTTCCTGATCGTCGCGCGCAACGGCATCGATTTTGACGGCGCCTATGCCGTCGGTTACGGGGCCGCCTTTCTCAGCGCCTTCACCTGGTCCGGTTATTCGTTGCTGACCCGGCGTTTCGACGCCGTCTCCACCGATGTCGTCACCGGCTTCTGCTTGGCGACCTCGATCCTGTCGCTGTTCTGCCACCTCGGCCTGGAGACGACCGTCTGGCCGGCAACCGGCTTCGAATGGCTGGCCGTCGCCGGACTCGGGCTCCTGCCGGTGGGGGCTGCCTTCTACGCCTGGGACTACGGCGTCAAGAACGGCGATATCCAGATCCTCGGTGCGGCCAGTTATGCCGCACCGCTGCTGTCGACGCTGATCCTGACGTTGTTCGGCTTTGCCGAGCCGAGCTGGCGCATCGCTCTCGCCTGCCTGCTCGTCACCGGCGGGGCGGTGCTGGCCGCCCAGGACATGTTCCGCCGCAAGGTCCAGCCGGCCGTCGCGGCGGAATGATCTCAGCCGCCGGGCTTCCAGCCTGATGGCGCCATCTCGAAGCTTGAAAATTCGAAGCCGGGCGAGACGGTGCAGCCGACCAGGGTGAAGTCGCCGAGGCTTTCGGCCGATTGCCAGCAGTTGGCGGGAACGATCGCCTGCGGCCGTTCGCCGGCGGGAAGGTTCGTTCCCAGCGTCATCGTCTCGCTTGCTGTTCCGTCTGCCGACCGGTGCAGTGAAAGCGGTGCACCGGCGTAATAATGCCAGACCTCGGCGGCGTCGTGGACGCGGTGCCAGTGCGAGCGCTGTCCCCTGGTCAGCAGGTAGTAAATCGCGGTCGAGTGGCCGCGGTCTCCGCCCATAGTGTCGCGGAAGGTCTGCACGTACCAGCCGCCTTCCGGGTGCGGCTGCATGCCGAGTTCGCGGATGATCTCCTCGGGAGACATCAGAAATTGTCCTTGCGTTTGCGGATCTCGGCGAAGACTTCTTCGTTGGTCTTGCCTTCCATCAGCAGATTGCGGCGGATCGCCGGATCGGCGGCGCGCAGGAACGGATTGGTTTCCTTTTCCAGCCCCAGCGTCGTCGGAATGGTGAATTTGCCCTCGGTGCGCAAGGCCTCGATCTCGGCCGCACGGCTTTTCAGCCGCTCATTGCCGGGATCGACCGTCAGTGCGAAGCGGGCGTTGGAGAGCGTATATTCGTGGCCGAAATAAACGGCGGTCTCATCGGGCAGCACGGCAAGTTTCTGCAGCGAGTGCCACATGTCGGCGGCCGGGCGTTCGAACAGCCGGCCGCAGCCGAGTGCAAACAGCGTGTCGGCTGCAAAGAGCAGCTTGTCGTCGACGAAGTGATAGCAGATGTGGCCGGCGGTATGGCCGGGTGTCTCGATGACGTCGACCGTGTGATCGCCGAACAGGAAGCTGTCGCCATCGGCCATCGTCCGGTCGAGACCGGGAATGGCGATGGCCTCGTTGATCGGGCCGATGATCTCGCAGCCGAACCGCTCCTTCAGCGCCAGGTTGGCGGCGACATGGTCGGTGTGGTGATGGGTGGTGAAGATATGGGTGATCTTCCAGCCGCGCCGTGCCGCCGCCTTGAGGATCGGCGCCTCCTCCGGCGCGTCGATCGCCGCGGTAAAGCCTGTTTCCGGGTCGTGGACGAGAACGCCGAAATTGTCGGTGCGGCAGAGAAAAACGTCTAATTCCAACGGTTTCATCGTTCAATAATCCCTTGTCATGCGAGTCTCGCGGAAATGTAGAGGGTCCGGTCTTGAAGTCCAACCGCCCGCTGATAACATTTATCGCAATGCACGCCGATATCGTCGACCTACGCCAGTTCTATCATTCCGAGCTCGGGCGTCTTGCCGAGCAGTCGATCGCCATGGCGCTGTCCTCGCTCTGGGTGCGGCTGCCGCAGGAGCGGCTGGTCGGCCTCGGTTATGCCGTGCCTTTCCTCGATCGCTTCCAGGCCGATACCGAGCGCACCTTTGCCTTCATGCCGGCCGGGCAGGGCGCGGTGAACTGGCCGATGGGGTCGCTCTCGTCGACGACACTGGTTTTCGACGAGGAATTGCCGTTGCCGGATTCCTCGATCGACCGGGTGCTGATGGTGCATTCGCTGGAATTCGCCGAAAGCCCGCGCGAGACGCTGAAGGAGCTCTGGCGGGTGCTGGCGCCGGGCGGACGGCTTGTCATCGTCGTGCCGAACCGGCGCGGCGTGTGGGCCCGCATGGAGCATACGCCCTTCGGTTCGGGCCGGCCCTATTCGCGCGGTCAGCTGACACATCTGCTGCGCGAGACGAATTTCACCCCGGGCGCAACGGCCGAAGCGCTGTTCTTCCCGCCTTCGAAACTCAGAACCATCCTGCGCCTGCGCCGCGCCTTCGAGCGGATCGGCCGAACGCTGTGGCCGGCTTTTTCGGGCGTCATCATCGTCGAGGCGCAGAAGCGGCTCTATCAGGGGCTGCCGGTTGCGGCGCGCGCTTCCCGCCGCGTCTTCGTGCCGGTTCTCGCCCCGCACGGTGTGCCGACGACACGCAACCGGTAGGCCTCCGGCTCTCGACAAGAACCGGATTCCGCTTTAATGCCACGGGGTCATTTTCCGGCAATTCCAAGGTCGATCCCATGAGCGTTGAGATGAGCAAGCCCGTTCCGCGTCCCGGTATTCTCGATATCGCATCTTATGTGCCGGGCAAGGAACATGTGCCGGGCGTTGCCCGCGTCTACAAGCTTTCGTCCAACGAGACGCCGCTCGGCGCCAGCCCGAAGGCGATCGAGGCCTTCAAGGCCGCCGGCGGCGATCTCGGGCGTTATCCCGACGGGCAGGCGGTCGAACTGCGCGAGGCGATCGCTGCCGTGCACGGTCTCAATCCGGCAAATATCCTGTGCGGCAACGGTTCGGACGAACTGCTCGGCCTGCTCTGCCATGTCTATCTCGGCGCCGGCGACGAGGCCATTATCACCGAGCACGGTTTCCTCGTCTACAAGATCCAGATCATGGGCGCCGGCGCCACACCTGTCGTCGTCCGGGAAAAGGACTATACCGTCGATGTCGACGCGATCCTGGCGGCGGTGACGGAGAAGACCAAGATCGTCTTCATCGCCAATCCCGGCAATCCCACCGGCACCTATGTTCCGGTCAGCGAGATCCGCCGCCTGCAGGCCGGATTGCCGAAGCATGTCGTGCTCGTGCTCGACGCGGCTTACGCCGAATATGTGCGCCGCAACGATTATGAAGCCGGCATCGAGGTCGTGTCCTCCAATGCCAATGTGGTGATGACCCGCACCTTCTCGAAGGCCTACGGCCTGGCGGCGCTGCGTGTCGGCTGGATGTATGCGCCCGCCGAGATCGTCGGCGCGTTGAACCGGGTGCGCGCGCCCTTCAATTTGAACGCAGCGGCCATTGCCGCGGGTGCCGCGGCTATCCGCGACCAGGCCTTCGTCCAGCAGGCCGTCTCCTTCAACCAGATGTGGCTGGAGACGCTCACCCAGGCGCTCGAAGCGATCGGTCTGACGGTGACGCCGTCGGTCGCCAACTTCGTCCTCATCCATTTCCCCGATATCGACGGCAAGCGCGCCGCCGATGCCGACGAGCTGCTGACGAGCCGCGGCTACATCCTGCGGGCCGTGCGCAGCTATGGCTTCGCCAATGCGCTGCGCATGAGCGTCGGCCCCGAAGAGGCCAACCGCGGCGTCATCGCCGCCCTCACCGAATTCATGGGACGCAACGCATGAACGTGCAGTTCGATCGTATCGCGCTGATCGGCATCGGCCTGATCGGCTCTTCGCTTGCCTACGACATCAGACGGCTTGGCCTTGCAAGAGAGATCGTCGTCGCGACGCGCAGCCCCGATACGCTGAAGCGGGCAAAAGAACTCGGTCTCGGCGATCGCTACACGACGTCGTCGGCCGATGCCGTCGAAGATGCCGACCTCATCATCGTCTCGGTGCCGGTCGGCGCTTCGGAAAGCGTGGCGAAGGAGATCGCGGGGCGCTTGAAGCCCGGCGCTATTGTTACCGATGTCGGCTCCACCAAGGCCTCGGTCATCGCGCAGATGCTGCCGCATATGCCTGAGCATGTGCATTTCATCCCCGGACATCCGCTGGCCGGTACGGAAAAATCCGGTCCGGATGCCGGCTTTCCCGGTCTCTTCGAGGGCCGCTGGTGCATCTTCACGCCGGTCGCAGGTACCGACGTGGCGGCGATGAAGCGGCTGCGCAGCTTCTGGGAAGCGCTCGGCTCGAAGGTCGACGAGATGGATGCGGAACATCACGACAAGGTGCTGGCGATCGTGTCGCACCTGCCGCATATCATCGCCTACAACATCGTTGGCACCGCCGACGATCTGGAGACGGTGACGGAGTCCGAGGTCATCAAATATTCGGCTTCGGGCTTTCGCGACTTCACCCGCCTTGCCGCCTCCGACCCGACCATGTGGCGGGACGTCTGCCTGCACAACCGTGATGCGATCCTCGAAATGCTGGCGCGCTTCTCGGAGGATCTCGCCTATCTGCAGCGCGCGATCCGCTGGGGCGAGGGCGACAAGATTTTCGAACTCTTCACCCGCACGCGCGCCATCCGCCGGTCGATCGTCCAGGCCGGCCAGGATGTCGACGCGCCCGATTTCGGCCGCCCCCACGCTCTGGACAAGAAGTAAGCGCCGATGGTGGAGGTGGCGAGCGCAGGTCAGGCGGATATCGACTGGCTGGCTCGCGAAGATGCCAGCGCCGGCAAGGCGTGGGTATCGCGCTGCGTGACGCTCGGCGAATATCTCGTCGCCAGGCAAGCCGGCGAGATCGTCGGTTTCCTGCGTTTCTCCCGCTTCTGGGGCAGGGTTCCCTATATGGAAATGATCCGCGTTCTGCCCGGCCATCGCCGGTCGGGCGTCGGCACCGCGCTGTTTCTCGCCTGGGAAGAGGCGATGCGCGGCGAGGGCGCCCGTCTGCTGATGACCTCGAGCGAATGCGACGAGAGCCGGCCGCAGGACTGGCATCGCCGCAACGGCTTTACAGAAACCGGTGCGATCGAGCTGCCCGGACTTCAGTCGGTACCCGAGGTCTTTTTCATCAAGCGGATCGGTTAGATCGGCGGAATCCGGCCGAGTGGGATGAAGCCGCTGACGGTGGCGTTGCCGTGATCGACGACGAGATCCACCGAGACCTTGTCTTTGCCGCCGGCAAGCGATTTCAAGAGCTTCGTCGCCGTATCGACGGTCGAGGCGACATCGGGGAAGGCCTGTTTCAGGCTGTGGCCCCAGGGGCCGAGCTGCTCGATCTCCAGCTTGAATTTACCCGAGAGAAGGCCCTGCTCGTCAAAGGAGAAGGGGCCGGTCAGCGTCATCACCTTGCCGTCGCCGATGTCGGCGACGATGCGGCGCAGTTCGCCATTGGCACCATTGAGGCCGGTCGGATCACTGCCGTCGATCAGGCCGGCCTTGCCGGCGATGGTCAGATCGATGCTGGCGGAGAATTTCGGGAAGACCTGCGGCCAGTCCTTGATCGCCGTGTTGGCATCCTGCACCGAGATCGCGCCATCGAGATCGGCGCCGTTCTGGCGCAGATGGATTTCGGTGCGAGCGGCATCGAAGCTGATGGTCTGGCCGGTGTAGGAGGAGACCGCCGTCGCTTTCAGACCCTCGACGACGGTCGAGCTGTGGTCGATGCCCTTGAGCCTGGTCGCAAGACTCGACAGCAGGTTCGTCCATTGCGCCGAAATCGAAAGGCCATTGGTGGTGCGGATTTCGGCCGGCGAATCAAGCTCCCAGACGATATTGCCGGGCGCGTAGACCTGAGCTGCCGAGCGCAGCGCGCCGAAGCTGGCGGAGACGCCGTTGACATTGTCGTCGACATCGATCTTGGAGCAGAACAGGCCGATACGGAAAGGATAGCCGCGGAATTCGATATCGCCGCATTCGCCGCTGACGCCCGCCGGATTGCCTGGTGCGATCGCTTTCAGCACCGTGGTTTTCAACGCCGATGCCGCATAGAACCAGCCGCCGGTATAAAGTGCGATCACCAGGAGGATACCGCCACCCAGCAGCCAGAATTTCTTGCCGCTGCTGGATTGACCGCTGCCGGATCGGCTTGACGCTGCCATGATGTTCTCCAATGGTGAATCGCAAATGTGATTCCGGTCTGGCGTGCGATATGGACGAATTTTGGGTGTTTGGCTACGGTTCGCTGATGTGGAATCCGGGCTTCGAGTTTTTAGAACGAGTCGATGCTTTGGTGCATGGTTACAGGCGTTCGCTCTGCGTCCGCTCCTTCGTCCATCGCGGCACTCGCGACAGTCCGGGCCTCGTCCTCGGCCTCGACAGAGGCGGCGCCTGCCGCGGCATGGCCTTCCGTATTTCGCCGGATAAATGGGACGAGGTGATCGATTATCTCCGCGCCCGCGAACTGGTCACCAATGTCTATCTGGAGCGGCGGGTGCGGCTGCAATTTGCCGGAGGCCGCAGGGTGGAGGCGGTGACCTATGTTGCCGATCGCGACCACGAGCAATATGCCGGCACGCTCGATGCATTTGAGGCGGCGCGGGTGGTGCACGAGGCCACGGGCCAGTCCGGGCCGAACGATGCCTATGTCTTCAACACGCTGGCACATCTGAGGCAGATGGGCATCCGCGATCAGTGGCTGGAGCAGGTCGTCAGTGAAGTGGAGCGATTGCGCGCCGCCTGATCAGGCCGTCGCCGCCTTCAGCTTGCGCAGTTCGGCCAGCCTTTCGACCGCTGTCGGCGGCAGCGGCAGATGCGGATTTTGCTCGACGGTTTGCAGAAGAAGCTCGTCGCTTGCCCGCTCCGATACCTCGATCAGCTGGGCGAAAAAGGCGTCCGGATCCATGCCGGGCATGATCGGCGGCAGGATCCTCACCTTGAAATGGCCGGGATAACGGCGAAAGCTTCGCCGCGGCCAGAAGAGGCCGGGATGCATGGCAACCGGCACGACCGGGATGTTGAGATCGCGGTACATGCGGGCGATGCCGTATTTATAAACCGGCTCCGCACCCGGCGGACGGCGGGTGCCCTCGGGATAGATGATCAGCTGGCGGCCGGTCGAGAGTTCTTCTTTCGTGCGTTTGAGCACTTCCACCATCACCTTGCCGCGGGCGCCGCGATTGACGGGGATTACCCGCTGCTTCTTGGCGTACCAGCCGAACAGCGGAATCCACATCAGCTCGCGCTTCAGGATATAGACCGGGTCTTTCAGCCAGGGCAGCAGCGCATAGGTATCCCAGAAAGACTGGTGCTTCGGCGCCAGGATATAGCTGCCGTCAGGCAGGTTCTCCAGACCCTCGATCTCGAAGGTCGTGCCGACGATCGCCCGCATCAGCCAGTGGTTGGAACGCGCCCAGTTCTTCGGGATCGCATAGGCGGTCAGGCGCGGCGCCACAAAATAATAGGGCGAGAGCACGATCATCCGGATGATGAGGTTGGCGTAGAAGATCGTATTGAAGAGAACGGAACGCAGGGCGATCATGAAATTTTCCCGAGGCATGCTCACGCGACCGGCCTACACGATATTGCCCGTCATAAAAAGCATTTGGTGATGGGTTAATGCAAAAGCTCAGTCTGCGGCGGACACGCTTGCCGAGCGAAGCCCCGTGTGGCGGCCGAAGCCGGTGATGTTGCGGGCGCCGGCCAGCAGCACCTTCACATATTCGGCGAGCATGACACGCATCGCGTTCGGATCGGTGAACCAATTGCGGGTTTTCAGATCGGAATTGACGACGGGATAGGGAATGAACTCGATGTCGGGATCGACATAGGAGAGTTCGGCGAGGCTTCGCGGCATATGGTAGTTGTTGGTGACGACGATGACGCTCCTGTAGCCGTTGGCATGGATCCAGTTGGAGGCTTCCTCGGCATTGCCGATCGTGTCTATGGCGTCGTGACCGATATCGACGCAGCAGGAGAAGAGATCGGCCGAACCCTGCGTCATCCTGCGGATCTGCCTCGGAGTCGTGGTCGGATGGACGCCGGAGATCAGCAGCCGCTTGCCGGCGCCTTTCTGCAGCAGTTCGACGGCCTGGTCGATGCGCTGGTAGCCCCCCGTCAGCACGACGATGGCATCGGCCTTCGGCTCGGCCGGGGGCTTCAGCGTCGTGACGGAATCGGCGAACCGCAGGAAGCCGCCGAACACCAGCGCCATTGCCAATATGCAGGCAAAACCGCCCCAACGCAGCAGGCGGCGGATCAGCCCGCGACGCGGCGCCAAGGGCGCCGGGCGGTCAAGCTCCGGACCCTGATGAATCGGGTTGGGTGTCGTATCTCCCATGGTCATCAATCGTGACTATACGCTGATTGCGGCGCGGAACAGACGCTTTCATGGCAAAACGGCATGGTCACGATCAACTCGGAATACCGTCAGTGCGTGTCGGGTCCGAGCGCAATGTATCGATTTCGTAGATCGTCCGCATGACGGTCAGACGCGCGGTGAAGGTGGTCAGCAGCGCGATGACGATCATCGTTGCGAAGATTCCGGCATAGCCGAGCACGCCGACGGAAAAGGTGCCGAAGAGCGCGGTGGCCTGATCCGTTTCCGGGGTGGCGAGCGTGCGGCTCTGCCAGAAACCCGCGGAGGCGAAAAAGAGAGCGGCAAGCGCGCTGCCGATCGCCGAGCCCTTGAGGCTGATCTTCAGAAAATGCTTCTGGAATTCGGTGGCGACGAAGGAGCTTTCGGCGCCGACGAAATGCAGAACTTCGACGATGTGGCGGTTACCCGACAGTGCGCCGCGCGTGGCGAAGACGACGGTCAACACCATGGCCGAGAAGACCAGAAGCAGGATACCGGTGCCGATCAGCACCGTCGTGTGCGCCATGGATACCAGCCGATCGACCCAGGTGCGGTGATCGTCGAGGCTGGCCTGCGGGATGCTGTCCTTGAGCATCGCCCGCATTCCATCGAAATCCGGCGGATTGCTCTCGTCAATGGTGATGACGACGAGGCGGGGGACAGGAAGATCCTTCAGATCGAGACCGGGGCCGAGCCAGGGTTCGAGCAGGCGGGCGGTCGCCGCCTCGTCGACGATCTGGCCGCTTTTGGTGCCGACGAAGGTCAACGCCAGATCACGCGCCTGCGTCAGCGCCTTTTCCATGTCGAGGTTGTCGTCCGGCTTGATCTGGATGGTGATCTCGCGGGAAATCTGGCTCTCCCAGCTTGCCGCCGTCGATCGTACCATGCTGACGCCGCCGAGCGTCAGGCAGGCGAGGAAGGCCATGATCGATATCACCACCATCAGGGCGTTGCCCTGGATGTTGGACGGCGGCAGGATCGGCGCGGTCGGACGCACGCGCATTTCCGGCCGCTTCTGTTCCGCCTTGCCGGGCACCATGTCCCGGTTTCTGGATGGGGGCTCAGTCATAGATATCGAGATGCCCCCCCGAAAGGATCATGCGGCGGGCTTCCACCTGCTCCATCAGCGCCAGGTCATGCGTGGCAATCACAACGGCCGTGCCGAGGCGGTTCAACTCGAGAAAAAGATTGAGCAAGCGCTTGGCCATCGGCGGGTCGACATTGCCCGTGGGCTCGTCGGCCAAGAGCACTTCCGGCCGGTCCATCAGCGCCCGGGCGATGGCGGCGCGCTGCTTCTCGCCGCCGGATAGGACGGGCGGCAACACGTTGATGCGTTCGCCGAGGCCGACCCATTTCAACAGCTCCAGCACGTCAGTCTTGTAGGAGCTTTCATCCTTGCCGCGGACGCGTAAGGGCAAAGCGACATTCTCATAGGTCGTCAGATGGTCGAGCAGGCGAAAATCCTGGAAGACGATGCCGACGCGGCGGCGCAGCAGCGGCAGTTCCGGGCGGGGGATTTCGGAAATATCGCGCCCGAACATGCGGATCAGGCCGCGTGTCGGCTGCAGCGACATGAAGAGCAGCCGCAGCAGCGACGTCTTGCCGGCGCCCGATGGGCCCGTCAGGAATTGAAAGGATTTTTTCGGAATGTCGAAGGTCAGGTCCCGGAGAATCTCCGGGCCCATGCCATAGCGCAAACCGACATTCTCGAAGTGGATCAACGGGCAGCTCAGTCTGTTCTTGGTTTCACCGTGTGACTTGTTAACCAACAGGGTTAACAGCCGGTAAATTTGCTGGAAAGACGCCCGTTTGATGGCGATCTTTGCGAAGCATTAACCATTAAAATTTACGACTGAGGAGGATTCGTTTCAATGCCAAGATTTCTACCGGCATCGAAACCATGTGGACATCTGCGAGGCAGTCACCATGGAAGCATCCTCCTTCAGCCGCCGGACGCCGGGCCAGGCCTATGATTTCCTGCCGCCGGAACCTGCCGCCCGCCAGTACCGCACGGCGCGTCCTGCCGATGTTTCCGACGCCGAATTCGTCACCCTCGGCAAAGTCCGATCGACGGAATTTGCCGCAAGGACTTATAACGATAACCGCAAGCGCATGGCCGGTGCACAGGCAGCACAGCCGCCGCTTGCGGGGGCGACGGCCGCTTCGGTTCTGCAGGCGATGGAATCCTTCCTGCAACGCGCGTCGATGCGGAGTTTTTCCGCGCTGGTACTGGCGCTCGTCGTACTCGTCTTCGGCCTTGCGGGTGGTTTTTCCGGCTTTTCCGGGGAGCCCGCCTATTCCGGAGCGCCGCTGCATTTCACCCATGTGACGGTGACGCCGCGCGACGCGAACGGCATGCGCGTGCTCGTCATCAACGGCATCGTCGAAAACGACAGCGGTACGACGCAGACGGTGCGGCCGATCCGTGCCGATCTGGTGACCGACGAGCGGCTGACCGCAAGCATCGTCATCAATCCGCCGTCCGATGTCATCTATAGCGGCCAGAGCCGGGGCTTCTCGGCCCGTGTCCAGCATACCGGCGGAAAAATGCCGGAAGTCAGGCTTTCTTTCCTGCCATAAAAGCTGGCCTGCATAGAAAATCCGGGACCTGTCGCGGCCGGCTTTCCGGTCACAACTCGCGCCAATCCCGTTAAATTTCAGCCGCGAGGCTGTTTCGGACCCGCATATGTGCTAACGGCTTACCCTTCTTTTCATGGAGCAAGCCCTTATGCCTGTCGTGCGCGGAAAAAATATCGAGCCGCTCTTCACCGCCGAGCAAATCGCCGAGCGCAATCATTCGATGGCGAAGGAGATCGCCAACGGCCCGACCAAGGACCTGCTCGTCATCGCCGTGCTCAAGGGCTCGTTCATCTTCGCCGCCGACCTGATCCGTGCCCTGCATGATAGCGGGCTTGCCCCGGAGGTCGAGTTCATCACATTGTCGAGCTATGGCATCGGCACGGTTTCCCAGGGCGTGCGCATCGTCAAGGATATCGACAGCGATGTGCATGGCCGCGACGTCCTGCTGATCGACGATATCCTCGAATCCGGCCGGACGCTGCTGTTTGCCAAGGAATTGCTGTTCGAGCGGGGCGCGCGCAACGTCACCATCGCCGTGTTGCTCGACAAACGCGTCAAGCGCAAGGAAAAGCTGGAGGCGGATTATGTCGGCTTCGAATGCCCCGACTATTTCGTCGTCGGCTACGGCATGGACGTCGCCTATGCATTTCGCGAACTGCCTTTCGTCGGCGTGGTGACCGGCGACGCCTGAGCAACCGCAGAGCATTCCGGCGTCTTTCACGCGTCCCGAAGAGGCCCGGCGCTCGCCTGCCGGTCGAGACGGGTTGTTAACCATCTCGTCCATCGCTTCCTCATCTTTACCGATCGAAAAGGAAATCCTGATGATTTCCGTCGCGGGGCTGACACGGAGCGATGCACATATGGCAAGAATTCTGATCACGGAAGACGAGGATTCCCTGCGGTCCTTCGTAGCCCGAGCCCTGCGGCTTGATGGCCACGAGACCGATGAGGCGGCTGACGGGGCCGAGGGCCTGGAGAAGCTCAAGGACGGGGTCTACGATCTGCTGCTTTCAGATATCCGCATGCCCGTGATGGACGGCATCGAACTCGCCCATCAGGCAAAGGACGCCTTTCCCGGCCTGAAGATCCTGCTGATGACCGGCTATGCCGAACAGCGCGAACGGGCCGACGATCTTGCCGAAAAGATCATCGACGTCGTCGCCAAGCCATTCGCGCTTCCCGATATCCGCAAGGCGGTCGCCCGGGCGCTCGTCGCTTAAGTGCGTCCACTATGGGAATTTCACGCGTAACCCCGAAATCGATTTCGATTTCGGGGTTACGCGTTTGAGCGGTTGATATTTGTCGCGCGGCGGCGCAAGTCTACTGGATGTCCAGCAGCCGTTCGAGATACCGCCGTTCCATTTCCTGCGGCGGATTGTTGCCGAGCTTCTCGCGGATCGCGTCGAGGATTTCGCGGGCGCGCTGAACGTCGATCTCGTCGGGCACTTTCACGCTGTTGTCGCCGAAGTCCGGTCCCTGGGTCTGCCGCAGCCGGCCGAGCGGATCGCGACCGTTCTGTTCGCCTTGTCCCACCTGGCCATTCGGACCTTGCCCCTGCTGGCCTTGTTGCGCTTGCATCATCTGGTTCATCATGTCACGAGCGCCCTGGCGAAGTGCCTCCAGCGCGCGGCCCTGGCCCTCGATTGCCGGCTGGCCGCGGCCCTGGCCGAGCTCGCGGCCGGCGCCTTCCATCTCGCGCTGCGCCTGACCGAAGCCCGGGCCAGGCTTCATGCCCATTTCGCCCAGCTTCTTCTGCAATTCGCCAAGCTGCTTGCCGAGCGCATCCTGTTGGGTGCGAAGCTGTTTCAGCGCCTCGCGCAATTGCTCGGCCGTCAGCTGGTCCGAAGGCTGCTGGCCGTCTTTGCCTTGCTGGCCCTGCTGCTGATCCTGCGACTCGCCGTTTTCCTCCGGGTTCATCTCGTCGAGCAGCGGATCGTTTTCGCCCATGTCGGGTTCACCGCGCTGCATGCGGTCCCTGAGCTGCTGATCGAGGCGGAAGGTCTGATCCATCAGCTTCTGCTGGTCACGCAGGATTTCGCCGAGCTTGTCGATCTGCTTGCGGGCCTCGCTGTTTTCCTGGCCCTGCTGGCCCCGCTGCGGCCGGCCGGCCTGCAGATTGTTCATCATGCGCTGCAATTCCGACAGCATCTGCTGGGCCGCGTCACGATTGCCGGAGCGGGCGAGATTCTCGATCTGGTCCATCATCCGTTCCAGATCCTGCTGGCGCAGGATGTTCTGCGCGTTCTGGTTCGGCTGCATCGGCGCGTTCTGCATACGCTGGGCAAGCTCGCTCATATAGTCCTGCATCGCCTTGCGCAGTTCGTCCATCAGCTTCTTGATCTCCTCATCCGGGGCGTTGCGGTTCAACGCATCGGCAAGGTTCTGCTGGGCCTCGCGCAGCTTGCGCTCGGCAAGCGAAAGATCGCCGTCCTCCATGCCGAGAGCGATCTCCCAGAGATACTGGGCCGTATCTTTCAGCGCTTCATCGCCCCTTGCCAGCTTCATGCGCGTCAGGGCGGATTGCAGCAGCAGATAGTTGGTGAGCTTGGGGATGGTCTCCTCGGGACGGATGGTCAGCGCCTCGTTCAGGGCGATTGCCTGCGGCATCTTGCGGGTGTCGAGCGCGAAAACCTGACGTTCCTCGGCGACGGCCGCGGCAAGCGGCTCGTTGAAGGGCCGCGACGGCAGCGTCATCTCATGTGGCGGGCTGCGGCCGGTCTGGCCGGCGGCATCCTTGGCGACGAGTGTTACGCGCACGCGTTTGCCGGCAAGCGGATGTTCGGTCAGGTTGCGGCTGGTGACACCCTTGGCGTCGCGGGCGTTGCGGCGGGGAATATCCAGCCGGTATTCCGGCAAGGGATAGAGCGGCGTTGCCGTCGGATCGTTTTCCAGAGGAACGATCTCCGCATGCGCCTCCTGGACGCCGTAATCGTCCTTGACGGTAAAGCCGATTTCGAGCGCGCCGTTGACGCTGGGCTTCGGCAAGCCGTCGAAGGCGATCTCAGGCGCTTTGTCGGGAAGGATGTTGAAACGCCAGCGGCGGCCGTTGACTTCGAGCGCGCCGCTCTCCTGGAGTTTCATCATATGCGTCTGCGCGACGGAAGCCGGGCCGGCCGAGGCCGTATTCGGCTGTTCGCCGGCCGACACCACCGCCTGCTGCGGTTTGGTATCCGCCTGCACCGATATATCCTGCGCCTCGCCGTTTGCCTTGCGGAACACGACCTTTTCGGCGGTCTTTCCGCCGCTGACGCGAACGGTGAGGCCTGAAAATTGCGGAATGTCGATCGGCGCCTGCTCGCTGCCGTCCGCGGTCAGGTAGATCGGGGCGCGGCCGGTATAGGAAGGCGGCGTCACCCAGGCGTCGATGCGCACCGCCGGATCGACCGCGACCTGCTCGGGTGCCGCCTGCAACGCATCACCGATCGAGCCGCCATTGATCGACAGCGAATAAGCAAAGGCGGTGACCAGCAGCAGCGCCGGCACGGCGCGCAGTGCAAACCGGTCATGTGCGGCGATATCAGGCCGCGGCAGGCCGGCATCGAGCGCTGCGATCTTTTCCGCCATGCGGGTCTGGTGCTCGCGCCAGAGCGCCTGGGCGAAAGGCGTATCGAAGGCCAGTTCGTCTTCCTGCACGGTGACCGGCTGGTGCGGCAGGCCGTTGCGCTCTTCCAGCATGCGGTCAGCCTCGCCGACATCAGGCCAGCGCAGGCTGCGGAAGGGGAGGAGCGAGACCAGGAAAGCCGCGGCAAAGGCGATCAGCAGCAGGATGCGCAGCCAGTCGGGGACGCTGCGGAAGACGCCGAACCAGGAGGCGGAGAGATAAAAGGCGATGACCGAGAGCACCGGCATCAGCGGCGGCAGCAACTGCTCGAAAAACAGCACGACGCGCGCCAGCAGGCGTTTCGTCGTTACCAGCCGGGCAAGCGAAGGGCGGAGCGCAAATGCACCTTTCTTCTGCCTCGAGGGGCTTGTCATCGATCCGGTCTCCGCGATCTGGCGTTCTGGAACAGAGGGCGCTTCCGGCGATTGCGGGGCAATACGCTCATGACTGACAAGGATAACACTCTTTGTGGCGAAGGCGAGGGCGAGCGGCCGGCAATACCGGCTTTTCACGTTTATTCGCCAAAAAGTGATGGCTGTTTAAAACGCGTCGCGATCCTTCAGATTGCTCCTCGCGCTTTAACTCTTTGAATCCAAATCGCTTCCGATTTTCTGACCGGTGCTAGTCGAGCCAGGTCGGAACGGAGTCGAGGCTGATCAGTTCCGCATAGGTTCTGCGCGGGCGAATCACATGGAAATCGCTGCCTTTCACCAGAACTTCGGGCACCAGCAGGCGGCTGTTATAGGTGCCGGCCTGGACCGCGCCATAGGCGCCGGCCGTGCTGACGGCGATCAGGTCGCCGGGCTTCGGCATCGCCATTTCGCGATCGAGCGCCAGGTAATCGCCGGTCTCGCAGACGGGGCCGACGACGTCGGCGCGGATGCGCGGGGCGTTCGCGGCCGAAATCGTCACCGGACGGATCTCGTGATAGGCCTCGTAGAGGGTCGGGCGGATGAGATCGTTCATCGCACCGTCGACGATGACGAAGGTCTTTTCGCCGCCATCCTTCACATAGAGGACTTCGGTCACCAGGATGCCGGCGTTGCCGACGATCAGGCGGCCGGGCTCGGTGACGATCTTGCAGTTGAGGCCGCGCAGCTGGTTCTTGACGATCGCCGCATAGGCATCCGGCAGCGGCGGCGGATTGTTGTCGTCCTTGTAGGGCACGCCGAGGCCGCCGCCGATATCGACGTGATGAATGGTGTGGCCGTCGGCGCGCAGCGTCGCGACGAGGTCGTGCAGCAGCTTGAAGGCGTCGTCGAAGGGCTGCAGCTCGGTGATCTGGCTGCCGATATGCATGTCGATGCCGGTGACTTCGATGCCCGGCAGCTTGGCGGCATGAGCATAGATGGCGCGGGCACGCTCCCAGGAAATGCCGAACTTGTTTTCCTTCTTGCCGGTCGAAATCTTCGAATGCGTTTTCGCATCGACATCCGGGTTGATGCGGAAGGAGACCGGGGCTTTCTTGCCGGCGTTGACGGCGCGCTGGTTGAGGATTTCGAGCTCCGGCTCGGATTCGACATTGAAGCAGTAGATGCCGGCTTCGAGGGCGAAGTCCATTTCCTGCGGCGTCTTGCCGACGCCTGAGAACATGATGCGCTCTGCCGGAATGCCGGCGGCAAGCGCGCGGCGCAGCTCGCCTTCCGACACGACGTCGATGCCGGCGCCGAGACGGCCGAGCGTCTTCAGCACCGCCTGGTTGGAATTCGCCTTCATTGCGTAGCAGACCATGGAGTCGACATCGCCGAAGGCTTCCGAGAAGACGCGGTAATGGCGTTCCAGCGTCGCGGTGGAATAGACGTAGAAAGGTGTGCCGACCGCTTTGGCGATCTCGGGGACGGGAACGTTCTCGGCGTGAAGGATGCCGTCGCGGTACTCGAAATGGTTCACGGGCTTATGCCTTAAAGAAGAGGATCGAGAACGAAGGGCTTGTCAACGGTTCCCGGCTGTTTTGTCGGCTTGGAAATATCGCCTTCCTTGGTTGCCGCAGCACTCGGCGGATCGAGATCGCCCTTGCGCCCGCATCCGGCAACGGCAAGGCCGATGACGGCGAGCACCGCCGTCAGGCGGATGAGATGCGGCAAGCTCTTCTGCATGGATATCCTCTTGTGCGGCATATGACGGACATCATTCTTTGAACGATGGCGATCTTCATAGCGAAGTTTATCCGCCTTGTGCACCCTGATTGTTGGACGCTGTTCCCTGCGGCAAAAGGCGAGGCGGCTGTCGCCCCGCCTCGTCTCTCTCAGTTGCGGGCGCGCCAGAAGGCGATCTGCTTGCGCACCTCGGACGGCGCCGTGCCGCCGAAGCTCTTGCGGCTGGCGACAGAGGCTTCGACGGTCAACACGTTGTAGACCTTATCGGTGATCGCGGAATGGATCGCCTGCAGATCGGCGAGCGGCAGTTCGGCGAGGTCGCAGCCCTTGCTTTCGGCAAGCGCCACGGCGCGGCCGGTGACGTGATGGGCATCGCGGAAGGGCAGGCCGGCTTCGCGCACCAGCCAGTCGGCAAGGTCGGTTGCCGTCGAATAGCCGGAGCCGGCGGCCGCCTTCATGCGCTGGGTGTTGACGGTCATGTCGCGCACCATGCCGGTCATGGCGGCGATCGCCAATTCCAGGCTCTCGGCCGCATCGAAGACCTGTTCCTTGTCTTCCTGCATGTCCTTGGAATAGGCGAGCGGCAGGCCCTTCATGATCGTCAGCAGCGCCACCAGCGAGCCGTTGATGCGGCCGGTCTTGGCACGCACCAGTTCGGCGGCATCCGGGTTCTTCTTCTGAG
Source organism: Rhizobium chutanense (assembly GCF_002531935.1). Taxonomy (GTDB): domain Bacteria; phylum Pseudomonadota; class Alphaproteobacteria; order Rhizobiales; family Rhizobiaceae; genus Rhizobium; species Rhizobium chutanense. The sequence continues at coordinate 47,457 of NZ_NWSV01000001.1, read as the reverse complement.
GCATGATCGACGAGCCGGTCGAAAACGCGTCGGAGAGACGGACGAAACCGAATTGCGGCGTCGACCAGATGACGATCTCTTCGGCCAGGCGCGACAGATGCATGCCTGTTATCGCGGCGATCGACAGGAATTCGATGGCGAAATCGCGGTCGGAGACCGTGTCGATGGAATTGCGGGTCGGCTCGCGGAAACCGAGCGCCTGGGCCGTCATATGGCGATCGATCGGATAGCCGGTGCCGGCAAGGGCGGCCGCACCGATCGGGCTTTCATCCAGGTGCTCGATGGCGTGGCGCACGCGCGAGCGATCGCGGCCGAACATTTCGACATAGGCCATGCAGTGATGGCCGAAGGTGACCGGCTGGGCGGTCTGCAGATGGGTGAAGCCAGGCATGACGCTTTCGGCATGTTCCTCGGCACGGTCGAGGAAGGCGGCGATCAGGCCGGTCAGCATCCTTTCGGTCTTCTCAAGCTCTTCCTTCACCCAGAGGCGGAAATCGAGCGCCACCTGATCGTTGCGCGAACGGGCGGTGTGCAGCCGGCCGGCCGCCGGGCCGATCAGCGTCGCCAGGCGCGCCTCGATATTCATGTGGATGTCTTCGAGCCGGCGGGAGAATTCGAAATTGCCGCTTTCGATTTCTGACAGGATCGTGTTTAGCCCGTGAACGATCTTGTCCTTATCCTCGGCCGAAATGATGCCCTGATGGGCAAGCATCGTCGCATGAGCGATCGAACCGCGGATATCCTGGGCGAATAGCTTCTTGTCGAAACCGATCGAGGCATTTATCTCCTCCATGATCGCGTCAGGGCCGGAGGCGAAGCGACCACCCCACATCTGGTTGGAGGATTTGGTGTCCGTGTTGCTCTCGGCCATGGAAGATGCCCGTCCTGGAGAATGAAATGACGACAAAAAAACCTTTCGGCCTGCCGTCCGGAAAATTGATCGCAATCGCCGCCGTTGCAGGCGTGGTTGCCGGTGCGGCAGCGGTATACGTGAAGGAGACGGGGATTGGCAATGGCGGCGGTGAAACGGCGTCAGCCGAATGCAAGCTTGCGAGGGATCGCACCGCCGGCATCACGCCGCTGATGAAAGGGCAGGTGGCCGCCATGGTTGCCGCCAGCGAACCGCGCAAGCTGACCGGGGTGTCCTTCAACGGCCCCGACGGCAAGCCGCTGACGCTCGATCATTTTGCCGGCAAGACCGTGCTTCTCAATCTCTGGGCAACATGGTGCGTTCCCTGCCGCGAGGAGATGCCGGCGCTGAACGCACTCGAGAAGCAGATGGGCAGCGACAAGTTCCAGGTCGTGCCCGTCAATATCGATAGCGGCGACGACGAGAAGCCGAAGGCCTTCCTAAGCGAAATCGGTGTCGATGCGCTGCAGCTCTATCGGGATAATACGATCGCGGTCTTCAACAGCCTGAAAAAGGAAGGCCTCGCCTTCGGTCTTCCGGTGACGCTGCTGCTCGACGACAAGGGCTGCCTGATCTCCGCCATGAACGGCCCTGCCGCCTGGGACAGCGACGATGCAAAAGCGCTGATCAAGGGTGCTATCGGGTCGTAGGGAGACCGGTCAGGAGTCACCGTCTCCTTTGATGAGGAACACCCCCGCGAGCCCGATAAGGACGCAGCATTGCAGCAGGAACATCGGTGTTTCGGTCGACATGGCATTCCCTCCCGTTCACGGCAAGGAAAGCATGTCGCGGGCGTCGGGTCCATTCGCCCTTTCTGATGATGTCTGCTTAAAGCTGTCGCGCAAAAGTGGGCCGCGGTTTTGCGCGACATGCGGAAAACCAAAGGCCTCAAGCGTGGGCCAAGAGAATCTGAAAGATCGCGCCGCGCTTTAGCGCGTCGGCACCGGCACTTCGCCGCGATAATCGTAGAAGCCGCGGCCGGATTTACGGCCGAGCCAGCCGGCCTCGACATATTTCACCAGCAGCGGGCAGGGGCGATATTTCGAGTCCGCCAGACCGTCGTGCAGAACCTGCATGATCGACAGGCAGGTGTCGAGGCCGATGAAATCGGCAAGCTGCAGCGGCCCCATCGGATGGTTGGCGCCGAGCTTCATCGCCGTGTCGATGGCATCGACCGTGCCGACGCCTTCATAAAGCGTGTAGATCGCCTCGTTGATCATCGGCAGCAGGATGCGGTTGACGATGAAGGCGGGGAAATCCTCGGCGACGGTGATGGTCTTTTCCAGCGTGCCGACGAATTCCTTGGCGGCGGAGAAGGTCTTCTCATCGGTCGCGATGCCGCGCACCAGTTCGACCAGCTTCATGACCGGCACCGGGTTCATGAAATGTATGCCCATGAAGCGTTCGGGGCGGTCGGTTGCGGCAGCAAGCCGGGTGATGGAAAGGGAAGAGGTGTTGGTGGCAAGCAGCGCTTCCGGCTTCAGCACCGGACAGACCTGGGTATAGATCTTGCGCTTGACGGTTTCATCTTCGGTGGCGGCCTCGATGACGAGATCGGACGGGGCGAGATCATTGACATCGGACGAGCCCGAGATGAGCGACAAGGTCGACTTGCGTTCCTCTTCGGTCATCTTGCCGTTCGTCACCAGCCGGGCAAGATTGCCGTTGATGGTGGCAAGGCCGGATTCGATGCGGTCCTGGGAGAGATCGTAGATGTGAACCCTGTAACCTGCGGCGGCCGAAACATGCGCGATGCCGCAGCCCATCTGGCCGGCACCGATAATACCAATATTCTTCAACACCGCATTCATCTCCAAACCCCCACACGGCATTCGCCCCCGCGCTACCGCATTTTTTAGCAATACTGCCGGGCAAATGATCGCCCGGCAGCAGTAGTAGCGCCATAAAAGATAATTTTCCAGTCATTCGCAAGTGCGAAAGAAAAGCATTTGGCGCGCTTAGAGCGCCTTCTGCAATTCCGGCAGGGCTTCGAACAGATCGGCGACCAGACCGTAGTCGGCGACCTGGAAGATCGGCGCCTCCTCGTCCTTGTTGATGGCGACGATCACCTTCGAATCCTTCATGCCGGCCAGATGCTGGATGGCGCCTGAGATGCCGGCGGCGATATAAAGATCGGGCGCCACCACCTTGCCGGTCTGGCCGACCTGCCAGTCGTTCGGCGCATAACCGGCATCGACGGCCGCACGGCTGGCGCCGACGGCGGCCCCCAGCTTGTCGGCAAGCGGCAGGATGACTTCGCGGAACTTCTCCGCCGATCCGAGCGCCCGGCCGCCGGAGAGGATGATCTTGGCCGAAGTCAGCTCCGGACGGTCGGAGGCCGACAGCGCATCCTTGACGAAAGTCGACAGGCCGGGATCGGAAGCCGCCGGAATGACCTCGACCGCGGCGGAGCCGCCTTCAGATGCGGAAGCAAACGAGGCGGTGCGCACGGTGATCACCTTCTTGGCGTCGCTTGCCTGCACCGTCTGGATGGCATTGCCGGCATAGATCGGCCGCTTGAAGGTATCGGACGAGACCACCTCGATGATCTCCGAGACCTGGGCGACATCGAGCAGGGCGGCGACGCGGGGCAGCACGTTCTTGCCGACAGAAGTGGCGGCAGACAGGATCGTGTCATAAGAGCCGGCGAGCGAGACGATCAGGTCGGCGAGCGGCTCGGCCAGATTGTTGGCGAGCGCATCGCTTTCGGCCAAGAGCACCTTGGAGACGCCGGAGAGTTTGGCCGCCTGTTCGGCAGCAGCCTTGGCGCCCTTGCCGGCAACAAGAACATGCACGTCGGAGCCGATCTGGGAAGCGGCCGTCAGCGCCTTGGCGGTCTGGTCGGAAAGGCTCGAATTGTCGTGATCGGCCAGAAGAAGAATGGTCATGGTGATAATTCCTTTCGAACCTTAGAGCACGCCGGCTTCGTTCTTCAGCTTGTCGACCAGCTCGGCGACCGACTTGACCTTGACGCCCGCCTTGCGGCCACTGGGCTCCTCGGTCTTCAGCACCTTCAGCCGCGGCGTCGTGGAGACGGAAAAATCGGCCGGGCTCTTCTTGTCGAGCGGCTTCTTCTTCGCCTTCATGATGTTCGGCAGCGAGGCATAACGCGGTTCGTTCAGCCGCAGATCCGAGGTGACCACCGCCGGCAGCTTGATCTCGATCGTCTGCAGGCCGCCGTCGACTTCGCGGGTCACGGTTGCCTTGCCGTCTCCGATCTCGATCTTCGAGGCGAAGGTCGCCTGGGCCGAACCCAGCAATGCTGCCAGCATCTGGCCGGTCTGGTTGGAATCGTCGTCGATCGCCTGCTTGCCGACGATGATCAGGCCGGGCTGTTCGGCATCGGCCACAGCCTTGAGGATCTTGGCGACAGCCAGCGGCTCGACCTGATCGTCGGTCTCAACCAGGATCGCCCGGTCGGCGCCCATGGCGAGCGCCGTCCGCAGCGTCTCCTCGGCCTTGGCAGGGCCGATCGACACCACCACCACTTCCTCGGCCTTGCCGGCTTCCTTCAGCCGCAGCGCCTCTTCCACCGAGATCTCGTCGAACGGGTTCATCGACATCTTTACATTGGCAAGCTCGACACCCGTACCATCCGGACGAACCCGGATCTTCACGTTGTAGTCGACAACCCGTTTGACTGGGACGAGAATCTTCATGGGGTCCTTCCTTCAGGGAAAACTGGCTTCAGAGACTTTTCTAGAAAATGCGCGCTCAGGCGCCGCTCCGATTGTCGAATGGCGACATGGATACGCGTTTTTCCTCCAATTTCAACGCTTGCATGACGCAGGCAGGCGATTTGACCGGCTATATATGGACGTTTACGTTCACGTCAATATTGCTATGAGCGCCGGCCCCAGGGAAATCGCTGCGCTATCCGTCCGTCCGTTCTGGCGGCGATGGGCGGAACGGCGCCGGGACTGTTTCTCACGGCCCGAGGTGTCACGATCTCCCGGTCGAAGAGCGGCACGCCGGGCCGGCGCAAGACAAGGATGAGAAGAGCCCCGGCAATAATGCCGCCGACATGCGCGCCCCAGGAAACGTCGCTTTCCGGTGTGACAGCCAGCATGAAGAACTGCTGCCCGATCCACAACAGCAGCGGCACGAAAGCCGGCAGGGGCAACGGCACACGGAAGAAGACCAGCACCCAAACCCTGACGCGCGGATGCAGCATGACATAGGCGGCAACCACGCCGGAGATCGCTCCTGATGCGCCGACCAGCGGCGCTTGCGACGTCATGCTCAGCAGCCCGTGGCAGAGCGCGCCGGCCGCTGCGCAGAGGAGATAGAATATCAGGAAGCGCAGATGCCCCATCGCATCCTCGACATTGTCGCCGAAGACCCAGAGGAAGATCATGTTGCCGGCGAGATGCCAGAAGCCGGCGTGGACGAAGGCATAGGTGAGATAAGTCAGCGGTTCCGGCACGATTTCGAGCCCCTGCGCCAGCACCGCGTCGCCGAAGATGATCGCCGGGATGTAACCGAGCCCGACTGTTGTCGCCTGGGCTGCCTGCTCGCTCTCCAAGCTGGTCAATAGCCAGATTGCGACATTCAGCGCGATCAGCGAGAGCGTCACCCACTGGACCTTGATATGTTTCAGCGTATTGGCGTCGTGAAGTGGTATGAACATAAAGGCCCCCCGGCGATCGTCGTCGCGGCAAACCTATCTGTTTTTTCCCGGAACCCAAAGCACATCCGCCTGGCCTCGGTCATTTGCATGACGCGCCGCGACGAACAGAAAATCCGAGAGCCGGTTGACGTATTTCCTGGCCGGCTCGCTGACGATTTCGCCATCGGTGCGGGCAAGCGCCACCATCAGACGTTCGGCGCGCCGGGCAATCGTGCGGGCAAGATGCAAATGGGCGGCAGCGGGGCTGCCGCCCGGCAGGATGAAGGATTTCAGCGGCTCCAGACCGGCGTTCAGCCGATCGATATCGCGCTCGACGCGGTCGACCTGGGTCTCGACGATCCGCAGCGGTTCGTAGGCCGGCGTCTCGCCGGTGTCAGGGGTGGCGAGATCGGCGCCAAGATCGAAGAGGTCGTTCTGGATCGACATCAGCATGGCGTCGAGTTCGGGCAGGCCTGATGTATGCAGCCGCGCCAGGCCGATCGCGGAATTGGCCTCGTCGACCGTGCCATAGGCTTCGACGCGCAGATCGTCCTTTGGCCGGCGCGGGCCGGATACCAGCCCGGTCGTGCCGTCATCGCCGGTTTTGGTGTAGATCTTGTTGAGTTTCACCATGTCGCACCGCCTGTCGAGGGGAGGATGGCCGTGCCACACCACTTTCCCTCATTCCTGAGCTTGTCACAGGAATCCAGTGCGCCCAAGTCCTTGGGCGCGGAAGACTCTTTTGAACGTTGCAGGTTATTCACCGCGCAGACGCGCGGTGGCTGGATTCCTGTGACAAGCACAGGAATGAGGGAGTTCGAGGAGGTGATAGCACCCATATTTACCCCTCTATCGTCAGGTTAGCCTAGTTAAGTCGGCCGGCCGCCGCCGGTGATCCAGAGGGTGATCATGATCAGGATGACGGCGATGGCCTGCAGCAGGACGCGAAGCTGCATCAGCTTGTTGGAACGGTTGGCATCGCCGCCCTTCATCATGTTGAACAGGCCGCGGATCAGGACGAGGGCGACGGCGCCCATGACGATGATCGCAAGGATATAGGTGACCGTGGACATGGCATTCAGCTTTCTCAGTCCGTCCAGCGCATCAGGCGGTAGAAGAGGTCTGCCGGAAGCAGCCGCTTCAGGACCATGCCCTGTTTAGCCGGCGTCGTTACAGGATAATGTGGCCTTGGATTTTTCGAGTTCAATGCGTGTTTCAGGACGGAATAGACCGCTTCCGGGCCAAGCTTATGGCGGTTGACCGGCCCCGATCCGTCGAGCCTTGCCAGTTGCCTGACATAGTCGGCGGCGTGCGGCGAATTGTCGACGTCGATATGCTCCCTGATCTTGGCGAGCGCATTGGCGGTGAAACGCGTGGCGATCGGCCCGGGCTCGATCAGGCTCACATGGATGCCGCTGCCCTGCAGCTCCATGCGCAAAGTGATGCTGAGGCCTTCGAGCGCAAATTTGGAAGCGGTATAGGCGCCGCGATAGCGATAGGGCACGACGCCGAGGATCGACGAGCATTGCACGATCCGTCCCTCTGCGCGTCTGCGCATCGCCGGAATGACCTGCCGCGTCAGTTCGTGCCAGCCGAAGAAATTGGCCTCGAACTGGGCACGTAGCGCTGATGTCGAAAGATCCTCGACGGCACCCGGCTGGCCGTAGGCGCCGTTGTTGAAGAGCGCGTCGATGCGGCCGCCGCTGCGTTTCATGACGCTGTCGACCAGCTCGGAAATCGTCTCGGTCCTGGCATAGTCCATCAGGAAGGCTTCGATGCCGTCGGCTTCCAGGCTCGCCAGATCCTCGGTTTTGCGCACCGTCGCGAAGACGCGCCAGCCATCGGCTTTCAGCGCCCGGGCGCAATGAGCGCCGATCCCGGACGAGCATCCGGTGACGACGATGGTGCGCTCTCCCGCCATGGAATGATTCCTGTACAAAATGGGACTCGTTTCCCATATTCGGCTAGAGGATACAATCTGGAAAGCCGGAGACGGAATGCCGAAAGTGCTGCGCACGATCTACGACGTGGTCTACGACGCGATCTGTCATATGGTCGAGGATGACGGTTTCGCCATGGCGAGCCACGTGGCGCTGTCGAGCCTGCTTGCGGTTTTCCCCTTCCTGATCTTCGGCACGGCACTCGCCAGCTTTCTCGGCGCCGATCAGTTCTCCTCGACCGCCATCCACCTGATCTTCGACACCTGGCCGGAGGCGATCGCCAAGCCGCTCGCCGACCAGGTGCTGCAGGTGCTGACCATTCAGCGCGGCGGGCTGCTGACGATCTCGGTGCTGGCGGCCGCCTATTTCGCCTCGAACGGCGTCGAGGCGCTGCGCATCTCGCTCAATCGCGCCTACCGGGTGCAGGAAACGCGGCCGTGGTATTTCACCCGCCTCGCCAGCCTCGGCTACGTGCTGATCGCGGTCATCATCTTTGCGGCAATCAGCATCCTGCTGGTGGCCGTGCCATTGGCGCTCGATTATGCCAGGAAGTGGCTTCCGCTGTTTGCCGACACGCTCGACGTCGTCTTCAGCTGGCGCATCTACGGCACGCTTGTCGTGCTGACCGTCGGGCTGCTGGTCGTGCATCTGTGGCTGCCGGCCGGCAAGCGGCGGGTCTTCGACGTCATTCCGGGCGTTTTGCTGACGCTGCTGCTTTGGCTGGCCGGAGCGCTGATCTTTGCCTATTATCTGGCGACCTTCGCCAATTACACCGCCACCTATGCCGGTCTCGCCTCCGTCATGATCGTGCTGATCTTCCTCTACATGGTCGGCGTCATCTTCATCATCGGTGCGGAGATCAACGCGGCGCTGATCAAATTCCGCGTCTTCCGGATGTTCTCCCACACGCTTTCGATCGTCGGCAGGCAGCGTGTCGAACGGCGGTCAGAGCCCGACAAGACGGCGAATATCGGCCCCTGACAGGCCGCGGGCGCGCAGTTCCCCAAGCCCGCTGTCGCCTTCGCTCTTCGAAAGCTTGCGGCCGCTCGCATCGAGAATGAGACGGTGATGGTGATAGAGGGGCTGCGGCAGGTCGAGCAGCACCTGCAGCAGCCGGTGCACCGATGTCGCGTAGAACAGGTCGAAGCCGCGCACGACATGGCTGACACCCTGGAGCGCATCGTCGACGACCACCGACAGATGATAGCTCGACGGGGCGTCCGAGCGCGACAGGATGACATCGCCCCAGACTTCGGGTTCGGCAGCGATCTCGCCCGATCTGCCGTCGCCTGTTTCCGTCCAGAACAGCAGCTCGCCGATCAGGTCCAGCGCCTTGCGCATATCGAGCCGCCAGGCATGTTTCCTCCCCGAGGCCAGTATTTCCCGCCATTCCTCTTCCGGGCGGTCGCGATCGTTGGCGGGATAATGCGGCGTGCCGTCGGGATCGCGCGGCCAAGAAGCACCGGCCGCCTCATAGGCGGCGACGCGCGCCTTCACCTCGCCACGGGTCAGGAAGGCCGGATAGACCAGGCCGCGCTCGATCAGCGCGTGCAGTGCCGCCTGATATTCGGCAAAATGTTCCGACTGGCGCCGCGCCGGACTTTCCCAATCCATCCCCAGCCAGTCGAGATCCCGGAGGATGCCGGCCTCGAACTCGGGCGTGCAGCGCGTCTGGTCGATGTCCTCGATGCGCAGCAGCAGGCGGCCATGCGCGGCCTCCGCCATGTCATGGTTCAAGAGGGCCGAGAGCGCATGGCCGAGATGCAACTGTCCGTTCGGGCTCGGCGCAAAACGAAATACAGGTTTTTGACGCTCACTCGTGATCATGCTTTCTTTTGCCACGGATTTGAGTTTCGAACCACCGGGAGGCAATGTGCAGATCATCCGCGACGACGACGACGTCAGTCGGGGGCTGGAGGCGCTGCTGGGCCTCGATCCGCGCCTTGCGCCGATCGCCAGGGATATCGGACCTCTTCCGTTGCGGCTGCGCGAACCCGGTTTTGCCGGCCTTGCCCATATCATCGTCTCGCAGATGGTATCGCGCGCCAGCGCCGAGGCGATCTGGCGGCGAATGCTGCCGGCAGACGGTCTGCTGACCGCCGAAGGCTATGTGCTGCTTCACGCCGAGGCCTGGCGGGAATTCGGGCTGTCGCGCGCCAAGGCCGAAACCCTGGCGCGGATCGCCGACGCCGTTGCCTCCGGCCGGCTTGATCTTTCCGGGCTCTGCCTGAAGCCGCCTGATGAAGCGCTTGGCGAACTGACGGCGCTCAAGGGCGTCGGTCCGTGGACGGCGGAGGTCTATCTGATGTTCTGCGGCGGCCATGCCGATGTCTTTCCGGCCGGCGATGTCGCGCTGCAGAATGCCGTCGGTGCGGCATTCGGTCTTACGGCACGGCCGCAGGCCAAGGCGCTTGCTGCGCTTGCGCAAGCCTGGTCGCCGTGGCGCTCCGTGGCGGCGCGGCTTTTCTGGGCCTATTACGCCGTGAAAACGCGCCGCGACATGGTGCCGACCGCCTGATCGGCCACACTCTTCAAATTGCCTTTATCCTCTGAATTTATTGGACTTCACAATCCTGTAACAACCGGCCTAATATACAGGTGCAGATGCCGAATCGATCAGGAGAGTCCCTTGACGATTGCAGTCTCCCCCCAGGCCCTGCCAGCGCTCGTTCTGAACGCTGACTACCGGCCGCTGAGTTATTACCCCTTGTCGCTGTGGTCCTGGCAGGACGCGATCAAGGCGGTATTCCTCGACCGTGTGAACATCATCGCAGAATATGAGCATTCGGTTTCCTCACCGAGCTTCTCGATGCGGCTTCCGAGCGTCGTGTGCCTGAAGACTTACGTTCAGCCATCCCGCAATCCGGCTTTCACCCGGTTCAACGTCTTCCTGCGCGACCGGTTCGAATGCCAGTATTGCGGCGCCCATGACGACCTGACCTTCGACCACGTCATCCCGCGCGCCCATGGCGGCGAGACGACCTGGGAGAATGTCGTGGCAGCCTGCTCGCCCTGCAATCTGCGCAAGGGCAGCAAGCTTCCCAAGCAGGCCAGCATGTTCCCGTCGCAGAAGCCCTATCAGCCGACGGTGCAGGATCTGCACAATAACGGTCGGCTGTTCCCGCCGAACTATCTGCACGACAGCTGGCTCGACTATCTCTACTGGGATACCGAACTGCAGCCCTGATCAGTTCACGCCGATTTGCGGACGCCGACGAAGGCGAAGGCTGCGAGCAGAATTCCCGCGATCACGTTCCAGCCGGCAAAAGACAGGCCGAGCACCCTCAGCGCCGCATCGGTGCAGGACGGGCCCTTGATCGTATTGAGTTCGGTGAGGAGATCGCCGGCATTGCTCGTCATGCTGCTTGCCGTCGTTGAGCAGGTGGCCGGCCCCGGCCAGAAATGCCATTCGACGCCGGCGTGATAGACGCCCATACCGGCCGTCACCAGCATCAGGATGCCGGCTGCGAGAATGAGCGCGCGGGTGATCCAGTTCGGCAGGCCGACGAGCTCGGAGACGGCGGCGAGGATGGCGATCGGGATGGCGTAATAATAAGGCTGGCGCTGCAGCAGGCAGAGCGCGCAGGGAATATAACCGCCGATATATTGGAAACCGAGCGCCGTGCCGACCGCCGCCGCCATGCCGATGGCGAGCAATATGGAATAGATAAAGCCGGGGCGGGCAAGCGGCGAAGAAGTGGCAGTCATGGCGGAACTCCGCGAAAGGTGGCTCAGTGGGCAAGCAGTTTATAGGCGATTCCGAGTGTGATGAGGACGCCGGCGCCGATGCCGACGATCTGACCAAGGCGCTTCTCGACGAAGTGGCGGATCGGCTCGCCGTATCGACGAAGCAGCCAGGCCAAAAGCATGAACCGAGCACCGCGAGCTATGATGGCGGAAATAATGAAGACGCCTAGATTCATGTTAATGACGCCAGCCAAAATAGTTACGACTTTGATCGGCGGCAGGTGCGCCAAACCGGAAGTCACCAGCAACAGCAACAGGAATCCCCATTGTTCGTGGATGCTGTTTCGCAATCGCTCGAAATCCTCGAATTTATTGTAGAATTCCAGAACTGGCCGCGCCACCGCCTCATAAGCGTAATGACCCAGCGCCCAGCCGGCGATGCCGCCGAGCACGGAGGCGACCGTCGCGATCAGGGCGTAGCGATAGGAACGCTCCGGCTTGGCAAGCGCCATCGGCAGGAAGAGCACATCGGCGGGGACGAGAAAGACGGAGCTTTCGACGAAGGCGATGACGGCGAGCCAGACTTCGGCCGATTTGCGCGCGGCCAGAGACATGGTCCAGTCGTAAAGTCTGCGGAGCATTCCGTTTCCTTCCTGTTGCGGTGCAAAAAGCTTTAGGGGCCGTGCGCGGCGCTGTAAATGCTCGCCCGTGTCCTTCGTGCCACCGCCGTCCAAAAATTTTCGTGATGCGGGGGCATCGACGTCTCTCCCAAGATTTCACGGGATTGCGAATCGGCCATTCTGCGGCAAGCTGCAGAGCATGATGCCGAAAAGTGTGGGCGGTTTTCGGACGAGATCATGCTCCAGCTGAATTGGGTCGACGTGCAGGGTGGCAAAAGAATGTTCAAAGTGATCGAAGGCGGGCTTGGGCGGGCCGTGCCAATGAATGTCCAGGCCGAAGAGAGCGGCAGGCCAAGCCCGGACGATGTGCGCCAAGAGGCGGCGCGGCGGCTCAGCGAAAGCGGCTGTCATCGGTCGCGTGTCCGGGAGTTTGCGACCGGCATGCCGATGCTGGCGGCTCTCAAGCACCTGTCGCTGCAGATCGATTTTGCCGCCGAAGCCCTGTCGCGGCTCGACCCGATCCCCGAGGATTTCCGCTCCGATGGCTATTGGCCGGCGGGCTGAGCCTTCCGGGGGCAGCAGGTTTGCAGCGGTATTTGATCCCCGCTGCGGTGTGCGTTTCAGGACAGATCCATCGACTTTTCCCACTGCTGACGCAGGACGTTCATCTCCGTGCGCTTCTGGGCCATCTCGCTGACGGCGGCGCGCAGATTGGGATGGTGTGACATGAACATGTTGAAGTCGCGCCGCTCGAGCACCTCGAACTGGCAGAAATCGACGGCGATGACGTCGGCGGTGCGCCGTCCGCCGGTGAGAAGCGCCATTTCGCCGAAGAAAGCGCCCGGCTCCAGGCGGATCGCGCCGCTGGCGAGCCGCACCTCCACCGCTCCCGACGAGATGAAATACATGCTGTCGCCGCGGTCGCCGCGGCGAATGACGCGTTCCCCGGGAGGGGCTGACTTCGCCTTGAAGAGCAGCAGCAGCTCCTCCTGCGCATCCTCGCCGACCTGGGAGAACAGCGGGAAGGTTTCGATCAGCTGCTGCATCTTCAACTGATGCTGGCGCTCGCGCTCCTCGCCGAGCGCCCTGATCTTTTCCAGTTCCTTGCCGAGCGTCTTCTGCCGCTTTCTGCCGTAGTTTTCGAACAGCGAGGGCCACGTCGAATGGGCGTATTTCTTCAATCCGTCGGTCGCGAGAATCACGATCGGGTTGAGCGTGATCGACAGGATGGCGGCGGCCAGAATCAGATCCTGGCCCTCATGCGGCAGAAGCTTAAGCGACACGCCGAGGCCAGCGAGGATGAAGGAAAATTCGCCGATCTGGGCAAGGCCACCGGCCAGTGTCAGCCCCAGGCCGATCGGATATCTGAGCAGGATGACGAGCGCGAAGGTGATGATGCCCTTGCCGAGGATGACGAGCGCCAGCGCGCCGATCACCGCCAGCGGCTGGCGCACCAGGATCGACGGGTCGAAGAGCATGCCGACGGAGACGAAGAAGAGCACGGAGAAGGCGTTCTGCAGCGGCAGCGAATCGGCCGCCGCCCTGTGGCTGAGCTGGGATTCGCTCATGACGACGCCGGCAAAAAAGGCGCCGAGCGCAAAGGAAACACCGAAGATCGCCGCCGAGCCGAAGGCGATGCCGAGCGCGATCGCGAGAACCGTCAGCGTGAACAGCTCACGCGAGCCGGTGCGGGCGATCATCGTCAGCAGCCAGGGCACGATGCGAGGGCCGAGGAAGATCGCCATGGCGGCGAAGGCCGCCACCTTCAACAGCGTCAGGCCGATCGTCAGCACCAGCGGCAGCTCGCCGAGGCCGTGGTTTGTTGTCGCGGCGGCGTTGCCGCCCAGAAGTTCGGCGAGCGCCGGCAGCAGCACCAGCGCCAGCACCATCACCAGATCCTCGACGATCAGCCAGCCGACGGCAACGCGTCCACTGGGGGCATTGACAAGATTGCGCTCCTCCAGCGCCTTCAGAAGAACGACGGTGCTGGCCACCGACAGGCTGAGGCCGAGGACGATGCCGGCGCCAAGGCTCCAGCCCCAGAGTTTGCAAAGGCCGATGCCCAACAGGGTGGCGAGAATGATGCGTCCGATCGCGCCCGGCACGGCGATGCCGCGCACGGCAAGCAGGTCGGAGGCGGAAAAATGCAGGCCGACGCCGAACATCAGAAGGATGACACCCATTTCGGCGAGCTGGCCGGCAAGGGCGGTGTCAGCGACGAAGCCCGGGGTGAACGGCCCCATCAGAATGCCGGCCATCAGGTAGCCGACGAGCGGCGGCAGCCGAAGCCGATCGGCGCCGTAACCGAGGACAGCCGCGAAAACAAAACTGACGGCAACCGTCGCGATAAGTCCTACTTCCTGATGCACGTCCGGCCTCTCTTCTTCAGCGGCGGTCACTTTGGACGAAGCGCGCGCAAAATTAAACAGGTGATTTGGATGGCGGGCGCCTGGTCGTTCCGCGTCCTGCCGGTGAGACGCAGGTCTCGTCTGCCGTCGCCTGCCGCGCGGCTGGGCGATCGGCGCTGTTGGAACCACTTGCGTTTTTTGTCGTTGCCCTTTCATCAAGAAAGGAGAACGACATGCGGAAGATCATCCTCAACTGTACTGTAGCGGCCCTTGCCGCCTGCTCGTTTGCAGCGCCTGCTCTCGCCGACAGCGTCTATGTCAGGGAACGTTCCTATGACGATGGCTATCGTCATGAGCGGGTCCGGCCCGGCATCACCATCAGCGAGCGTGGCGTCACTTTCGGTGCGGTGCGCGAACGTGAGCACCGGCGCTATCGCGACAGCGGCTGCGAAACCAGAAGCGTCACCCGCCAGACCGACGAAGGCGAGGTCACCAGGACGGTTCGCCGCTGCAATTAACTGGAAATGCACGACAGACGAAACCCGGTTCCCAAGAGCCGGGTTTCGCCTTTCCTGCGCCAATCTCTCAATGCAGTGGTGAAAGTCGTCTGTCGGTGTTATGAGCACGCCTTTGGTAGAAGCGCACTCCCAGCGCAAATACCGCCTGCACAGGATTTTCCACGATGATTGAACTTACGCCGTCCCAGATCGCCGCACTGAAACTTGCGAGGGATGGAGACCTTTACCCTCAGCCAGCCAATAAATGGACGCATCAGAACGCCACGGTGACTTATGCAAAGAACGACCGTTGGAAAGAACGGCCGCAGAAAATCAAATCGGTCACTGCCAAGACGCTGGGCGAGCTGAAGGAGCCGGGTTTCCTCGAGCGGCGGCACCTGGATGACGACGGCGCGAAAGACGTCTACGGCATCACCATGGCCGGCAAGATGTGGCTGCTGAAGAATAAGTAGTTTCGGCTGGATTCGTGCTTCCGCGCCAGCTCTTTGAGCAAGGGCTGCGCGGCGGCATTCGAGGTGATGGTGCCATAATCCAACCAGTCCGCCTTCGTTCCTGGCGGAACTGCGGCGCGACAGCCTACGCTCTGTGAGCTTCGGCTCGGCGAGCCGAAGCTCACAGAGCGTAGGCTGGTGCCCCATGCCGGGGTCGAACCAGCACTTCTTTCGAAACTCGATTTTGAGTCGAGCGCGTCTACCAATTCCGCCAATGGGGCAACGGATACGGGCGGCTGTCTAACATGCGGGCGGCCGCAGATGCAAGACGGGCAAGCGAAGTTATCAGACTGATCCGGTAGAGAGATCCGGCCTCGTTTGGAGGCCGGAGGCTGTCGGATATCAATGAGCGGCGGCAGGCGCCGGGTGGCTTACGCCTGATTTCTTCAGCGTGATCGCCAGGATCGAGGCCAGCAGGCAAAAGGCGCCGGCGACGAAGAAGGCGGGCAGGTAGCTCGAAAGCTCGGTGCGCGAGAGGCCGGCGCCATAGGCGGCGGTGGCGGCTCCCAGCTGATGGCCGGCAAAGACCCAGCCGAAGACGAGGCCGACCTTTTCGCGGCCGAAGCGGTCGGCGGCGATCTTGACGGTCGGCGGCACGGTGGCGATCCAGTCGAGGCCGTAGAAGACGGCGAAGATGGACAGGCCGTAAAAGCTGAAATCGCTGAAGGGCAGGTAGAGCAGCGACAGGCCGCGCAGGCCGTAATACCAGAACAGCAGCCAGCGATTGTCGAAGCGGTCGGAGAGCCAGCCGGAGCCAATCGTGCCGAAGAAATCGAAGATGCCCATGACGGCCAGCACGCTGGCGGCGGCCACCGGCACGATGCCGAAATCGCCGCACAGGGTGACGAAATGGGTCTGGATCAGGCCGTTGGTGCTGAGACCGCAGATGAAGAAGGTGGCAAAGAGAATCCAGAAGGTCGAGGTCTTCGAGATTTCCTTCAGCACGGTGATCGGCGTCATCAGCGCGACGCCGAGCGAGGTCGCTGCCGGCGGCGGCGTTACATCAGTTTCGCCGAGCGCCGGCAGGTTGAGGTCGGCCGGACGATCGCGCATGAAGGCAAGCACGGCCAGGGCTGCGACCATGATCATGGCGCAGACGAAAAACACCGTCGAGCGCCAGCCATAGCGTACCGTCAGCTCGGCCATCAGCGGCAGAAAGACCAGCTGGCCGGTGGCCGAGCTGGCCGAAAGCATGCCGACGACCAGGCCGCGGTGCTTGGTGAACCAGCGCGAGGAGACCGTTGCGGCGAGCACCATGGCCGTCAGGCCGGTGCCGAAGCCGACGACGATGCCCCAGAGCAACAGCAGCTGCCACAGCGTCGTCATGAACAGCGAGCCGATGAAGCCGGCGCCGATCAGCGCCAGCGCGAAGACGATGACCTTGCGCACGCCGAAATAGTTCATGAAGGCGGCGGCGAAAGGACCCATGAAGCCGAACAGTATCAGGCGGATCGCCAGCGCCGAGGAGATCTGCGAGGTCTCCCAGCCGAACTCGTCCTGCAGCGGCTTGATGAGCACACCGGGTGCGCCCATGGCGCCTGCTGTCACCAGCATGGTGAGGAAGGTAGCGGCAACGACGACCCAGCCGTAGTGGATGTTGCGCCGGGCAAGGCTGGAGGCAAGGACTGTGGAGACCATGGACGAAATTCCGTTGGATTCGGGTTCGGGAGAAGAGAGGCCTGATTTACATGATGGTCATCATATTTGTTGCTTATTCATGATGGACGTCATATATTTTGTCAAGCGACTATTTCTGGAGATCAAAATGCGGGTCAGCCGCGAAAAATTTGCCGAAAACAGAGAGAAAATCCTGAGCGTTGCCGGCGTGCTCTTCCGTGAGAACGGCTTCGACGGGGTCGGTGTCGCCGACATCATGAAGGCGGCGGGGCTGACGCATGGCGGCTTCTACGGTCATTTCGGCTCGAAGGACGATCTGGCGCTCGAGGTCAGCCGCAATCTGATCGAGAAGGTCGAGACGCGCTGGAAGGAGCATATTGCGGAGGAGCCGGAGCGGCCGCTCGAAGCGCTTCTCGATCATTATATTCACTGGCGCACGGTCGACGATCCGGGCGGCAGCTGCGTCTTCGCCACGCTGATCCAGGAGGTCAGCCGCAGCCGCGGCGCCGTCCGCGCGGTCTTCAGCGACGGGCTGTCGGTGCTGGTCGACACGCTCGCCGAGATCGTTCCCGGCGAGACCGAAGAGGAACGCCGCGCCAAAGCCGCGACGACGCTGTCATCGATGATGGGCGCCGTCATTCTTGCCCGCGCAGTCGAGGACAGGGCGCTTGCCGAGCAGTTCCTGGTGACGATGCGCCGGCAGCTCGATCCCGGCAGTCGGACATAACCTCAGGCTCGGAAGAATATCGAGCCCCTCTCCGCCTATCGGTGAAGAGGGGATCGTGCCTACTTGAAGCCGGCAATGGCGTGCGGGATGTAGGGCGCTTCCAGCGCGGCGATTTCCTCGGCGGTGAGCTTCACCGAGAGCGCGGCAGCGGCGTCTGTGAAGTGGTTGGGTTTGGACGCGCCGATGATCGGGGCGGTCACGGCGCTCTTCTGCAGGATCCAGGCGGTGGCGACCTGAGCGCGGGAGATGCCGCGGGCTTTGGCGATCCCGGCCACGGTTTCGACGATCTTGCGGTCGGCATCGATGGACTGGGTGTAGAGCGTCTTGCCGAATTCGTCAGTTTCGCTGCGCGCCGTCGTCTCGTCCCAGTCGCGGGTCAGGCGGCCGCGGGCAAGCGGGCTCCAGGGGATGACGGCGATCTTCTGGTCTTCGCAGAGCGGCAGCATTTCGCGCTCTTCCTCGCGGTAGAGCAGGTTCAGGTGGTCCTGCATGCTGACGAATTCGGTCCAGCCGTTCAGCCTGGAGACGTAGAGCGCCTTGGCGAACTGCCAGGCATACATGGAGGAAGCGCCGATATAACGCGCCTTGCCCGATTTGACCACGTCGTGCAACGCTTCCAGCGTTTCTTCGATCGGCGTCGTATAGTCGAAGCGGTGGATCTGATAGAGGTCGACATAGTCGGTGCCGAGCCGGCGCAGGCTGTTGTCGATCTCATCGAAGATCGCCTTGCGCGACAGGCCGGCGCCGTTCGGGCCCGGCCGCATGCGGTTGAACACCTTGGTCGCCAGCACGATGTCCTCGCGCTTGGCGAAGTCCTTTATGGCGCGGCCGACGATCTCTTCCGAAGAGCCGTTGGAATAGGTGTTGGCGGTGTCGAGGAAATTGATGCCGAGGTCGATCGCCTGCCGGATCATCGTCCGGCTTTCCTCTTCTCTGAGGCTCCAGGCATGATTGCCGCGGCCGGGATCGCCGAAGGTCATGCAGCCCAGGCAGATTTTTGACACTTCGAGACCGGTCTTGCCAAATTTTGTATATTCCATGAAACGACTCCGTGATGAATTGGTGGACCCAATTCCGATGCCCCCAGGCGGCTCTCCATGATCTAGTGCGGAAACCGGCAAAGTCGCAGGGCGCTTGACGAAGAATCCGTTCTGCCATGCGCGCAACAATATGTGATGGGCTGTGATGCTGCGCGTGCGATCGCCGCCCGGACCGGCTGCTTGCGCATTTGCAGCACAAGGTGTTAGCTGGTGCAGCATTCACCGGATTTTGCCTATGATACTGCCGCCCCATGATCGCTATGACGATCTTTATCGCAATTTCTCGTGGCGGGTTCCCGAAGATTTCAATATCGGCCGGGCCGTCAGCGACGACTGGGCGGTTCGGGCGCCGGAGCGCGTCTGCCTCGAACATTTCAGCCCCGATGGCCATCACCGCGCAATGACCTATCGCGCGCTCGCCGACCAATCCTCGGCCTTCGCCAATGCCCTCGTTTCGCTGGAGATCAACCGCGGCGATCGCGTCGCGCTGCTCCTGCCGCAATCCTTCGAGACGGTGATTGCGCATGTGGCGATCTATAAGACCGGCGCGATTGCGCTGCCGCTGGCGCTGCTCTTCGGCGTCGAGGCGCTGGAATACCGACTGAAGGCGGCAGGTGTTACGGCCGTCGTCACCAATGGTTTCGGTCTCGAACGCATCCGGCAGATCCGCGATCGGCTGCCGATGCTGAAACATGTGGTCAGCATCGACGGGGCGAGCGCCGATGCGGCTGCCTTTAGCGATCTGGTGAACGGCCATTCCCCTGTCTTCGACGTCGCCAGGACCGGTCCGGACGATCCGGCGCTGATGATCTTCACGTCGGGAACGACCGGGCCGCCGAAGGGTGCGCTGCATGGCCACCGCGTCCTGCCCGGCCATATTCCCGGCATGCAGTTCGCCCATGAGGGGTTTCCGCGCGCCGGCGACAAGGTCTGGACGCCGTCCGACTGGGCGTGGGCCGGCGGGCTGCTCAATGCGCTGCTGCCGAGCCTGCTGCTCGGCGTTCCCGTCGTCTCGTCGCCGGCGCAGAAATTCGATGCCGACATGGCCTATCGGATCATGGCGGAGATGAAGGTGCGCAACGCCTTCATTCCGCCGACGGCATTGCGACTGATGCGCGCCGTTTCCGATCCGCGCTCGAAATATGATCTGGTGCTGCGCACCATCGGCTCGGCCGGAGAGGCGCTCGGCCGCGAGACCTATGAATGGGCGCGGCGCGCGCTCGGCATCACCGTCAACGAATTCTACGGTCAGACGGAATGTAATTTCGTGCTCTCCTCCAGCGCGGCCTATGGCGTGACCAAGGCGGGCGCGATCGGCCGGGCGGTGCCCGGGCATCGCGTCGCGATCGTCGGCGAAGCGGGCGATGAATTGCCGGTGGGTGAACCGGGCCAGATCGCCGTCGCCAGTCCCGACCCCGTGATGTTCCTCGGCTATTGGAACGATGCGGCGGCGACCGAGAAAAAATTCGTCAAGGGACGGCTGCTCACCGGCGACATCGGCCGGCAAGACGACGAGGGCTACGTCACCTTCGAAGGCCGCGACGACGACGTCATCACCTCATCCGGATACCGCATCGGCCCGGCCGAGATCGAGGATTGCCTGATCGGCCATCCCGCCGTGCAGCTTGCCGCCGCCGTCGGCAAACCGGATGCGCTGCGCACCGAAATCGTCAAGGCCTATATCGTGCTGTCGCCCGGCTACCATCCCAGCGAGGCGCTGGCGGCCGACATCAGGGAATGGGTGAAGACGCGGCTTTCGATGCACGAATATCCACGCGAGGTGGAATTCATCGAGGCCCTGCCGCTGACCACCACCGGCAAGGTGATCCGCCGGCTATTGCGCGAGAAAGCGGCCGCCGAAGGTGAGCTGTTCAGCTCCGGCCGGCGAGCGACATGATCTTTTCTCGCAGCATCTTCGCCATGTTGCGGGTGCTGCGGTACATGTGGAGCTGGGCTGTGACCTGGCGCATGTCGCGGTCGCTGTTCTGCGTCAGGCCGATCACCAGCGTTCCCATCTCCTCGCGCTCCTGCCAGAAACGGCTCATGATCGGGTGGTCGGAGACGGCGCAGGAATCGGAGCGGACGATATTGGCGTCGTCGAGATGCCATTCGGTGAGTTCGCTCATCAAGAGCTTGCCCGGCGAATAGCGGGCATAGTTCTCGTCATAGGCGGTTTTCCAGGTATAGGCCTCACCGCCCATCATCAGCACGACGGTGGCGGCGATCGCCTTGCCGTTGAGATCGATCGTGTGAACACGCACGGCATCGACGGCGGCAAGGTTCGACACCGCCTCGCGGGCGAAGGCCGTATGATAGCGATCGGTGACGAGAGCGCTTCGCCGCTTGCCCTTCCAGCCGCCGGCTTCCATCGCCAGGAACTCCTCGAAGCGGACGTGGATTTCGCGCGGCTGGCGGGCGACGGCATAGACCGCCGTTCCCTGTTCCTCCAGCAGACGCCACTGGCGGCGCATCTCGCGCATATGCGAGGAGGAAATGGTGCGGCTGAGATAGGCCGGCGCCTCTTCGTCGCTCTGCAGCATCGGGCGCAAATAGGGATTGGTGACGGTGACGGGGAGATTGCGGCTGAGCGCCACGGCCTTGACCATGCGCACGAAGATGCCGTTCAGCCGCAGATCCGGCAGAACCATGATGCCGGGCAGATTGAGGTCGCGCGCCGTCAGTCCCTCGAAGAGATTGTCGAGGGTCTCGGCGGCATCTTCGCTGTCGACGAGCGGTGTGCCGAGCGGGCCGAAGCTGTTCGACCAGCCGCGGATGATCGACGGGCCGACGGCAAAACCCGGCTTGTCGATCGAAAACGGCAACAGAAAGCGCATTCGGCTGCGGCCGGCATTGTGGTCGCGGATCAAGGCGAAGTTGACCTGCCGGTCTTCGAGCCGCGGCATGGCGGGTGCCAGGAAACGGCCGGAAAAGAAGACGTTCGGCTCCATCGCCCGGTTGGAGAGAAAATCGAGCTCTTCCTGAAGCTCATAGCCGAGCTTGCCGGGATAGAGGCAGAGCTCGCGCCCCGGCCGGCCGATCTCGGCGCGCGCCTCGGCCTGCGGCGCTTCGAAATTCAGCGCGGCGAGATCATGCACCATGCGGTTGGCGATGCTGTCGGTGCTTTCGGTGACGGGGGGAATACGCACCATCTATCGAACTCTCATTTCTGGCGTTGCGGCGGAGGGGCTGGCGAAGGCGAAAAGGACGATGCCGAGCGCGCGGCGGACGGCGAGATGCAGCAGGATCGCCTCGACCGCCATGGCCGAGGCCGTGGCAATCGCGGTGCCTTCGATGCCGTAATGCGGGATCAAAGCAAGGTTGAGGCCGACATTGGCGGTGAGCGCCCCGGCATAGAGCACAACGCAGAGATTCTGCTTGCCGGCCATCATCAGCAGCGTTTCGGCCGGGCCGACCAATGCCTTGGCGAGGATGCCGGCGAGCAGGATCGCCATGACCAGATAACCTGAGGTGAAGGCGCCGCCGAACAGCGACAGCAGCAGATGCCCGGCGGCGAGCACGGCAAGGCCGACCGCGAGTGCCGGCCAGAAGGTCCAGCGGGCGGCGTCGACAGCGGCCACCGCCAGCTGTGCGTGGTCGCCTTCGGCGATGATCGAGGAAAAGCGCGGGCCGGAGGCTGCCTTGACCGAGAAATTGATGAAATGCACCAGCGCCATCGTCTTGGCGGCGGCGAAGTAGATGGCGACGTCGTGCGGCTCGAGGAAGATGCCGACCACGACGACATCGGAATTGGTGAGCAGGAAGCTCACGCCCTCGATCAGGAAAATCGGAAAAGCGACACTGAACCAGGCGAGGAAATCGACCTTGCGCGGGCCTTCGTCATAATGCCGTCGAAGGCGATAGAGCGTCGCGGCATACTGGCCAAGGGCGGTGACGAAGGTCGCGGCCAGCGCTGCCTGCATCGCGGTGACGGCGGTATGCTCGGCACCGATCGCAATGGCGATCAGCATGAAGGCGATGATGAGGATCGGGCGGACGATATAGACCGGGCTCAGCGCCATCACCGGCCAATGGTTGGCCCGCGACGTGCCCTCCAGAATGTCGCCGAGCGCGATCATCGGCATGGCGAGCAGGCCGAGGAAGACCGGGACGAGATAATAGACCTGGATCATATGGCCGAAGAAATGCAGCCCGAGCATGCCGGCGGCGAGCACCGCCGTGCCGGAAAGCAGCGCGAAGATGCGCGCCGTGCCGGTAAGGCCGCGGATTTCCTCGAAGGCGCCGGCCGCCCTATATTGCGGCAGGAAACGGACGATGGCCGTGTGGAAACCAAGGCATGAGAGATCGCCGAAGACGACGACCAGCACCCAGACGAAAACGAAGATACCGTATTCATATTCGCCCATCAGCCGGGCAAGCACGATTTGCGAGACGAAGGCGAGTGCCGCGCTGAGGATGCGGATCGCAAAGGCCGTCAGCGCCATGCGCTGGGCGGCTGCCTTCTCGCCGCGTTCGGTGAGCACGGCCGCAAGCATGCGCAGCGTGCGGCTGCCGATCGGGCGCACACCCGCGGGCAGCATCTTCTCCGCTGTTTCTATGACCGCCATGATGAACACGCAAAACTCTAAAGGTCAGGCAAATCGCAGCCGAAGTCTTGACAGAACAGGGTTAAGAAACGGTTCCGGATCAGGCCTGCTGACCGACGCCGACATCCCGGTTTTCCGATGTGCCGCAAAAGAAAAATGCCGCCCGAAGGCGGCATTTTCACAGTCTTTGCGGCTTGCCTCAGGCCTGCTCGAAGGCGCCGTGGCAATGCTTGTATTTCTTGCCGGAACCGCAAGGGCAGGTCTCGTTGCGGCCGACTTTGCCCCAGGTGGCCGGGTCATCGGGGTTGCGGTTCTCAGGAGAAACGATGACTTCCGATGCCTGGTAGACCGCCGGGGTGAAATCGTCCTCGCCGGTCGTCGGATCCAGGTGATGGGCCTGCATCAGCGGCGGTTCGGGCTCGGCAGGGGCCTGCTGCACCAGCTCGACGCGCATCAGCTGGGCGGTCACGGCCTCGCGCAGATTGTTGAGCAGCGCGGTGAAGAGCTCGAAGGCTTCCGATTTGTATTCCTGCAGCGGATCGCGCTGGGCGTAACCGCGGAAGCCGATGACGGAGCGCAGATGGTCGAGATTGACGATGTGCTCGCGCCAGAGGTGATCGAGCGTCTGCATGACGATCGAGCGTTCGACATAATGCATGATATCGTCGCCGAAACGCTCGGCCTTTTCCGTGAAGGCGGCGTTGGTCGCTTCCGTCAGGCGCTCGCGAATATCGTCCTCGCCGATACCTTCTTCCTTGAACCAGTCCTCGATCGGCAGATCGAGGTTCAGAATATTGGTAACGCCGGTCTTCAGGCCGACGGCATCCCATTGTTCGGCATAGGCGCGCTCGGGGATATGCTTTTCGACCATGTCCTCGATCACCTCACGGCGCATGTCGGAAACGGTCTCGGAAATATTGGTCGATTCCATCAGTTCGAGGCGCTGCTCGAAGATCACCTTGCGCTGATCGTTGAGCACGTCATCATACTTCAGCAGGTTCTTGCGGATATCGAAGTTGCGGGCTTCGACCTTCTTCTGGGCGCGCTCCAGGGCCTTGTTGATCCAGGGATGGACGATCGCCTCGCCCTCCTTGAGACCGAGCTTGGTCAGCATGCTGTCCATGCGGTCGGAACCGAAGATACGCATCAGGTCGTCCTGAAGCGAAAGGTAGAATTTCGAGCGGCCGGGGTCGCCCTGACGGCCGGAGCGGCCGCGCAGCTGGTTGTCGATGCGGCGGCTCTCATGGCGTTCGGTGGCGATGACGTAGAGACCGCCGGCGGCGAGCGCCTTTTCCTTGAGGCTTTTGATTTCCTCAACGATCGCCTGGATCCGGGCGTCGCGCTCCGGGCCGGCTTCGACCTCGCCGAGTTCGCGCTCGATACGCATGTCGAGGTTGCCGCCGAGCTGGATGTCGGTACCGCGGCCGGCCATGTTGGTGGCGATGGTGACGGCGCCCGGCACACCGGCCTGGGCAACGATATAGGCTTCCTGCTCGTGGTAGCGGGCATTCAGCACCTGGAAGTCGTCGAAGCCTTGCTTGCGCAGGCGATCGGCGAGCAGTTCCGACTTTTCGATCGAGGTGGTGCCGACAAGCACCGGCTGGCCACGCTTATGCGCGTCGAGGATCTCCTCGATGATCGCCTTGAACTTTTCGTCGAAGGTCCGGTAGACCTCGTCGTCCTCGTCGATGCGCTTGATCGGCAGGTTGGTCGGGACCTCGACGACGTCGAGATTATAGATGTTGCCGAATTCTTCCGCTTCCGTCTGCGCCGTGCCGGTCATGCCGGCGAGCTTGTCGTACATGCGGAAGTAGTTCTGGAAGGTGATCGAGGCCAGCGTCTGGTTTTCCGGCTGGATCCGCACCCTTTCCTTGGCTTCGAGCGCCTGGTGCTGGCCTTCCGAATAGCGGCGGCCCGGCATCATGCGGCCGGTGAACTCGTCGATGATGACGACTTCGTCGTTGCGGACGATATAGTCCTTGTCGCGCTGGAAGAGCTTGTGGGCCTTCAGCGCGTTGTTGACGTGGTGGACGATCGCGACGTTCTCGATGTCGTAGAGCGCGTTGCCTTTCAAAAGGCCGGCCTGGCGGAGCAGGTTTTCCAGCTTCTCGGTGCCCTCTTCGGAAAAATTGGCCGAGCGCTGCTTCTCGTCGATCTCGTAATCGCTGGCTACGAGCATCGGAATGAAGGCGTCGATCGTATTATAGAGTTCGGAGCGGTCGTCGAGCGGGCCGGAGATGATCAGCGGCGTGCGCGCCTCGTCGACGAGGATCGAGTCCACTTCGTCGACGATCGCGAAGTTGTGGCCGCGCTGAACCATCTGGTTCTTCTCGTACTTCATGTTATCGCGCAGATAATCGAAGCCGAGTTCGTTGTTGGTGGCATAAGTGATGTCGCAGGCATAGGCGGCGTGGCGTTCCTCGTCGGAGAGTCCATGGACGATAACGCCGGTGGTCATGCCGAGGAAGCCGTAGACGCGGCCCATGGTCGCGGCATCGCGCTGGGCGAGGTAATCGTTGACGGTGACGACGTGCACGCCCTTGCCGGAAAGCGCGTTCAGATAGACCGGCAGGGTGGCGACGAGGGTCTTGCCTTCGCCGGTCTTCATCTCGGCGATCGCATTCGAATGCAGGATCATGCCGCCGACCAGCTGTACGTCAAAAGGTCGCAGGCCGAGAACGCGGCGGGACGCTTCGCGAACGACGGCAAAGGCAGGCACCAGAATGTCGTCGAGGGTCTTGCCCTCGGCGAGCAGGGCACGAAACTCCGCGGTCTTTGCCGCGAGCTGCTCGTCCGTCAGGGCCTTGGTCTTCTCTTCGATAGAGTTGATGGCAGCGACGTTCGGCTGGAAGGACCGCACGCGGCGGTCGTTGGAAGACCCAAATAACTTGCGGGCTATACCGCCAAAGCTGACCATATGACTGGCCCTTTCTCAATATTCATCCCCGGCGTTTCTTGTTCGCGGCCCAGCCGAAAATCAGGCGCGCGCCTTAAAACGCCCGGAAACTGTTCTGGACGCGAGGTTGCGTGACAGATAAGAGGGGGGTCGAATGATGTCAACGGATTTGGCGGATACAGAAAGGCCACAATCCGGTGCTGATGGCTATTTTGGGCTGGATTCAGAGGATGCTGAAGCCGGCGATGTAACTTTGAAGGGTATTTCATGTTGAGCACCAACAAGCTTGCCGTTCTGGCGTTTGCAACTTTTGTTGCGCTCCAGGCCCCGGCCCATGCCGATGACGCCGTCATCGCCAAGGTCGGCAATCTGGAAATTCACCAGTCGGAACTCGACCTCGCGGTCGCCAATCTCGACCCGCAGCTGGCGCAGCTTCCCGACGACCAGAAGAAGGTCGCAGCCCTTTCCGCAGCCATCGACGTGAAGCTGCTGGCCGCCGACGCTGCCGCAGAGAAGCTCGACCAGACCGACGAATTCAAGAAACGCATGCAGTATCTCACCGACCGTGAGCTGCACAATGCCTACTTCAAGAAGCATGTCGTCGACATCGTCACACCTGAAGAAGTCAAGGCCCGCTACGATAAGGAAGTCGCTGCCCTGCCGAAACAGGAAGAAGTCCACGCCCGTCATATCCTCGTCAAGACCGAGGACGAAGCCAAGGACATCATCAAGCAGCTCGACGCCGGCAAGGATTTCGCCGAACTTGCCAAGGAAAAGTCCACCGATCCGAACAAGTCGGAAGGCGGTGATCTCGGCTATTTCTCGCGCGGCCGCATGGTCAAGGAATTCGAGGACGCAGCCTTCGCGCTCGAGAAGGGCACCTATTCCAAGACGCCCGTCAAGACCGATTTCGGCTATCACGTCATCAAGGTCGAGGATAAGCGCGACGCCCCGCCGCCGCCCTTCGAGCAGGTGCAGGATCAGGTTCGTCAGCTCGTCATGCGCGACAAGTATCTTGAGCTTCTGAACAAGGCGAAGGCCTCGGCCAAGATCGAGATCACCGACGAGACGCTGCGCAAGGGTTACGACCAGGCCAACAAGCAGCCGGAGCCGGGCAGCGAGCCCGCCGCGCCGGCACCGAAGCAGTAATATCCGCATCTGGGCCCGGTTCTTCCGGGCCCTTCACTATTATCGTTGTTGTCGCATTTCCGGAGGGCGAGCCGGTTTCCCATTCGCCTGGAAATGCTCTTTGGCAGGTGTCGCATCATGTCCGGTTCCGTCTCTCCGCTCGCTCCGAAATCCTTCGTCTCGATGCCGTCGCTGCGCGGCGTGCGTATGGCGACGGCGTCTGCCGGCATCAAGTATAAGAACCGTACCGACGTGCTGATGATGGTCTTCGACAGACCGGCCGCCGTCGCCGGCGTTTTTACCCGCTCCAAGTGCCCGTCGGCGCCGGTCGATTTCTGCCGGGCGAACCTTCCCCACGGCAGCGCTCGCGCCGTCGTCGTCAACTCAGGCAATGCCAATGCCTTCACCGGCCTGAAGGGCCGCCAGGCGACCGCGCTGACGGCGAAGTCGGCTGCGGCTGCCGTCGGCTGCGCCGAAAACGAAGTCTACCTTGCCTCGACCGGCGTCATCGGCGAGCCGCTCGATGCCACCAAATTCTCAGGCGTCCTGGACAAGATGCAGGCTGAAGCCACCGGCGATTTCTGGTTCGAGGCCGCCAAGGCAATCATGACGACCGACACCTACCCGAAGGTTTCGACCCGCAGCGCCGAGATCGGCGGCGTCGCGGTCACTATCAACGGCATCGCCAAAGGCGCCGGCATGATCGCGCCCGACATGGCGACGATGCTCTCCTTCGTCGTCACCGATGCCGATATCGCGCCGGCTGCGCTGCAGGCGCTGCTGTCCGACGGCGTCGGCCCGACCTTCAACTCCATGACGGTCGACAGCGACACCTCCACCTCCGATACGCTGATGCTGTTTGCGACGGGCGCTGCGGCCGAGGACGGCCAGGCCCGCATCGAACGCGCCGACGACCCGCGCCTTGCCGCCTTCCGCGCTGCCCTCAACGACGTGCTGAAGGATCTGTCGCTGCAGGTGGTGCGCGACGGCGAGGGCGCGACCAAGATGCTCGAAATTACGGTGACGGGCGCTGAGAGCGATGCCGCCGCCAAGCGCATCGGACTGTCGATCGCCAATTCGCCACTGGTCAAGACGGCGGCTGCCGGCGAAGACGCCAATTGGGGCCGCATCGTCATGGCCGTCGGCAAATCGGGCGAGATGGCCGACCGCGACCGGCTCGCCATCTGGTTCGGCGACGTCAGGGTCGCTGTCAATGGCGAGCGCGACCCGGATTATTCCGAGCAGGCCGCCTCTGACGTCATGAAGGCACAGGATATCCCCGTCAAAGTCGATATCGGCCTCGGCGCCGGCACCGCAACCGTCTGGACCTGCGACCTCACCAAGGAATATGTTGCGATCAATGGCGACTATCGGAGCTGATCGGTCATTGACGCAGGCATCCATTTCTTCACAGAATCTGCCGCTGGTGCGCAGGCTGGAGGCCGTCGGCTTTCGTGCCTGGCCGGCGGCATCCGTGCAATATGACGGCAGCTGGCAGGTGCGGCTGACGGCCGGCCATCCGTCCAACCGGCTGAATTCGATCGTGCCGCTCGATCCTTCGGATCATCGCGACGTCGAAATCCGCCTGGAAAAGGCGAGCCGGAAGTTCGAGGCCTATGGTCGCGCCGCCGTGGTGCGCCAGACGCCGCTTGCTTCGCCGGTGCTGATCGAGCTTCTCAGCGCGCAGAACTGGACGCGGTTCGACGAAACCGTCGTGATGACCTGCGACCTCTCCGAGGCCGACCTGCCGGATACGCTCGATCACCTGCCGACCCATGATGTCGGCCGTTTCGTCGACGCCAACCTCGCCGTCGAACGGGCGCCGCTGAGCTTGAAGCCGGCGCTTGCCGAAATCATTTCGGCGATCAAGCCGCCGTCGGGCCTGTTCATGATCGAGAATGCCGCGGATGGCCCGCTTGCGACCGTGCTCTGCGTCCAGGACAACGACCTCGCCGGCATCATGTCGCTGTCGGTCTCTGAGACGCGGCGGCGCGAGGGACTTGGCACCGAGATCCTGACCTCGGCGCTGCGCTGGGCGCGCATGCGCAGCGCCCGTTCGGCCTGGCTGCAGGTGAAGCTGTCCAATCGCCCGGCCATCGCCCTTTACGAACGCCTCGGTTTTCGCGACGCCTATCATTATTGCTATTGGCAGCGGGAGCCGCGATGAGCGATGCAGGCCGGAAGATATTGCTGGTCGCCGCCTGTGCCTTGATCGATGCCGATGGGCGTATCCTCTTGGCACAGCGCCCCGAGGGAAAGTCGCTGGCCGGATTGTGGGAATTCCCCGGCGGCAAGGTCGAGCCCGGCGAGACGCCGGAGGAAACGCTGGTGCGTGAACTCGAGGAGGAGCTCGGCATAAATACCAAGATCGCCTGCCTGGCGCCGCTGACCTTTGCCAGCCACTCTTACGAGACTTTCCACCTATTGATGCCGCTCTATATCTGCCGGCGCTACGAGGGCATTCCCCAGGGCCGGGAGGGCCAGGCGCTGAAATGGGTGCGTCCGCAGGCGCTACGCGATTACCCGATGCCGCCGGCCGATGAGCCGCTGATCCCGATGCTGCAGGATTTACTTTAAAGCGGGTCTCGTTGACCTTGGTACCGCGGTACACTTCGAGGCGACATGCATTAGCGTTACCTGATTATTATCGCGCCACGCCGTTTTCGGCTGTGGATATTAATGGATCGTTTAACACCTTCTGCCAAAGATCGGCCTCAATCAAGCATCTGGCGTGCGTGTATTAAAAGGCTTGACGTCATGGACGATGATTTCTGGAAAGCTGTCCGGGAGAAGGAACGGGTTTCGTCTGCCTCGCGCAGGACGGGTGCGCTCAATATCGCCCTGCTGTTCGGCACTGCGGTGGTGGCGCTGACACTCATCCTGACGCCGATGCTTGCGGATTCCTCAAAGAAAAGCGTCTTTGCCAGCGCACCGGCTGAATTCGATACGATGACAACTGGATCAATCCCGAAGACCGAAAGCGGCAAGCGCTATACGATCCGTCGCAGCGTCCTCCAGGATACGCCCGGCTCGGTCTGCGTCGTCCAAGGCTACGGTGTAGGCGCCGGTTGCTAAAAATGCTGGCCATCGCCCGATGGTCGTGGAATGGTCGTTTGCTGTCAGTTCGCGCTAAGGGTTGGGGTAATGCGTCTTTTAAAAGCATGTCTTGCAGATAACAGAGGTGCGACGGCGATCGAATACGGTCTCATCGCCGCCCTCGTTGGTGGCGCAATCGTCTCCGCTCTTGGAATTTTCTCCGGCAGCCTGCAGGGGATTTTCAACTCGATAGGCAACAATCTGCCGGCGAATTGAGAAGCAGCCAGCCGCTACTGTCTGAGCTTGTGCTCGTCCACCTTCAGCGCATCGGCAAGGCGTGCCTTGGCCGAACCCGGCTTCAGCGGCTTTTGCTGGCTCTCGTGCGGCGCCCATCCCGAGACATAGATGATCGAGAAGGTCGCGCGGATGCGTCCGTCGGGATCGGCATAACGCTCGGCGTAAATTTCAGCCGCGCGCAGGAAGAAGGCACGCGTCAGCGGCATCCGGCCGCGGGCTGCAAGCGGATTGCTCATGCCCATCGCTCTCAGATCCCGCATCAGCGGAAAGAGCGAATCATAACGCACCGTATAGTTTTCCGCATCGATCACCGGCAGTGCAAAGCCGGCGCGCTGCATGAGGCTGCCGACATCGCGCACATCGGCAAAGGGGATGACGCGCGGGCTTGCGCCGCCGGTCAGTTCGGCCTCGGCGGCCAGCAGGACGTCGCGCAATTCCTGCAATGTGCCGGCGCCGGGGATCGCAGCCAGGAACAGG
This sequence comes from Rhizobium chutanense, assembly GCF_002531935.1. Lineage (GTDB taxonomy): Bacteria > Pseudomonadota > Alphaproteobacteria > Rhizobiales > Rhizobiaceae > Rhizobium > Rhizobium chutanense. The sequence continues at coordinate 16,572 of NZ_NWSV01000001.1, read as the reverse complement.
CCGTCCGGCTTCAGAGCGCGGCGGATCTGGATGAAGACGCCTGGCGTATCGTTGGTCAGATGCAGGCAGAGAGGCGCAAGGATGAGATTGGCCGATTGCGGTTCGAGCGGGACGTCCTCGAGCTGCGCCTCGACCAGGGCCTCTCCCGGGATCGCATAGGCCCTCTCGCTCTCGACGCGGATCATCGTGGCGATCTTTCCCGTCGCCAGTGCGGCACGGGCGGCAGCTCCCGTCGCGCCATGCAGTTCGACGGCGGTCTCGAAGGTCCGCTCGACGACTGCAAGCCGCTCAGCCAGTTCTTCAGCAGCGATATCGAGCAGGAAGGCGGCTTTCGGGTCGCTGTTGACAAGCGCGCGATGGCGATGCGCGGCGATCAGGGCCTTGTCGAAAATCGTTTCCATGGCGATGTCCTTAGTCCCGCACGGTTTAAGCGGCAAGACGATTTTCCTTTTCCAGATTATGCGCTAGCCTCGTCGGCATGGGGCCGATCGATTTCGAAAGTCCGTCAAAGGTCTTGCGGGCGCATCTCTTGCGGCCGTTTTCGGTACTTGCCGATTTCTTCTATCCACCGGCCTGTTCGGTCTGCGGTATTTCCACAGGCGGCCATCGCGGGCTCTGTGCGAAATGCTGGTCCGGCATCCGCTTCATCGAACGACCTTATTGCGAGGTGCTCGGTATCCCCTTCTCGCATGATCTCGGCGCCGGCATTCTCAGTGCCGAGGCGATCGCCCACCCGCCGCCCTTCGACCGCTTGCGGTCGGCTGCGACCCACGACCATGCGGTCCGCGATCTCGTTCACGGGCTGAAGTATCGCGATCGCACCGATCTGGCGCCGATGATGGCAGCCTGGATGCTGCGTGCTTCCGACGGGACGGTCGAAAGCTGCGATGCGCTGATCCCGGTGCCGCTGCACAGCACCCGCATGCTGACGCGCAAGTTCAATCAGGCCGCCGAGCTTGCCCGCCATATGGCAGGGCTTTCGGGCAAGCCGCTGCTTGGCGCCACGCTTGTCCGCGTCAAGCGCACCAGCCAGCAGGTCGGCCTTGGCGCGAAGGCGCGCGAGGACAATGTCAGGGGCGCTTTCGCGATTGCCAAGGGGCGCGAAAACGACATTTTCGGCAAGCGCATCGTGCTCGTCGACGACGTCTATACAACAGGGGCGACGGTCGCCGCAGCAAGCCGGACACTGCGCAAGGCGGGGGCAGCCGAGATCACGGTTTTGACCTTTGCAAGGGCTCTGTCCGAGCCTATATGACAGAAATACCCGGCATCGGTCTGGAGAGATCATGGTACCCGTCACCATCTATACACGGCAGTTTTGCGGTTATTGCAGCCGCGCCAAGTCCCTGCTCGAAGAAAAAGGCGTCGACTATGTCGAGCACGACGCCACCTACTCGCCGGATCTTCGCCAGGAGATGATCGGCAAGTCGAACGGGCGCACCACGTTTCCGCAGATCTTCATCGGCGCCGATCATGTCGGCGGTTGCGACGATCTGTTTGCGCTCGATCGGGCCGGCAAGCTCGATCCGATGCTGGCGATCTGAGGAAGAGCCGATGAGCTTCAAGGCCGCCGCCATCCAGATGTGTTCCGGGGTCGATCCGGCGAAGAACGCCGCCGCCATGGCGCGGCTGGTGCGCGAGGCGGCCGCAGAGGGCGCCACTTATGTGCAGACGCCCGAGATGACCGGCATGCTGCAGCGCGACCGCGCTGCGGCGCGCGCCGTGCTTGCCGACGAGGCGCATGACATCATCGTCAAGACCGGCTCGGAGCTTGCCGCCGACCTCGGCATCCACATGCATGTCGGCTCGACGGCGATTGCCCTTGCCGACGGCAAGATCGCCAATCGCGGTTTCCTGTTCGGTCCCGACGGCCGGATCCTCAATCGCTACGACAAGATCCATATGTTCGACGTCGATCTCGACAATGGCGAGAGCTGGCGCGAAAGTGCAGCCTATACCGCCGGCTCGGAGGCGCGTGTGCTGTCGCTGCCCTTTGCCGAGATGGGCTTTGCGATCTGCTACGACGTGCGCTTTCCGGCACTCTTCCGCGCCCAGGCGATTGCCGGCGCCGAGGTGATGACGGTTCCCGCCGCCTTCACCAAACAAACCGGCGAGGCGCATTGGGAGATACTGCTCAGAGCCCGCGCAATTGAGAACGGTGTCTTCGTCATTGCCGCCGCGCAGGCCGGCCGGCACGAGGACGGCCGGGAGACCTTCGGTCATTCGATGATCATCGATCCATGGGGCACGGTGCTGGCATCGGCCGGGGCGACCGGCGAGGCGGTCATCATCGCCGAGATCGAACCTGCCGCGGTCAAGGTTGCGCATGACAAGATCCCGAATCTCAGGAATGGCCGGGAATTTTCGATCGAGAAGATTGCCGGGGCAGTCGCCGGAGGCGTGGCCGCTTGATCCGCTATTCGCTCACCTGTGACAATGCCCATGAATTCGAAGGCTGGTTTTCTGAAAGCGCCGATTTCGACCGTCAGGTCGCGACCGGTTTCCTCACCTGCCCGGTCTGCCATTCCGCTGCCGTCTCCAAGCTGCTGATGGCGCCTTCGGTGTCGACGGCGCGCAAGAAGGACGAGAGGCAGACGCTGGCGATGGACGCCATGCGCCAGGAGGCCCTGCAAAAACTCAAAGAGGCGGTTGCTGCCGTCAAGGCCAATTCCGAGGATGTCGGTGCCAAGTTTCCCGAGGAAGCCCGCAAGATCCATTACGGCGAGGCGGATGCCCGCGGCATCATCGGCCAGGCAACGGTCGACGAGGCACAGGCGCTTGTGGAAGAGGGCATCGAGATTGCCGCCATTCCTGTTCTGCCCGAGGATGTGAACTGAAATGCCTTCCGCGCGTCTGGCCTTCTACAATTTCGGCCTGCACGTCGCGCCTGCCGAAAGCGAAACGGTCGAAGGCTTCGTTCTCCGCGAGCCCTTGAATTTCGAGGCCGCCGCCCGTGCCTGCGGCTTTATCGGACGCTCCGGTTATGCCGGCTATCCCGGGGCCCGAAGCTGGGGCGTTCAGGTCTTTCCCCGTTACATCGAGGGCAGCGGTTTTACATCAGCACCCTCCTCCCTTTCGCTCTGGGCCGACATCGAGAGTCTGATGGCCTTTACCTATAATGGTGTGCATGCAGAGGCGCTCAAACATGCACGCAGCTGGAATGTGAAACAGACATGGCCGCCGCTGGTTCTGTGGTGGGTGTCTGACCATCACAGGCCGGATTGGCAGGAGGGTGTCGAACGCCTCGAATATCTCGCCGATCACGGGCCGAGCGCCGGCGCTTTTACGTTCAAGCAGCCCTACGGACCTGACGGAGCGAAGACGACAATCGATCGCGATCGAGTCAAGGAACTTGCCGCTTGCAACGCGGAAACTCAAAAGGATCTGGTTGCCCGCGTTCAAATGCTGAAAGTGTAGCCGGCTTATTGCCGACGAGAGCTATGCAGGCCGCTTAGCCAGAAGCATATAGTTCACGTCCATATCCTTGGACAGGTTCCACTGGTTCGACAGCGGATTGAAGAAGACGCCGGTCCGGTCGGTGATCTCGAGGCCGCTCGTCGTCATCGGCTTTTCCAGCTCTTCCGGACGCACCAGCTTCTCATATTGGTGGGTGCCGCGCGGCAGCCAGCGCAGAATGTTCTCGGCGGCGAAGATGGCAAGCGCTGCCGCCTTCATCGTGCGATTGATGGTGGCAACGAAGATCAGGCCGCCGGGGCGGACCATTTTTGCGCAGGTCGTCATGAAGAACTCGACGTCGGCGACATGTTCGACCACTTCCATGTTCAAGACGATATCGAAGGTCTCGCCGGCCTCGGCGAGTTCCTCGGCGGTGACGGCGCGATAGTCGACCGAAACGCCGGTAGCCTTCGCATGGGTCGAGGCGATGCCGATATTCTTCTCGGACGGATCGGCGCCGGTGACGGAGGCGCCCATGCGGGCGACAGGTTCGGACAACAGACCGCCGCCGCAGCCGATATCGAGCACGCGCAGCCCCTCGAGCGGGCGGGCGGTTTTCGGATCACGGCCGAAATTCTCGCAGGCCTTGTCTCTGATATAGGCGAGGCGGACGGGATTGAATTTGTGCAGCGGCTTGAACTTGCCGGTCGGGCTCCACCATTCCGCCGCCATCGCCGAGAAGCGGTCCACTTCGCCCTGGTCGATCGTGCTTCTGGCGGTTTCCGTCATCGTCCACTCCTTGCGTTCGTGAGATGTGAAGTCGGACGATCGGGGGCATAAGTCAAGGGGCGCGGGTATCAAGGAGCGACGAGCGTGGAGGCGCTCGGCAATTGCTTTATATCGTGTGCTTGCCTCCCCCCGCCAAACTCGCTAAGAGACCCCGCAACTTGGGGCCTTCAGGGCCTGGGCTTTTAGAGCGGTTCCAGAAATTGGGAGTCCGGCTCTTTCGCCAAGCGGTCCGCCCCAGAGCTTTCGTGATGCCGGGTCGGGTTTCCGATTTCCGGCGCCAGTCGTGGTAGAGGCATATGGCACGCATCGTAATGAAATTCGGCGGCACGTCCGTCGCTGACCTGGACCGCATCAAGAACGTTGCCCGCCATGTGAAACGCGAAGTCGATGCCGGTCACGAGGTGGCGGTGGTGGTGTCGGCCATGTCCGGCAAGACCAATGAACTGGTCGGCTGGGTGCAGGGCATGCCGAAGGTGATCGGCGCCAATTCGCCGTTTTACGATGCGCGCGAATATGATGCGGTGGTCGCTTCCGGCGAGCAGGTGACCTCGGGATTGCTGGCGATCGCCTTGCAGGCGATGGATATCAATGCGCGTTCCTGGCAGGGTTGGCAGATCCCGATCCGCACCGACAATGCGCATGGCGCGGCCCGTATCCTGGAGATCGACGGCTCCGACATCATCAAGCGGATGGGCGAGGGGCAGGTTGCCGTCATCGCCGGCTTCCAGGGATTGGGGCCCGACAACCGCCTCGCCACGCTCGGGCGCGGCGGATCGGACACGTCGGCCGTTGCCATCGCGGCCGCTGTCAAAGCGGATCGCTGCGATATCTATACCGATGTCGACGGCGTTTATACGACCGATCCGCGCATCGTGCCGAAGGCGCGCAGGCTGAAGAAGATCGCCTTCGAGGAAATGCTCGAAATGGCCTCGCTCGGCGCCAAGGTGCTGCAGGTGCGCTCGGTCGAGCTTGCCATGGTGCACAAGGTGCGCACCTTCGTGCGTTCGTCATTCGAAGATCCCGATGCTCCGGGCATGGGCGATCTGCTAAACCCGCCCGGAACGCTGATTTGTGACGAGGATGAAATCGTGGAACAGGAAGTAGTCACCGGCATCGCCTATGCCAAGGATGAGGCTCAGATCTCGCTTCGCCGTCTTGCCGACCGGCCGGGCGTTTCCGCGGCGATCTTCGGGCCGCTCGCCGAATCCCATATCAATGTCGACATGATCGTCCAGAATATCTCCGAGGACGGCTCGAAGACCGACATGACCTTCACCGTGCCGTCAGGCGACGTCGAGAAGGCGATCAAGGTGCTCGGCGACCATAAGGAGAAGATCGGCTACGATGTCGTGCAGAACGAATCGGGGCTGGTGAAAGTGTCGGTCATCGGCATCGGCATGCGCAGCCATGCGGGCGTTGCTGCGACCGCGTTTCGTGCACTTGCCGAAAAAGGCATCAACATCAAGGCGATCACCACCTCCGAGATCAAGATTTCCATTCTGATCGACGGTCCCTATGCAGAACTCGCTGTCAGGACTTTGCATTCCTGCTACGGTCTGGATAAGAATTGATTCCCAGTGGGCGGCCTGCCCCTTCAGGTTGAGGAGACGGAGGCAGGCCCGCCGGGACTGAGAGCGTTGTTTCGGGAGCTTGAGACGTCATGAGAGACCTTTCCGGCGGTCCGCGCGTGCTGCTCAGGCGTCTGCGCGAGTTGATGGCAGAGCCGCTGGAGCCGCAGGATCGCCTTGACCGGATCGTCCGCCAGATCGCCGGCAACATGGTGGCGGAGGTTTGCTCCGTCTATGTGCTGCGCGCCGACGGCGTGCTCGAACTCTATGCGACCGAAGGCCTCAACCGAGAAGCCGTGCATCTGGCGCAGCTGAAGATGGGGCAGGGCCTCGTCGGCACGATCGCCGCTTCGGCGCAGCCGCTGAACCTTTCCGACGCGCAGTCGCATCCTGCCTTCCGCTATCTCCCGGAAACGGGCGAAGAAATCTACCATTCCTTCCTCGGCGTGCCGATTCTCCGAACCGGGCGCTCGCTCGGCGTTCTCGTCGTGCAGAACAAGGCGAGCCGCAATTATCGCGACGAGGAGGTGGAAGCGCTCGAAACGACGGCGATGGTGCTCGCCGAGATGATCGCCACGGGCGAGCTCAAGAAGATCACCAAGCCGGGCCTCGAACTCGACCTGACACGATCGGTGACGATCGACGGCGATACCTATAATGACGGCATCGGCCTCGGCTATGTCGTGCTGCACGAGCCGCGCATCGTCGTTACCAACCTGCTCAACGAAGATGCGGAAAAGGAAATCCGGCGGCTGGCCGAAGCCATGGGCTCGCTCCGGATCTCGATCGACGACATGCTGTCGCGTCGCGACGTCTCGATGGAGGGCGAACACCGCGAGGTGCTCGAAACCTATCGCATGTTCGCCCATGACCAGGGCTGGGTGCGCAAGCTCGAGGAGGCGATCCGCAACGGCCTGACGGCGGAAGCGGCTGTGGAAAAAGTGCAGAGCGACACCAAGGCGCGGATGATGCGGTTGACCGACCCCTATCTGCGCGAACGCATGCATGATTTCGAGGATCTGGCGAACCGGCTGCTCAGGCAGTTGACGGGTTATACCGGGCGGACGACCGCTGAAGGCTTCCCCAGCGACGCGATCATCCTGGCGCGCGCCATGGGGGCGGCCGAACTGCTCGATTATCCCCGCGCCAACGTGCGCGGGCTGGTGCTGGAAGAAGGGGCGGTGACGAGCCATGTGGTAATCGTCGCCCGCGCCATGGGCATTCCGGTCATCGGCCAGGCGGCCGGTGTGGTGGCGCTCGCCGAAAACGGCGACGCTGTCATCATCGATGCCGACGAGGGACATGTGCATCTGCGGCCGATGGCCGATCACCGGCGTTCCTACGAGGAAAAGGTGCGCTTCCGCGCCAGGCGGCAGGAACAGTTTAGGGCGCTGCGCGCCGTCGAGCCGGTGACCAGGGATGGTCAGCGGATCGCGCTGATGATGAATGCTGGACTGCTGGTCGACCTGCCGCAGCTTTCGGAATCGGGCGCGGAGGGCATCGGCCTGTTTCGCACCGAACTGCAGTTCATGATTGCCTCCACCATGCCAAAGGCGGAGGAGCAGGAGCAGTTCTATCGCAATGTGATAAAACAGGCTGCCGGCCGTCCCGTCACCTTCCGCACGCTCGATATCGGCGGCGACAAGGTCGTGCCGTATTTCCGCGGCCATGAGGAGGAAAATCCCGCGCTCGGCTGGCGCGCTATCCGGCTGTCGCTCGACCGGCCGGGATTGTTGCGCACCCAGTTGCGCGCCCTCTTGAAGGCATCGGCCGGCACCGAGCTGAAGCTGATGGTGCCGATGGTGACCGAGGTTTCCGAGCTGAAGACGGTGCGCGAGCTGCTGCAGAAGGAAGTGCAGCATCTCTCGCGCTTCGGCCACGGGCTGCCGCGCAAGCTGCAATTCGGGGCGATGCTGGAGGTGCCGGCATTGCTTTGGCAGCTCGACGAGCTGATGGAGACGGTCGATTTCGTTTCGGTCGGTTCGAACGACCTCTTCCAGTTCTCGATGGCGGTCGACCGCGGCAATGCGCGGGTCTCGGACCGCTTCGATCCACTCGGGAAACCGTTCCTGCGCATCCTGCGCGATATCGTGCGCGGGGCGGATCGGAACAAGACGCCGGTGACGCTCTGCGGCGAACTCGCCAGCAAACCGATCTCGGCGATGGCGCTGCTCGGCCTCGGCTTCCGCTCAATCTCCATGTCGCCCGCCTCGATCGGACCAGTGAAGGCAATGCTGCTCGGGCTCGATGTCGGGGCTCTGACGAAGGCGATGGACGAAGTGCTGGACGATGTCCACGCCATGATGCCGATGCGCGAGGTGCTTGCCCGCTTCGCCGAAAGCCACAATATTCCCCTTTAGAACAGGATGTTTTTAGGCCGGATTCGGCCGAAAATCTGAATCCTGTTCTAAATTAAATAGTTAGAGCATGATGTTATCCGAAAACCGCTCACACTTTTCGGCATCATGCTCTGGACAGATATAAGAAGAATCGGAGTGAAGGGTGGCGAAGCTTCCCGTTGAAAAGATGCGCGAGCTGGAACGCCGTTTCGGCGAGATCGAAGCGCGCATGTCGGCCGGCCCCGCCGCCGACGTCTATGTGAAGTTGGCATCCGAATATTCCGAGCTGCAGCCCGTCGTCACGAAGATCCGCGCCTATGAAAAGGCGATCGCCGAGCTTGGCGATCTTGAAACGCTGCTCGAGGACAAGTCGGTCGACCGCGAGATGCGCGACCTTGCGGAGTTGGAACTGCCTGAGGTGAAGGAGCAGATCGAAGCGCTGGAGCAGGAGATGCAGATCCTGCTTCTGCCGAAGGACGCGGCAGACGAAAAGAGCGCAATCCTCGAAATCCGCGCCGGCACGGGTGGATCGGAAGCCGCCCTTTTTGCCGGCGATCTCTTTCGCATGTACGAGCGGTTTGCCTCCGAAAAGAGCTGGAAGGTGGAGGTGCTCTCGGCGAGCGAGGGCGAAGCCGGCGGCTACAAGGAAATCATTGCGACGATCACCGGCAGGGGTGTTTTCGCCAAGCTGAAATTCGAATCCGGCGTGCACCGCGTGCAGCGTGTGCCGGAAACCGAGGCGGGCGGACGCATCCATACGTCGGCCGCAACGGTCGCGGTGCTGCCGGAGGCCGAGGAGATCGATATCGAGATCCGGCCGGAGGATATTCGCATCGATACGATGCGCTCTTCGGGCGCCGGCGGCCAGCACGTCAATACGACGGATTCGGCGGTGCGCATCACCCACCTGCCGAGCGGCATCGTCGTCACCAGCTCGGAAAAATCGCAGCATCAGAACCGTGCCAAGGCGATGCAGGTGCTGCGCTCCAGGCTCTATGATGCCGAGCGGCAGCGGGCCGACAGCGAGCGCTCTGCCGACCGAAAGAGCCAGGTCGGCTCCGGCGACCGCTCGGAACGTATCCGCACCTATAATTTCCCGCAGGGGCGGGTGACGGACCATCGCATCAATCTGACGCTCTACAAGCTCGATCGGATGATGGAAGGCGAAATCGAAGAGGTCGTCGATGCGCTGATGGCCGATTACCAGGCCAGCCAGCTGGCGCAGCTCGGCGAGCAGCAATGAGCTCGACGGTCGCCGATGCGCTTGCCGAAGCGCGCCGTCGCTTCACCGAAGCAGGCATCGTCGATCCGGCGATCGATGCGCGGCTGCTTGTCGCAGGTCTTTTAAAACTATCGTCGACCGAGCTTTTGACGCGATCGGCTGCGCGGCTTTCTTCCGAGCAGACCGACGTGATTTTCAAAGCGGTGGAGCGGCGCCTCGGCCACGAGCCGGTGCACCGCATTCTCGGGGAGCGGGAATTTTATGGGCTGCCGTTACGGCTTTCGGCAGAAACGCTGGAGCCGCGGCCGGATACGGAAATCCTGGTCGATACGGTGCTTGCCTGTCTCAGAGACCTTGCAAAAGGGCAAGACGATCTCCATATTCTTGACATGGGAACCGGGACCGGGGCGATATGCCTTGCGCTTTTGAGCGAATGTCCCGAGGCGTCGGGTGTCGGCAGCGACATATCGGCGGATGCACTTCAGACGGCAAGATCGAACGCGGAAAGAAACGGATTGCAGGATCGTTTTGAGGCCATACAGTCGAGATGGTTCGAGAGCATCCGGGGTTCCTTTCACGTGATTGTCTCAAATCCGCCCTATATTGCTTCCAATGTCATTCACGATCTCGCTCCCGAAGTGACGAAATTTGATCCGGTTGCAGCGCTGGATGGCGGCCCGGATGGGCTTGACGCTTACAAAGCCATAGCCAAGGATGCGGCAAGGTTCCTGCGGCCCGACGGGGTCGTCGGATTGGAAATCGGCTACGATCAGCGAAACGATGTGACGGCGATCTTTGAAGCGAAAGGCTTCAAGTGCCTCAAATCCGTAAAAGATTATGGTCAGAACGACAGGGTGCTCGTGTTCGCGCTCGCGTGACAGGCGATAATTGCTGCATCGAACAGGACATTATTGTTATTGCGAAGAAAAGGCTTGGATTTCCCAGGGAAGCAATATAGGTTGCGGTCACGTGTTGGGCAGATAGGAATGAACGAGATTCGTTCGGTACTTGGTTTGCCTCGGGGGTCCGCTCTTTTAAACGAGAGTTTCAACGGTTGAACACGACCCAATGCGTGAATCAGTCAATCTGACTTGAAACCAAGCGGCAGGTCGGCGCAAAGGCGCAGTATGCTCGCGGCACAAAGGTCCTGACCCGCTTTTCGGTCATGGCGGTTGGTGCCATGTATCCATCACAAACAGAGAATTCAGGTGAACGATCTATGAGGCCAGGACAGCAGAACAAGCGCGGTCGAGGGCGTGGCAACAATAATAACAACGGCGGCGGCGGAAATAACAATAACAACAATTTCAACCGCAAGGGCGGCAACCCGCTGACCCGAACCTATGACAGCTCCGGCCCCGATGTGAAGATTCGCGGCACTGCCCAGCATATCGCCGAAAAATACGCGCAGCTCGCCCGCGACGCTCAAAGCTCCGGCGACCGCGTGATTGCGGAGAATTATCTCCAGCACGCCGAACACTACAATCGAATCATTGCCAGCGCCCAGGCACAGATGCAGGAACGTTTCCAGCGCGACGATCGCGGCGAATACAATGACGCCGCAGACCGCGACGGCGACGAAATCGACAACAACGACAATGACGGTGATGATGTCGTCGTCGTCCAGCCGCCGCAGAACAGGCAGCATCAGCCGCGGCCGCGACCTGAGTCGCAGCCCCAGCCCCAGCCGGCCCCTGCTCCGGCGCCGGTGGTGCCCCAGGCCGAGGTCATCGACGGAACCGGCCCGCAGCCGGAGATCGAAGGCATTCCGGCCGAAGTCGCCATGGACGAGGAAGGCTCCGGCGGTCAGCCGCGCGAACGCCAGCCCCGCCGCCGCAGCACCGGCAGCCGTCCCCGTCGCCCGCGTCGCGGTGCGGAAGGGGAAGCCGCCGGTGAAGGCGAGGGTGCTTCTTCCGAGGTGCCGGTGCTGGCGGACGCAGCGTCGGAATGAGAATCCGGCGGCTCCGCAGGGGGCGCGAGGTTCATGCCATCTGTTAGAATTGCAACGAAAATCCCCGGCCTCGCGCCGGGGATTTTCGTTTTATCGGCTCTTTAAACTCGCAGAACAGGCTACCATATTCTCCACGACTGCTTCGCCCAAATTCCAGACGGGCCAAGCGCGGCCTGCCTTTTCAGGGGGTCGATCTCAATCATCGGTCTGCGCCTCGTCAGGGTAGGGCGATCCAGGAGGTAGAATATGAATATCGAGAAATATTCCGAGCGGGTGCGCGGTTTCATCCAGTCGGCGCAGACCTATGCGCTGGCGCAGGGTCACCAGCAGTTCACGCCCGAACATGTGCTGAAAGTCCTGCTCGACGACGATCAGGGCATGGCGGCGTCGCTGATCGAGCGCGCCGGCGGCGATGCCAAGGCCGCGCGTCTCGCCAATGACGCGGCTCTTGCCAAATTGCCGAAAATATCAGGCGGCAACGGCAATATCTATCTGGCCCAGCCGCTTGCCAAGGTGCTTTCGACCGCCGAAGAGGCGGCAAAGAAGGCCGGCGACAGCTTCGTCACGGTCGAGCGCCTGCTGCAGGCGCTGGCGATCGAATCCTCGGCCTCGAGTTTCTCGACGCTGAAGAACGCAGGCGTGACGGCTCAAGGCCTCAATCAGGTCATCAACGACATCCGCAAGGGGCGGACGGCGGATTCCTCCAATGCCGAACAGGGTTTCGATTCGCTGAAGAAGTTTGCCCGCGATCTCACCGCCGAAGCCCGCGAAGGCAAGCTCGACCCGGTGATCGGCCGCGACGACGAAATCCGCCGCACGATCCAGGTGCTTTCCCGCCGCACCAAGAACAATCCCGTGCTGATCGGCGAACCCGGCGTCGGCAAGACGGCGATCGTCGAGGGGCTGGCGCTGCGCATCGTCAACGGCGACGTGCCGGAATCGCTCAAGGACAAGAAGCTGATGGCGCTCGATATGGGCGCGCTGATCGCCGGTGCGAAATACCGCGGCGAATTCGAGGAGCGGCTGAAGGCCGTACTCAATGAAGTACAGGCCGAGAACGGCGAGATCATCCTGTTCATCGACGAGATGCACACGCTGGTCGGCGCCGGCAAGGCCGATGGGGCGATGGACGCTTCCAACCTGCTGAAACCCGCGCTTGCCCGCGGCGAGCTGCATTGCGTCGGCGCGACCACGCTCGACGAGTATCGCAAACATGTCGAGAAGGATCCGGCCCTTGCCCGTCGTTTCCAGCCCGTCGTCGTCGACGAACCGACGGTCGAAGACACGATCTCGATCCTGCGCGGCCTGAAGGAAAAATACGAGCAGCATCACAAGGTGCGCATCGCCGATGCGGCGCTGGTGGCGGCTGCGACGCTTTCCAACCGCTATATCACCGACCGGTTCCTGCCCGACAAGGCGATCGACCTGATGGACGAAGCGGCAGCGCGGTTGCGCATGCAGGTGGATTCCAAGCCGGAAGAACTCGATGAGCTCGACCGCCGCATCATCCAGCTGAAAATCGAGCGTGAGGCGCTGAAGAAGGAAACCGATGTGGCCTCCGCCGACCGTCTGAAGCGGCTGGAGACAGAGCTGACCGACCTCGAGGAGGAGGCCGATGCGCTGACGGCCCGCTGGCAGGCGGAAAAGCAGAAGCTCGGGCTTGCCGCCGATCTCAAGAAGCAACTCGACGATGCCCGCAACGAACTGGCGATCGCCCAGCGCAAGGGTGAATTCCAGCGCGCCGGCGAGTTGACCTACGGCGTCATCCCGGATCTCGAAAAACAGCTCGTCGACGCCGAGAAGCAGGATGGCGAACGCGGCGCGATGGTGCAGGAGGTTGTGACCCCCGACAATATCGCCCATGTCGTTTCCCGCTGGACCGGCATTCCGGTCGACAAGATGCTGGAGGGCGAACGCGACAAGCTGCTTCGGATGGAAGACGAGCTGGCGAAATCGGTGATCGGCCAGGGCGATGCGGTTCAGGCCGTATCGCGCGCGGTTCGCCGGGCCCGCGCCGGGTTGCAGGATCCGAACCGGCCGATCGGTTCGTTCATCTTTCTCGGCCCGACCGGCGTCGGCAAGACGGAGCTCACCAAGGCGCTTGCCCGCTTCCTGTTCGACGACGAAACGGCGATGGTGCGCATGGATATGTCGGAATATATGGAGAAACACTCCGTTGCCCGGCTGATCGGTGCGCCTCCCGGCTATGTCGGTTATGACGAAGGCGGAGCGCTGACGGAAGCCGTGCGCCGCCGGCCCTATCAGGTCGTGCTGTTCGACGAGATCGAAAAGGCGCATCCCGACGTCTTCAATATCCTGCTGCAGGTGCTGGATGATGGCCGCCTGACGGATGGCCAGGGCCGGACAGTCGACTTCCGCAATACGATGATCATCATGACGTCGAACCTCGGCGCCGAATATCTGACGCAGCTCCCGGACGGAGATGACAGCGACACGGTTCGCGAACAGGTGATGGATGTCGTGCGCGGGCATTTCCGGCCGGAATTCCTGAACCGCATCGATGAGATCATCCTCTTCCACCGCCTCAAGCGTGAGGAGATGGGTGCGATCGTCGATATCCAGCTGAAGCGGCTGGTGGCGCTGCTGTCCGAACGCAAGATCGTCATCGACCTTGATGAGGAGGCCCGTCACTGGCTGGCGAACAAGGGTTATGATCCGGTTTACGGCGCAAGGCCGCTGAAGCGGGTGATCCAGAAGTTCGTGCAGGATCCGCTGGCCGAACAGATTCTGTCCGGCCAGGTGCCGGACGGTTCGACGGTGAAGGTGACGAACGGCTCGGACCGGCTGCAGTTCAGAACGAAGCAGACGGTGAGTGAAGCGGCATAAACCGGTGTGCCGGATGCATGAGAAATGGCGGCTTCGGCCGCCATTTTTGGTTGGCGGGCGAGGTGACGACGAGGAACATCAGTTCGAGACTACTTGCTTGCCACCTGATCCGACGTTTGGTTGTTCAGCAGCGTATCGATGCGCTTGCGCTCATCCTCGAATTTCGCCAGCGCCTCGCCCTGCAGCGACTTGCCGCCCGGCAGGCGGATGCGCAGCGGATCGACCTTGGTGCCGTTGACGATCAGCTCGTAATGCAAATGCGGTCCGGTGGATTCGCCCGTGGTGCCGACCCAGCCGATCACCTGACCCTGGCGGATCTTGGCGCCGGGGATAACGCCCTTGGCGATGGCGCTCTGGTGATTGTAGGAGGATTCGTAGCCGTTGGCGTGGCGGATAATCGTCTGGTTGCCGTAGCCGCCGGAATCCCAGCCGGCTTTTTCGACCGTGCCGTTGCCGGCGGCGATAATTGCGGTGCCGCGGGGGGCCGCCCAATCGACGCCGGTATGCATGCGGGCAAAACCGAGGATTGGGTGACGGCGCATGCCGAAACCCGATTTGAAGATGCCGTTCGGAACCGGATTGCGCAGCAGGAACTGGCGGATGCTCTTGCCGCTCTCGTCGAAATAATCGACCGTGCCGTCGTCGGGATCCTGGAAGCGGTAGAAGCGCGTTTGCGTGTCGCCGAAGCGGGCGTTGACGTAGAGCAGTTCGGAATCCTCGGTCGCCTGGCCGGCGCTGTCGGCGACGGAGAAGAAGGCCTCGAGACTGTCGGTAGCCCGCAGCTGCGCCTGGAAATCGACATTGCTGGCAAGCAGCTTGATGATCAGCGCCGTCATATCCTTGGTCATGCCGTAGGAAAGGGCTGCACGATAGATGCCGTCATAGACGCGCGGCAGGTTCTGGCCGGGCGGCGGCGCGAAGGAATTGTCATCGAAGGCGGTGGCGATGGCATCCAGCATCGGCGGCTCGCTTCCAGGCACGTATCTGCCCTTGTCGTCGACGGCCACGGTGACGAGATGGCGCGTGCCGCGATAGACGCTGGCGCGGATGATCTTTGCCTGTTCGCCCTTCTGAATGATGCCGATGCGCAGCACGTCGCCCTTGTCGAGATCGGTGGAACCCAGTTGCTGCGAGATGAAACCGGCAATGCCATCGGCATATTGCTGCGGATAGCCCGAGTCCGTCAGCGCCTTGGCGATCGGCGTGTCGACGCGCACCGGCAAGATATCGTCGGCGAACTCCTCGGTCTGCGGCGTGATCGATTCCGATGCGGAGACCGTCATGTTCTGCTCGAGCACACGAGCCGACAGGCCGGCGGTCAGATCGACATCGGCATCCTCGTTCGAAAAACGGCGCGGATCGACGTAATAGAGCGCTGCGAGCTGCGTGTTGCCGTCCGTCAGCACCGAGCCGTTGGAGCGCACATTCTCTTCGACTTCCTCCAGCGACAAGCCAGACGCCATCTTCATGCTGGTCTTGCCTGTGGGGAAGGGGATGGTCTTCAGGCTGACTTCGGATTCGACATCGGAGCCGTAAATCGCGCCGGTGCGGCTTTGCGGGGCGGGCTGCGGCTCGTCGGCGGAAAAAATCGCCAGCGGATCGAAGTCGGGATAGTCCTCGGTCGCCACATGATTGGCGGCCAGCGTCATCTTCACATGCGCGAAGGGTTGGCGGCGCACGACTTCCTTCTCGCCGTCGTGGACGACGGTCGAAACTTCCATGATGGCCCGGTCGGACGGTTTTGCGGCGATGGCGGGTGCAATCAGCCTTCCGCCGCGCACCACTGCCGTATCCTCGTGCGCGTCTGCCGCTGCACTCGCATAGGCTTCGGCGGGGATCGCCAGTTGCTGGCGGCCGTCAAGCGCGGCAAAAAGCGCGACGCCCATCAGCACGGAGGAGGTAATGCCGGTGAGGAACGTGCCCGAGAGCCAGCGCAGGGAAACCTCGCGCCGATCGGGCGCGCGCCTGCCATCGGCCAGAAGCGGAGGCTCGTTGCCCAACGAGCGGATCATCATTTTCTCCGTCATCATGGCAGTCGGGTCCGCGTCCTTACATCAGGCGTCTCTGGAAGCATTTCTCGGCCATCCTGGCTGGGGCAAAAGATGTGCATATTTTGGGCATGGAAGTCAAATCGCTCAGGGAAAGGCAGATTGCCTGCTTTTACCTGTGTGAATCATGCGTCTCTTAAGACCAGCAGATTGTGATGATGTCGGGGCGCGGCGACATGAAAGAGCGTTCTTTCCACGAAAAGTCGAAAGAGGTTCATTTTCCCGGCCATCTCAAGCCGGTCGGAATCCGGGAAACGACCGCATTTCGGCGTCATGAGAAAATTCCGTTGTGAAAACAATCGGATAAAAGAAACCTCATTTTTTTCGAAAAGGGCTGTTGACTTGGAAAAGGGGATAGTTCTATAAGCCCACTCACTGAACGAGGGCGGCGGCGCTGCTGGCGACGAAGACT
>NZ_NWSV01000019.1 GCF_002531935.1 Rhizobium chutanense | reverse complement strand
CCGACGCACTATGACTTGTCAACCATCAACCCGGTTCATTCTGTCAGGGATCAGCCCGGGCTGTACCAATCCAAGACCCCTCCCCAACCCCTCCCCACAAGGGGGAGGGGCTTAACCTGCCGCATCGGTTTTCCATATCTGCGACGTTTCAAGTGGGACGAGGCGGGCGCTCCGGATTAGTCCCTCCCCCTTGTGGGGAGGGGTCTTAGGCAACGGAGAGGCCGCGGCATGGTCCCTTCGCCCCGCGGGCGGGAAGGTGGCGGCAGCCGGATGAGGGGCAAAGCGGCAATCTCGCCGGCCCCAGGCCGCTCGGCAATATGGTCGAGCCGATGGATCTCGGCTTCGCCCTTCAGGCCCGCTGCCTCGAACGCATCGCCAGGGGCGAGGCCGGTCCGCAGCCCTGCATCGTGCCTGTGCCCGGTGATATCGACGTGCTGGTGGCGAACGCCTATCTCGATCTCTCACGCTGAACCCTGCGCCTTCTATCAGCGCTCCCAATAGGGAACGGGTCCGTAGAGCTCGGTGAGATAGTCGATAAACAGCCTGACCTTGGCCGGCAGGAACTGCCGGCTGGGATAGACGGCCGATAGCGCCACATTGTGCGAGCCTTCATAGGCCGGCAGCACCTGCACCAGTCGGCCGGCCTTGAGCTCTTCGCCGATATCCCAGGTGGAACGCAGGGCAATCCCGAGGCCTGATATGACAGCCTCGCGGATCACCTCGCTGGAATTGGTGATCAGCATGCCCTCCGGCCTGAGGCTGAGCATTCCATCCGGCCCGTTCAGCCGCCAGGTGTCGTTGTTGTGCGCGGGCAGGCAGCGGTGATGTTTCAGATCGTCGATATCTCTCGGCTTGCCATGCGCCGCCAGATAATCCGGCGAGGCGCAGAGCAGCCGGCGCACCGGCGCCAGCCGGCGGGCGACGAGGCTGGAATCGGTGAGTTCGGCGATGCGGATCGCCAGATCGAAGCCGCCGCCGACGATGTCGCTGAATTCGTCGGTCAGCACCAGGTTGATTGAAAGCTCCGGATGCGCCTCCATGAAAGCCTTCAGATGCGGGGCGATATGCATGCGCCCGAAGGAGGTCGGTGCCGAGATCTTCAGCGTGCCGTGCATCTGCGCCGAGCGGCCGGAAATATAGAACTCCGCCTCCTCCAGCCCGGCGAGAATGCCGAGAACGCGGTCGTAGAAACCCTGTCCGGCTTCCGTCAGCGAGATCTGCCGCGTCGTACGCTGCAAAAGCCGGGTGCCGAGCCGGTCCTCCAGCCGTTTGATCCGTTTGGAGACGACGGCGGGAGAGAAGCCGAGCGCGCGCCCGGCGAGCGACATGCTGCCCGTCGAAACGACCTTGGCAAAGATTTCGAGATCACCCAGATTGGTCATGAGGTTTTATGACTTTTTCCCTTTTTGGCATAAGTGCTTAGCATTTGCGCCGCTTTCGGGAAAGTGCTAAGCCGATTGAGCGGCGGCGGGAGGTTTTCGCCGATTTCCGCTGTCATTTTCCCGTCGTCAGGGCTAGGGAGAGCGCCATGTCCGACGCCATTTCGTTTCTCGCCCCCCGCGCCGACGTCCTGGCGCGTCGAGCCCAGATCGTCGCCGATCTGACCGATCTTCTGCCGCCGGAATGCCTGGTGCATGAGGCGCGCGAACTGGTGCCGTTCGAGACCGACGCCTTCGTCTCCTACCGCCGCCTGCCGCTCGCCGTCGCCCTGCCGCGCACCACCGCCGAGGTCTCGGCCATCATGCGTTATTGCCACCGCTACGGCATTCCCGTCGTGCCGCGCGGCGCCGGCACCTCGCTGTCGGGCGGCGCCATACCGCAGGAAGATGCCGTCGTGCTCGGCCTGTCGAAGATGAACCGCATCCTCGAAATCGATCTGCCGAACCGGGCAGCCGTGGTCCAGGCGGGCGTCACCAATCTCAATATCTCCGAATCCGTCTCGCCGGACGGCTTTTTCTACGCGCCCGACCCGAGTTCGCAGCTTGCCTGCACCATCGGCGGCAATATCGGCATGAATTCCGGCGGCGCCCACTGCCTGAAATATGGTGTCACCACCAACAATCTGCTCGGCGTCCGGATGGTGCTGGTCGACGGCACGGTGATCGAACTCGGCGGCAAGGCGCTGGATGCGGCGGGTTATGATCTGCTCGGCCTCGTCTGCGGCCATGAAGGTCAGCTCGGCATCGTCACCGAGGCGACCGTGCGGCTGATCGCCAAGCCGGAAGGCGCGCGCCCTGTGCTCTTCGGCTTCGAAACGTCGGAAGAGGCCGGAGCCTGCGTTGCCGATGTCATCGCCGCCGGCATCGTCCCGGTTGCGATCGAATTCATGGACAAGCCGGCCATCGAGATCTGCGAGGCCTTTGCCCATGCCGGTTATCCCCTCGATGTCGGCGCGCTGCTGATCGTCGAGGTCGAGGGTTCGGAAGCGGAGATGGACGCCACGCTGAAGGACATCGTCGAGATCGCCCGCCGGCATGCTGTGAAGACTGTGCGCGAATGCCAGTCGGCGACCGAGGCGGCCTTGATCTGGAAGGGCCGCAAATCCGCCTTCGGCGCCACCGGCCGCATTGCCGATTATATCTGCATGGACGGCACCGTGCCGCTCAGCCAGCTGTCCCACGTGCTGAAGAGAACCGCGGAGATCGTCGATCATTACGGCCTGCGCGTCGCCAACGTCTTCCATGCCGGCGACGGCAATATGCATCCGCTGATCCTTTTTAACGCCAATGATCCCGAGGATGCCGCCCGCGCCGAAGCCGCCGGCAATGATATCCTGAAGCTCTGCGTCGATGCCGGCGGCTGCCTCACCGGCGAACACGGCGTCGGCATCGAGAAGCGCGACCTGATGCGGCATCAATATTCCGACGCCGATCTCGCCCAGCAGATGGCGGCGCGCGCCGCCTTCGATCCCGGCTGGATCCTCAACCCGTCGAAGGTTTTCCCGCTCGAAGGGCGTCCTGCCGCATGATCGATCTGAGGCCGACCAGCGAGGACGAGGCGGCGGCAATCGTTCGTGCCCATGCGGAGACAGGCCGGCCGCTCGCGATCTGCGGTGGCAATACCCGCTCGGGTTTCGGCAATGCCGTAGCCGCCGAAGACCGGCTGCGCTCGACCGGGCTTTCCGGCGTCGTCGCCTATAATCCCGGTGAGATGGTGATGACTGCCCGATCCGGCACGCCGCTGGCCGAGGTCGAGGCGGCGCTTTCCGAAAGCGGCCAGATGCTCGCCTTCGAGCCGATGGATCATCGCCCGGTGATGGGCACATCGGGCGAGCCGACCATCGGCGGCGTCTTCGCCGCCAATGTCTCCGGCCCGCGCCGGCTCGTCGCCGGCGCTGCCCGCGACAGCCTGCTCGGTGTGCGTTTCATCAACGGCAAGGGCGAGATCATCAAGGCCGGCGGCCGGGTGATGAAGAACGTCACCGGCCTCGATCTCGTCAAGCTGATCGCCGGCTCGCACGGCACGCTGGGCTTCCTCACCGAAGTCACTTTCCGGGTGCCGCCGTCTGCGAAGACCGAGCGGACGGTGGTGCTGTCAGGTCTCAACGACGCCGAGGCGGCAGGCGCCATGGCGGCGGCGATGGCGCTGCCGGTCGAAGTGTCAGGTGCGGCCCATCTGCCCTTGACGGTGACGTGGAAATTCCTCGCCGGCAAACTGCCGGAGGGCGAAGCGACGGTTCTGCGCATCGAGGGCCTGGCCGGCTCGGTCGAGGTGCGCTTGGAAAAACTTGCGGCGGCCATGTCTGCCTTCGCCACGGTGACGCGGCTGGAGCAGCCGGAGAGCCGCAGGCTCTGGCAGGAAATCCGCGACGTCCTGCCTTATGCCGACGGCACCCTTCGGCCGGTCTGGCGCGTCTCGGTCGCCCCCGGCACCGGCCATCGGCTGGTCGCGGCCCTGCGTCTGGAAGCCGGCGTCGATGCCTTCTATGACTGGCAGGGCGGCCTCGTCTGGATGCGCATGGAGGCCGGTCCCGAAGCCGAACTGGTCCGCCGCTTCATCAAGGTGCTCGGCGGCGGCCATGCGACGCTGATCCGAGCGTCTGATGCGGCGAGGGCGGCAACTGCGGCGTTTCATCCGGAGCCGGAGGCGGTGGCGATGCTGTCGCGGCGGGTGAAGGAAAAATTCGATCCGGCGGGGATCTTCAATCCGGGGAAGATGGGGTGAGGGAGAGATGAGTCTGTGCGTGGCATACCCCCCTCTGTCCTGCCGGACATCTCCCCCACAAGGGGGGAGATTGGCAAGAGGTTGGGCCATCGCTCCCTCGCTGCCGCGTCGGAGTTGCAGTGTGCGAGTTGTTTGGGGAAGCCATCGCCCCCATCCGATCTCCCCCGTTGAGGGGGTCCGAAGGACGGGTCGAGACCTGTGGCTCGACCCCGGGTCCGGCAGGACAGAGGGGGGTAACCCATACACAACCCCCGACATCCTCCCAATGCGGAGGCCTCGCTAGATGCAAACCAACTTCACCCCGGCCCAGCTCGCCGACCCCGCTGTCGCCGAATCCGAGCAGATTCTGCGCAAATGCGTCCACTGCGGTTTCTGCACCGCCACCTGTCCCACCTATGTCACCCTCGGCAACGAGCTCGACAGCCCGCGCGGCCGCATCTATCTGATCAAGGACATGCTGGAAAACGGCCGGCCCGCCGATGCCGAAGTCGTCACCCATATCGACCGCTGTCTCTCCTGCCTTGCCTGCGTCACCACCTGTCCCTCCGGCGTCGACTACATGCATCTGGTCGATCACGCCCGCGCCCATATCGAAAAGACCTACAAGCGCCCGTTGATGAACCGGCTGACGCGCGCCATTCTGGCCGCCGTGCTGCCCTATCCCGGCCGTTTCCGCCTGGCGCTCAATCTCGCCCGCTTCGGCCGGCCCTTTGCCGGCCTGATGCGAGGGGCAGCACTCAAACCCTTCGTCGCCATGCTGGCGCTGGCGCCACGCCGCGTGCCCGCAGCCTCGGATTTCGCAAAACCCGGCAGCTACCCGCCCGAGACCGAACGGCGCGGCCGGGTGGCGATGCTTTCCGGCTGTGCGCAGCCGGTGCTCGATCCCGGCATCAACGCGGCGGCGATCCGGCTGCTGACCCGGCTCGGCGTCGAGGTCGTGCTGCCGGAAGGTGAAGTCTGCTGCGGTTCGCTGGTCCATCACATGGGGCGCGCCGAACAGGCGCTCGCCAGTGCGCGGGCCAATGTCGATATCTGGACGCGCGAGATCGACGGGCAGGGGCTCGATGCGATCATCATCACCGCGTCGGGCTGCGGCACGACGATCAAGGATTACGGCCATATGCTGCGCCTCGATCCCGCCTATGCGGCAAAGGCGGCAAAAGTCTCGGCGCTTGCCAGGGACATCACCGAATATCTCGCCACCATCGAGCTGCCGGCGCAGACGCCGAAGGGCATCACGATCGCCTATCACTCCGCCTGTTCCATGCAGCACGGCCAGCGCATCACGCTCGCGCCGAAGCAATTGCTGAAAGCGGCGGGTTTTACCGTGCGCGATCCCGCCGAAGGCCATCTCTGCTGCGGCTCGGCCGGTACCTACAACATCATGCAGCCGGAGATCTCGGCGACGCTGAAGGCGCGTAAGGTCAGGAACATCGAGGCCACCAAGGCCGACATCATCGCCACCGGCAATATCGGCTGCATCACCCAGATCGCCACCGGCACCAGCATGCCGATCCTGCATACGGTCGAGCTGCTCGATTGGGCTTACGGCGGCGCTGTGCCGGAAAAATTAACAGGTTTGCCGCTAGGCTGAAGCTTGCGAAGGCCCGTCGGGCCGGTCTCGGGAGTTTTAGACGATGTGGCGGGGAATGATTGTACTTGCGGGACTGCTCGGTGCGGCGGGCGCTGCCCATGCCGATAGCCGCTATTTCTGTTCCGCCGATGACGCGCAGGCGCGTTTCACGCTCGAAAGCGGTTTCGCCAGCGATGCCGGCCACAAACTCAACCATTTCCGCGGCGCACTTGTCGTCAAGGATCAGGCGCAATCGAGCGTGTTCGGAAAGCGCGTGTTCGAATCGCAGCATCTGACCAACCATTGGTCGCGTGACGGCGAGCTGCTGCTGGAAGTCGTCGACGGCGGCGAGGACGACACCGGCGGAGCGACGCTGGATCTGGTGGTGGTTGCCGGCGAACGCGGCAAGCCGGCGGCCAATTTCACCGGCACCTATGCCCTGAAGATCGAAGGCGGGGACAAACTCTATGCCGTCGAGGGCAAGGTCAGCTGCGGCACGAAATAGCGCCGCAGCCGGAATTTTCGATGACCAGTGGCCCGATTGCCAGTGGCCCGATTACCAGTGGAATGACACGCCGACATTGACGGCATTGGTGAAGATGTTGGTCTTCAGGTCCACGCCGCTGTCGATCGGAACGTCGACGCGCGAATAGGTGCCCTTATATTCGACGAAGGTCGACCAGCGATCGGTCACCTTGAAATCGACGCCGGCCTGAGCCTGCAGCGTCACGCCGCCGAATTCATAGGCCCAGGTCTTGCCTTCAGGGCGGATCACTTCGACATGCGGAATGTTCACGCCGATACCGGCGCCGAGATAGGGGGTCCAGCGGCGCGCCGGATCCTGGAAGCGGTAGAGCCCGTTCACGGTCAGCAGGTTCAGGCCGTCGGTGAATTCGAAATGAGACCAGCCGGTCTTGGCGAGCGTATCATCGTCGGCATAGACCTTGTCATGGGTATAATCGAGCGAAATACCCCAGTTCGGCTTGTTGAAGTTTTCGAGCCACCAGGTGACGCGGCCGCCGTAGTAAGGCGGGCTGCCGAAGGACTTGCCTTCCCAGCCGGCGGTGAAATGCGTGCCGTCGGAGAGATCGACGCCGCTGTGCGGCGCCGTCTGATAGCCGCCGTAGATGGAGAATTGCAGGTCTTCCGCCGAGGCGGAAGCTGCCGAACAGATCGTGAAAAACGCAATGCCCGCAAGCAGGGAAGCTGAGGAACGCAGCGTATATGTCATTGAATAGCCCCGATATTGCAAATGAGTCGACCTTGCGGCAGCTGTGCCAGCTTTCCGCCGCAATGTCTAAGGGAAATGAAAGGGGCCACGAAAAGCGCCTTTCATTTTTTTCTAAAGTGTTGCTCAGCCGCCGAAAAGCGTGCGCAGCACGTCGATGCCTCGGTCCTCGAACGCGACCTTGCCCTGCTTGTTGCCGGGGCCGATAACGATCACCTTGGTGCCGACAGGCGCACGATCGTAAAGATGCGTCACGTCCTCATTCATCATCCGGATGCAGCCGGAGGACATGTTGAGACCGATCGTCCAGGGCTGGTTGGTGCCGTGGATACGGAAGATCGTGTCGCGGCCGCCCTGGTAGAGATACATGGCGCGGGCGCCGAGCGGATTGTCCTCGCCGCCTTCCTGATAGGCGGGAATGATGTGTCCCTTGGCGGCTTCGCGGCGGCGCATCTCGGCCGGCGGCGTCCATGCCGGCCATTCCGCCTTGCGGCCGATCTTGACGACGCCAGACCAGCCGAAGCCGTCGCGGCCAACACCGATGCCATAACGGGTGGCGCGGTTGTTGCCCTCGATGAGGTAGAGATATTTGTTGTTGGTATCGATAATGACGGTGCCTGCGGCTTCCGTCGTCACCAGCCGCACTTTCTTGCGCTTGAATTCCGGCTTCACATATTTCGGCATCTGCGCCACACGCACGACCTGTGCCGGGCGCTGCGCGTTGTCAGGAGTGGAGCCGGCGGGTGCAGCCAAGGCTGATGTAGACATCAAGGACAGGACAAGTCCGGCCGCAGCCAGACCCGGCATCAATTTGATCATGATCGATTCCCCTCAAGCAAATCTGCCTGAAGCTACATGAACTTCTGCTCGATTCAAGATCGGCCCGGCCGGATAAAGCAATTTCCGGTAGGGAAGCCGCCTGTTCTTGCAGCTTCCAAGATAATTGCATGCGCCGTTACATGACGATGACGCGGGTTCCGACGCTGACACGGTCATAGAGATCGACGACATCTTCATTGCGCAGGCGGATGCAGCCGGAGGAAACGGCGCTGCCGATCGACCAGGGTGCGTTGGTGCCGTGGATGCGGTAAAGCGTCGAGCCGAGATACATGGCGCGTGCGCCGAGCGGGTTTTCCGCCCCGCCGTCCATCCGCGCCGGCAGATAATGGCCCTTGGCGGCTTCGCGGCTGATCATCTCGGCAGGCGGCGTCCAGTCCGGCCATTCCGTCTTGCGGGTGATCTTGTGGACGCCCGCCCATTCGAAGCCCGGCTTGCCGACGCCCACGCCGTAGCGCCGCGCCTTGCCGCCTGCCATCACCAGATAGAGGAAGCGGTTGTTGGTATCGATGACGATCGTGCCGGGCTTTTCCGTGGTGTCGTAATCGACCATCTGCGGCAGGAATTGCGGCTCGATCGGATGGCGGATCGCCGGGATGCCGGGATTGATCGCCGATACGGTCTGCGGTGCCGGCTGCGGCATCTGGCGAATGACGCGGCGCTGGAAAAGGCCGCGCTGCGGCTGGATGACCGGTCGCTGATAGACGACGGGACGAACCGTGCCGCCGCCGAGCTGGTTGATCCAGGGCGCCGTCAGATCGGGGCTGAGCACAACCGGCGGACGGGTGGCGTAGCGGTCGTCTGCAAGGGCGGCCGTGGAGAAAATGCCGAAGAGGGCTGCGGCAAGAACAAGCTGTTTCATCATCGGACGAACTCTCTACAAATGACCGAAAATGCGCTGGCGGAAGATGTTCCGCCCGGGCAGAGACGCTCCGCCCGGGAAAGACGCTGCCACCCGATCCGCCAGCGAATGGTAAAGATCGTTTCATGAAAAGCCGACCGATCGGATAAACTTTTCGTCAGGGTTACCGTTCGGTTTGGAAAGACGGTTTGCAAATGGTAAAGCCGGAATCAGGACCGGAGAACGAAGCGGACCCCCGCAGAATGAAGGATCATGAGCGCGACAGGCATCATCATCGGCGAGGATGGCAGGAGCCGCTGCCACTGGCACGCCAATCTGCCCGATTATCTCCGCTATCATGACGAGGAATGGGGCCGCCCCGTCACCAATGACATCCGCCTCTTCGAGAAGATCTGCCTCGAAGGCTTCCAGTCCGGCCTTTCCTGGCTGACCATCCTGCGCAAGCGCGAGAATTTTCGCGCCGCCTTCGCCGGTTTCGATTTCGAGAAGGTCGCCCTTTTCGGCGACGAGGATGTCGCCCGCTGCCTTGCCGACGCCGACATCATCCGCCATCGCGGCAAGATCGTCTCCACCATCAACAATGCCAAACGCGCAATCGCACTGAGAGACGAGTTCGGCTCGCTCGCCCATTATTTCTGGCGCTACGAGCCCGGTCACAACGAGCGGCCCGTTGTGGTCGACCGCGAGCATATCGTCGCCAATCCGACGACGCCGACATCGGTGATCATTTCGAAGGATCTGAAGAAACGCGGCTGGACCTTTGTCGGTCCGACCACAGTTTATGCTTTCATGCAGGCGATGGGTCTCGTCAACGATCATCTGGAGGGCTGCTTCTGCCGGCCCGAGGTCGAGGCGATGCGCGCCGCCCTGGTTCGACCATGAAAGATCTGTCCGTGAGAACATTGATCACTGCCGCTGCCCTGTTTTTCCTGACGGCCTCCGCCATGGCGCAGACGCCGCAGCTCGATCCCGGCGAGAAGCTGGAGAAGCTGCAATTCCCGGCCGTCACCATGCAGCTCAAGGGCTGGACGAAATTCGGCAACAGCCATGTCTATACGCTGCCGGTGCGCGCCGGCCAGCATGTGAAGATCAGCTTTGCGACGAAGAGCAAATTTGCCTTCCTGGCGATCTTCGATCTGTCCAAACCGGATGACGAGGCCTTCTTCGGCACCGACGAGGACGGCACGAGCTTCGAGACGACGGTCAAGGAAAATACCAGCTGGCTGCTGCGTCCCTATTATTCCAAGGTCTCGCCGCGCCGCGGCCTCGGCGCGCCCTTCAGCATCCTGATCGAACCCTTGGCGGCCGCGCCGCAGCAGCCGCAACCGCCGGCCGAGCCGGAGCGCCCCTCGCTCTTTCCGAAGGCGCCTGCCAAGCAGTAACGGCGCGCGCCGATCTATGCCAGCCGGTCGATCAGTTCGCGCAATTCGCCGAGATGGTCGATCTTGCGAAAGCGCGGCGCCTCCGTCGGCTCGTCGACATGCTCCAGCACCCAGGTGAGTTCGTGCGGCACGAAGACGCCGTAGCTGCCGGCGGCGATTGCCGGCACGATGTCCGATTTCAGCGAATTGCCGACCATCATCGCCCGTTCCGGTCCGTCGCCGACCTTGGCGAAGATGCGCCGATAGGTGACGGCCGTCTTGTCGGAGACGATCTCGATCGCATCGAAGAAGTCGCCGAGCCCGGATTGGGCAAGCTTGCGCTCCTGGTCGAACAGATCGCCCTTGGTGATCATCACAAGCAGATATTTGCCGGCCAGCGCCTCCAGCGTGTCGCGCACATGCGGCAGGGTCTCGACCGGATGAGAGAGAAGGTCGCGGCCGGTATCGAGGATCTTGGCGATCACGCTCGAGGGCACCTTGCCCTCGGTGATCTCGATCGCCGTTTCGATCATCGACAGCGTGAAGCCCTTGATGCCGAAGCCGTAATGGCGAAGGTTGCGTTTTTCCGCCTCCAGCAGCCGCTCGGAAATCTTCGGTCCTTCGGCAAAATCGGCAAGCAGTCTGGTGAAATGCGCTTCCGTCAGCCGGTAATATTGTTCGTTCTGCCAGAGCGTATCATCGGCATCGAAGCCGATCGTGGTCAGTGGTCGCGTCGCCATATGCGTACCTCTAGAGCATGATCCCGAAAAATGTGAGCGGTTTTCTCATAACATCATGCTCTCACTCTTTAACTTGGAACAGGATTCAGATTTTAGGCCGGCCCGGCCTGAAATCATCCTGTTCCGGAAATTAGGCCGGTAATCTATCGGCCGCCTGTGTCGAGACAAGGGCATCGCCTTCGCAGCGAGCGGCGTTGAAAAGCGCCGGCGCCGCACTACATCGAACCTGCCTCACCCTGCAGCCAGCCACGGCTGTGCCTGTCACGCGCAGGCCAATAATCAAAAAATGAAGTTCAGCGGTTCGCAAGCCTCTTGCGGCAGACACAAAGGATTTTTTCGACCATGCGTTACAATCAACTCGGAAATACGGGACTTTTCGTCTCAGAAATCTGCCTGGGCACCATGACCTTCGGCGAAGCCAAACAGGGCAGCATGTGGGGCGCCATCGCCGATGTCGACCAGAATGCCGCCGACCGGATCGTCGAGCGTTCGCTCGCCGCAGGCGTCAATTTCATCGACACGGCCGACGTCTATTCGTCCGGCGAATCCGAAAGGCTGCTCGGCCAGGCGCTGAAGAACCTCGACGTGCCGCGCAAGGACGTGGTCATTGCCACCAAGGTCTACGGCGTCATGGGCGACAAGCCGAACGACCGCGGCGCCTCGCGCGGCCACATCATGGATTCCGTTGAGGCGAGCCTGAAGCGCCTGCAGACCGATCATATCGATCTCTACCAGATCCACGCGACCGATACGGTGACGCCGATCGAGGAGACGCTGCGCGCTCTTGACGATCTCGTCTCCCGTGGTCTCGTGCGCTATATCGGCGTCTCCAACTGGCAGGCTTGGCGCATTTCCAAGGCGCTCGGTCTCTCCGAACGCCGCGGCTTTGCCCGTTTCGAAACCGTGCAGGCCTATTATTCTATCGCCGGCCGCGATCTCGAACGCGACATCGTGCCGATGATGCAGGAGGAAAGGCTCGGCCTGATGGTCTGGTCGCCGCTCGCCGGCGGTCTGCTCTCCGGCAAATACGGTCCGGGTGCGCCCGGCAACGGCGAGGGCCGCCGCGCCAGTTTCGACTTCCCGCCCGTTGATAGCGACAGGGCCTGGGCCTGCGTCGCCGTCATGCGCGAGGTCGCCGAAAAGCACGGCGTCAGCGTCGCCACCGTGGCGCTTGCCTATATCCTCGCCAAGCCTTTCGTCACGACGGTTATCATCGGCGCCAAGCGGGTCGACCAGCTCGACCAGAATCTGGCCGCCGTCAAGCTGAAGCTCGATGAAGACGATTTGAAGAAGCTCGACGAGGTCAGCGCCCTTGCCCCCGAATATCCGGGCTGGATGCTGTCTCGACAAGGCGCCGGCCGCCGCCCGGCCGATTTCGAGCCGAAGGCCTGACACCGGAAATGAGCAGCCTGGCAACTGTTGCGGAACGCCGGATATCGACGGCGTTCCGCTTCAAAGAACGGTCGACTACTTGCCGTGGGCCTTGAGCCAGGCGTTCATCTCGGCAATTTCGCTTTCCTGCGCCTTGATGATCGTTTCGGCCAGCTTGCGCAGATCGGGGTCCTTTCCGTATTGAAGTTCGATCTTGGCCATGTCGATCGCTCCCTGATGGTGCGGGATCATGCTGCGGACGAAATCCTTATCGGCGTCGCCGCTATACTTCATCATCATATTCTTATGCATCTTGTCGTTGGCCATCTTGAACGCCTGACTGGAGGCGTCGTGACCGGCCATCGGCTTGCTCATGTCCATGGCTTTGTCTTCGGCAAGGGCAGGGGCGGCAATGGCAGCGAGCATTGCGGTGAGGGCGATGATTTTCAAAGACATGAGAGTTCCTTCCTCTGTCTGACAATGGGTTTGCGAACGGCGCGTGCCGCCCGTTGGGCATGAATGAATGCGAGGTCAGAACAGTCGGGGAGGGGGCGCCAGCGGAGCCGGGCGGTTATCAGCGAGGACGCGGGCAAGCGCCGGAGCGGGATAGGTCAAAGCGGGTTTTGCGCCAGCGGCCGCCATGGCTGCGGGCGGCAGCAGCAGACAGGCCGCGCAAAGCGGCATGTGCGCCGCCCTGCCGGTCGCGCAGGGATCTTTCAGAGCTTTTGCCTTGCCCGCAGCTTCGGGCATGCCCATCCCGGCCATTGCGTGGTCCGCGGTGGCGGACTCAGGCGCAGCCGGCCCGCTCATTGATGCGCATGTCGGACAGCCCGCCCATGCGGACATGGCGCTGTAGATCAGCCAGCCAACTATCATCGTTATCAGAGCGAGCATGCGCATGATCTTCTATGTAGGCACATCCCGGTTTAAACCAAGTCTGGAGCGTGAATCTCGATCGAACGTGGTCGCGCCCCACCTTCACCAGGCGGCAATGACTTTGTGCTCGATCCTATAGTCTTTGCTCTCCTCGCCGAGCGGCGCAACCGGCCATGTCCAGGCCGCTTTTGCCGGTGGCGGCGAAACGCCGTACAGCAGGTCGGCCTCTTCATGTGTCCGGCCGTTGCGGTCGATGACGGCATAGGCGATGTCGGTCACCAGGCAGCTGCGGCAGGGCAGATCGGAAAGCCCGGTAAGATGCGCCGCGATCAGCCTTTCCACGGTATCTCCAGGCATGCCGCCGGTCTCGGCCTCGTAGCGTCGCTTCACGCCGCGGCCGATTTGCGACAGGAGATTGGCCGAAACCACGAAATCGAGATAGGGCACCGAGCGCAGAAAGCCGAGCGGTTCGGGCTCGCGGCCGGCGGCGAGATCGTCATAGCCGGAGAGATCGCGCTCGATCAGCCTGATATTGCGATAGGTCTTGGCCGTCAGCCGCAGGCGCACCGAGGCGAGATGAACGAGATCGACGAGAACGACGGTGTCGAAGCTTTTCGCCAGGTCCTCGATCGGCGCGTCGCGCAGCAGGCCGGAGCCGAGCACGACGGCGGTCCGCTTCTTCAGGAGATCGGCGGCAGCCGTGCGGATCGCAGCGCGGCTCTTCTCCTCATGATCGGCCCATTCGGCGGCACAGCGGCTGGCCCGCGACCAGAGATTGACGGAATAGCGGATGAATTTTCGATAGGGCTTGCCGGTCAGCGGCATTGTCGCGGCATAGAGAAGCGCTTCGGTGATCATGAGCATATCCGCATTGTGATGACCGCCTTTGCTTCAATCGATTCTGCTGGCCGCTTCAAGACCCTTCGCCCTTGCCGCTCCCCGCCCGATCGGTTAGGAAACCGCCACTGTCACAGTCAGCGGAATTCCCGGAAATGAACGACAAACAGAAGAAACCGCAAAAGCTCAAGGCCCGCCTGCCGCGCGGCTTCGTCGACCGGACGGCCGGCGATATCCGCGCCGTCAACGAGATGACGGCAAAGATCCGGGAAGTCTACGAGCATTATGGTTTCGATCCTGTCGAAACGCCGCTGTTCGAATATACCGATGCGCTTGGCAAGTTCCTGCCCGATAGCGACCGGCCGAACGAGGGCGTCTTCTCGCTGCAGGACGACGACGAGCAATGGATGTCGCTGCGTTACGACCTGACGGCGCCGCTTGCCCGCCATGTCGCCGAAAATTTCAACGAGATCCAGCTGCCCTATCGCACCTATCGCGCCGGCTATGTCTTCCGCAACGAGAAGCCGGGTCCCGGCCGCTTCCGCCAGTTCATGCAGTTCGATGCCGACACCGTCGGCGCGCCGGGTGTTCAGGCCGATGCCGAAATGTGCATGATGATGGCCGACACGCTCGAAGCCCTCGGCATCAAGCGCGGCGACTATGTCATCCGCGTCAACAACCGCAAGGTCCTCGACGGCGTCTTGGAGGCGATCGGTCTCGGCGGCGACGACAAGGCCGGCCAACGCCTCAACGTGCTGCGCGCCATCGACAAACTCGACAAGTTCGGCCCGGACGGCGTCTCGCTACTCCTCGGTCCCGGCCGCAAGGATGAATCCGGCGACTTCACCAAGGGCGCCGGGCTCGATCAGGAGCAGATCGACAAGGTGCTGTTCTTCGTCGGCATCAAGGACTATGCCGAAAGTGCCGGGCGGCTGGCCGAGCTCGTCGCCGGAACCTCCAGGGGTGGCGAAGGCGTCGAGGAGCTGAATTTCATCGGCGCGCTCGTTGCGAGCGCCGGTTACGGCTCCGATCGCATCAAGATCGATCCCTCCGTCGTGCGCGGCCTCGAATATTATACCGGTCCGGTCTACGAGGCCGAACTCTCCTTCGACGTCACCAATGAAAAGGGCGAGAAGGTCGTCTTCGGTTCGGTCGGCGGCGGCGGCCGTTATGACGGCCTCGTCTCCCGCTTCATGGGCCAGCCGGTGCCGGCGACCGGCTTCTCGATCGGCGTCTCGCGTCTGATGACGGCGCTGAAGAACCTCGGCAAGCTCGGCGCGAGCGCAGTCATCGAGCCGGTGCTGGTCACCGTCATGGACGGCGATGTCGAGGCGATGGGCCGTTATCAGAAGATGACGCAGCAGCTGCGCGCCGCCGGCATCCGCGCCGAGATGTTCCAGGGCAACTGGAAGAAGTTCGGCAACCAGCTGAAATATGCCGATCGCCGCGGCTGCCCCGTCGCCATCATCCAGGGCGGCGACGAACGTGTGGGCGGCGTCGTGCAGATCAAGGATCTGATCGAAGGCAAGCGGCTTTCCGGCGAGATCGAGGACAATGCCAGCTGGCGCGAAGCCCGTGTGGCCCAGGAGACGGTTCCGGAAGCCGATCTCGTCGCCAAGGTGCGGGAGATCCTGGCCGCGCAGGCTGAGGATCGGAAGAGGGCTGGCAATGCGCAATAGACCCCTCCCCAACCCCTCCCCACAAGGGGGAGGGGCTTCACGTGGCACTCCTGTGCCTAGCTCAACCTTTGCTTCACCCGGCGCGTTCCCAATCTGTTTCGGCGATCGCCGCGAACTAGTCCCTCCCCCTTGTGGGGAGGGGTTGGGGAGGGGTCTTGTCCCAGGAGCGACCCCATGCCCCTGATCAACCTCCCCGAATTCTCCAACGACCTGCTGGCTGAATTTACCGCGCGCAACGCCGAGCGCATCGATACGCCGGTCATTCAGCCGGCCGAGCCCTTCCTCGATATCGCCGGCGAGGACCTTCGCCGCCGCATCTTCATGACCGAGAGCGAAACCGGCGCCAGCCTCTGTCTGCGTCCCGAATTCACCATCCCCGTCTGTCTGCGCCACATCGAGACCGCCACAGGCACGCCGAAACGTTACGCCTATCTCGGCGAGGTTTTCCGGCAGCGCCGCGACGGCGCCAATGAATTCTATCAGGCCGGCATCGAGGATCTCGGTGATATCGACCTGTCGAACGCCGACGCCCGCGCCATCGGTGATGCCACCGGCATTCTCGCCCGGCTGCTGCCGGGCCGGCGCTTGTCGGTGACGCTTGGCGACCAGGCGGTGTTCGAGGCGGTCGTCCAGGCACTTGGCCTGCCGCTCGGCTGGCAGAAGCGCCTGATCCACGCCTTCGGCAACATGACGCAGCTGGAAGCGTTGCTCGCCGGTCTCGTCAGCCCGCAATTCGTCACCGGCCTTGACGACGATATTGCCCGGCTGGTCGCCGCAGG
The DNA here is from genome assembly GCF_002531935.1 of Rhizobium chutanense. Taxonomy (GTDB): domain Bacteria; phylum Pseudomonadota; class Alphaproteobacteria; order Rhizobiales; family Rhizobiaceae; genus Rhizobium; species Rhizobium chutanense. Next base: position 98,769 of record NZ_NWSV01000019.1, on the reverse strand, counting down.
CGACGAGCACGCGCTGGTCGCCCATCTCGAGCAGGAAATGCAGAAGACCGGCTATTCGACCAATGCCAGCCGCTCGCCACTGGAAATCGCCAAACGGCTCAAGGAAAAGCTGATCCTCTCCGAAACACGCCTCGACGACGCGGCCTTCCATGTGCTGGAAGAATTCCTGTCGCTCGACGTGCCGCTCGTCAATGCGTCCGCGGCGCTCGCCGGTTTTGCCGATGCTGCCGGGCTGAAACTCGGCAATGCGCTCTCGCGCTTCAACGGCCGCGTCGCCGCCCTTGCCAATGCCGGCGTCGATCTTTCCTGCCTCGACTACCGCGCCGCCTTCGGACGGCCGCTCGATTATTACACCGGCCTCGTCTTCGAGGTGACGGCGGAAGGCTCGAGCGCGGTCCTGGCCGGCGGTGGCCGCTTCGACCGGTTGCTGACCTTCCTCGGTGCGACGGACCGCATTCCGGCCGTCGGCTTCTCCTTCTGGCTCGACCGCATCGAAACCGAAAGGGCAGCCGCATGACCATCACCATCGCGCTTCCCTCCAAGGGCCGGATGAAGGACGATGCTTCGGCGATCTTCGAACGGGCCGGCATGCCGATCACGGCCGTCGGCAACGACCGCTCCTATCGCGGCCGGGTCGAGGGCTGGGACGATGTCGAGGTCGCCTTCCTCTCGGCCTCGGAAATTTCCCGCGAACTCGGCAACGGCACCGTCGATTTCGGCGTCACCGGCGAGGACCTGATGCGGGAAGGTTTTTCCGAAGTCGACAAACGCGTCGAATTCTGCGCCCGCCTCGGCTTCGGCCATGCCGATGTCGTCGTCGCCGTCCCGGAGATCTGGCTTGACGTCGAGACCATGGCCGATCTCGGCGATGTCGCTGCCGATTTTCGCGCCCGCCACTCCAGGCGCCTGGCCATCGCCACCAAATACTGGCGCCTGACCCAGCAGTTCTTTTCGAGCCAGCACGGCATCCAGCTTTACCGCATCGTCGAAAGTCTCGGCGCCACCGAAGGCGCTCCCGCCTCCGGCTCGGCCGATATCATCGTCGATATCACCTCCACCGGCTCGACGTTGCGCGCCAACCACCTGAAGGTGCTCCAGGACGGCGTCATCCTGCATTCGCAGGCCTGCCTCGTGCGCGCCCGCAAGGAGAGCCATGCGGACGAGCCGACCGTGCAGGCGATCATCGAGGCGGTGCGCGCCGCCCTCTGATACCATTCGAAGAGACATGGAAAAACCCGCCGTCGGATGACGGCGGGTTTTCGCATGTATGGGAGGATGTCTGCTGGTATCAGGCGGCTGCGTAGGCGCCGCGGCGTGCGTCGATCGAATAGGCACCGGCACCGACTGTGGCGAGCAGGATGTATGCGCCGGCCAGCGTGATGTTCTTCATGACCATGATCTGGTTGAGGATGTTCACGAGTTCCGTGCCGCTTGCGTAGGGCAGGTGGAAGGCAACGCCCGTGAAGACACAGAAGGCGGCGAGCAGCCAGCCGGCAATGCGGACCTGGAAGCCTGTGAGAACCGCAAGGCCGGCCAGCAGTTCGAAAAGGCCTGCGACATAGGCCAACAGGGTTGCGGCCGGCAGGCCGGCACCGGCGATCATGCCCGCAGTACCGGCAGGATCGGTGAGCTTCATGAAGCCGGAAAGGATGAACATGAAGGAAAGAAGAATGCGGGCAATCAGGATGATGGCGTTCGACATGGATATTGTCTCCGTTTGAAGGACTCTGGAGATCTGGGTGCCCCGGCACCGGATGGACCTCGGATGCCTCTTATGTCGCCTTTTTCTTCTATTATGGAAAGATAAACGGAAGCGGACAGTTCGTTCAATAATATGGAACGATGTCCTGCCGTCGTCGCTTGCCTTTCACAAAGCCGGTCTTTTATGGTCGCCGCCCAACAAGGAGAATCCGATGGCAGATCTTTCCGCATTTCCGATTACGACGCGCTGGCCGGCGAAAAATTCCGACATTATCCAGCTCTATTCCCTGCAGACGCCGAATGGGGTGAAGGTCTCCGTCGCCCTCGAAGAGCTCGGGCTCGCCTATGAGCCGCATTATATTTCCTTCGCCGCCAACGAGCAGAAGTCGCCGGAATTCGAATCTCTCAACCCGAACGGCCGCATTCCGGCGATCATCGATCCGAATGGACCGGGCGGCAAGCCGATCGGCCTGTTCGAATCCGGCGCCATCCTGCTTTATCTCGCGGAAAAGACCGGCAAGCTCATCCCCGCGGATGCCGCCGGCCGCTACGAATGCATCCAATGGGTGTTTTTCCAGATGGCGGGCATCGGCCCGATGTTCGGACAGTTCGGTCATTTCCACAAATTCGCCGCCGACAAGGTCGCCAACAATTCCTATCCGGTAGAACGTTATCGCGACGAGTCCAAACGCCTGCTCGGCGTGCTCGAAGGCCGGCTGAAGGGCCGTCAGTGGATCATGGGCGATCTCTACACGATCGCCGACATCACCACCTTCACCTGGGTCCGCGGCGCCGACATCTTCTATGGCGGCCGCGAGCTTCTCGACTATGCGAAATTCCCCGCCGTCTCGGACTGGCTGGAGCGCTGTATTGCCCGCCCGGCGAGCGAAAGGGGCCTCAGCATACCGGTCAAGCCGGAGTAAGGAGCGGTTCAAGAGATCACCGATGCCGGCCCCTCATCCGGCTGCCGCCACCTTCTCCCCGCACGCGGGGCGAAGGGGCCAAGCCGCGCCCTCTCAGTTCCCCACCAGCCTCTCGCAAGGCACGTCCCCTCTCCCCGTCAGAACGGGGAGAGGGTTAGGGTGAGGGGCAGCCTCTGGCGTGGACTTAACTTTATTTTCCAGCCTTATCGCCGGCTTGTGATCTGCCTCGCGCCTTCGAGCTTGAAGCGCGGGAAGATGAAGACGCCGGCCATGCTGCCGCTGTATTTCTCCTCGAGCCCGTTCGACTCGCCCATGCAGAAGAGCGGCTGGCGCAAGCCGTTCGGCATGATGATCGTCGTCGAAAAACAGAAGGAGGAGCAGAGGGTTGCCGCCTGCTCGAACAGCTCCAACACGTGGCCGCGGTCCTTGCTGTCGTAGCAGCGGATCAGGCTCAACAACCCGCAGTCCCGCGCAGAGAGGCCGTGCAGCATCGTGCTCCATTCGCCGAGACGCAGCATGCCGCTCGACAGATCGCCGGTCCAGGCTTCGGAAATGGAAAACTGTGCCACCATCTCGTCATTTTGATTATCGTGGCTCAGCGAGCCGGGCATCAAAGGGATGGCTGCATTGGCTTTGGCGATCTTAAACAAGGCGTTCCCCCGTTCGCATGCGGCTCCTGCGCCGCATGCTCGGCAAACACAAAGAGACAGGATCATGTCGCTGCGGGCATGATGCCCGCGCCCCGCGCTCCGCCTCGCCTGATGGCGAGATATCGGCCGGCGCGCTTAATTGCAGCGCGGATTTATAGGGGCTTTTGAACAAACGGCAACGGTTTTTTAAGGGGTGTTCGGATCGGCACCATTTCCTGCGATGCTCGCATCTTCGAACTGCTGTGCGAAAATCATCACCGGAAGATCATCCTCACCGGCTTTGCAGGCCTTTTCCCCCATAGGACGCCGGAAATGCTGCCGCGACACCGCGATCTCTCGTGAACGAAAGAGACATGGCGCCGCAAGCCTCGCGCAAGCTTCGCGTCCGGGATATGCGATGCGGAGCCAGTTAAACGTTTTATCTGCCGAATCGGTGGCCAAAAGAAAAGGGCGACCCAAGGGCCGCCCTTCCTATTCCTGTCGGAATGGTATCAGTGACGGCTTTCGCCTATCACATCATGTCCATTCCACCCATTCCACCCATGCCGCCCGGCATGCCGGCAGGGGCATCCTTCTTCGGCAGTTCGGCGATCATGGCTTCGGTGGTGATCAGCAGCGATGCAACAGAAGCAGCGTTCTGCAGTGCCGTGCGAACGACCTTGAGCGGGTCGACGATACCCATGGCGATCATGTCGCCAAATTCAGACGTCTGGGCGTTGTAGCCGAAGTTGTCTTCGTTCTTGTCGAGGACCTTGCCGACAACGATCGAGGCTTCGTCGCCTGCGTTTTCAGCGATCTGACGAACGAGGGCCTGCAGGGCGCGGCGAACGATGTTGATGCCGGCTTCCTGGTCGTCGTTTGCACCCTTGACGTTGATCTTCGTGGAGGAGCGCAGGAGAGCGATGCCGCCGCCGGGGACGATACCTTCCTGAACGGCAGCGCGGGTCGCGTTGAGCGCGTCGTCGATGCGGTCCTTCTTTTCCTTCACTTCGACTTCCGTCGAGCCGCCGACGCGGATGACGGCAACGCCGCCGGCGAGCTTGGCAAGACGTTCCTGCAGCTTCTCGCGGTCGTAGTCGGAGGTGGTTTCTTCGATCTGGGCCTTGATCTGGGCAACACGGCCTTCGATGTCGGACTTGGCGCCCGAACCGTCGACGATCGTGGTGTTTTCCTTGGAGATCGAAACCTTCTTCGCACGGCCGAGCATGTCGAGCGTGACGCTTTCGAGCTTGATGCCGAGGTCTTCGGAGATGACAGTGCCGCCCGTCAGGATGGCGATGTCTTCGAGCATGGCCTTGCGGCGATCGCCGAAGCCCGGAGCCTTGACGGCAGCAATCTTCAGGCCGCCGCGCAGCTTGTTGACGACGAGCGTTGCAAGAGCTTCGCCTTCGACGTCTTCAGCGATGATGAGGAGCGGCTTGCCGGTCTGAACGACGGCTTCCAGAACCGGAAGCATCGACTGCAGGTTCGAGAGCTTCTTCTCGTGCAGGAGAATGAAGACGTCTTCGAGGTCGGCGATCATCTTTTCCGGGTTGGTGACGAAGTAGGGGCTGAGGTAGCCGCGGTCGAACTGCATGCCTTCGACGACTTCGAGTTCGGTTTCGGCGGTCTTGGCTTCTTCAACCGTGATGACGCCTTCGTTGCCGACCTTCTGCATGGCTTCGGCAATGTCGAGACCGACCTGCTTGTCGCCGTTTGCCGAGATCGTGCCGACCTGTGCAACTTCTTCCGAGGTGGAGATCTTCTTGGCCTTGGCCTGGAGATCCTTCACGACGTCGGCAACAGCGAGGTCGATGCCGCGCTTCAGGTCCATCGGGTTCATGCCGGCTGCAACGGCCTTGTTGCCTTCGCGAACGATCGCCTGGGCAAGAACGGTTGCGGTCGTGGTGCCGTCGCCGGCGATGTCGTTGGTCTTCGAAGCAACTTCGCGGACCATCTGGGCGCCCATGTTTTCGAACTTGTCTTCGAGTTCGATTTCCTTGGCGACGGAAACGCCGTCCTTGGTGATGCGCGGAGCGCCGAAGGACTTGTCGATGATGACGTTACGGCCCTTCGGGCCGAGCGTTACCTTGACTGCATCGGCGAGAATGTCGACGCCACGCAGCATCTTTTCGCGCGCGGTGCGACCAAACTTGATTTCTTTAGATGCCATGATTGAAACTCCTCAATTCGAGTGTCCGGGTTCTGGACCCGTCGGCTAGGTCGGAAAGGCCAGCGGCTGATCAGCCGATGATGCCCATAATGTCGGCTTCCTTCATGATCAGAAGGTCTTCGCCGTCGATCTTGACTTCGGTGCCGGACCACTTGCCGAACAGAATGCGGTCGCCAGCCTTGACGTCGAGTGCGACGACCTTGCCGGATTCATCGCGCGCGCCGGAACCGACGGCGACGATTTCGCCTTCCTGCGGCTTTTCCTTGGCGGTATCGGGAATGATGATGCCACCCTTGGTCTTGGCTTCGGACTCAACGCGGCGAACAACGACGCGGTCGTGAAGGGGGCGGAAGTTGGTGCTTGCCATTGTCTAATCCCTCGATCGAATGACATTCGCGGGCCGGAGCGGCCCACATGGATAGATGTTAGCACTCCCTTGCGGTGAGTGCTAGCGAGGAGCATTTAGGGATGGCTCCGAGAGGAGTCAATGAGAGCACTCACGAATTTTTGTGCCGGAATTGTGAAGAGGCGGGAGAATAATCGGAGAATGCCGCCGAAGCCCGGCCCGTTGCAGCATGATAAAGAAAAGGCCTTGCCATCGCCTTGCGCCTTTGCAATGTCACCGGTGACTGAAGCGGGGAAATCGGAATGGCCAGGCGGATAGAGAACTTCTCGGAGATAACAGGTCACTATGATGTGGTGCTCTGCGATGTCTGGGGCGTCGTTCACAATGGCGTCGATCCGTTTCCGAAGGCGGCCGCGGCTCTTGCAGCGGCACGCGCAAGCGGCGTTGCCGTCGTCCTCATCACCAATTCGCCACGCCTTTCCTGGCAGGTGGTCGAGCAACTGCGCCAGATCGGCGTGCCCGACGGCGCCTACGACCGGATCGTCACCTCAGGCGACGTCACGCGCCGGCTGATCGCCGAAGGGCCGAAGACGGTCTTTCTGCTCGGCCCCGAGCGTGACAAAGCGCTCCTCGAAGGCATTGGCGTCGAGCGCCGGCCGGCGGGCGAAGCGCAATCACTCGTCTGCACCGGCTTTTTCGACGACGAGACCGAGAAGCCGGAGGATTACACCGACATGCTTCTCGAATTCAAAGCCCGCGAGGTGCCGATGATCTGTGCCAATCCCGACCTCGTCGTCGAGCGCGGCCATCGCATCATTCCCTGCGCCGGCGCCATGGCCGCCTATTATGAGCAGCTCGGCGGCAGCACCCGCATCGCCGGAAAACCGCACCGCCCGATCTACGAGGCGACGCTGGCCGCTGCCCGCGAGCTTCGCGGCGATTTCCCCGTCGAGCGCGTGCTGGCGATCGGCGACGGCATGCCGACCGATGTGCGCGGCGCCTTGAATTACGGCCTCGACCTTCTTTACATCAGCGGCGGTATCCACGCCAAGGAATACACGTTGAACGGCGAGACCGACGAGGCGATCCTGAACGCCTATCTCGAGCGCGAAAAAGCCGCGCCGAAGTGGTGGATGCCACGCCTCGCATAAAGAGAAGCCAGCCGATGACCGTTTTCCACCGCAATGAAACCCGGGAACCTCTACCCGCCCATCTCAAAGGCGGCGTCATTGCCATCGGCAATTTCGACGGCGTGCACCGCGGCCACCAGTCGGTGTTGAATCGCGCGCTGGAAATTTCCAAAGCGCGCGGTATCCCCGCTCTGGTGCTGACCTTCGAGCCGCATCCGCGCACGGTCTTCCAGCCGCAGGCGCCGGTCTTCCGGCTGACGCCGGCGCCGCTCAAGGCCCGCATCCTGGAGACCCTGGGGTTCAGCGCCGTCATCGAATATCCCTTCGACTACGAATTCTCGCAGCGCTCGGCCGATGATTTCATCCATTCGATCCTGAAAGATTGGCTCGGCGCCTCCGAAGTCGTCACCGGCTTCGACTTCCATTTCGGCCGCGGCCGCGAGGGCGGTCCGGCCTTCCTCATGAATGCCGGCCAGACCTATGGTTTCGGCGTCACCCTGATCGATGCCTTCCGTGACGAAAATGCCGATGTCGTGTCGTCGAGCCATATCCGTGCGCTTTTGAAGGAAGGCAGCGTCAGCGAAGTCGCCGGCATGCTGGGCTACCGCTATACGGTGGAAGCCGAGGTGATCGACGGCGAGAAACTCGGCCGGCAGCTCGGTTTCCCGACGGCCAATATGCGCCTGCCGCCGGAGGTCGATCTTGCCGCCGGCATCTACGCCGTCCGGTTCCGCCGCCAGGACGGCACGCTGCACGATGGCGTCGCCAGCTACGGCCGCCGCCCGACGGTGACGGCAAACGGCGCGCCGCTGCTCGAAACCTATCTCTTCGACTTCAGCGGCGATCTCTACGGTCAACTCTGTGCCGTCTCATTCTTCGGCTATATCAGACCCGAACTGAAATTCGACGGTCTCGATCCGCTGGTCGCCCAGATCAAGCGCGACGAGGAAGAGGCGAGGGCGCTGCTGTCGGGCGTTAGACCGCTCGGCGCGCTGGATGGGAAATTGTGCTTTTCCTGATTGCCTTGAGTTATCTCCGGCTCAACGGAAATTGATCGGGATCATTGGTCCACGGATCGAAGACCGCCGCGCCGGAGAAGCGCGTATCCCTGACGTTTCGCGTGGCCAGATAGAGATTGTGCTCGATTGCCGTAGCGGCCAGCATCGTGTCGACAACCGATGGCGCATGTCCGGTTCGCAGTTTCACGCGCCCCGAAATGACGCCCCAATGCCTGACGGCCGTGTCGCTCAACGAGAGAATGCGTTGCGAAAACCGCTCCTCCAAGGCATCGCGGGAGGCCGCATAGCGATAGCGGTTCTGATCGTCCTCAGGCAGGTTTTCGATGCCTTTGTCATATTCGGCCAGCGTGAGGATGCTGATGAACATCCTCTCCTCGTCTTGAGCCGCAGCCCAGGATTTGACGGAGGGGGCGCCGTTGGGATTGATCAGCGCGGCAATGACGTTGGTATCGAGCAGCCAGCCGATCACAGCTCGGTATCCCGCCCGGAATCGGCCTCTCGCTCAAGGCCGAGCTCTTTGAGATCCAGGCTCTCCATGAAGGCGACGAAAGGCTTCTTCGGCTCGGCTTTGGTCAGCTGGTCGAGCTCTTCGACGCTGATGACGACGACGCTGTCGCGGCCGCGAACCGTCACGCGCTGTGGTCCTTCGCTGTGGGCGCGGCGAACCACCTCGCTGAAGCGCGCTTTCGCCTCCTCGAGCTTCCAGCTTTGCTTCGTCACTTTTTTCATGCGTCTATGCCTGCGACAGAAACTGGTCAGATAGTCAGATCATACCGTATGCTGTAAGCGTTTTCCAGCCCTACTGCTTTCGACGAGGTTTGCGGGCGTGCGAATTCTTCTCTTCCTTTTCCCGGCAAAAACGCCTATGAACCGGCGCTATGACGAAATTTCGGCTGGCGATCACGATGCGAATTATCGGCCCGGCCTTCCGCGCGCGCTAAGCGGCCGGGAGGTCCGGGTTTTCAGCGCTCTTACATGAGCGCTTCCGTCACCAGCTTTTTCACGCCCGTAGCGCCCCTTTCCGGGCCGCCAGAAACGATTGTCCCGATATGACCGACACAGCCGAAAAGATCGATTATTCGAAGACCCTCTATTTGCCCGAAACCGATTTCCCGATGCGCGCCGGCCTGCCGCAGAAGGAGCCGGAGCTCGTCAAGCGCTGGCAGGAGATGGGTCTTTACAAGAAACTGCGCGCTTCCGCCGCCGGCCGCGAGAAATTCGTCCTCCACGACGGCCCGCCCTATGCCAACGGCAACATCCATATCGGCCACGCGCTGAACAAGATCCTCAAGGACGTCATCAACCGCTCGTTCCAGATGCGCGGCTACGACGCCAATTACGTGCCCGGCTGGGATTGCCACGGCCTGCCGATCGAATGGAAGATCGAGGAGGAAAACTATCGCGCCAAGGGCAAGGCCAAACCTGACCTGAGCGAGCCGTCGGCGATGATCGAGTTCCGCCGCGAGTGCCGCGCCTATGCCGAAAAGTGGATCGCCGTCCAGGGCGGCGAATTCCAGCGCCTCGGCATCGTCGGCGACTTCGAAAATCCGTACCTCACGATGAACTTCCATGCGGAAAGCCGCATCGCCGGTGAGCTCCTGAAGATCGCCGCAAGCGGCCAGCTCTATCGCGGCTCCAAGCCGATCATGTGGTCGGTCGTCGAGCGCACTGCGCTGGCGGAAGCCGAAGTCGAATACCATGACTATGAGAGCGACACGATCTGGGTGAAGTTCCCGGTTTCGCGCATTCATGCGAACGACGACTTGATCGATGAGATTGCGGAACGACGTGGCCTCGAACCTGTTAACGACAAGGAGCCGGGCGATGTTGATAGCATAGATCAGCAAAGAGAAATGATACGCAAGGATGTCAAACAAAGCCTGGATAAATTCCTTGATGCCTGTGTTGTGATCTGGACAACGACACCGTGGACGATCCCTGGTAATCGGGCGATCGCCTACTCTCCTAAGGTCGCTTACGGTCTTTATGAAGTAACCGAAGCCATCAATGATTTCGGTCCGCGCCCAGGCGAAAAACTTATCTTTGCGGACAACCTGGTTGACGAGAGCTTTGAGAAAGCCAAGCTGCAATATCGGCGTATAGGCGACGTATCTGCCGAGGAAATGGAGACCTTGGTCTGCCATCATCCTCTTTTTGATCTCGGCTATAAGTTCGAGGTTCCACTGTTGGCCGGTGATCATGTCACTGACGACGCGGGTACGGGCTTCGTGCACACGGCTCCGAGCCACGGTCGCGAAGACTTTGACGTCTGGATGACGCATGCTCGCGAGCTTGATCGGCGCGGCATCGAGACGAAGATCCCGTTCCCGGTGGACGACGGCGGCTTCTACACGTCGGACGCTCCCGGCCTGAAAGGGGCACGCGTCATCGACGACAACGGCAAGAAGGGCGATGCCAATGATCGTGTCATCAAGGCGCTGATCGATTACGGCGCGCTCTTTGCCCGCGGCCGGCTGAAGCACCAATATCCGCACTCCTGGCGCTCGAAGAAGCCGGTGATCTTTCGCAACACGCCGCAGTGGTTCGTCTATATGGACAAGACCCTGTCGGACGGAACGACGCTGCGCACCCGGGCGCTGAACGCAATCGAAGACACGCGCTTCGTGCCCGCCGCCGGCCAGAACCGTCTGCGCGCGATGATCGAACAGCGCCCGGACTGGGTCCTTTCTCGTCAAAGAGCATGGGGCGTGCCGATCTGCGTCTTCGTCGACGAGCAGGGCGAAGTGCTGCAGGATGATGCCGTCAACCGGCGCATCCTCGATGCCTTCGATGTCGAAGGCGCCGACGCCTGGTTTGCCGAAGGCGCCAAGGAGCGTTTCCTCGGCAATGACCACGACCATTCCCGCTGGAAGCAGGTCATGGATATTCTCGATGTCTGGTTCGACTCGGGCTCGACCCACACCTTCACGCTCGAAGACCGCCCCGACCTGAAGTGGCCGGCCGATCTTTATCTCGAAGGTTCCGACCAGCATCGCGGCTGGTTCCATTCCTCGCTTTTGGAATCGGCTGCCACCCGCGGCCGTGCGCCTTACAACGCCGTCCTCACCCATGGTTTCACCATGGACGAGAAGGGCGAGAAGATGTCGAAATCGAAGGGCAACGTCACAGCACCGCAGGAAGTGATGAAGGATGCCGGCGCCGACATCCTGCGCCTCTGGGTGATGACCTCGGATTATGCCGACGACCTGCGTGTCGGCAAGACGATCATCCAGACCAATGTCGACGCCTATCGCAAGCTGCGCAACACCATCCGCTGGATGCTCGGGACGCTGGCGCATGACAAGGGCGAGGAGATTGCGCTTGCCGATCTGCCGGAGCTGGAGCAGCTGATGCTGCACCGGTTGACCGAGCTCGACGAGCTGGTACGCGAGAATTACGACAGCTTCGATTTCAAGAAGATCGCCCGCGCATTGATCGATTTCGCCAATGTCGAGCTTTCGGCCTTCTATTTCGATGTCCGCAAGGATGCGCTCTATTGCGACGCGCCGTCGAGCCTGCGCCGGCGCGCCAGCCTGCACGTCATCCGCCAGATTTTCGATTGCATGGTGACCTGGCTCGCTCCGATGCTGCCCTTCACCACCGAGGAGGCCTGGCTGTCGCGCAACCCATCGGCCGTTTCCGTGCATCTGGAGCAGTTTGCCCCGGTCGCCAAGGAATGGCGCAACGACGCCCTGGCGGAAAAGTGGAAGAAGATCCGCGCCGTCCGCTCGGTCGTCACCGGCGCCCTGGAGATCGAGCGCAAGGATAAGCGCATCGGCTCCTCGCTGGAGGCGGCTCCCGTCGTCCACATCGCCGATGCGGAGCTGATCAAGGCGCTGGAAGGCCAGGACTTCACCGAAGTCTGCATCACCTCGGCGATCGAGATTGTATCAGGCCAAGGCCCGGCGGAGGCGTTCCGCCTTGCCGAGGTGCCTGAGGTCAGCGTCGTGCCGAAGCTCGCAGAGGGTGAGAAATGCGCCCGCTCCTGGCGCATCACCAGGGATGTCGGTTCCGATCCGGCCTATCCCGACGTCTCGGCGCGTGACGCCGCCGCCTTGCGTGAACTCGGCATCGGCGCTTGAAGATATTTGCCGGGTGAATTGCGTTTTCGCGGTTCATCCGGTAAAAGCTGCCTGAAAATGGCCGGATTTTTGCGTCAGGGGGACGGTTGTCCGGTTGGGCAACGATTGCACCGGTGGCTGGAAGGGTTTTCATGTTCGCAACGCATTGGTTCCGTATGGGCGCCTGCCTGTCTGTCGTCATGGCGGGATGCTCCCTGGTGTCCAGCTGCGCCAGCAGCCCGACCTACGGCACCGACAAAACAGCCATGGAGCAATTGACCGACGACCTCGGTCAGTCCGTATCGTTGACCGGGCCGGACCCGAAGAACAAGGGCGTCAAATACACGCCGCGTCCGACGCTGGTGCTGCCGGCCGCCGGGCAGAAGGAAACCCTCGTTGCGCCGCAGCAGACGGTCGCCAACAAGGACAATCCGCAATGGATCGAATCGCCGGAGGAAACCCGCGCCCGCCTGGTTTCCGAGGCTGATGCGAACTCCGACAATCCGAATTACCGTTCGCCGCTCGCCAGCTCCGCCATTGAAGGCGGTCGCCGCACGACGGAAGCCCAGACCAAGGCCTATCGCGAAGCTCGCGCCCTGCAGAAGGGCTCCTATATCGATCAGCGCCGCTATATTTCCGATCCGCCGCCCGGCTATCGCACCGTCGACGATCCGGCCAAGCTCGACGATCTCGGCGAGCCCGAGCTCAAGAAGCAAAAGAAGCGCAAGAAGGACGCGGCGGTCGCCAACAGCGGCAATCAGTGGTGGAATCTGCTGCAATAGCGGGTTTTCTTAGGCGCCTCGCCGACGGGCCCCTCATCCGCCTGCCGGCACCTTCCCCACGTAAACGGGGCGAAGGGACACGCCGCAACATCTCCGTTCCCTGCCATCTTTGCCAAAACCCCTCCCCAACCCCTCCCCACAAGGGGGAGGGGCTAAGCCGGAGCGCCCGCCTCGTCCCACTTGAAACGTCGCAGATATGGAAAACCGGTGCGGCAGGTTAAGCCCCGCCCCCTTGTGGGGAGGGGTTGGGGAGGGGTCTTGGGCACAACCAGGCAGGTATGACGGCGCACAAGTGCCGCGAATTACAGCGCCTCTCTCTTTTGCGAAAAGAATGTCCGCAAGATCTCGGCCGATTGCACCTCGTTGAAGCCGGAATAGACCTCTGGCGCGTGGTGGCAGGTCGGCTGCGTATAGAACCGCACGCCATTGTCGACGCCGCCGCCCTTCGGGTCTTCGGCGCCGTAATAGAGCCGGCGGATGCGCGCAAACGAGATGGCTGCAGCGCACATGGTGCAAGGCTCGAGCGTCACGTAGAGATCGGCGCCGGCCAGGCGCTCTTGTCCGAGCGCTTCGCAGGCGAGCCTGATTGCGGCGATTTCGGCGTGGGCGGTCACGTCGTTGAGCTCACGCGTGCGGTTTCCCGAGCGCGAAACGGCAATATCGTCGATGACGACGACGGCGCCGATCGGCACCTCGCCGCGTTCTCCGGCGGCGCGCGCCTCTTCGAGCGCCATCTCCATGAAACGATTTGTCTTCACGATCGCACGAATTTCCACTTAACCGCAGATGCGTGACCTGATAGACAGGCCCAAAAGGCAGGCAAACAACAAATGACACCCAAAGACAAGCCAAAACGCCCGGGCGCAAAGCCGTTTTCACGGGACACCGAGCCGAAGACCGGCGGCAAGCAGGGCGGCGGCAAGCCGGCAAAGGCAGCGATCGCCGCCGAGACCGACGGCGACGCGAAGGCGGAACGCATTTCCAAGGTGATGGCGCGCGCCGGTGTCGCCTCCCGCCGCGACATCGAACGCATGATCATGGAAGGCCGGGTGACGCTGAACGGCAAGGTTCTCGACACGCCGGTCGTCAACGTCACGCTGGCCGATCGGATCGAGGTCGACGGCGTGCCGATCCGCGGCATCGAGCGCACCAGGCTGTGGCTTTATCACAAGCCCGCGGGCCTGGTGACCACCAATGCCGATCCGGAAGGCCGGGCGACCGTCTTCGACAACCTGCCGGAAGAACTGCCGCGGGTCATGTCGATCGGCCGCCTCGATATCAACACCGAAGGCCTGCTGCTGCTCACCAATGATGGCGGTCTTGCCCGCGCGCTCGAGCTGCCTGCGACCGGCTGGCTGCGCCGCTACCGTGTCCGCGCCCATGGCGAGATCGATCAGGAAGCGCTCGACAGACTGAAGGACGGCATCGCCGTCGACGGCGTGCTCTATGGCTCGATCGAGGCGACGCTCGACCGCACGCAAGGCTCGAACGTCTGGATCACCATGGGCCTTCGCGAAGGCAAGAACCGCGAAATCAAGAACGTGCTCGGCGCGCTCGGCCTCGACGTCAACCGTCTGATCCGCATTTCCTACGGCCCGTTCCAGCTCGGCGACTTGCCGGAAGGCCATGTCATCGAAGTGCGCGGCCGCACGCTGCGCGACCAGCTCGGCCCGCGCCTGATCGAGGAAGCCAAGGCCAATTTCGACGCGCCGATCTATAACGCCCCGGCCGTTGCCGCCGAGGAAGAGGCGGAGCCCGCAGCCCCGGAAAAGCGCGAGCGTCCGCGCCGCGGCGAGGACAAGCGCGAACGGGCGCTGAGCCGCCTCGACACCAAGCGCGACGACCGCCATGGCGGCGGCCGCAGAGATGACGATCGCCGCGACGGCGGCCGCAGGGATGACGACAAGCCGAAGCATCCCCAGCCGCTCGGCCAGCGCCGCAGCGCCAATGTCTGGATGGCGCCGGGCGCCCGGCCGCTCGGCGAAAAGGCGGCGGCGAAGGCCGCCAAGAATGCCCAGACCGCACGCAGGCGCGGCGAGGCGCCGCCGGCAAAAGGCACTGGTTTCGACCGTATCGAGGATCGCCCGCGCACGCAGGTGAACCGCGTGCGCGAGGAGGATGGCGAATGGATCCGCTCGAGCGAAGAGCCCCGTCGCAAGGATGAGGGCGAAGGCGCCGGCCGCAAGCGCTCCTTCGGGGATCGCTCCGCCCGCGAAGACCGCGGTTTTGGCGACCGCCCGGCGCGCGGCGAACGCCGCCCGCGTGAAGGCGGCGACGAACGCCCGCGCACCAGAAGCTCCGCCGGCGAAGGCCGTTCGGAGCGTCCGCGCGGCGACCGGCCTTTCGGCGATCGTCCCTCGCGCGGGGATCGCCCCTTCGGCGACAAGCCGCGCGGTGACCGCAAGCCGCGTGGCGATGGTGACGAGCGTCCCCGTGCAGCCAGAGCCGCCGCCGGTGAGGCCCGCTCGGAGCGCCCGCGCGGCGATCGGCCGTTTGGCGACAAGCCGCGTGGGGATCGCAGGCCGCGCGAGGATGGCGACGAGCGTCCGCGGGCAGCCAGAAGCTTTGCCGGCGAGGGTCGCGCCGAGCGTCCGCGCGGCGAGAGATCGTTCGGCGACAAGCCTGCGGGTGACAAGCCCCGCGGCAAGGGCTTTGCGGGCAAGCCAGGCGGGCCTAAGAAGTTTTCCGGTAAGCCGAAAGGTGCCAAGCCGGGCAGTGACAGGCCGGGCGGCGACAGGCCCGCGGGCGGACCGTCCAGAGGTGGTGGAAAAGGAAAGGGAATGACGCGCGGTGCGGATCGTCGGCGGTGAATTTCGCGGACGGCCTCTCGCCGTGCCAAAATCCAACGAGATCCGGCCGACTGCCGACCGGACGCGCGAGAGCCTGTTCAATATATTGAGCCATGCCTATCCGGACTGCGTCGACGGCACCCGGATCCTCGACCTTTTTGCCGGGACCGGCGCCGTCGGCCTCGAAGCCGTGTCGCGCGGCTGTCGCCATGCGCTTTTCGTCGAAAACAGCGTCGAGGGCAGGGCGCTGCTCTGGGAGAATATCGATGCGCTCGGCCTGCACGGCCGCACGCGCATCCTGCGCCGCGATGCCACCGATCTCGGCAGCGTCGGCAACCTCGAACCCTTCGACGTGCTGTTTGCCGACCCGCCCTATGGCAAGGGCCTCGGCGAAAAGGCGATGGCGGCCGCCGCCGTCGGCGGCTGGTTACGGCCGGGCGCGATCGCGGTGCTCGAAGAACGCGCCGATATTGTCGTTTCCGTACATCCTTCCTATGTTTTCCTCGAAAACCGCATCTTTGGCGATACGAGGGTGCATTTCTTCCGGTATCAGCCGCAATAAGCGGGGGCGGGGCGTGCAGCAGGCAGAGATCATCAGCCCGAAACTGCCTGCGATCAGCGATCTTCCGACGGTCGCCGTCGCTTTCGGCGGCGGCGGCGCGCGCGGGCTTGCCCATATCCATGTCATCGAGACGCTCGACGAACTCGGCATCCGGCCGGTGGCGGTGTCAGGCTCGTCGATGGGGGCGATCATGGGGGCCGGCATGGCCGCCGGCATGTCCGGCGCCGCAATCCGCGAACATGCGCTGGCGACCGTCGGCAACAAGACGGCCGTCATCGCCCGCATCTGGGGCCTGAGGCCGGCGACGGTGCGCGATGCGGTGGCCAAGGGCGTCCGTATCGGCCAGTTCAATCTGGAGCGGATCCTCAAGGCCTTCTTGCCCTCCGAGCTGCCGGCCCGCTTCGAGGATCTGCTGGTGCCGATGAAGGTCATCACCACCGACTATTACGGGCAAAGCGAAGTCATCATCGAAGAGGGGGAGCTGTTTCCGGCACTCGCCGCTTCTTCCGCCATTCCCGCCGTCTTCATGCCTGTGCGCCTGCGCGGCCGGGTGATGATCGACGGCGGCATCAGCAATCCGGTGCCCTACGAACCACTGATGGATCTTGCCGACATCGTCATCGGCATCGATGTCGTCGGCGCGCCGGAGGGCGACGGCACCCATATTCCGAACCGCATGGAAAGCATCTTCGGCTCCGGCCAGCTGATGATGCAGACGGCGATCACGCTGAAGCTGAAGATCCGTGAGCCGCATATCTTCCTGCGCCCGGCAGTCGGCCGCACCGGCGTCATGGATTTCCTCAAGGCCCGCGAAGTGCTAGCCATGTCGGTCGGCGTCAAGGACGATTTGAAGTTTGCCCTCGACCGCGAGATCGAAGCGCGGCTAAAGCGCTAAAGAACCTTGCACGGGAACCGCTGCACGCATCCGGGCGGCGTGCATGAGCGGTTCAGCGAGCATCGCTTCGGCGATGAGCTCGGCATCGTCATTGTCGATTTCGAAGAGACCAAAGCGCAATCGATAGCCCCAGCCTGCCCGATCGCTCGTGAAGGACAGCCGACCGATGAGCGGCCGGATCGGCGTTTCCACGGCCCGCCACCAGGCGACATCGCGCCTCCAGGGGCGGAAACCGGGGTGAACTTCCACCTGATATGCCGCCGTTTCCTCGACCACGCCAATGGCCGTGAACGCCTGCAGGCGATCCTTGCCGCCAAATGTTTCGGTCGGTGAATAGTAGATCACCCGGTCGCCGGGCGCGCTTCGCTTCAGCGGTGCGGCCTTGCCATGACAGACCTGCATGAACCCGGCTTCGCGCCCGATGCGGACATGGTTTGCTGAGGCGACAGCGATCCAGCTGCGGGACATGTTTCAGCCCTCCGCAACGTTGTAGACGCGCAGGCGGTGCCCGTCGGGATCGGCTGCGTCGGCTACGAAAAGGAGAACGCCGTTGCCGTCGATCATGGTGAGCCTCCTGTTTGGGTTTCAGGAGGAACTCTACAGAGATATGCTGACAGATTCTGGCAGTAGCCTTTGCCTCTGCCGCCGTTCAATCCGCGCAAGCCTGGCACGTCGCGGCGTTGATTTATGCGTCCGCCGTCGCATCGGCGGTGCCTGCCAGCGGGTCGTCCTCGAAAGCATCGCTGGCGCGTTTCGGCTTGACTAGCGGTTCGGGACGGACCGGGTGGGAAAACAGCATGTCGCGCCCGGCCTGCAGCCCTTCGGACACCTGCAGCACCAGCCGTGCCTCGTCGCGCTTGCGGATATCCTCGCCGATCTCATAGGCGTCGACCTCGGAAACGCCGAGCGCCTCCAGCGTTCGCCGCCCGAAGAGCAGGCCCGATTCCAGCGTTTCGCGCAGTTCGTAATCGACGCCCTTGTTGCGCAGCTCGATCGAATGGATGCGGTCGTAGGAGCGAACATAGAGCCTGGTATGCGGATAGTCCGCCTGCACCAGTTCCACCACCTTGTCGGTGATCTCCTTCTTCTGCGTGCAGACGAGCACGATTTTTGCCCGGTCGATGCCGGCCGAGCGCAGCACGTCCTTGCGGGCGCCGTCGCCGAAATAGATGCGGAAGCCGAAGGAGGAGGCCTGGCGGATGCGGTCCGCCGAAAAATCGATGACGGTGACGCTGCGCCCGCCGGCAAGCAGGATCTGGGCGGCGATCTGGCCGAAACGCGAGAAGCCGACCATCAGCACGTCGGCGCCCGCGCCCTCGAAATCCTCGTCCAGCTCCTCATGCGCGTCGCCGCGCAAGAGCCGCTTCGAAAGGGCCGCGCCGATCGGCGTCAGCGCCATGGAGAGCGTGACGATCGCCACCAGCAGCGACGCGGTGCTCGTCGACATCAGCCCGGCCGTCCCCGCCGTGGTAAACAGCACGAAGCCGAATTCGCCGCCCTGCGGCAGCAGGAAGGCGATGCGGATCGCATCGTCATGCGGCGACCCCGAGATCCGGCAGAGCCCATAGATGATGACCGCCTTGACCGCCATGACGATCGGCACGGTGACGATGACGAAGAGCACGTTGTCCAGGAGAACGTCGAGCTCCAGCGACAGGCCGACGGCGATGAAAAAGATAGCGAGCAGGACGCCGCGGAAGGGCTCGATATCCGCCTCCAGCTCGTGCCGGTAGGAGGATTCGGCCAGCATCACGCCGGACAGGAAGGCGCCCATCGCCATCGAAAGCCCGGCAAGCTGCATCAGGCTTGCCGATCCCATGACGACGAAGAGGGCGGCGGCGATCATCGCCTCGCGCGCGCCGGTCCGGGCGATGATCTGGAAGAGCGGCGTCAGCAGGTAGCGCCCCATCAGGATCATCGCCGCGACGGCGCCGATGGCGACCGCAAAACCGAGCAGCGGCGCATTGCTGCCCCTGCCGCCGTCGAGAATGGTGATCAGCGCGAGCAGCGGCACGATCGCCAGATCCTGGAACAGGAGCATCGAGAAGGAGCGCTGCCCATATCGCGTATTGACGTCGCCATCGCCCTCGAGGATCTGCATGGCGAAGGCGGTCGAAGACAGGGCCAGGCCAAATCCGGCGACGATGCTGCCGCGCCAGTCGAAAACCTCCGAAAACCAGGCGAGCGCCGTCAGCGCCAGCCCGGTCACCACCACCTGCGCCGTGCCGAGGCCGAAAATGTCGCGCCGCATCTGCCAGAGGCGGCTGGGTTTCAGCTCCAGTCCGATGATGAACAGCAGGAAGACCACACCGAGTTCGGCGACGTTGAAGATCTGTTCGCCATCGGTGATGCCGTGGAAGACCGGGCCGATGACGATGCCGGCAGCGAGATAGCCGAGCACGGTGCCGAGCCCGAGCTTCTTGAAGATCGGCGCGGCCACGACCGCTCCGCCGAGCAGCAGGATCGTTTCGGAAAAAAGGGCATTGGGCGCGGACATGCTGGCGATTTCTTTCGACGGCGGGGAACATGCAGCCAGCCCCGACAAAGAATCGGTGGCGGCGGCCTTGATGCTTGGGAGAGTGCACAATAAATGGAAGCCGAAGGAAAGGCCAAATCATGTCCTCTGAAATCGATTCCTCGACACTTCTTTCCCGCGCAAGTCAATTGATCGATCTGGCCAGGAAGGCAGGAGCGGATGCCGCCGACGCCGTCGTCGTCCGGTCGCGCTCGCAATCGGTCAGCGTCCGCCTCGGCAAGGTCGAGGGCACGGAATCCTCCGAAAGCGACGATTTTTCGCTGCGCGTCTTCATCGGCAAGCGTGTCGCCAGCGTTTCGGCCAATCCGGGCTTCGATCTCAAGGCGCTTGCCGAACGCGCCGTCGCCATGGCCAAAGTCTCGCCGGAAGATCCCTTCGCCTGTCTGGCGGATGAGGCGAGCCTTTCGAGATCCTATCCCGACCTGCAACTGCTCGATACCACCGAAGTCTCCTCCGAGATGCTGCGCGAGGCGGCTCTTGCCGCCGAGACGGCGGCCCTTGCGGTCAAGGGTGTCACCAATTCTTCCGGCGCCGGCGCCTCGGCCGGCATGGGCGGCCTGGTTCTCGCCACCTCGCACGGTTTTGCGGGCAGCTACATGGCTTCGCGTTTCGGCCATTCCGTCAGCGTCATCGCAGGCGAAGGCACCGGCATGGAGCGCGACTATGATTTCGACAGCCGCCTCTATTATGCCGAGCTCGACGATCCCGCCGAAATCGGCCGCCGCGCCGGCGAACGGGTGGTCAAGCGCATCAACCCGCGCCAGGTGCCGACCGGCAAGGACGTCACCGTCATTTTCGACCCGCGCGTCGCCCGCGGCTTCGTCGGCCATATCGCCGGCGCGATCAACGGCGCTGCCGTTGCCCGTAAGTCCAGCTTCCTGCGCGACAGGATGGGGCAGCAGGTGCTGAAGTCGGGCCTGTCGATATCAGACGATCCGCTGATTGTGCGCGGCCCCGCCTCGCGGCCCTTCGACGGCGAGGGCGTGTCGGGCGAGCGGCTGGTGATGATTGAGGACGGCGTCTTGAAGCACTGGTTCCTCTCGACCTCGACCGCTCGCGAGCTGGGTCTGGAAACCAACGGCCGCGGCGTGCGCGGCGGCACATCGGTCTCGCCGTCCTCCAGCAACCTTGCGCTGGAACCCGGCGACATCTCGCCGGAGGAGCTGATCCGCAGTGTCGGCAACGGTTTTTATATCACCGAATTGATCGGCCACGGCGTCAACATGATCACCGGCGAATACAGCCGAGGCGCCACGGGCTTCTGGATCGAGAACGGCGAACTGACTTTCCCGGTGTCCGAGGTGACGATCGCCTCGAACCTCAAGGAGATGTTCATGCGCCTGACGCCGGCAAACGACATCGACCGAAAATTCGGCGTGGCCGCCCCGACCTTCGCCATTGAAGGCATGACGCTTGCAGGGCGCTAGAGCGGTCGCGCAAAACCGAGCTGCGCGTCTGTAATGCATAAAGCAGAGACATGATGCGCGATTTTCGGGCGACATCATGCTCCCAGGATTGAATTGAGAAACGGATCGATGGGATGAGCGATAGCAACAAGGACCGCTGGCAGAGCGATCTGATGCTGATCGCCGATGCCGCGAAAGAGGCGGGTGCGGTTGCTTTCGGCTTCTTCAACCAATCGCCCGAGGTCTGGTGGAAGAACGGCGATCGCTCCCCCGTCAGCGCCGCCGATTTTGCCGCCAACAAGACGCTCGAGACCATTCTGCGCAAGGCCCGGCCGGATTACGGCTGGCTCTCTGAAGAAACCGACGACGATGCCGACCGTCTCGGGCGTCAGACGGTTTTCATCATCGATCCGATCGACGGCACGCGCGCCTTCCTCGGCGGGCAGAAGGTCTGGTGCGTCAGCGTCGCGGTCGTTCATTGCGGCCGGCCGGTTGCCGGTGTGCTCTACGCCCCGGCGCTCGAAGAGCTCTATCAGGCCGTCGAGGGCGGGGTGGCGATGAAGAACGGCGTGCCGCTCGCCGTCTCCGTCGCCGGAGCGGAAGAGACGAGCCGCCTTGCGATCGGCGAGGACCTGCTGACGACCTTCCCGCCGGAGTTCCGCGCCCGGGTCACGCGCCAGAAATACATTCCCTCACTCGCCTATCGCATCGCTATGGTGGCGGACGGTCGCCTCGAAGGCACCTTCGTCAAGGGCAATTCGCATGATTGGGACTTGGCCGCCGCCGATCTCATTCTGGCTTGCGCCGGCGGTGGCCTCGTCGATCTCGACGGCCGGCCGGTCGTCTACAACAGCGCCGACGTGACCCACAAGGTTCTTTGCGCAGCACCCGCGTCGCGCATCGATGAATTTCTCACGGCATTTGCGGGGCGAAGAGACAGTTGACGTTTCCGTCAAAATCCCGCAGATGGGATGACGGAGGAGAACAGGCAGAAAGAGAACAAAAAATGACTGAATCCGGTGACAAGAAGCAGCTTTTGCATCTCGTTTTTGGCGGCGAACTGGAAAGCCTCGATGACGTCCAGTTCCGTGATCTGAAGGATCTCGATATCGTCGGCATTTTCCCGGATTATGCCACGGCGCTGACAGCCTGGAAATCGAAGGCGCAGCAGACGGTCGACAATGCGCATATGCGCTACTTCATCGTCCATATGCATCGGTTGCTCGATCCGCAGGAAAAGGCCCGAGGCGACTGAACCTCGGCAACTGAGCTCGGCTGGCGACCTCGGCCAAGGCCATCCGCAAGTGCCGCCGGCGACCTCCGGCGCACAGGGTTTTCGCGCATCGGGCGCGCGTCGTTCCGGATTGCCTGACGCATTCTGAACAAATTGATCGGTCATTGGGCCGCAACGATAATGAGGGAATGGGTTTGATGTCGATCTTGGATCGGAGGCTGGCGCAATGAGCTCCCGGATGGCTCGGTTCGGTCTGAGCGCATACCGTCTGGCGGGAACCGTGGCCTCTCCTGTTGTCGGCCTCTATATCACCTACCGCACGGCCAAGGGCAAGGAAGACCGGGCGCGCCGCCTGGAGCGCTTCGGCTATCCGAGCGCCAACCGGCCGCAAGGCCCGCTCGTCTGGTTTCATGCCGCAAGTGTGGGTGAAACCAATGCCGTCATCCCGCTGATCCGCGAAATCCGCCGCCGCGACATCCATGTCATCCTGACGACCGGCACCATCACCTCCGCCAGATTGGCCGCCGAGCGGCTCGGCAATGAGGCGATCCATCAATATGTGCCGCTCGATCTGAAGCCCTCCGTCAGCCGCTTCCTCGATTATTGGCAGCCCGATTGCGCCATCATCGCCGAATCCGAGATCTGGCCGGCAACGGTGCTGGAACTCGGCCGCCGCCGGATTCCGCAGATCCTGATCAATGCCCGCATGTCGGACCGCTCCTTTGCCCGCTGGCGCCGCCGCCCGGCAATCGCCGAAGCCTTGTTCGAGAATCTGGCTCTCGTCATCGCCCAGTCGGATATGGATGCCGAACGTTTCCGCGATCTCGGCGCTGTCCCCGTGATCACCTCAGGCAATCTGAAGGTCGATACCGACGCACCGCCCTATGACAGCGCTGTCCTTGCCCGCTACAAGAAGCAGATCGGCGAGCGCAAGACCTGGGCGGCGATCTCGACCTTCGACGGTGAGGAGAATGCCGCCGCCATCGTCCATCGGGCGCTGAGAGAGCGCGATCGTCAATTGACGATCATCGTGCCGCGTCACCCGGAACGCTGCGACGAGATCGAGGCAGCGCTCGTCAAGCAGGGGCTGAAGGTCGCCCGTCGCACCCGTGACGATGTCCTGTCGGCCGATGTCGATATTTTCCTCGGCGATACGATCGGCGAAATGGGCCTCTATTTGAGACTGACGGAAATCGCCTTCGTCGGACGCTCGCTCTTTGCCGAAGGCGGCCAGAACCCGCTGGAGCCCGCCATGCTTGGCTGCGCCGTCCTCTCCGGCGGCCATGTGCAGAATTTCCGCGATGCCTATCAGAAGCTTGCCCGCAGCGGCAGCGCCCGCATGGTGCGCGATACCGAGATGCTGGCCAAGGGCGTGCATTACCTGCTGATCAACGACGAGGCCCGTCGCACCATGATCGAGGCCGGCATCACCGCCGTGCACGAGATGCGCGGCGCGCTGACCGCGACCGTGAAGGGGCTGGAACCCTATATCAATCCGCTGACGGTAAAGGCGCGGCTGTTGCCGAAAGCCGTGGCCCAAGTCTAAGGATATATCATGTCGGCTGCGGCCCCTATCAAAGGCATTCTCTTCGACAAGGACGGCACGCTGCTCGACTATGACGAGAGCTGGCTGCCGGTCAATCGCGAGCTTGCCCGCATTGCCGCGGAAGGAGATCCGCTTCTCGCCGACCGGCTGCTTGCCGCCTGCGGCATGGATCCGGTCACCGGCCATATCGTTCCCGACAGCCTGCTTGCCGCCGGCAATACCCGCCAGATCGCCGAGGGCCTGGTTGCCGCGGGCTCGATGGTCGATGTCGGTGAACTGACGGTGCGCCTCGACGAACTCTTTTCCAGCGCCGCCGAATTTTCCGTGCCGGTGACCGACCTCGCCGGCTTCTTCGCAAGGCTGCACGGACGCGGTTTCAAGCTCGGCGTCGCCTCCAGCGACAACGAGCGTTCTATCCGCCAGACGGCGGAACGCTTCGGTTTTGCCCGCTATGTCGATTACATCGCCGGTTATGACAGCGGTTTCGGCACCAAACCCGAGCCGGGCATGCTGCTCGGCTTCTGTGCCGCGACCGGCCTCTTGCCAGAAGAGGTCGCCATGGTCGGCGACAACAACCACGATCTCCACATGGGGCTGAATGCCGGTGCCGGGCTGAGGATCGCGGTGCTGACGGGCACTGGTTCGCGCGATTCGCTTGCTGCGGCCGCCCATCACGTGCTCGACGATATCACCGCCATCGAGACGCTGTTGCCGGATCTGCAGCCGGCCTAAACCTGTAAGGACTTGCATTTTCATCGGTTTTGGCTTCTCAATCCGACCCGGGCGAAAAGCGCGGGGTTCGACCGTCGCCAGCCGGGCAGGGAGCAGAACGGCAAGATGATATCCGAAGCGCCGCCGTTCTGGTGGAGGAAAGCCGATTGGCGGGCCTGGCTGCTCGCGCCGCTTTCCTTTCTCTACGGCCGTATCGCCGGCCATCGTATGGCCCATGCGCGCCGCGCCTCCGTTCCCATTCCGGTCATCTGCGTCGGCAATTTCACCGTCGGCGGCGCCGGCAAGACGCCGACGGCGCTGACCATTGCCCGCGCCGCCAAGGCCAAGGGGCTGAAGCCGGGCTTTCTCAGCCGCGGTTACGGCGGCTCGCTCGACGTGACGACGGTGGTCGATCCCGATCATCACCGGGCGGTTGCCGTCGGCGACGAGCCGCTGCTGCTTGCCCAGGAGGCGCTGACGGTGATTTCCCGAAGGCGCGTCGACGGGGCTCAGCGTCTGGTGGCCGAAGGCGCCGATCTCATCATCATGGACGACGGTTTCCAGAGTGCCCGGCTGGCGATCGACTATGCCCTGCTGGTCATCGATGCGACGCGCGGCCTCGGCAACGGCCATATCGTGCCGGGCGGCCCGGTCCGGGCGCCGATCCGCCAGCAGCTCAGTCACGCGACGGCCCTGCTGAAGGTTGGCGGCGGCAATGCCGCCGACAGGATCGTCCGCATGGCGGCGCGCGCCGCCAAACCCTATTTCACCGCATCGCTGAAAGTGCGCGGCGACAATACGCTCGCCGGCACCAAGGTGCTCGCCTTCGCCGGCATCGCCGATCCCGCCAAATTCTTCCGCACTGTGGAATCACGCGGCGCCGAAATCGTCGTTGCCAGGAGCTTCGGCGACCACGAGCATCTGACCGAGGAAGAGATCGACGACCTCCTGACGACCGCCGAGCGGCAAGGCCTTCTGATCGTCACGACATCAAAGGATTTCGTTCGCCTCTCCGGCCATCCCGGCAAGGCGGCAGAGCTTGCCGAAAAGAGCCGGGTGATCGAGGTCGACATGGTCTTCGAGGATCACCTCGCGCCAAGCCTCATCATCGACCGGGCGATCGTCGCCTGCCGCGAGCGGCGCTTGCGGGAGAAGAAAGCCGAACGGGCCTAACGCCGCTGGTTCGGCAGCACGCCGGCGCGTTTGTCGGCTTCGATCGCCGAGATCACGTCTGCATAGGGTTCCTGGCGGGCGACGCTCCAATAGCGCAACTCGTCGAGCGGCACCTGTTTTCCCGTCATCGCACAGACGACATAGGAGCCGGGCGAGAGAATCTGGAAATCGCCATCGAGATACCGGATCTTCGCTTCGCGGTTTCCATGGCCTTCGAACAAATTCATGCGCTCCGTTCCCTGCAGTCTGTCATCCCCTTGCCATACTCTCGAAAGGGCTGCTTTTCCAGCTTTTTTAGCTTCTGCCGAAAAGCCGCTCGATATCGCTGAGCTTCAATTCGATATAGGTCGGCCGGCCGTGATTGCATTGACCGGAGCCGGGCGTCACTTCCATTTCCCTGAGCAGCGCGTTCATCTCCTCCGGCCGCAGCCGCCGTCCGGAGCGCACCGATCCGTGGCAGGCCATGGTCGCCGCCACATATTCGAGCTTGGCCGACAGGCCGGACGCCGTATCCCATTCGGCAATCTCGTCGGCAAGCTGGCGGATCAGGCCATGCGCGTCGACCTCGCCGAGCATGGCCGGCGTTTCGCGCACGGCGATTGCCCCGGGGCCGAAACGCTCGATCGAAAGGCCAAGCTCGGAAAGCTCGGCCGCATGCTGCATCAGCCGGTCGCAATCCTCTTCCGGAATGTCGATGATCTCGGGAATGAGCAGCACCTGCGAGGCGAGCCGCTTCGAATGCAGCGCCTTGCGCATCGCCTCGAACACCAGCCGCTCGTGCGCGGCATGCTGGTCGACGATGACGAGCCCGTCCTCGGTCTGGGCGACGATGTAATTTGCGTGGATCTGCGCCCGCGCCGCGCCGAGCGGATAGCGCGCGGTCGGTTCGGGGGCGGCGGGCTGCGGCGAAAACTGCGGTTCGGCCCGCGCCGTCGGCATCGACAGTCCGTCGAAGGAGGCCTGTGGCCGTTCACCGAGCCCCATTGCCGGCTGGTAGGGCCGCGACGGCGAGGTCTCGGCCGACCATGCCGTCTGCGGCCGCGGCGCGTAGGACTGGAAGCCGGGGCGGAAGGCGCGCAGCATGTCGCTCGCCCCGGTCGTTGCCGCCCGGCTGCCGTCGCGTGCCAGGGCCTCGCGGATCGCGCCGACGATCAGGCCGCGCACCAGGCCGGGATCGCGGAAGCGCACGTCGGATTTGGCCGGATGGACGTTGACGTCGACGAGAGCCGGATCGAGCGTGATCGACAGCACCGCCACCGGATAGCGTCCTGAGGGGATGGTCTCGGCATAGGCGCCGCGGATTGCCGAAAGGATCAGCTTGTCCTGCACCGGCCGGCCGTTGACGAAGGCATATTGATGGGCGGAATTGCCGCGGTTGAAAGTCGGCACGCCGGCAAAGCCAGTGAGCGAGATCTCCTCGCGCACGGCGTCGAGCGCGATGGCGTTGTCGCGGAATTCCTTGCCGAGCACCTGCGCCATACGCGCCAGGTGATCGTCGCCGGTCGCCGGAAATTCCAGCGTCGCGCGGTCCGAGCCCGACAGCACGAAGCGCACAGCGGGAAAGGCGATCGCCATGCGCTTGACGATTTCGGTAATCGCGCCGGCCTCGGCCTTCTCCGTCTTCAGGAACTTGAGCCGCGCAGGTGTGGCGAAGAACAGGTCGCGCACTTCGACGATCGTCCCGGGATTGGCGGCGGCCGGGCGCATATGCGCGATCTTGCCGGCGATCACGGCGATCTCGTGACCGCCGTCGCTGTCGCGCCTGCGGCTGGCGATGCTGAGCCTCGCGACCGAGCCGATCGAGGGCAGCGCCTCGCCGCGGAAGCCGAGCGTGCGGATATCCTCGAGCGTGTCGGATAATTTCGAGGTGCAGTGGCGCCGAACCGCCAGTTCCAGATCGGCCGCGTCCATGCCCGAGCCGTTGTCGCTGACGCGCAGCAGCGCCTTGCCGCCGCCCGCCGTGGCGATCTCGATGCGCGTTGCGCCGGCATCGAGCGCGTTTTCGATCAGTTCCTTGGCAGCGCTCGCCGGCCGTTCGATGACTTCGCCGGCGGCGATCTGATTGATGAGCGTTTCGGAAAGCTGTCTGATGGCCATGGGCTATTTTCGAGGATTCGTGGGCCGGAGGGAAGGGGTTTCGACAGGCTTTCCCAAAGCCTGATCGGCGGCTCTCCCCAAACTTGGGAATAGGTAATGTTAAGCCGGTTTTAACATAAAAATGGCATTTCTAATCATATACCTCCGGAAGCTGTGAAATCGAACAGATGTGGGACGCAATGGAATGAGTGCCGGCTTCGAAAAGGCGGACACATCATCGGAAACCGACGGGATTTCCGCCGACGCCGATCTGCAGACGGCGCTTTTCGATGTGGTGTGCGACAGCCTTTCGGCCGCTTTCATCATTTACGACAAGAACGATCATCTGATCTTCGCAAGCCGCCAGACGCTCGAATTCTTCCCGCTGCCGCCTGAGATGCTGAAGCCCGGCACGCGGCTTCGCGATTTCCTCGGCGCGGTCTACGATACCGGCATTCGCCAGCAATATGACGTGAAGCAGCGCGGCTCGCTCAGCCGCGAGGACTGGCTGTCGCAGAAAATCGCCTCGCATTGGCGCGAGCGCTTCGAATCCGTCGAGCGCCACGGTGCCGACAGCTGGGTCCGTTTCGCCAAGCGCAGGCTGCCGGGCGGTTACGGCGTCACCATCATTTCCGATATATCGGAGGACAAGAAGCGCGAAGAGCAATGGCGCTCGGACCTGGAGCGCGTGCAGCTCACCGAGGATATTCTCGACAATCTGCCGTTCCCGCTTTTCGTCAAGGACCGCAACCTCACCTATGTCGCGGTCAACCTTGCCTTCTGCGAGAAATATCAGACGAGCGCCGACGAGGTGCTCGGCCGCAAGAGCGCCGATCTCTTTTCCGACGAGATCGCCAAGCGCTTCGAAGAAAGCGACCGTCACGTGCTGGAGACCGGCGAGATGTCCATCTCCCGCCAGCGGCAGATCTCCCGCGACGGCATCGAGCGCGACATCGTCAGCCGTAAGCATCGCATCGGCAAGCCGGGCCGCTATTTCCTGGTGTCGACCATGCAGGACCTGCCGCGCGACGGCGCCGATCTCGAGGAGTTCGGCCGGGCATCGGCGATCACCACCTCGAGCCATCAAAGCTACCGCCGGGCCTATGT
Source organism: Rhizobium chutanense (assembly GCF_002531935.1). Lineage (GTDB taxonomy): Bacteria > Pseudomonadota > Alphaproteobacteria > Rhizobiales > Rhizobiaceae > Rhizobium > Rhizobium chutanense. The sequence continues at coordinate 69,970 of NZ_NWSV01000019.1, read as the reverse complement.
GCCGATGCCGAGCGCCGTCGAGCGCCGTGAGCCGGCGGCGATGGAAGCGATCGTTCCGGAGAATTTCTCCGGCCGCAAGGTCCTCGTCGTCACCGCCGACCTCGCCGCCGAGACCGCCGCTTTGCGCACACTGTCGAAATACGGTTTCGAATCCTGCTCGGTCCGCGGCGAGGACGAGGAGGAGCGGTTCCTGGAAATCGCCACCTCCTCCGGCATCTCGCTCGATCTCCTGATCATCGACAATCAGATGGGCATGCGCTGCCTGGAGCTCGCCGAGCAATACGGCATCCCGTCGCTTGTCATGGACGGCTTCCAGATCGCCAACGAGCTCACCTTCCAGATCGCCCGCCATTTCAACCGCAACAGCCGCAACAGCGGCACTGGCGCGGATACGGATTGGGAAATCAGCATTTCCGACGATGTGGTCGGCCTGCAGGTTCTCGTCGCCGAAGACAATGATATCAATCAGATCGTTTTTTCGCAGATCCTCGAAGGCCTCGGCTATCGCCATATGATCGCCGCGACCGGCGACGAGGCCGTGCGCCTCTGGGCCGAACACCGGCCGCAGATCGTGCTGATGGATATTTCCCTGCCGGGCTTCAACGGCTTCGAGGCCGCCCGCCTGATCCGGCAGATGGAGGAAGCCGGCGGGGCAACCCGCACCCCGATCATCGGCGTTCTCACCCAGGCCTTCGAAAGAGACCGCGCCGAATGCGTCAAGGCGGGCATGGACGATGTCATCATGAAACCCGTCAGTCCCGACATGCTCGAGGCCATATTTCAGAAACACCTGATGGATGAGGCCGTGCGCGCCGCCGCGGTTGCAGGATCGCGACATGCCTGAAAAGAAAGAGATTTAATCGGGCATACGCGTCAACTCCCCAGATTTAGGGCGCTTCAAGCGGCAATGCCAGACGATTTACTATCGAATTGTTAAGACATGGCGGTCATTCTTTGCATGGCGCGGGAAAGCTCGGGTGGAGAATGAAATCGGCGGAAACAGCTTTCTTGACCGTCGGTCAGAATGAGCTTCAAGCGATGGCCTATACCGATCCGCTGACCGGATTGGGAAATCGGAATCGGCTGCGGGACAAGGTCTTGCAGATCTCCTCCGAGCGCGCCAGCGATCCGGCCCCCTTCACCATCGGCATCGCCAATCTCGACAGTTTCAAGCCGATCAACGATCTCTTCGGCTCGACAGCCGGCGATGAAATCCTGTGCCAGGTCGCCCATCGCCTCCGGGCCTGCATTCCCGATGGCGCATTGGTCACCCGCCACGACGGCGATGAATTCGCCTTCGTGCTGCCGCTGATTTTCGAGCGCGCCAGTGCCGAGAAATTCGGCCAGATGATCCGCGAGGTGCTGTCGGCTCCCTATGATCTCGGCGACCGCAACGTCCGTCTCTCCGCCTCTCTCGGCTTTGCCATCTACCCCTTTGCCGGCGAGGATTGCGAGGAGCTGCTGAAGAGTGCGGAAACCGCGCTTTACCGTTCCAAGCGCCGCGGCCGCGGCCAGATCACCGTCTATTCGCGCGAAATCGCCCAGGAAATGAAGCGCGCGACGCAGCTGGAGCAGGCGCTCCGAAACGCCATCATCTCCGACGCGATCGATGTGCATTTCCAGCCGATCGTCTCGCTGTCCAACAACCAGGTGGTCGGCTTCGAGGCGCTCGCCCGCTGGAACGATCCCGATCTCGGCTTCGTCTCGCCCGGCGTCTTCGTGCCGCTCGCCGAAGAGCGCGGCTTCATCGATGCGCTGTCGGAGGCGCTGCTGCGCAAGGCCGCCGAAGCCGCCCTTTCCTGGCCGCGCGAACTCTTCCTGTCGTTCAATCTCTCCTCGGCCCAGCTGATGGATCCGGGCACCAGCGGCAGCGTATTGTCGATCCTCGGCCGCGTCGGCTTCGATCCGCATCGCCTGGAACTGGAGATCACCGAGACCGCGGTGATGAGCTCGGCCGATACCGCCCACCGCATCATCGCCGATCTTCGCGCCGCCGGTGTGCGCATTTCGCTCGACGATTTCGGCACCGGCCAATCCAGCCTGGGGCGGCTGCGCGATTTCATCTTCGACAAGATCAAGATCGACCGCGCCTTCGTTTCGCGCATCAACTCCGACCGCGCCTCCGAACACATCATCAAGGCGATCCTGACCATGTGCGACGGCCTGGAACTAGAAGTCGTGGCCGAAGGCATCGAGGATTATGCCGAGGCGGTGAAGCTGCGCACGCTCGGCTGCGGCATGGGCCAGGGCTATCATTTCGGCCGTCCGGCGGACGGGATCGCCACGCTGCGATTCCTGCATGAGAATTATTACGATCCGGCCATGGCGGAGCGTGCCAGCGCATAAAGCAAGGACGCGCGCATAAAAACGATGGCGCCCTCCGGGGAGCGCCATCGCCTACGCTATACTACCGCACGCGGTTACTTAGCCGTGGTCGAGCCGGTCGCCGTGGTATCGGTGCCGGTCGCAGCCGGGGCCTTTTCCGCCGACTGCATGGCCAGCGTCTTGAACTCAGGGGCGGCCTTCAGCGATTCAGCCGTTTCGCTCGTCGTCAGCTTGACGCTGCCGTCCTGGGTGTTCTGGGCGACGGTGATCTTTTCCATCGGCACGGCGACGTTCTTTTCGCCAATGCCGAGGAAGCCGCCGACGCCGACGATCGCAGCGACAAAGCCGCCATCCTTCTTGAGGATCAGGTCGTTGACGCTGCCGATGCTTTCATTGTTGCCGTTATAGACCGACTGGCCGATATAGGTGTTGGCGCTGACCTGGTCCGGAGCCTGCTCGGTGATATAGCCGGCCTGAGCCGTGTCCGCCGTCGGTGCTGCGGCTGGAGCCTGGGCGGCATCGCCCGCGGGCTTGGTGACGTCGGGGGTGACCGGCGGCTTCGGTGCTGCCGGATCGGCGGGCGCTGCCTGGGTCGGAGCGGCCGGATCGGCCGGCTGCGGAGCCGTCTGCGAGAATGCCGCCGGCGCGAAAGCCGTGGCAAACAGAGCGCCAGCGGCAACGGTCGTCAGAAGTTTGCGTGTCATTTCGAACCTACCTTCATTTCCCTAGAGTGATTTCTGACGCGGCAATGCCTGTTCCAGGTCTCCTTGCCGCGCCGGTTCGAAGAGGAAATGACCGGTGCGCCGATTGGTTCCGGTTGAAAACACGGAAAATTTCTCGATTCTCACGGAACATTTATCGCAGAACCGTCCCTGAAAATGAAAAAGGCGCCCCGGTCGGGAGCGCCTCTGGTGAGCAAAATTCGGATGGCCCGGCTTCAGATCACATAGACCGGATCGAATATGCCTTTGACCTCGATGCCGAGTTCCAGCAGCGCGCCGGCGCTGGGCTGCGCCGAGCGGGCATCCTCGTCGAGGCCCTCCCAGGCGGTGGTCACCGCCAGCCGGTCGGCGTTAACGCCGATAAAGGCAGGGCAGGAGGGCTGGACGGCGGGAACCTTGTAACGCGAGATGCGCAGGCCGTCGGGATTGTAACGGTCGACGACACCAGCACCCCAGCGCGAATTCCAGATATAACCGTCGGCATCGACCACCGAGCCGTCGATGTCGCCGGGCTCGTTGGCGCTGTCGACCAGCACGATCGGTTCACCCGCCGGCAGGCCGGTCTGCGGATCGACCATGACGCGCATCAGCCGGTTGAGGCGGGAGTCGGTATAATAGCCGATCGTGCCGTCGGGCGAGAAGCAGATCGAATTCGGGATGCTGATGCCGTTGAAGATCTTCGTCACCTTGCCGCCGGCGACATGATAGATGGCGCCGGCCTGGTTTTCCGCCCGTTTGCTCATCGTGCCGATCCAGAGTGCGCCGGACGGATGGGTGCGGCCGTCGTTCGAACGGTTTTCCGGCTTGTCGTTTTCGAGCGCGGCGTAGAAGGTGAGCTTGCCGCTCGCCACGTCGCGCACGAAAAGTCCTTCTTCCGTCGCGATCAGCTGCCGCCCGGCGTCGATGCGGGCAAGCACGCTCGCCATGGCCGGCAGCGGATGCACCTTTTTCGCATTCGTCGAAAGATTGAGCTCGTGCAGTTCCTTGCCAAGGATGTTGAACCACCAGACGGTATTGCTGTCCGGATCATAGGTTGGGCCTTCGCCGAGAACGGAGTTGGTGTTGCAAAGGGTCTTGCCCTCGAACTCATAAATATCGGTCATACGCTCACGCTCCCATGGCTGCATCATAGGCGTAAATGGTCGTCTTGGCGCGCTCGGCAACCTCTGCCGCGGTCATTCCCGGCTTGTAGAGGCTGGTGCCGAGGCCGAAGGAGAAGATGCCGGCCTTGGTGTAATCGCCGAAATTCTTATCCGATACGCCCCCGACGGCGGCAATCGTCAGCTCCGGCGGCAGGATGGCCCGGATCGCGGTGATGCCGGAAGGGCCGAGCACGCTCGCGGGAAAAAATTTGAGACCGGTGGCGCCGGCGCGCGCCGCGGCCAGCGCCTCGGTCGGCGTGAAGACGCCGGGCATCGTCACCATGCCGTATTGACGCGCCCGGATGATCACCTCGGGCTCGACATTCGGGGTGACGAGCAGCTTGCCGCCGGCCGCGTTCAGGCTGTCGACCGCTTCGACCGTCAGCACTGTGCCGGCGCCGATCAGCACCTCGGCCGGCGCCATCTTCGCGGCGATCTCGATGGATTTGAACGGTTCCGGCGAATTGAGCGGGATCTCGATCGCCGTCAGGCCGTTGTCGATCAAGGCGCCGACGATGCTCTCGGTCTCGTCGGGCCGGATGCCGCGAAGGATGGCGATCAGCGGGCGCTTCATCTCGGGGAAGGGGATACGGTTCATCGTGTCGGCTTTCTCAGTTCGGCCAGAGGGTTTCGGCGGCGGCCGAAAGCCCGCGGCGCACGGCGGCGTCCGCATCGATGGCGGTGAAGGGAAGGGAGAGGGTTCTGAAGGCCTGTTCGTAGAGCCCCTGCAGGCGCCCGGAAGCGACCAGGGTGATGTCCGAATTGGCCGCATCCTGCAGCGCGCCGGCGATTTCGAGGCCGATCAGCGTGCCGGAAAGCCGGGCCTGCGCCGATGCCGCCGAGATCCCGTGCAGGAGCTGGCCCGAGCGGGCGGCAAACAGCAGGTTGGAGGCAAGTGCGGGCCGTGCGAAGGCCGCCGATACCGCCGCCTCGAAGGCCGCCGCGTCCGCCGGCTGTTCTGTCGCGCCGGCAACGGCATGCGACAGGATCGTGTGTTTGCTGACGACGTCGAAAAGCTCGCCGGTCATGAAGGTCGAAAAGCCGGTGACCTTGTTGTCCCTGACATGCACCCATTTCGAATGGGTGCCGGGCATGCAGACTGCCTGCGCCTGCGAGCTTGCGGTGCCGAGCGCGCCGAGCAGCTGGGTTTCCTCGCCGCGCATGACGTCGGGGGTGGCGATGTCGCGCTGGGCAAGGCCCGGCAGGATGCGGATGTCGCGGTTTTCGCCGGGCACGCGGACCGCTCCGGTGAGGATCGCGGCGAGCGGCGCCGGCACGTCGATATAACCGGCCTCGACCCAGCCCTGCCGCGCGCCGGCCATGCCGCAGACGATCACCGGCAGGTTTTCCGGCGCCTCGACGGCCGCGAGGTGGCCGGCAAGCACCTGGGAAAAGCCGGTCTTTGCCGCACTCGTCATGCCTTCGCCGCTGCGGCGTTCGGCCAGAATGCTGCCGTCCTTGCCGATCAGCCAGAGCCGGAAACTGCTAGTGCCCCAGTCCACCGCGACATAAGCGGGATTAGCCATTACAGAATGCCTCCATCGACAATCAGGGACTGGGCGGTCATCGCCGCCGCGCAGTCGGATGCAAGAAACAGGCAGGGACCGACGATCGCGCCGGGCGTGAGGGCGGTTTTCAGGCACTGGTCCTCGACCGAGCGCGCAATGCTCTCCTCGGTCAGCCAGAGCTGCATCTGCCGTTCGGTGACGACCATGCCGGGCAGGATGCAGTTGACCCGGATGTTGTCCTGCCCGAGCTTGCCTGCCATGCTCTTCGTCAGCCCGACGACCGCAGCCTTCGCCGCCGCATAGGAGGGAAAGCCGCCCATGTTCAGTTTGAAGGCGATCGACGACATATTGATGATCGCCCCGCCGCCGGCCGCCCGCATCGAGGGTGCTGCCGCCTGCGAGGCGAAGAACACATGCCGCAGGTTGACCGCCTGGTTGTTGTCCCAATAGGCCTCGGTCACCGCGTCGAATTCGTGGCGGTCGTCCCAGGCGGCATTGTTGACCAGCACGCGGATCGGCCCGGAATTCGCAACGACGGTATCGACCGTGCGCCGGATCGCCTCGATGTCGCGCAGGTCGGCATGGTGGAAGGACACTGGATGCACCGTCTCGCGCGACAGATTTTCGGCGAGCGCGCGACCGGCGTCCTCGGCGATATCGATGAAGGAGACCTTGGCGCCCTGGCGCGCGAACCCTTCGACGATCGCAGCACCGATGCCCGATCCGCCACCGGTCACCAGCACGGTTCGGTCTTTGAGCTCGGGAAATTGTGCTGCCGGCATCATGGTTATTGTCATCGTCAGCCGCGCCTCCCGACGGCGTTATTCCATTATTTGGAACTTAATTTGACTATATGGAATTATCCAATTATGCTGGCCTTTCTGTCAAGGGTGGATGGGGCGATGAATTCAAACGGCGACGGCATGGCGCAGGCACGCGAGACCGGCACGCTCGGCAAACTCATGGTCTTGCTCGACCTCGTCACCCATGCCGACGGCCCGCTGCGTTTCACCGATATCCTGGCCCTTGCCGGCCAGCCGCGCGGCACATTGCATCGCCAGCTGAGCCACATGGTGGAGGAAGGGCTGCTCGAGCTGGACGGCGACGGCCGTTATGCGCCGGGCCTGCGCCTGCTCGATTTCGCCGCGCGCAGCTGGGCGCGCAACGAATTTCGCCTGATTGCCGAACCGCACCTTGCCGATCTGCAGCAGGCGACCGGCGAGACGGTGCATCTCGGTGTTCTCAGGGGCCAGTCGATCATCTATCTCGACAAGGTCGACGGCCGTCAGCCAGTGCGCATGTATTCGCAGATCGGCAATGCCTCGCCCTGCTACTGTACCGGCGTCGGCAAGGCCGCTCTTTCGCTGCTTCCGGCCGATCGCCTTGCCGATCTCCTCGCCGATCTGAGTTTCACCCGCTTTACCGCCGCGACCCATGTCTCGGCCGAAACGCTGCTTGCCGAAATTCGCGAAATCGCCGTTGAGGGCTATGCCTTCGACCGCGAGGAGCATGAGGCCGGTATCCGCTGCGTGGCCGCGCCCGTCTGGTCGGAGGATCGGACTTTCATCGGCGGCATTTCGATCACCGGCCCGGCCTATCGCCTGTCGATGGAACTTCTGCGCCAATGGGCCGTTCCGGTTCAGCGGGCAGCTGGGCAGATCATGGAAGGCATGCGCATCCGCCTCGGCCCGCGCCGCTGAGGGAAAATTGGCTCTCCACCCTTGCCGAACGCGATTCGGAGAGCATGCTTATGATGAGGGCGATATTGAGATTTGCCGGCGAATCACGACAACTGTAAATAGTCCTCGAAATCGACAACCACTCACCGGCCGAACGCTGCACGCCGAGGCCGGCTCCATTTGATCCAATCAGCGATCGTCATTCCCCGATGCAATCGAACCGGCCGCTGTGCTGAAGATGAAGAAATGATGGCACCCGTGTCGCAAACATCCCCGGAAGAAGACGATTATCTCAAGGAGATAGCGGGCCTGAAGACCCAGTTCGATATTTTCCGTTTCCTGAAACGCGTGACGGAAACCTATCGCAGCCGTGCCTTCATGGTTCTCAATCTGCCGCCGATCACCTCGCTGGACATCCAGGGCAGCACCGTCATCACCAGCTGGCCGGCCGAGCTTCTGGCGCTTTACGACCAGGAGGGGCTGTTGGTGAACAGCCCGGTTCTCCGGCGGCTCAGAACATCGGCGCGGCCCTTCTCCTACGACATGTCGCGTGACAACTGGTCGCGAGACGACGGCAAGTCGGTGCTCGTCACAGCGCTGTTCGAACGTTTCAGGATGATGCGCGGCGCCTATTTTCCGACGCATGAACCATCCGGCCTGCGCGGCGCCGTGTCTTTCTCCGGCGACCGCGAACCCTTCAGCGCGGCGGAGATGCGTGAGCTCTGCTATATCGCCGTCCATGTCTACGACAGGCTCGCCGAGATCCGCAACCTCGATGCGCGCATCACCGACACGCTCACCGATCGCGAGATCGATTGCCTCAACTGGACGGCGGCCGGCAAGACCAGTGCGGAAATCGCCGAGATCCTCACCCTCTCCGAGCACACGGTCAATCATTACCTGAACCGTGCCACCAAGAAGCTCGATACGGTCAACCGTACCCAGGCGGTCGCCAAGGCGCTGCGAATCGGCCTGATCAAATAAGGTGCAGAAAGTCGCGGTGGGCTTTCGCCGGCCGCCCAGCGCTTGGGCAGATCCTTGCCGCTGGGGGCCGTTATGAGGCCGCCATTGCTGCATTTCCGCCGATTTTCCGTCTGGCACGCTTTCTGCATCTCTTTTGCCAGAGGCCCAGAGGGGACTTGACCAGCGCCAGGAAATGGCGCGGCCGGCACACTGCTGACCGACGCCGATGCCGCATTTTGCGCAGGCCTTCGGCGTCGGCGGCGGTTGTTGCGTTTTGGCACCGCTTGTTTCGCAGCTGCCGGCGATTTGGCCTTTTCCCGTCATTTTTCGCTGGCCTTTTTGCAGGCTTGCTCTAGTTCGCCCGCATTGCGCCGGTTCTCGGGGAGACCGTTGCGGCCATCAGGGCGAAAGCCCGGCGGACTTGATGGCCGCAACGGATTGCCCATTCTCCCCGCCGCTTTCTGCAAGCCGGCAAATCGATTTTCCCGACGATGATTTCGTTTGGCGAAGGCGTCCGCCTCCACTATCTCTACTGCATGATTTCAGCCTTGATCGGAATCGATCGGGGCTGAAACATGCGGGCAATTGAAAGTGCTGCCGCGTCCTTTGCGCCTCTTGAAGACGCGTCGGCGCCGTAGTCTGCGACAGATGCAGTGAGGGTGGAATGACCGACGTCACCAAGGAACAGGTTCTCGAAACGCTGAAAACCGTGCGCGGACCGGATCTCGAGCACGATATCGTCGAACTCGGCATGGTTTCCGACGTCTTCATCTCCGACGGCAAGGTTTATTTCTCCATCACCGTTCCGGCCGATCGCGCCAAGGAGCTGGAGCCGATGCGGCTCGCCGCCGAGCGCGTCGTCAAGGCGATGCCGGGCGTCAAGGGTGCGCTGGTCGCACTGACCGCAGACAAGAAGGCCGCCGCCGCTGCTCCCGCTGCCCGCCCGGTGCCGAACCCGCCGCACGGCCATGCCGGCCACGATCACGCCGGTCATGATCACAGCGGTCATGATCACGGGTCGCACGCACACGCGCCACAGCAACAGCCGCCGCGGACAGGCAGGATCGGCGTTCCCGGTATCGGCGCCATCATCGCCGTCGCCTCCGGCAAGGGCGGGGTCGGCAAGTCGACCACCGCCGTCAACCTGGCGCTCGGGCTGCTCGCCAACGGCCTCCGCGTCGGCATTCTCGACGCCGATATCTACGGTCCCTCGATGCCGCGGCTGTTGAAAATATCCGGCCGTCCGACCCAGATCGACGGCCGCATCATCAATCCGATGGAGAATTACGGCCTCAAGGTCATGTCGATGGGCTTCCTCGTCGACCAGGAGACGGCGATGATCTGGCGCGGGCCGATGGTCCAGTCGGCCCTGCTGCAGATGCTGCGCGAAGTCGCCTGGGGCGAACTCGACGTGCTCGTCGTCGACATGCCGCCGGGCACCGGCGACGCGCAGCTGACCATGGCCCAGCAGGTGCCGCTTGCCGGCGCCGTCATCGTCTCGACGCCGCAGGATCTGGCGCTGATCGATGCCCGCAAGGGCCTCAATATGTTCCGCAAGGTCGAAGTGCCGGTGCTCGGCATTGTCGAGAATATGAGCTATTTCATCGCGCCCGATACCGGCACCCGCTACGATATCTTCGGCCATGGCGGCGCCCGCAAGGAGGCCGAGCGCATCGGCGTGCCTTTCCTCGGCGAAGTGCCGCTGACGATGAATATCCGCGAAACCTCCGACGCCGGCACGCCGCTCGTCGCCTCCGAGCCGAACGGCGCCGTCGCCGGCATCTATCGCGGCATCGCCGCCAAGGTCTGGGAGCAGATCGGCGGCCAGCCGCAGCGCGCTGCCCCGGCGATCGTCTTCGAATAATGCTTGTCACCGGGACAACAACATGCATCTAGGCAAGCACCCATGCCGCCCGGAAGTGTGGAGCGGCTCGGGGCGACATGCATGAAACGCGCCAGACTGCGAATCACCGCGGCGGATACCCCAAATTGTGGGGGAAACGTGGTGAAAAGCCGCGCTTCACGGAAGATGTCTTGATTATTTCACGGCTTTGCTTCATATGCCCCGGCGCCATGATGGCGTTTGCTGCAGCTGCTCAATGACGGTCGTCTTCGTGTGGAAGATTTCGGCTCGCCTGCAAGTTCGGAGTTGTCTTGTCGATCGAAGGATTGGTCGCTGCGATGCGGTGGAGCACGATGTGCATGCCGGCCTTTGAGGTTGGATGCGGCCGGAGTGATATGAACTTTTTTGATCCGCTTCGGTTTGGACTGGGAACGAGCGACCCTCGCGGCGCCGCGCTGGCGGCCGCATGGAAAGGCTGCCGGTGATCACCGCCTACTGTTCCGATTGCAAGTCGGTCGAGATTCGCGACCTGTCGCATCCCGCATCCTTTCCCGAGGATGCGGTGTGGATCGACATGATCGAGCCGACCCGCGACGAGGAGCTCTATGTCGAGAAGGTCCTCGGCATCGAGGTTCCGACCCGTGACGACCTCAAGGACATCGAACCATCAGCCCGTCTCTACGTCGAAAACGACGCCGTCTTCATGACCGCATCGCTGCTGTGGAAGGCCGAAACCGATGCGCCGACGCTGACCGATGTCGCCTTCATCCTGGCCGGAAACCGGCTGGTCACCATCCGCTACGCCCATCCCAAATCCTTTGCGCTGTTCATCGCCGCCCTTCACCGGCTACCGGAAAGCTGGCGCAGCGGCGCTGCCCTTCTTTCCAAGCTGCTGGAGACGATCGTCGACCGCACCGCCGAGATCCTCGAAATATCCGTCTCGCGCATCGACATCCTGTCGATGCATGTCTTCGGCGAGCGGGCAAAGAAGGTGCGCAAGCCTTCGAACTATCTCGAGGAGAAGCTGAGGGATATCGCCGGCCATCACCGGATGATCAGCAAGCTGCGCGACAGCCTCGGTTCGCTTTCCCGCCTGCTGACCTTCTTTCACACGACCCCGGCGATCCAGCAGGACCGTGAGGCGAAGGATCTCTGCCGCACCGTGTCGCGCGATATCCAGTCGCTGTCGGAGCATGCCGCCTTCGTCGCCGGCAACATCACCTTCCTGCTCGATGCTTCGCTCGGTCTGATCAACATCGAGCAGAACTCGATCATCAAGATTTTCTCGATCGCCTCGGTGGTGTTCCTGCCGCCGACACTGGTCGCCTCCATCTATGGTATGAATTTTCAGGTCATGCCGGAACTGACCTGGGCGGCGGGTTATCCCTATTCGCTGGCCCTGATGGTGATCTCAGCCGTCATCCCCTTTTTCTTTTTCCGCTGGAAAGGCTGGCTCTGAGGAGCCTGTTGCAACTTCATGTCCGCAGAAAGCCATCCGAACGAATCCCAGATGACGCCGAAAAAGCTGTTTTATCTGACGCTGGGTTCCATCGGCGTCGTTTACGGCGATATCGGTACCAGCCCGCTCTACGCCTTTCGCGAGGCGTTGAAGCCGGTGGCCCATGACGGGCTCACCCGTTTCGAGGTCATAAGCCTGATCTCGCTGATGATCTGGGCGCTGACGATCATCGTCACCATCAAATATGTGCTCTTCCTGCTGCGCGCCGACAACGAGGGCGAGGGCGGCACGCTGTCGCTGCTGGCTCTTCTGATGAAGACTGCCAACGGCCATACCGCCATCCTGATGCTGCTCGGCCTTTTGGGGGCTGCGCTTTTCCTCGGCGACGCGATGATCACGCCGGCGCTGTCGGTGCTGTCGGCGGTCGAAGGCCTGAAGCTCGTCACGCCCAGGCTCTCGGAATATATCGTGCCGATCTCGGTGGTGATCCTGGCGCTGCTCTTCGTCGTACAATCGCGCGGCACCGGCGCCGTCGCCAAATTCTTCGGCCCGATCACTGCCGTCTGGTTCCTCGTCATGGCCGCCGCCGGCATTTCGCATATCTCGGACGATTTCGGCATCCTTGCCGCCTTCAATCCCTATTATGCCGTCAGCTTCCTGCTGCATGAGGGCTTCTACGGCGTCGTCGTGCTCGGCGCCGTCTTCCTGACGGTGACGGGTGCGGAGGCGCTTTATGCCGATCTCGGCCATTTCGGCCGTCGCCCGATCCAGTGGGCCTGGTTCCTGCTGGTCTTCCCGTCGCTGACGCTGAACTATCTCGGGCAGGGCGCACTCGTGCTCGGCAAGCCGGAGACGATGTCGGATCCCTTCTACCTGATGTATCCGCAATGGGCGCTGCTGCCGGTCGTCATCCTGGCGACCGCGGCGACGATCATCGCCAGCCAGGCTGTTATAACAGGCGCTTTCTCGATGGTGCGCCAGGGCATCAACCTTGGCTTCCTGCCGCGCATGGAAATCCTCTTCACCTCGGAAACCAATACCGGGCAGATCTTCGTGCCCTCGGTCAATGCCGTGCTGTTCATCGGGGTCATATTCCTGGTCCTGAGTTTCAAGACCTCGGACGCGCTGGCGACCGCCTATGGCATCTCCGTCACCGGCGCCATGGTCGTCACCTCGATCATGGCCTTCGAATTCGTTCGCGCCCGTTGGAACTGGTCGCTGCCGGTTGCGGTGATCGCGCTGGCGCCGCTGGTCATACTCGAATTGATCTTCCTCGGCGCCAATCTTTTGAAGATCCACGACGGCGGCTATATCCCGATCCTGATCGCCACGGCCTTTACCGTCATCATGTGGACCTGGCGCCGCGGCACCGCGATCCTGATGGAAAAGACCCGCCACACCGATATTCCGCTCGCCTCCTTCGTCAGCTCGATCGAGCGCAAGAGCGAACATTCGCCGGCCCAGGTTCCCGGCACCGCGATCTTCCTGACCAGCGATCCGGAATCCGCACCCGCCGCCCTGCTGCACAATCTCAAGCACAATCACGTGCTGCACGACCGCAACGTCATCCTGACGATCCGTACCGTCAACAAGCCGCGTGTGCCGAGCCAGGACCGTTACAAGGTCGAGCAGATTTCCGAGCGTTTCTCGCGCGTCGAACTGCTGTTCGGCTTCATGGAATCGCAGAACGTCTCACAGGCGCTGGCGACGCTGCGCAAGACCGGACTGAAGTTCGACATCATGTCGACCTCCTTCTATCTCGGCCGCCGCAAGCTGGTGCCGGACGCCAAGTCGGGCATGCCCTACTGGCAGGACCGGCTCTATATCGCGCTTGCCAACGCCGCCGCCAACCCTTCCGACTACTTCCGCCTGCCGGCCAACCGCGTGGTGGAACTGGGATCGCACGTCATTATTTGACGGGTGGGGTGAAGACCCCGCCCCAAACCCCTCCCCACAAGGGGAGGGGCTTAACCTGCCGCACCGGTTTTCCCTATCTGCGACGTTTCGAGTGGAACGAGGCGGGCGCTCCGGATTAGTCCCTCCCCCTTGTGGGGAGGGGTTGGGGAGGGGACTTTTACAACACATGAGAACATCCAAACATTCGCATGGTCACATTCCGGCACGCCCCGTTAACCAGACATCAAGGTTAATGCGGGATTTATAGGGACATGTTCCCGCGTCCCATGCCCGGAGTTCGTGTTGCGTCGAAAGAGCTCTTCCCGTAGCAAGCTGCGTCTTCTTCCCGAGAACTGGGTCTCGCCTGTTATCTTCGGGCTCGCCGGCTGGCTGATTTTTCCGAGCGTCGCATCCCATGCCGATCTCGCCGCCATGCTTGCCGGTCTCGACCGGGAAGGGGAGAACTGGCGCATGGTGCTGACCAATTCGCCGGCCGGCTCCATCCATCAGGCCGAACTTGCCTTTGCCGATCCGGCGGCGACGGGTTCGATCTCATCAGGCGCCGGCATGATGCTGCCGGATGGCCGCAAGGTTGCCTTTACCGCCAAGGACAAGGGCCACGAGGATACGCCGGACGAGGATCGCGTCAACCGCTCCACCAAGAAGGGCCGCGTCGTCGCCGTCGAGAAGATGCAGCCGCCGAAGGATTTTTCCGCCGGCTCGATCCTCGAACGTACGAAGATGCTCTTCACCCCGAGCTTCGATCTCAAGGACAGGTCGGCCTTCGTCAAGCCGAAGATCCAGGGCAAGGAAATCGAGATCGCCACGTCTTTCTATAAGAAGCAGCCTGTCGTGACCGATAGGGGCGTGCCGGCGATGCTCGCAAGCCTCGTCACCAGCAACAAAGCCGATGTGCTTGCCACCGCCTATGGGCCGGCAGCACCCGACTATTCCCGCCAGTCGCCCTTCGATTCGATCCTGACCGAGCCGGACAGCGGCCGCTTCGTTCCGGAGATCGGCCCGCGTGATCACGCCTGGGCAGCAAGCATATTGCCGCCAAGCGTCTTTTCCGCCGGCGAGCAGCAATGCCTTGCCTCCGGCATCTATTTCGAGGCGCGTGGCGAATCGGTGAAGGGCCAGGCGGCCGTCGCCCAGGTCATCCTCAACCGCGTCCGCAACCCTGCCTATCCGAAAACCATCTGCGGCGTCGTCTACCAGAACGAGGACTGGCGCAACCGCTGCCAGTTTTCCTTCGCCTGCGACAGCATCAAGGACAGGGTGAACTCGGAATATCATTGGCGGATGGCCCGCGATGTGGCGATGGCAGTGACATCTGGCAAGATCTGGTTGCCGCAGGTGGGCTCGGCGACGCATTACCATGCCGTCTATGTCAGGCCGAAATGGGCAAAGACCATGGAAAAGGTCGGCCGCATCGGTCTTCACGTCTTCTATCGCACCTATGGCGGCGGCTGGAGCTGAGATAAATCAGCCGCGGCAAGCCGATTTGCCGGGCTTAAAAGCGGATTCTTTCCATCGAATTTAAGCGATCGACCAAAAATCGGCTTATCTCATTGATTCGACGGAATTATTTTCTGGCTGGACAGAAGCTGTCTACGCCTTGACTATACCAATCCCTAAAACTATGTTGCGCGCGACTTCAGAACGGGCCGGAAGGGTCTCAACCTTCGCGTCCGGGGTCCGAATGACCGGGGTAGCGGGAGTGCGGGCGACGGGCAGGCGAGGAGAGATCCATGGCGGATGACCGCGAGGAAAGTCTTGAAAAGCGCCGTGCGCAACTGGAAGCGGAACTCGCGTCCAAGCGCAGAGAGGCGGGAGTGGAACGCGCAAGCGAGGCCCAAGCCGAGGTAAGCCGCAAAGGTTATGCCCAGGCGATGAAGCTTTCCAGCGAGTTCATTGCCGCGATCATCGTCGGTGCCGTTCTTGGCTATGTTCTCGACCGTTTTGTTGGCACGGCGCCTTGGGGGTTGATTGTTCTTCTGCTTCTCGGATTCTGTGCCGGCGTTCTGAACGTGCTGCGTTCTGCGGGGGTGGTGGCCCATCCCCTTGATGACGACAAGAAATAGGGACCGGTCCCGGTCCAGTGCAATGACCCCGCGTCCTGCGGGCCAAAGAGAGAGAACAAGCGGTGTCTAACGATCCGACTCATCAGTTCCTGATCCAGAAGATTGTGCCGATCGAAATCGGCGGAATTGATTTTTCGTTCACCAATGCATCGCTCTTCATGGCTGCTTCGGCTGCCGTTGCCGCTGGCTTCCTCTATTTCGCGACCTCGAACCGTGCCATCGTGCCGGGCCGTTCGCAGTCGGTCGCGGAAATGTCCTATGAATTCATCGCCAACATGCTGAAGGAAGGCGCGGGCAAGCAGGGAATGAAATTCTTCCCGCTGGTCTTCTCGCTCTTCATGTTCGTGCTGACGGCGAACCTGCTGGGCATGTTCCCGTATTTCTTCACGATCACCAGCCAGATCATCGTCACCTTCGCGCTGGCGATCCTCGTCATCGGCACGGTTCTCGTCTACGGTTTCTATAAACACGGCTTCCACTTCCTGAATGTCTTCGTGCCCTCGGGCGTGCCGGGCATTCTGCTGCCGCTGGTCATCGTGATCGAAATCATTTCCTTCCTGTCCCGCCCGATTTCGCTCTCCGTTCGTCTCTTTGCCAACATGCTCGCCGGTCACATCACGCTGAAGGTGTTCGCAGGCTTCGTAGTATCGCTTGGAGCTCTCGGTACAGTCGGTGTCGGCGGAGCCGTTCTTCCCCTCCTCATGACCGTCGCCCTGACCGGTCTCGAGTTCCTCGTCGCCTTTCTCCAGGCTTACGTCTTTGCGGTACTGACTTGCATGTACCTCAACGACGCGATCCATCCGGGCGGGCACTAAGGATAACGACATCGACGTCAAAGGGCGTCAGTCATTCGCCGCAACAACCATTTCAAAGGAGTTTAACATGGAAGCGGAAGCAGCAAAGTTCATCGGTGCAGGCCTGGCTTGCTTTGGTATGGCCGGTACGGCTCTCGGCCTCGGCAACATCTTCGGCAGCTACCTCTCCGGCGCTCTGCGCAATCCGTCTGCCGCTGACAGCCAGTTCGGCCGTCTGGTATTCGGCTTCGCCGTTACGGAAGCTCTGGGCATCTTCTCGCTGCTCGTTGCTCTCCTCCTCCTCTTCGCCGTCTGATCTCGGCGAATAGATGGATCACGGCCTGCGATCGCACGCCGTGATCCTTTGCATTTGCAGTCCACCTGGAGGTGAGCATGTTTTTTGTGACCCCGGCTTACGCTGAAGAAGCACCGGCGGCAGCGACCGGCACGGATGCGCACGCCGCTCCGGCCGCAGGCGAGGTCCATACCGAGACCGGTGTTGCCGAAGGCGAACACGCCCGCGGCCCGTTCCCGCCTTTCGATTCGACGACCTACGCATCCCAGCTGCTGTGGCTGGTGATTACGTTCAGCGTCTTCTACCTCCTTATGCAAAAGGTCATCGCGCCGCGCATCGGGGCTATCCTCGATCAGCGCCACACGCGCCTCTCCCAGGATCTGGAAGAAGCCGGCCGCCTGAAGGCGGAAGCCGACGCTGCCGTCCAGACCTATGAAGGTGAACTGGCGGCTGCTCGCGCCAAGTCGAATGCGATCGGCGCTGCCGCACGTGACGCCGCCAAGCTCAAGGCCGAAGAGGATCGCCGCGCTGTCGAGGCGAGCCTGTCGGAAAAGATCAAGGCTGCTGAAGTCCGTATCGCCGACATCAAGGCGAAGGCCTTCGCCGACGTCGGCACCATTGCCGAGGAAACGGCGGCTGCCGTCGTCGAACAGCTGATCGGCGGCACCGCTGCTCAGGCAGATGTCGCCGCCGCCGTCGCGGCCGCCAAGAAGGAGGCTTGATCGATGGATATTTTTCACCTTGACGCCACTTTCTTCGCCTTTGTCGGCCTCGTGCTCTTCCTGGCGCTGGTCGTTTACCTGAAGGTTCCGGGCATGATGGCACGGTCGCTCGACGACCGCGCCGACCAGATCCGCAACGAATTGGCCGAAGCCAAGCGTCTGCGCGAAGAGGCCCAGCACTTGCTCGCCGAATACCAGCGCAAGCGCAAGGAAGCGGAAGCCGAAGCGGCCCACATCGTTGCCGCTGCCGAGCGTGAAGCCCAAATGCTGACCGCCGAGGCGAAGAAGAAGACGGAAGAATTCGTCGCCAACCGCACGGCGCTTTCTGAGCAGAAGATCAAGCAGGCCGAGGCCGAGGCGATGAAGGCGGTCCGTTCCGCCGCCGTCGATCTCGCAATCGCGGCCGCCGAAACGGTGCTCGCCAAGCAGGCGGACGGCAAGGTCCAGTCCGAACTCTTCGGCAATGCCATCGGCCAGGTCAAGACGCGGCTCAACTGAGCTGTTTTCGAATGGAATGAGAGCGAAGGCCGGGCATGTCCCGGCCTTTGGTTTTTAGGCGAATATTGGTTTTAGCCGTCTCGCGGCGAGGCTCTGCTGGCATTGGGCGCGGCTTTGCCACGAGTCTCTTCTCCCCGGCGGGGAGAAGTGCCGGAGCAATAGCGAGGCGATGAGGGGGCCACACGGCACAGCATTCATTGCTCTTCGCTTTCCTCGGCACGAGAACAACAAATGTTCTGCCGTGTGGCCCCCTCATCCGACCCTACGGGCCACCTTCTCCCCGATGGGGAGAAGAGGGAGCAAGCCGCGTCCGGCCGACTTTGCCGGCAGCCTGAGTGAACCCCGCTACTCCGAAATCAACTCATCCATCCCAGGACCGTCCTCGACCTTCCGCAGCGGCCTGAAACTCATCCGGTGCAGGGGGCAGGGGCCGTGTTTTTCGATGCCGGCGCGGTGTTGCGCCGTGCCGTAGCCCATATGCGCGACAAAGCCGTAATCCGGAAACACGTTGTGCGCCCGCGCCATCATCCGGTCGCGCGTCACCTTGGCGACGATCGAGGCGGCGGCGATCGAGACCGAGCGGGCATCGCCCTTGACCACCGCCTGTCCGGGGCAATCGAGGCCGGGCGGCACATCCAGCCCATCGGTCAGCACGTAGCTCGCCGGAATGGCAAGGCTGCGGATGGCGCGGCGCATGGCGTCGAGGCTCGCCTTGCGAATGTCGGTCTCGTCGATGCGCGTCGAGCTGGAGGAGGCGATGGAGACGGTGGCGGTCGCCAGGATCTGCAGGAACAGTTCCTCGCGCCGTTGCGCCGAAAGCTGCTTGGAATCGTTGAGGCCTTCGGGAATACGCTTGGGATCCAGGATGACGGCGGCGGCAACCACAGGTCCCGCCAGCGGTCCGCGGCCGGCCTCGTCGGCGCCGGCGACCGGCCAGTGGCCGGCCTTGCGGGCTTTGAGCTCGAGTTTGAAATCCGGCACGAGCGGAGCCGTGTCGAAAAGCAGGGGAGAATCGGGTGGCGTGCGAGGTTTCATGCGGCTGAACCTCGCACGCCAACCCGATTTCCCGCAAGTCCCCGGATCAGGGCGGCGGCCGGGGACCGGTCCGGCGGATGGTGGCGGTCAGGGCCATCCGCGGGAATTGCGCTCGGGGCTCGAAAACAGGGCGGTTTTTCTGAGCAGCCGATGCGCAAGCGACAAGCAATTCCAGGAAAAGGGCGAAGCGCTTTTGCCAAGAATTGCGTGAGAATAAAATCAGAGCAGCGACAGCTGCACGCCGCTGCCATCGGGCGGCACGAACAGATCGTCGCGCAGCGGTACGCTGCGGCGTGTCAGCTCGAAACGCCGGGCCGCCATTTCGAAGCGGCGGGCGATCTGCCAGGCATAGGGACCGGCGCCCTTCATGCGCTTGCCGAATTCGGCATCGTAATCCTTGCCGCCGCGCATCGAGCGCACCAGTGACATCACATGCCGGTAGCGATCGGGATAATGCTGCAGCAGCCAGTCGCGAAACAGCGGGCTGACCTCGAGCGGCAGCCTGAGGATGACGTAGCTCGCCTCGGCGGCCCCGGCAGCCTTGGCCGATTCGAGGATGCGCTCCAGCTCGTGATCGTTCAGCGCCGGGATCAGCGGGGCGGCCATCACAGCCGTCCGGATGCCCGCTTCGGCGAGCGCATGGATCGTCTCCAGCCGCCGCGGCGGCGTGGCGGCGCGCGGCTCCATCGCCCGGGCAAGCTTGCGGTCGAGCGTTGTCACCGAGATGCCGACACGCACCAGGTTCTTCGCCGCCATTTCCTGCAGAATGTCGAGATCGCGCAGGATCATCGCCGACTTGGTGACGATCGACACCGGATGGTTCGCCTTGTTCAGGACCTCGAGAATGCCGCGCATGATGCGCCATTCCTTTTCGATCGGCTGGTAGGGATCGGTATTGGTGCCGATCGCGATCACCCGCACCTTGTAACCCGGCTTGGCGAGTTCCCGTTCCAGCAGTTTTGCCGCATCCGGCTTGGCAAACAGCTTCGTCTCGAAATCGAGCCCGGCGGAAAGTCCCATATAGGCGTGTGTCGGCCGGGCGAAACAATAGATGCAGCCATGTTCGCAGCCGCGATAGGGATTGATCGAGCGGTCGAAGGAAATGTCGGGCGATTCGTTGCGGGTGATCGCCGTGCGCGGCTTCTCGACCTGCACTTCCGTCTTGAAGGGCGGCAGTTCTTCCCATGTCTGCCAGCCGTCGTCGAAGCTCTCCCGCTGCAGCGCCTCGAACCGCCCTGTCGGGTTGAGCCCAGCCCCACGTCCGCGCCGCCGGTCGACCTCGACTCGCAGGCCGGAGGAAACGATCATCGCATCGGCAATATCTGCCGTATTGGCAGGCGCGAATGCGGCCTGCCCTGCCAGGGACTGCTCTCTCATCGGATTCTCCCGTGGCGGAAAGCCATCGCTTCCGCCCGTTTTGATGATTAAATTCCTATCCACAAAACAAGAACAATGCAAGAACAAAATAAGGGAAATGCTGCTGGCAGAATTTTGTGCGCCGCATTATAGATAGCCGATGTTGACCGTTGTTCTCGAATGTCAGGATCAGGAATCCGAGCTGGCTCAAACCCTGTCTGTGCTGGTGGCCGGCGCGGTGGAGGGGCTCGTGAGCGATGTGGTCGTGCTCGACCACGGCTCGCGCGACGGCACCTCGCGGGTGGCCGATGCTGCCGGCTGCCGGTTCCATTCGCATTGGGATATCAAGGATATCGTCCGATCGGCGCGCGGCGAATGGCTGCTCTTCGTCGAGCCGGGCGCCAGGCCGCAGGCCGGCTGGATCGACGAGATCGCCGAATATGTGGCACTGAACAAACTGCCGGCTCGCTTCACCGCCTCGCGCGGCTACCGCCGTCCGTTGTTCCAGCGCATCGGCCGCGCCGTGGCGCCGCTGGAGCTTGGTTTGCTGATGCCGAAGAGCCAGGCGCTCGCGACCGCCAGGAGCGGCATGCCGCTTGCCGAATTCGGCAAAGGCCAGAAACCGCGCAAACTCGCCAGCGAACTGATTCCCGCCTGGGTGGCCCGCGCGGCGCGGGTTTGATCCACCGATGAGACCCCTCCCCAACCCCTCCCCACAAGGGGGAGGGGCTTAACCTGCCGCACCCGTTTCCATATCTGCAACGTTTCGAGTGGGACGGGGCGGGCGCTCTGGGTTAGTCCCTCCCCCTTGTGGGGAGGGGTTGGGGAGGGGTCTTCACAGGTGATGGGCTGATCTCGCCGCCTGCCGCGATGTCGCGTGGCAGTGAGGAGCATCGCGCTCTCCCCCATCGCGCAAAAGATGGCGCCCAATAGGATTTCGCGCTATAATTCGCTATGGCGCCGTCGAAGCGCCGCGCTTCGCAACGGAATGGCCATGGAATGCCGGTGAACGGCAGAACAGGTCCGCGAAAAATCTCCTCTTCTGCCGGGTTCCCGGCGAAAGGAGGTGCGTCATGCCACGCGGTAGGAACTACGGCGTACGCGGTATGATCTACGGCCTGCTGGCCGTCATATTGCCGGTTTTGGTGATCGCGCATCCGCACCCGGTAGCATCGCAGGCGATGCTCAGTTGCGCAGCCCGAGCCGAGGTCATCAATTTCCTCGACAGGAACTTCGCTGAAAAGCTGACGGCAGTCGGACTGGTCAACCAGAACGCCGTTCTCGAGGTCTATGCCTCCGAAAGTGGGACCTGGACCCTCGTCGTCACGGATGTTCACGGCATAAGCTGCATCCTGCTGTCGGGTGACAGCTGGGAGACGATGCCCGCCCTGCCGGGCCTTGCGACATAGCGAAGTCTATTTGGTCGCGCCGCGTTTCAGGTGCTCGTCCAGCCGCGGCATGATCTCGACGAAATTGCACGGCACGCTGCGATAGTCGAGCTGTCCTTTCAGAATGCCGTCCCATGCATCCCGGCAGGCGCCCGGCGAGCCCGGCAGCGCAAAGATGAAGGTGGCATTGGCAACGCCTGCCGTGGCGCGCGACTGGATCGTCGCCGTGCCGATCTTCTCATAGGAGATGCGGTGGAAGATGGCGGAAAAGCCGTCCATGCGCTTTTCGAACAAGGGCTCCAGCGCCTCCGGCGTCACGTCGCGGCCGGTAAAGCCGGTACCACCCGTGGTGATGATGACGTCGATGTCTTTGCTCTCCGTCCAGGCCTTCACCCGCGCGGCGATTTTCTCGCGATCATCGGGCACGATCGCCCGGTCGACCAGCTTGTGGCCGGCCTCGGTGATTCGCGCCGCCAGCGTGTCGCCTGATTTGTCCGTCTCCGGCGTGCGCGTATCCGAGACGGTGAGCACCGCGATACCGACGGCGATGAAGGGCCGCTTTTCGTCCAGGCCTGCCATCACATGCCTCCCGAAACCGTTTCCGTCGCCTGGAAATACCAGTCGGGCCGCGCGTCGTGAAGGGCCGCAGCCGCCTGTTGCGCAGCCGCAATGTTCGAAAAGATCCCGAAACAGGTGGCGCCGGAGCCGGACATGCGGGTGAGCAGGGCGCCCTCGGCGTGCAGCATCGCCGAGATCGCCGAAATCTCAGGGACAAGTTCGCGCGCCGGCGGCTCCAAGTCGTTC
Source organism: Rhizobium chutanense (assembly GCF_002531935.1). Taxonomy (GTDB): domain Bacteria; phylum Pseudomonadota; class Alphaproteobacteria; order Rhizobiales; family Rhizobiaceae; genus Rhizobium; species Rhizobium chutanense. Next base: position 47,457 of record NZ_NWSV01000019.1, on the reverse strand, counting down.
CGGGCGGCGCCGATCGCGGCGAGCCAGCCGGCAGTCCCAGCGAGATCGGCAGCCAGGTTCAGAGCCGGATTGTTCTTGGTGGCCAGCCGCCGGAAAACCTCCGGCGTCGAGACGCCTTTCAGCGGATTGGCGAGTACCATGGCGAAGGCGGGCAGATCCGGCACGGCCTCGATCTTTTCACCGATGCCGCGGGCAATCAGCGGCCGGCTCTCGAAGCACATCGGCACGTCGGCGCCAAGCTTGAGCGCGAGACCGGCAACCGTTTCCACCGGCAGGCTCATGCCCCAGAGCCGCATCAGACCGCGCAGCGTCGCCGCCGCATCGGCCGAACCGCCGCCGATGCCGGAGGCAACAGGCAGGTTCTTTTCGAGATGGATATGGACGGGGAAGGCGAGGACGCCGACCGCCTCGCGCAAGAGATCGCGCGCCCGCAGCACCAGATTGGTGCCGCCGTCGCCGGCAAGCGTCTCGCCGAAACGGCCCGACAGGGTGAACGCATCGGCCTGCGCGGGCAGGAAGCCCAGCCGGTCGCCGCAATCGGCGAAGGTCACCAGCATATCGAGCAGATGGTAACCATCGGCTCGCTGGCCCGTCACATGCAAAGCGAGGTTGATCTTCGCACGCGCCGCTTCGGTGACGCCGAAAGCCTCGGCCAGGCCTTCCTCAGGCATGTGTCGCGCCCGTCAGGATTTCTTGTCGACCGGCGGCGGGGTGACCGGCGCCGGGTCCGGCTGCTTCTTGTCGGCGGCCTTGGCATCGTCGCTGACAGGCGGCAGGCCGTTGGCGACCTTGTCCTTGATCTTCGGGATTTCGGCGGCCTCCGGCTCGGAGCTGAGCGCCCGGTTCCACTGATAGACGGCCTCGAGCTTGCGGCCGACGCGCCAATAGGCATCGCCGAGATGGTCGTTGATCGTCGCGTCGCCGGCCTTGATCTGGGCGGCCCGCTCCAATTCGTCGACGGCATCGTCGAAACGGTTGAGGCGGAAATAGGCCCAGCCGAGCGAATCGATGATGTAGCCGTCGTCAGGGCGAAGGTCGACGGCCTTCTTGATCATGCCGAGACCTTCGTCGAGGTTGCGGTTCATGTCGATCCAGGAATAGCCGAGATAGTTCAGCACCTGCGGCTGATCGGGATTGAGTTCCAGCGCCTTGCGGAAGTTCGGCTCCGCCTGGTCCCACTTCTTCAGCCGCTCATAGGCGATGCCACGCTGGAAGAAGACGCTCCAGTTGGCGCGGCCGGGAATGGGGCCGATCGCTTCGACGGCCTTGTCGTAATTGGCGGCCATCGCCTCGTAGTCCTTGGCATCGGAAAGCACGCTGCCATAGGCGAGATAGCTGCGGATGTCCTTCGGGTCGGAGGCGATCAGCGCCTGCAGGTGCTTGCGCGCCTCGTCCACCTTGCCGCCCTGGGCAAGGGCAAGGCCGAGCTGCAGCTCGGAGATGCGCCGCATCGGCGAATTCTCCGGCACCTTCTTGTAGAGCGCGATGGCGCGGTCCATCTGGTTCTGCTTTTCGGCGATGCCGCCGAGCAGCACCAGCGTATCGGCGCTGTTCGGATCGAGCGCATTGGCCGTCTGCAGGTAGAGCGAGACGATATCCTCGGCGCCGTCGCGGTTCAGCGCGCCGCCGACCGAAAACAGCACGCCGGCAGCGCCTTCTTCGGCGGTCTTGACCTGCTGCTCCTGCTTCTCGTCCTTTTCGATGCTGTCGCGCAGCGCATTCAGCGGCGCGTAATTCGGCAGCAGGTTGTCGCCGACGGAAACGGCGTCGAGCGCCTTCTGCTTGTTGCCCTGCTGGGTTTCAAGGCGGGCAAGCGCCATGACAGCGCGCATGAAGGTGTCAGGCGCCGTCGCACCCCCTTCCTTGTCGAGCACGGCATCGTTCAGATGCTTTCGGGCGGATTTCACGTCGCCGGCGACGATGGCGATCGTCCCGGCATTGTAATTCTGGAAGATGCGGACCCAGTCCGGCCCCTTCATCTTCTCGACCATGGCGAGCGCTTCCTTGCCGCGGCCGGCGCCGACGCGGGCCCAGGCGAGCAGCAGGTCGTTCATCATCCGGTCGAGATCGTTCGGCCCCTTATATTTGAGGATGGCCTCGGCGGACTTATAGTCGTCGCGGCGCATGGCATCCATGCCGCGCACGATCGTGGTGATGCGCTCGACGGAAGGATCGCCCTTCAGGTCGTCGGCATATTTGACGCCGTCCTTGATGTCGCCGTTGAGCAGCAGCGAGATCATCAGCCGCTGGCGGATCTCCGGATTGCCGGGCTCGATCTGCAGCGCCTTCTTGTAGAGTTCGATCGCCGTTTCATAATCATGATCGACATCGGCCGTGCGCGCCGCCAGGAAGGCGCCGGAGAAGGTGGTGACGCTGTCTGCATCGAAGCTGTCGGTCTTCGCCACATCGCCCGTCTTGGCCGCATCCTCGGCACTCACGCCGGCGACGACGCCGAGCGAAAGAACAGCCGCCAGTGCTGCGCTCGTAAGAAGACGGATGGCAAATCTCTGCCGCATTAGGGAAACCTTTCTTCGAGAGCGTCCGGCGATGATGCCGGTCGCAAATCAGTTGCGATCACTGATTCACAACAGGATGGCTTTTTTGAAGCGGCGCCGCAAGAAAATCAGCCTGCAATCAAGGACGTTTGATCAGTTGACGCGCTCGATGCAGAAATCGATCACTTCCATCAGGGCGGATTTCCAGGCCGTATCGGGCAGCGGTGCAAGCGCGTCGCGGGCGATCGTGCCGTAGTGGACGGCGCGGCCGATCGTGTCGCTGAGCGTGCCGTATTTGGTGATCAGCCCCAGCGCCTTTTCGAGGTTGGCGTCGGTGCTGTTGCCGGCTTCGATCGCATCGCGCCAGAAGGCGCGCTCGTCCTCGGTACCGCGGCGATAGGCGAGAATAACAGGCAGGGTGATCTTGCCCTCGCGGAAATCGTCGCCGACATTCTTGCCGAGATCGGCCGCCTTGCCGCCATAGTCGAGTGCGTCGTCGACGAGCTGGAAGGCAAGCCCGAGATTCATCCCATAGGACTTCAGCGCGTTGCGGCCGGATTTGCCGGCCTCGGCGACGATCGGTCCGACTTCGGCGGCGGCGGCAAAGAGTGCGGCGGTCTTGGCACGGATGACGGCGAGATAATCGTCTTCCGTCGTCTCCATGTTCTTGGCGACGGAAAGCTGCAGCACCTCGCCTTCGGCGATCACGCAGGCGGCCGAGGACAAGACGTCGAGCGCATCGAGCGAGCCGACTTCGACCATCATGCGGAAGGCCTGGCCGAGCAGGAAGTCGCCGACCAGCACGCTTGCCTGGTTGCCCCAGATCATCCGAGCCGTCGATTTGCCGCGGCGCAGGTCGCTTTCGTCGACGACGTCGTCATGCAGCAGCGTTGCCGTGTGCATGAATTCGACCGAGGTCGCGAGTTTGACGTGATTGTCGCCTCTGTAGTCGAACAGCGCGGCGGCCGCCAGCGTCAGCATCGGCCGCAGCCGCTTGCCGCCGGACGAGATCAGATGGTTCGCCACCTCGGGGATCATCTGCACGTCGGAGCCGGCCTTGGACAGAATAAGCTGGTTCACCCGCTCCATATCCGCCCTGGTGAGATCGACCAATGGCTTGATGGATGCCAGTTTGTTTTTGCTTTCTTCAAGCGGTATGACCACGCCCAACGACCCGGACTCCTGTTCATTCATTGCACCCGACAATAGAAAGGGGCGATGGGCGCGGCAAGGGGTGAATTGTCGCGCTGAACGAAATTGGAAGGAAAACGACGGCAAATGCATGAGCTTATCCGCGCCAACGACCCCGTTCTGCTGTCCTTTGCCGAGAGTTTGATGAAGGATGCGGGAATTCACTGCTTCATCGCCGACCAGGGCATGAGCGTGCTGGAGGGCTCGCTCGGCATGCTGCCGCGCCGTCTGCTGGTCGATGAGGAGATGGCCGATCAGGCGCGCCGCATCCTGATCGATGCCGGTCTCGGCGGCGAGCTGCGCGAGAAGAAATGAGCCTGACATGACCGGGAAGCCCACGGACACCATCGATGCCTTCCACCGCGGCGCTTTTCATGTGGTGCAGCCGAAGGGCAGGGGCCATCGCTCCGGCATGGATGCGATGCTGCTGGCAGCCCTCGTCGCCGACGAGCGCCCGGTCAGGGTTGCCGATCTTGGCGCCGGCGCCGGTGCTGCCGGCCTTGCCGTCGCCTCGCGGCTTGCCGATGCCGAGGTGGTGCTGTTCGAGCGGTCTGCCGAGATGGCCGATTATGCCCGCCGCAGCATCCTGTTGCCCGGCAATGCCCATGTCGCGGGCCGCGTCGGCGTCGTCGAGGCCGATGTGACGCTGACGGCCAGGGCGCGCAACGATGCCGGCCTCATCGATGAGAGCTTCCACCACGTCATCATGAACCCGCCCTTCAACGATGCCGGCGACCGGCGCACGCCCGATGCGCTGAAGGCCGAAGCCCATGCGATGACCGACGGCCTGTTCGAAAGCTGGATCCGCACGGCGGGCGCGATCATGATCCCGGGCGGGCAATTGTCGCTGATCGCCAGGCCGGAATCGATCGCCGAGATCATCGATGCCTGCGGCCGGCGCTTCGGCGGCATCGAAGTGACCGCCATCCATCCGCGCGCGGGTGAAAATGCCGTGCGTATCCTGGTGACCGCGATCAAGGGATCGCGGGCGCGGCTGTCGCTGCGCGCCGCCCTCATCATGCACGAAGAGGGGAGCCACAAGTTCTCCCCTCTCGTCGATGACTTCAACAATGGCCGGGCGGCTTACGCCAGGCTTTAATTTCTAACGCAATTCCGGACGGAAAACCGCATCACACTTTTCCTGGAATTGCTTCAGCCGGTGACGAAATCGAAGAGCAGCTTGACGTTCAGGCCGGCGATGACGACGGCGATCAGATAGGCGATGCCGCTCAGCCAGCGCGGCGCCACCAGTTCGCCCATCTTGGCCTTGCTGGCGGTGAACATGACGAGCGGGAAGACGGCGAAGGAAAGCTGCAGGCTGAGCACCACCTGTGTCAGGATCAGCAGCTCGGCCGTGCCCTTGTCGCCATACCAGATGGTGACGATCGCCGCCGGCACGATGGCGATGGCGCGGGTGATCAGCCGGCGCATCCACGGCTTCAGCCTGATCTTGAGGAAGCCTTCCATGACGATCTGGCCGGCAAGCGTCGCGGTCACCGTCGAGTTGAGGCCGCAGCACAGCAGCGCGATGCCGAACAGCGTCGGCGCGATGGCGAGACCGAGCAGCGGCGACAGCAGCGAATAGGCATCGCCGAGTTCGACGACGTCGGTCTTCCCATGCGCATTGAAGGCGGCAGCCGCCAGGATCAGGATCGAGGCGTTGATCAGCAGCGCGAAGCACAGCGCCACCGTCGAGTCGATCGTCGCAAAGGTCAGCGCCTCCTTCTTCTCGCGAACGGTATGGCCATAGGCCCGCGTCTGCACGATGCCGGAATGAAGGTAGAGATTGTGCGGCATCACGGTCGCGCCGAGAATGCCGAGCGCCAGATAGAGCATCTCCGGATTGGTGACGATCTCGGTTGTCGGGAAGAAGCCGGTGACGACGGCGCCCCATTGCGGGTCGGCCAGCAGGATCTGCACGCCGAAGCAGACCGCGATGACGCCGAGCAGCGCGATAATGAAGGCCTCCACCCAGCGGAAACCGAGCTTCTGCAGGAAGAGGATGACGAAGACGTCGAGCGCGGTGATCAGCACGCCGAGTTCGAGCGGGATGCCCATCAACAGGTTGAGGCCGATCGCCGTGCCGATGACCTCGGCGATGTCGGTGGCGATGATGGCGATCTCGGCAAAGGCCCAGAGCGGCACCGAAACCCATTTCGGAAAGGCGTCGCGGCAGGCCTGTGCGAGGTCGCGGCCGGACGCGATCGCCAGACGCGCGCAGAGCGATTGCAGCACGATTGCCATCAGGTTGGAAAGCAGGGCGACGGTCAGCAGCGCATAACCGAATTTGGAGCCGCCGGCGAGTGAGGTCGCCCAGTTGCCGGGGTCCATATAGCCGACGGCGACCATGTAGCCCGGCCCGGCAAAGGCCGCCGCCCGCCGCCATACCGAGCTGTGACGCCCCGTTCCGACGGTGCGGTAGACATCCGATAGCGATGCCTCGCCGCGTTCGTGCCGCCAGCCGCTTCTTGCATTCGGGTTTAGGGCGTCCATGCGTTTTCCACCTGTTTATCTCGGCTGCACTATGACGGATTAGAATGATAATGCAAGTCATTCGCAACAAGAAAATCAAACTGCATGTTTTCGAGAACGCGGCCATTGCGTTTGTCGTTCCAGCGCATACATGGATGCCGATCGCGATTGACGATCGGACGACGCGAAGCGAAGGATGCGAAATGGCCGGATTGTTGAGAAAACTGCTGCCGAAACGGTTCCGCAAGGATGGTCTGACCATCCCGGTCGTCCGGCTGCAGGGCGCAATCGTCAGCGGCGGCGGCCAGTTCCGGCCGGCTCTCAATCTCGCCAATGTCGCGCCGGTTCTGGAAAAGGCCTTCGCCGTGAAGGACGCGCCGGCGGTTGCCATATCAATCAATTCGCCGGGCGGTTCGCCCGTCCAGTCCCGGCTGATCTTCACCCGCATTCGTGAACTCGCCCGCGAGAAGCAGAAGAAAGTGCTGGTTTTCGTCGAGGATGTCGCAGCCTCCGGCGGTTACATGATCGCGCTTGCCGGCGATGAGATCATCGCCGACGCCACCTCGATCGTCGGCTCGATCGGCGTCGTCTCCGGCGGTTTCGGTTTTCCCGAACTGTTGAAGAAGATCGGCGTCGAACGCCGCGTCTATACCGCCGGTGAAAACAAGGTGATCCTCGATCCGTTCCAGCCGGAAAAGGAAAAGGACATCGAGTATCTGAAGAGCCTGCAGCTCGAAATCCACCAGGTTTTCATCGCGATGGTGCGCGAGCGCCGCGCCGGCAAGCTGAAGGACGATGCGGCGGTCTTCTCCGGCCTGTTCTGGAGCGGCACCCGCGGCCTTGAGCTCGGCCTTGTCGATGGCCTCGGCGACATGCGCCAGGAACTGAAGCGGCGTTACGGCCAGAAGACCAAGCTGGAACTCGTCTCCGCCGGCCGCGGCCTGTTCGGCCGCCGTATTCCCGGCGTCTCGCCTGTTACACTCGAAAGTGCGGCATCCGGTCTCGCGACGGGGCTTGTCGAAGCGGCCGAAGAAAGGGCATTGTGGAGCCGTTTCGGGCTTTAAGGAGGGCAGGAGAGGGGAATGGCACAGCTTATCACGATCCTGGTCCTGGTTTTCTCCGCCTGGTGGCTCTACCGCCGCTTCGTCTCCGATGCCCGCAAGCTCGCCGAAAAGTCGCGCCGCGCCGAAAAGGAGCGCCAGACCGGCGCGATCGGCACGCTGGTCAAGGACCCGGTGACGGGGGAATACCGGCTGAAGCGGGATGAGGAATAAGATCAAGACCACGATTTAGAGGCAAAGGAAGCCTCTCCCCAACCCCTCCCCACAAGGGGGAGGGGCTAAATTTGCCGCACCCGCTTTCCAGATCTTCGACGTCTCGGGAGGAGCGAGGCGGGTGCTCCGGGTTAGCCCCTCCCCCTTGTGGGGAGGGGTTGGGGAGGGGTCTTGGATCGGTACATCGCCGCAAAAGCCTTGACCCCCGCCGCCCTCCATGGCACCTGTCGCGCCGATAATTCCCAAGCAATCGGTGCCGTTTCATGTCCGCTATCCCAGACCATATGAACCCGAAGCGCTCCTTCCAGGCGCTGATCCTGACCCTGCATAGCTACTGGGCGGACAAGGGTTGCGCGGTGCTGCAGCCCTACGACATGGAAGTCGGCGCCGGCACCTTCCACCCGGCCACGACGCTGCGCGCGCTCGGCCCCAAGCCGTGGAAGGCCGCTTACGTGCAGCCGTCGCGCCGTCCGTCCGATGGCCGCTATGGCGAAAATCCGAACCGGCTGCAGCATTATTACCAGTATCAGGTCATCCTGAAGCCGAACCCGCCCAATCTGCAGGAGCTTTATCTCGGCTCGCTGGCGGCGATCGGTCTCGATCCGCTGCTGCACGATATCCGTTTCGTCGAGGACGACTGGGAAAGCCCGACGCTCGGCGCCTGGGGCCTCGGCTGGGAATGCTGGTGCGACGGCATGGAAGTCTCGCAGTTCACCTATTTCCAGCAGGTCTGCGGCATCGAATGTTCGCCGGTCGCAGGCGAACTGACCTATGGTCTCGAACGCCTCGCCATGTATGTCCAGGGCGTCGACAATGTCTATGACCTGAACTTCAACGGCCGCGAAGGCGACGAAAAGATCAGCTATGGCGATGTCTTCCTGCAGGCCGAGCAGGAATATTCGCGCCACAATTTCGAATTCGCCAATACCGAGATGCTGCATCGCCACTTCGTCGATGCCGAGAAGGAATGCCGCGCACTACTCGACGCCGGCGCCCCCGGCGACAACGCCAACCAGCGCCTGCACAAATGCGTCTTCCCGGCCTATGACCAGTGCATCAAGGCCAGCCACGTCTTCAACCTGCTCGACGCCCGCGGCGTCATCTCGGTGACCGAGCGCCAGAGCTATATCCTGCGCGTGCGCACGCTCGCCAAGGCCTGCGGCGAAGCCTTCCTGCTGACCGACGCCGGCGGCGTCAATCTGGCCAAAGAGGCGGCGTAAGAGCTGCCAGTTTGCTGACAAACCTCGGTCTCGTTGTGCCACCGCTCTCCGGTGCGCGTCGGTGGATGCCTCTCACCTTCACTGCCGATACATAACTGTCGGCAATGCCGGCAGAAAGTTCAGCGGGAACGTTTCCCCCAAGCTCCCTCATTCCTGTGCTCGTCACAGGAATCCAGCCACGGCGCGTCCGCGCCGTGATTGAATCAATACTTCAAACAAAAGAGTCTTTCGCGCCCAAGGACTTGGGCGCACTGGATTCCTGTGACAGGCACAGGAATGAGGGAGCAAGCGGCCACCTTATTCGTTCCCTTTGGCCCTCCTAACGGGTGAGAGGAATACGGATGACACCATCTATTCCAAATTTTTTAACGGATAGCAGTGGTCTTGTCCCGAGTATGACGAAAGAGAAGTTATGCTCCTGATTGGCTGATAAGCTCCTAGACGAGCGGCTATCCATCGAAGTCTCGTCAAAATCAGCCGAAGAATGACCGCGCCAAGATGACTTTGTCATGCCGAATCACTAACGTGCCATCATTAAATCGGGGAGCTGATCTGCATGTATGTGATACTCGCTATTCTCGTTGTCATCGCACTCTACATCGTCTTCATCTATAATGGCCTGGTGCGCTCGCGGCAGATGGCGGAAGAGGCCTGGTCGGGCATCGACGTCCAGCTCAAGCGCCGCGCCGATCTGATCCCGAACCTGATCGAGACGGTCAAGGGTTATGCGGCCCATGAGAAGTCGACGCTCGAAGAGGTGGTTTCGCTGCGCAACAAGGCGCAGGCCGTGCCATCGGGCGATGTTGCGGGCAGGGCGCAGGCGGAGGGTCTGCTCGGCCAGGCGCTCGGCCGGGTCATCGCGCTCGCCGAGGCCTATCCCGATCTCAAGGCCAACCAGAACTTTGCCGAACTGCAGGCCTCGCTCGAAACCATGGAGGGCGAGCTGCAGATGGCGCGGCGTTACTACAACGGTGCGGCCCGCGATCTGAACGTCAAGGTCGAAAGCTTCCCCTCCAATCTCGTCGCCGGCCAGTTCGGTTTTGCCAAGCGGGACTATTTCGAAATCACCAACGAGGCCGATCGCGCCGTCCCCAGCGTCAAATTCTGACGATCCGGCATTTTGCCTTTGCGAGAAAACGATTAAGAGCAAGGGCAGATTTGCGGCCGCCAGGGTCGTCTCATGGACGGAAGACATAGCATGAAAAGCACAGCCAAACTCACGATCATCCCGCCGGGCAAGCCGCTTTCGGGCCGCGCCATGCCGCCGGGTTCCAAGTCGATCACCAACCGCGCCCTGCTGCTCGCCGGCCTTGCCAAGGGCACGAGCCGGCTGACCGGCGCGCTGAAGAGCGACGATACACGTTATATGGCCGATGCGCTGCGTGCGATGGGTGTTACGATCGACGAGCCCGACGACACCACCTTCGTCGTCACCGGCAGCGGCAGGCTGCAGCCGCCGAAGGCGCCGCTCTTCCTCGGCAATGCCGGCACGGCGACCCGCTTCCTGACGGCGGCGGCCGCCTTGGTCGACGGCACCGTCATCGTCGATGGCGACGAACATATGCGCAAGCGCCCGATCGGCCCGCTGGTCGAGGCGATGCGCACGCTCGGCATCGACGTTACTGCCGAGACCGGCTGCCCGCCGGTCACCGTCAGGGGTACCGGCCGCTTTGAGGCCGACCGGATCCTGATCGATGGCGGGCTGTCCAGCCAGTACGTCTCGGCGCTGCTGATGATGGCGGCCGGTGGCGATCGGCCCGTCGACATCGAACTTGTCGGCGAGGATATCGGCGCGCTCGGCTATATCGACCTCACCACGGCGGCAATGAAGGCTTTCGGCGCCAAGGTCGACAAGACCAGCCCCGTCACCTGGCGCGTCGATCCCACAGGCTACCGCGCCGCCGATTTCGTCATCGAGCCGGATGCATCCGCCGCGACCTACCTCTGGGCGGCCGAAGTTCTGAGCGATGGCAAGATCGATCTCGGCGTGCCGAACGATGCCTTCACCCAGCCGGATGCCAAGGCTTACGAGACGATCGCCCAATTCCCGCATCTGCCGGCTGAAATCGATGGCTCGCAGATGCAGGACGCCGTTCCGACGATCGCCGTGCTTGCCGCCTTCAACGAAACGCCGGTCCGCTTCGTCGGCATCGCCAACCTGCGCGTCAAGGAATGCGACCGCATCCGCGCCCTGTCCACGGGGCTCAACAATATCCGCGAAGATCTGGCCGTCGAGGAGGGCGACGATCTGATCGTCCATTCCGATCCTGCTCTCATCGGTCAAACGCTGCCGGCCGAGATCGATACCTTCGCCGATCACCGTATCGCCATGAGTTTCGCGCTCGCCGGCCTGAAGATCGACGGCATCACCATTCTCGATCCCGATTGTGTCGGCAAGACCTATCCCGCCTATTGGCGGACGCTCGCCGCCCTCGGCGTGACGTACAAAGATTGACGGAAACGCAGCCGAGGCTGCCGGCGGGAGACAGGGATGGGGCGTCGGTTTTTCGGATTTTGTCTTGCACTGCTGTTGATGCTGGCCGCCCCGGGCGCCTTTGCCGCCGAGGTCATCGACAGTTTCGCCTCCGACATCGCGCTGGAAAAAAGCGGCGCGATGACGGTCGCGGAAACGATCACCGTCAATGCCGAGGGCAACCGGATCAATCACGGCATCTTCCGTGACTTCCCGCTCTATTTCACCGATGCCGAAGGCCGCCGCCGCAGCGTCGATTTCGATATGGTGTCGGTCACGCGCGACGGCGCGGACGAGCCCTGGCATACGGAATCGATTTCGGGCGGTATCCGCATCTATGCCGGCTCCGCCGACGTGACGGTGACGCCCGGGCGCCACCGCTATATTTTCACCTACAGGACCAACCGCCAGATCCGCTATTTCGACGATCATGACGAACTTTACTGGAACGTCACCGGCAACGGCTGGATCTTCCCGATCCGCTCGGCCACGGCGACGGTGAAGCTGCCGCCGGATGTCGGCGCCACGCAGACCACTTTCTTCACCGGCCCTCAGGGTGCCAGGGGAAAGAACGCCAGCGTCAGCGAGACCGGGGCCGGCCTTATCTTTTCCACCACGGCGCCTCTTGGCCCCAATGAGGGCCTGACCTTCGCCATCCGCATGCCGAAGGGCTCGATCGATCCGCCGAGTGCGGATATGGAAAGCACCTGGTGGCTGAAGGACAACCGCAATTATTTCATCGGCTTCGGCGGCCTGATCCTGGTTTTCGCCTATTATCTCAGATCCTGGCTGAAAGTCGGCCGCGATCCCGCCCGCGGCGTCGTCGTGCCGCGCTGGGATGCGCCTGACGGCATTTCGCCGGCGCTGGTCAATTACATCGACAATAAGGGCTTCTCCGGCGGCGGATGGACGGCGCTTGCCGCGAGCGTCCTCAATCTTGCCGTCCGCGGTTACGTCAAGCTCGAAGATTTCAAGAACTCTATCGTCATCCGCGGCACCGGCAAGCCCCTTGGCAGAGAGAAATTCCAGGCCGGCGAAACGGAACTGCTCAAAGTCGCCGGCGGGGCCGGCGCGATGCTGGCGATCGACAAGGCGAATGGCGAGCGAGTCAAAACGGTTGGCCAGTCCTTCCGCTCTGCGATCGAGAAGGAACACCGCGGCAAATATTACAATTCCAATCTCGGTTATACAGCAGGCGGCATCGCGCTTAGCGCCGCCGCCCTGGTGGCGCTGTTCGTCTTCGGCTCGCTCGAGCCTGACACGATCGCGCTGATGCTGATCCCGATCGCCATCGCGGTCTTTGTTGCCGTGGTCGTCGCCGGTTTGGTCAAATCACTGCATCGCGGCACGTCGCTGTTCGGCAAGATCATGGCCGTCATCGCCACGGCGATCGGCGTTTTCGTCGGCATCAGCATCCTGGCAACCGTGGTCCTGGCGCTCGCCTCCTCGCTGGTGAAGCTGCACGAAACGCCGATGCTCTTTGCCGTCGGCGGCATCGTGCTGCTCAACATCCTCTATGTCTTCATCATGGGCGCGCCGACCCCGCTCGGCGCCAGGATGATGGACGGCATTGACGGCCTGCGGCAATATCTGACGCTGGCCGAGAAGGACCGCATGAACATGGCCGGCGCGCCTGATATGTCGCCGCAGCACTTCGAGACGTTGTTGCCCTATGCGGTGGCGCTCGGCGTCGAAAAACCCTGGTCGCGCACCTTCGAAGCCTGGCTTGCGGCGGCTGCCGCCGGTGCGGCCGCGGCCTATGCGCCCGGCTGGTATTCCGGCAATTTCAACAGCGGCAGTTTTTCCGATCGCATCGGTGGTTTTTCCTCGTCGATGGCCTCGACCATCGCCTCGACCATACCCGCGCCGCCGCCGTCGAGCTCGTCCTCCGGTTTTTCCGGCGGCGGCTCGTCCGGCGGCGGTGGTGGAGGCGGGGGCGGCGGTGGCTGGTAAGCTTTCCCGCTTGACCTTTCGGCCCTTGGCCCTTAACCGCCAGGGACAAAAGGAAAGGGTGGCGCATGAAGGTTCTGTTGATCGGATCGGGCGGACGCGAGCATGCGCTCGCCTGGAAGCTGGCGCAATCGCCGTTGCTGAGCGAATTCTACGCCGCGCCCGGCAATCCCGGCATCGGCGAGCACGCCGTGCTCGTGCCCGTCGACATCGAGGATCATGAAGCGGTGGCTGCCTTCTGCAAGGACAAGGCGATCGATTTCGTCGTCGTCGGCCCCGAAGCGCCGCTGGTCGCCGGCCTCGCCGACCGGCTGCGCGTCGATGGCCTCGTGGTTTTCGGTCCTTCCGCTGCCGCAGCCCAGCTCGAGGGCTCGAAAGGCTTCACCAAGGATATCTGCGCCCGCTACGGCATTCCGACAGGGGCTTACCAGCGTTTCAACAACGCGCCGAAGGCCAAAGCCTATATTCGCACCCAGGGCGTGCCGATCGTCGTCAAGGCCGACGGCCTTGCCGCCGGCAAGGGCGTCACGGTGGCGATGACGCTGGATGAGGCCTTGGCCGCCGTCGACGACTGTTTCGAGGGCGCCTTTGGCTCGGCCGGCGCCGAAGTCGTGGTCGAAGCCTATCTCGATGGCGAGGAGGCGAGCTTCTTCTGCCTCTGCGATGGCAAACATGCGCTGCCCCTCGCAACCGCTCAGGACCACAAGCGGGTGGGCGAGGGCGATACCGGCGTCAATACCGGCGGCATGGGCGCCTATTCGCCGGCGCCCGTCATGACCGCCGAAATGGTCGAGCGCACCATGAAGGAGATCATCGAGCCGACGATGCGCGGCATGGCCGAGAGCGGTCATCCCTTCTCCGGCGTGTTTTTCGCCGGGCTGATGATCACCGCAAAGGGGCCGGAGCTGATCGAATACAATGTCCGCTTCGGCGATCCCGAATGCCAGGTGATGATGATGCGGTTGAAGAGCGATCTGCTGCCGCTGCTGCTCGCCACCGCCAACAGCACGCTCGATCAGGTCAGCGCCGAATGGAACGACGATCCGGCCCTGACGGTGGTCATGGCCTCGAAGGGCTATCCCGCCGCCTACGAGAAGAACACCCCGATCCTCTCGCTGCCGGATGCCGGCGAGGGGGAGAAGGTGTTTCATGCCGGCACGGCTTTGAGGGACGGGGCGCTGGTTGCGACCGGCGGCCGCGTGCTCAACGTCACCGCCACGGGCGGCACGGTCGCCGCGGCCAAGGACCGCGCCTATGCGCTGCTCGACAGGGTGAAATGGGAAAACGGCTTCTGCCGGCGCGACATCGGCTGGCGGGCAATCGAGCGGGAAGCCGGCTCGGACAAAGTATAAACTGACCTGTTCTTTAAATTTTTACCCTTTCCCCTGACGGGATGGAAACAAAGCTCCGTTATACCGCTCCTACGGTAAGACGGAGGTGCGTTGATGCGTCAGATTTTCCTCGGTGCGGCAATCCTGCTGATGGCGGGCTCGGCAATGGCGTCCTCGATCGAGGTGGTCGGCAAGACCGCTCCGCGCGCCGAAGGCAGCATCGTCGCGGAAAGCTGCGCCGATTGCCCGCCGCTCCAGGCCGATCCGACCAAGAAGGACTATACGGTGCCGGAGCTGAAGCCCGGCGTCCTCCAGGCGAGCGAAGTTCGCGATGTCGGCGGCGAAAAGAAGATCTACCGCACCGAAGGCTGGATGGGCGGCTCACCCGTCGTCTTCGTCACCAAGGCGACTCCGGAAGCGATGGTGGCGGCCGCACCGTCCGCCCCACCGGCCGACGGCATCGACATGAGCGCACAAACAGCGGCCGTCATCGGCGGCGATGCCAGGCCTGTTGCGGCCGGTATGACTGAACAGCCGGCAGCCCTTAACGTTTCCGAATTCGAGCTGCGCTTTTAATAAAGTTCCCTGCCCCCGCCCGATCAAGGTTTCGATCGTTTGGGGGTCCACCGCAGGTGGGCCGAATGCACCCTCGATGAGCAGCGGGGGTGCATTCTTGTTTTGATGGGCCGGGCAAGTTGAGATTTCCAACACGAGCGATATTGCGATCATCGGAAATCCGACGCTGCGCTGTATAACTGGACCCCTTTATTTTTAGGGGAATCCGCATCGTTTTTAATAAAGTTAAATCTTTTTTATAAAGTCAGCATCAATTGTTGCTCACCGGTCGCAGCATGTTGTTTTAGCAGCGGTAGACGCGCCGCCTTGTTTGGCGCGCTCGCACAGGCGGTAGAAAACCGCACCGGAATGCAGCCATTCCTTCCCCGTTGCGAGGCGTCATGAAAAATTTGAAGATATCGAAGCAGCTCATCCTGCTGGTCGTCGGCCTGATGATCGCCTTTGCGATCGCCACGTCGCTGCAGATCCGCTCCTCGGTCGATGCGATCTACAAGGAGCGTTACGACATGCTCCGCGCCGAGGTTCAGTCGGCCGTCTCCGTGCTCAAGCTTTATCAGGCGAAGGTAACCGCGGGCGAAATGACGCTCGAAGATGCCCAGAAGCAGGCTTATGCCACCGTCAACGGCATGAAATACGACCCCGACGGTTATTTCTTCGGCTATAGCTACGACGTCCAGATGATGTTCCACTACGATGCCGCCAAAGTCGGGCAGAACCTCAAGGGGCAGGCCGACAGCAAGGGCAAGCTCTACCGCGAAGAGCTGGTCAAGCTCGGGCAGCAGGGCGGCGGTCTCGTCGAATTCTATTCCACCAGCAAACCCGGTCAGCCCGCCGGCGATTACCGCAAGACGGCCTATGGCCAGGCCTTCGAGCCCTGGAAAGTCGTCGTCGTCACCGGCGTCTACATGGACGATCTCGATGCTCAGATCAACAGCACGATCCTGACCGCGCTCTCCGGCAGCATCGTCCTGTTTTTCCTGGCCATGGCGGCCGCCTACGTCGTCATCCGCGGCATATCGGGACCTCTCAACAACGTCCATGCCGCCCTGAAGGCCGTCGCCGAAGAGGACGTCTCCATTGCCATCCCGCACACGACCATGAACAACGAAGTCGGCATGATGGCCAAGGCGACGCAGTCGCTGCAGGAAAAGATCCGGGAACGCCATGCGATGTCGGATCGCGAGGCGGCCCAGCAGCTGGCGCTGGAAAACGAGCGCGAAAACAATCTGCGCCAGCAGCAGGACGAAACTGCGCTGCAGGCGCGTGTGGTGGCGACGATCGGCCAGGCGCTGGAGCTGATCGCCCGCGGCGATCTCACCGTCCGCTGCGCCGATCTCGGCCAGAAATACGCCGCCCTGCGCGACAATTTCAACGATGCGCTGTCGCATCTCGAAGCCGCCATGGCCAAGGTCAGCGCCAAGGGCAGCGATATCGGCACCAGCAAGGAAGAGATTCGCCGCGCCTCCAACGAACTGTCGCAGCGCACCGAGCGCCAGGCCGCGAGCCTGGAAGAAACCTCGGCTGCTCTCGATGAGCTCAGCGTTGCGGTCCGCCAGACGGCCGATGGCGCCCATGAGGCGAGCCAGCGCGTCCACTCGGTCAGCACCGAGGCCACCCATAGCGATGCGATCGTCACCCAGGCGATCGAGGCGATGAGCGGCATCGAGAAATCGTCGTCGGAGATCACCAAGATTATCGGCGTCATCGACGAGATCGCCTTCCAGACCAACCTGCTGGCGCTGAATGCCGGCGTCGAGGCGGCTCGCGCCGGTGAATCCGGCAAGGGTTTTGCCGTCGTCGCCCAGGAAGTGCGCGAACTCGCCCAGCGCTCGGCCGCAGCCGCCAAGGAGATCAAGGACCAGATCGCCCGCTCCTCCAGCCAGGTCGATCACGGCGTCCGCCTGGTCGGCGAGGCCGGCGAGGCGCTGAAGCGCATCTCCGACCAGATCAAGGCCGCCAACGAGATCGTCGCCAAGATCGCCCATAGCGCCTCCGAACAGGACACGACGCTGCGCTCGATCTCCTCGTCGATGAACCAGCTCGACGCCGCCACCCAGCAGAACGCCGCCATGGCCGAGGAGACGACGGCATCGGCCGAGACGCTCGCCAGCGACACCGACGAACTGATCGACCTCATCCGCGGCTTCCGCGTCAGTGGCGAAAGTGCGGCCCCGGCCACGCATCAGAGGCGCCGCGCCGCTTAAACGGCGCGGGTACGACAAGGGTTTTTATCACAAAATTCTTAACGGCCGTCGGTTCTCCGGCGGCCGTGTCATTTGGAGACCTATTGTGCGATGCGCTCGATCAGCCGCTCGATCTCCCGATCGGAAAACACTTCGATGCCGGCCGCTTTCAGTGCTGCCGCCGTTACGCCGCTGCCGGCCTGCCGGCGGCCGGAAAACGTGCCATCATAGATGAACCCGGACCCGCAGGACGGGCTACCGTCGATGAGCAGCGCATAGCGGCAGCCGGCCTGCCTTGCGAGCGCCGCGGCATTTTCCGCCGCCCGCAGAAACTCTACCGTCACGTCTGCGCCGGTCAATTCCACGACCCGCGCCGTGCCGGCCAGCACGTCCTCGCCGGTTGCCGCATCGGCGATCTCCGCCGGCGGCCGCGGCACCTGCATGCCCGCCGACATCTCCGGACAGATCGTCACGAGCCGCCCCTCGGCCCGCCATGTCTCGATCGCCTGATGAAGCAACGGCTTCGCCCGCCCGTCATACCGGACGGCGTGCCCCATGAGGCAGGCGCTGACGAGGATCTTGCTTTGCATAACTGCTTGATTAGCGCGGTGGTGGCGGCAATGCCAGCGTTGGGGGGTATTTTAAGGGGTGGCGAACCGCATCTGCCGCTCATTTGATTGCTGCAACGTCTCGATTCCCTCTTCTCCCCAGCGGGGAGAAGGTGCCCGTAGGGCGGATGAGGGGGCCGCCGACGCCGGTCGTTCCTACAATGCCCATACGAGCTCCGACCGCGCCGCGGTGGTCTCGATCGTGCTCAAGGCGTAAGGGCGCCGTGTTACCGTCGGCGCGCCGGAATAGAATTTCCGTGAAGGATGTGCCGTGTGGCCCCATCCGCCTGCCGGCACCTTCTCCCCGCTGGGGAGAAGAGGATATGCCGCGACCTCTCCATTCTCACCCGCCTCGCACGTGGCAAACGCCCCGTTCATGCTGGCAATATCATCCCGAGATCTTCGAGAAATCAGCCACCGTTCCCGTCGCCTCGCGGATCAGCCTGAGCAAAGCGAGGCGGTTGGCGCGGATGGCGGCGTCTTCGTCGTTGACGAGCACGTCTTCGAAGAAGCGGTCGACCGGGCCGCGCAGCTTGGAGAGCGCTTCCATTGCCGAGCGGAAGTCTTCGCCGGCGACGGCGTCCGAGGCATCCTTCGAGGCAGCTGATATTGCGGCGAACAGCTCTTTTTCGGCGTCGAGCTTCAGCAGCGCCGGCGAAACGCCGTCGGCAATGACGGTGCCCTTCTTCTCCTCGGCGGCGAGCAGCTGCGTCGCGCGCTTGGTGCCGGCAAGCAGGTTCTTGCCGTCTTCGGAGGTGATGAAGGCCGTCAGCGCCTCGACCCGGCGCGCCACCATCAACAGGTCGTCGGCTTCAGGCGTCAGCACGGCGTCGATGAGATCGTGGCGGGCGCCCTGGTCGCGCAGATAGACCTTGAGGCGGTCGTGGAAGAAGGAGAGGAGGTCGATATCCCGCGTCGTCGCCAGCAGCGGCAGGCGGATCCTTCGTTCCAGGAGGATCCTGACGACGCCCAGCGCCGCCCGCCGCAGTGCAAACGGGTCCTTCGAACCGGTCGGCTTTTCATCGATCGCCCAGAAACCGATCAGCGTGTCGAGCTTGTCGGCAAGCGCGACGGTGATTGCCACCTTGTCCTCCGGCACGCGGTCCGACGGCCCCTGCGGCTTGTAATGGTCCTCGATCGCGGCGGCCACGGAGGCATGCTCACCCTGCAACACCGCATATTTGCGACCCATCAGGCCCTGCAGTTCCGGGAATTCTCCGACCGCTTCGGTGCGCAGATCGGCCTTGGTGAGCACGGCGGCACGATCGACGAGAGCCGCGTCGGCGCCGGTGATTTTTGCCAGTTCTCCAGCCAGGGCGCGGATGCGGGCGACGCGCGCGCCCTGCGTGCCGAGCTTGGCATGGAAGGTCACATCGAGCGCATCGAGCTTGGCCATGCGCTGGTCGAGCGGCTTCTTCAGGTCGAGGCCGAACTTTGCCGCCGAAGCCGTCAGCGTCTCCAGATCCGGCAGGTCGCCCTGGTCGCGCTTCCAGAAATGCAGTGCGTCCGAAAGCCGGGCCCGCACCACCTTGCCGTTGCCATGGACGATTTCCTTGCCGCCGTCATGCGCCTGGATATTGGAGATAAGGATGAACTTGTTCGAAAGCGTCTCTTCACCCTGTTTGCGGGTGACGAAGCACTTCTGGTTGGTCTTGATCGTCAGCCGGATGATCTCGGAGGGAATGGAGAGGTAATCCTCCTCGAAGCTGCCCATCAGCACCTGCGGCCATTCGACGAGACCGGAGACTTCTTCCAGCAGGCCTTCGTCTTCCACCAGCTCGAGGCCATTGGCGAAAGCGATGTCGCGGGCATCGTGCAGGATGATGTCCTTGCGCCGCTCGGCGTCGAGGATGACCTTGGCCTTTTCCAGGCTCGCCGCATAATCGTCGAAGCGCCGCACCGTGATCGCCTCGGGCGCGTGGAAGCGATGGCCATAGGTGACGTTGGAAGCCGTGATGCCGTCGATCTCGAACGGAATGACGGTGGTTTCTTCATGCTCGGGGCCGAAGGTGCAGACGATCGACTGCAGCGGCCGCACCCAGCGCAGCGCCCCGGGCCTGGACGATGCCTTGCCCCAGCGCATCGATTTCGGCCAGGGAAAATCGCGGATGATGCCGGGCATCACGTCGGTGACGATCTCTTCAGTCGCGCGGCCGGGCTTGGAGATGACCGCAACATAGAAATCGCCCTTCTTCGGATCGCTCACCACCTGGGCTTCGGAGACCGAGGACAAGCCTGCGCCGCGCAAAAAGCCTTCGATTGCCTTTTCGTTGGCGTCGGTGCGGGGTCCCTTGCGCTCTTCGCGTACATCGGCCGAGCGCGCCGTCAGGCCGTGAATGTCGAGCGCCAGCCGGCGCGGCGTCCAATATTCGCGCGCGCCCTCATAGGACAGACCCGCTTCGACGAGCGCATCGGTGACGAGCTTCTTCAGGTCGCCGGCAGCCTTGCGCTGCATGCGGGCCGGAATCTCTTCGGAGCGGAGTTCGAGAAGAAGGTTTGGCATGTCACTCTTTTCCTTGCGCCCGCGGGCAGGGCGATCCAAAAACGTTGCTTCTGCTATCAAAGAATGCCGCATCTGCACAACCGCAAAAACGGAGGAGGGCGATGGGGTGGATGGTTGGTAGGCATGGTGCCGTGAGGCCCCCTCATCCGGCTGCCGCCACCTTCTCCCCGCTGGGGAGAAGGGGAGGTGCGGCAACGGCCTCTTCTTGCCGCTGTCCTTTGTGGTGGAGGAAAACAGTGCGGCATGTCCCTTCTCCCCTCGGGGGAGAAGGTGCCCGTAGGGCGGATGAGGGGGCCACACGGCACAACGCCAATGACCCCCCAATCCAATAACTTCCGCTGTGGAAACCACAGTCGGGCATTGCCTTGCCGCTTTTCGCCGCTATGGTCCCGCAACTTTCGTCGGAACAGGAAATCCCATGGCCGCTGACCTTCGTTTTCTCGCAGCCCGCATCTCGGCCGAAATCAACGCCCGGCCGGACCAGGCCAAGGCCGCCATCGAGCTGCTCGACGAGGGCGCCACCGTGCCCTTCATCGCCCGCTACCGCAAGGAAGTGACGGGCGGGCTTGACGATACCCAGCTGCGCAATCTCGCCGAGCGGCTGGTCTATCTGCGCGAACTCGAAGCCCGGCGCGACGCCATCGTCGAATCGATCACCGGCCAGGGCAAGATGACCGACGAGCTGATGGCCAAAGTCGCTGGCGCCGCAACCAAGGCCGAGCTCGAAGATCTCTATCTGCCCTACAAGCCGAAGCGCCGCACGCGGGCCGAAATCGCTCGCGAACGCGGCCTTGGCCCGCTCGCCGAGGCGATCCTCACCGAGCGCGGCCGGGAGCCGGCGGTGCTCGCCGAAGGCTTCGTCACGGCCGATGTGGCCGATGTGAAGACGGCGCTCGAAGGCGCGCGCGACATCGTCGCCGAAGGTATTGCCGAAAATGCCGACCTGCTCGGCAAATTGCGCGCCCATATGCGCCAGGCTTCGCTGCTGAAGGCTCGGGTCGTCGACGGCAAGCAGGCGGCGGGCGAGAAGTTTTCCGATTATTTCGACCATTCCGAACGCTGGGCGACTGCGCCGGGCCACCGCGCGCTTGCCATGCTGCGCGGCTGGAACGAGGAGGTGCTGACGCTGACGATCGAGGCCGACGCCGAGACCGCCTCGCCGAACAAGCCGGTCGAGCGGATGATCGCGACTGCTTACGAGATCGGTGCGAGCCGCCCCGGCGACCGCTGGCTGATGGAGGTCGCCAGCTGGACCTGGCGGGTGAAGCTCTCCATGTCGCTGTCGCTCGACCTGATGCGGGAACTGCGCGAAAGGGCCGAAGAGGAGGCGATCCATGTCTTCGCCCGCAATCTCAAGGATCTGCTCCTGGCCGCACCCGCCGGTTCGCGCGCGACCATGGGTCTCGATCCCGGCATCCGCACCGGCGTCAAGGTCGCCGTCGTCGACGGCACCGGCAAGGTGGTTGCGACGTCGACCGTCTATCCCTTCCAGCCGAGGAACGACGTGCGCGGCGCCCAGATCGAGCTCGCATCGTTGATCCGCAAGCACAATGTCGAGCTGATCTCGATCGGCAACGGCACCGGCAGCCGCGAAACCGAAAAGCTGGTGGCCGACATGCTGGCCGAACTGCCGGCGCCGAAGCCGACCAAGGTCATCGTCTCGGAAGCCGGCGCCTCGGTCTATTCCGCCTCGGCGACCGCAGCGGCCGAGTTTCCCGATCTCGACGTGTCGCTGCGCGGCGCCGTTTCCATCGCCCGGCGCCTGCAGGATCCCTTGGCCGAGCTCGTCAAGATCGAGCCGAAGTCGATCGGCGTCGGCCAGTATCAGCACGACGTCGACCAGCAGAAGCTGTCGCGTTCGCTCGATGCCGTGGTGGAAGATGCGGTGAATGCCGTCGGCGTCGATTTGAACACGGCGTCTGCGCCGCTGCTATCGCGTGTCTCCGGCCTCGGCCCGTCGATTGCCGATGCCATTGTCCGCCACCGTGACAGCGAGGGCCGTTTCGAAACGCGGCGCGATCTGTTGAAGGTCGCGAGGCTGGGCGGCCGCACCTTCGAGCAATGTGCCGGCTTCCTGCGCATCCCCAACGGCAAGGAGCCGCTCGATGCCTCCTCGGTGCATCCGGAGGCCTACGGCGTCGCCAAGAAGATCGTCGCTGCCTGCGGCCGTGATCTCAGGGCGCTGATGGGCGATAGCGCCCTCCTGAAATCGGTCGATCCGCGTCAGTTCATCGACGAGAAATTCGGCCTGCCGACGGTCAAAGACATCCTCTCGGAACTGGAAAAGCCCGGCCGCGACCCGCGCCCGAGCTTCAAGACCGCAACCTTCGCCGAAGGCGTCAACGAAATTTCCGACCTCAAGCCCGGCATGATGCTGGAAGGCACGGTGACCAATGTCGCCGCCTTTGGCGCCTTCGTCGATATCGGCGTGCACCAGGATGGCCTGGTGCACGTGTCGCAGCTTGCCGATCGCTTCGTCAAGGATCCGCACGAGGTCGTCAAGGCCGGCGATGTCGTCAAGGTGCGGGTCGTCGAAGTCGACGCCAAGCGTAAGCGCATCGCTCTGTCGATGAAACGCGACGACGGTTCTTCCGCATCCGCGCCGCGTGGCGATTCTCGCGGCAACCAGGGTTCCCGGCCGCAGAACGAGCGCCGGCCGGCGGCGGCGAAACCAGAGAGCCAGGGGGCTTTCGGCGCCGCACTCGCCGAAGCCATGAAGCGAAAATAAGGGTTTAGCCGGTATTTCGGCAAAAATGTCACAGTTTGTCGGCGTTATTTCGAGAGTGCTAAATCCGGCGCTTGTAAGGCGAAAGAGAGCCACTAAGTTGATGTGACTATCCTGTCACATTTGCGAGGCGTCCATGGCGTCGGCTTTCCTTTCGATCGTCCAGCAAATCATCCGCAAGGGTTCGTTGAAACTTACCCTTGCCAATGGCGACACCCACATGGTCGGCGACGGCAGCGGTGAAACCGTGGTGGCCCGCCTTGCCGATCAGGAGGCCGAGGACGCCATCCGCCGCGACCCGACGATGAAGCTCGGCGAAATGTACATGCAGGGCCGGTTCATTCTCGAACAGGGCAATATTTACGATTTCCTGTCGCTGGTGAAACAGAACACCACCAACGAGATCTTCGATTTCAAGATGGCGGCACTGCTCGTCGGCCGCATTGCCTTGCAGCAGCTGAAGAGCCGCATGCCTGTCAACCGCAACAAGCACAATGTCGCCCATCACTACGACCTGTCGGCCAAGCTCTTCGATCTTTTCCTCGACGAGGACTGGCAATATTCCTGCGGCTATTTCGAGCCGCCGGGCATTGGTCTCGACGAGGCGCAGCTCGCCAAGAAACGCCATATCGCCGCCAAGCTCCTGCTTCGGCCCAACCAGCGTATCCTGGAGATCGGCTCGGGCTGGGGCGGTATGGGCCTGTATCTCACGGAAGCGACCGATGGAGCCGATTTTACCGGCATCACGCTCAGCGAAGAACAGCTGAAGGTCTCGCGTGACCGGGCTGCAAAGCGCGGACTTGCCGATCGGGTGCGTTTCGAGCTGCAGGATTATCGCAGCATGGCCGGCCAAAAGTTCGACCGTATCGTCTCGGTCGGCATGTTCGAACATGTCGGGATCGGCAATTACCCCAACTTCTTCCGCAAGGTAGCCGATCTGCTCGACGATAACGGCGTCATGGTGCTGCATTCGATCGGCCGCCCGAGGCCGAGCTTCGGCACCAACGCCTTCATCGAGAAGTATATTTTTCCAGGCGGCTACATTCCTTCCGTCGGCGAGGTCCTGCCGCCGCTCGAAAAGGCCGGGCTGCTGGTCAGGGATGTCGAAATCCTGCCGATGCATTATGCCTATACGCTGCGCCATTGGCGCGAACGTTTCGTGGCGCGCAAGGCCGAAGCGGTGGCGCTTTACGACGAGCAGTTCTTCCGCATGTGGGAATTCTACCTGGCCGGTTCCGAAATGGGTTTCCGCTGGGACGAACTCTTCATCCTGCAGATCCAGATCGCCAAGAACCAGTTCACCGTACCCGACAACCGCAATTACATTGCGCGCAACGAAGCCAAGCTGCAGGAATTCGAGGCGAGGCGCCCGCCGCTCGAAAAGGTGACCTTCTGAGCGGCAGCGCCGGCCATAATGAAAGGGCATGCCGATGAGCAATGCGTTTCCCGAAATCTACCTCGTCCGCCACGGTGAAACCGAATGGAGCCGGTCCGGGCGCCATACCGGACGAACCGATATTCCGCTGACTGTGAATGGCGAGGCCGCCGCCCGCAAGCTGACCGAACGGCTGGCCGGCCTTTCCTTCTCCGCCGTCTGGTCGAGCCCGTCCGCACGGGCCCGCACGACCTGCGCGCTCGCCGGTTTCGGATCGGGTGCAGTGATCAGGGAGGATCTCGCCGAATGGGATTACGGCGCCTATGAAGGCATCACCACCAAGGAAATCCTCGCCGGCCGCCCCGGCTGGCAGCTCTTTCGCGATGGCTGCCCGAACGGCGAGTTCGCCGCCGATGTCGGCGCCCGCGCCGACGCCGTCATCCATGCGCTTCGCGAGGCCGCCAGCACCATTCTGATCTTCTCGAGTTCGCATTTCCTGCGCGTGCTCGCCGCCCGTTGGCTCGGCCTGCCGCCGGAAGGCGGCGTGTATTTCTCCCTCGACACCACAAGCATCAGCGTGCTCGGCTACGAGCATGATCTGACCGAACCGGTTATCCGCGGGTGGAACCAGCGGTAAGCAATTCCACCAAAATTGCAGGAGCGATTTTACGTCCGGTTTGCGCGGAAGCTGCCCCTCACCCTAACCCTCTCCCCGTAAACGGGGCGAGGGGGCGTGCCTTGCGGGAGCGAGGTGGGTACGGAGAGGTTGCGGCTTGGTCTCTTCGCCCCGCGAGCGGGGAGAAGGTGGCGGCAGCCGGATGAGGGGCTGCTCTCGCGGATCTCCACACCATTCATTTCACGTCCTTTGTGTCTCCGTGGTTAACATTGGGGTAACGACCTCACGATAAATGTAGCCGCCGCCGCCCTCCGCGGCTTTGTTTTTGCGTTTTCTGGAGTGCGGACGTGTTTCATCGATCAGTCGTATCGATCTCTTTGGCTATTGCCCTTTCATTCCCAGCTTTGGCCGCCGCGCAGGAAAGCGGCCAGCCCTTCTGGTCCGGCGACTGGTATCTGAGCGTCGGCGTCGCCGGTTTCTCCGCTCCGAAATTCGAAGGCTCGTCGCATAATGAATTCAAGTTCAGCCCGCTGATCTCGGTCGGCCGCCAGGGTGCAGGCCCGCGTTTTTCCTCACGCAACGACAATCCGTCTTTCGCCCTCATCGACAAGGGTGCCTTCCGCGCCGGCCTCGTCGGCAAATTCGTCCCGTCGCGCGATGCCGGCGACGACAGTGACCTGAAGGGCTTGCGGAAGGTCAAATGGGGGGCGGAAGCCGGCGGCTTCGTCGAGGTTTACCCAACCGATTTCCTGCGCGCCCGCGCCGAAGTCCGCCAGGGCATCCGGTCCCACGACGGCGTCGTCGCCGATCTCGCCGTCGATGCCTTCACCGATATTGCGCCCAACCTGCAGCTGTCAGGCGGCCCGCGCGCGACATTCGCCACCGCCGGCTATTACGACGCCTATTACGGCGTCAGCGCCAAACATGCCGCGGCAAGCGGCCTTGATCCTTACAAGCCGTCGTCGGGCATCCAGTCCTATGGCGCGGGAACGGCCATCACCTGGAAGGCGACGGAAAACCTCTCGGCCAGCTCCTTCCTCGAATATAAGCGGCTGGCCGGTCCGGCTGCCGACAGCAGCCTGGTGCGCGATCGCGGTTCGAAGAACCAGGTCGTGATCGGCGTTTCGGCGACCTACAAGTTCAATTTCTCCCTGCAGTGATGGCCGAAGCCCGCGCGTTCTTTCGAAGGCGCGGGCGCATAACAATTCTTGACCGGATCGCCGGCCGGTCGCTAGATGGCGGCATGCAAGATACCGACCACCTTAACGATCGCGTTTCCGACGCGCCTTCCGACAACTGGGTCTACCGGATCCTGCCGCCATGGCTCTGGCCCTATGCGCAGCTGGCCCGCTGGGATCGCCCGATCGGCTGGCAATTGCTGATGTGGCCGTGCTTCTGGTCGGCGACGCTGGCCGCCAATGCGGCGATCGGCCAGGGGCTCTATTCCGGCAGCCTGCTGGTGGCGCACCTGTTCCTCTATTTCATCGGCGCCGTTGCTATGCGCGGCGCCGGCTGCACCTATAATGATCTCGTCGACCACGAGATCGACATGGAAGTGGCGCGCACGCGTTCGCGTCCGCTCCCCTCCGGCCGCGTCACGCGCGCCCGGGCGAAAATCTTCATCGGCCTGCAGGCGCTGGTCGGTCTCTTCGTGCTCTTGCAGTTCAACTGGTTCACCGTCTTTCTCGGCGTGCTCTCGCTCGGCATCGTGGCGCTTTATCCCTATGCCAAACGCTTCACCGACTGGCCGCAATTCTATCTCGGCCTTGCCTTCTCCTGGGGCGCGCTGATGGGCTGGGCCGGCATTTTGGGCGGGATTTCCTTTGCGTCCGTCCTGCTCTATGCCGCCTCCGTCGCCTGGACGATCGGTTACGACACAATCTACGCCCATCAGGACAAGGAGGATGACGAGCTGATCGGCGTCCGCTCGACCGCGCGCCTGTTCGGCGACAGGACGAGGATTTGGCTGATCGGCCTTTACGGGCTGACGCTGGTGCTGATGTTTATGGCTTTCGCGCTCGCCGGCGCCAATCTCATCGCTTTCCTGGCCTTGCTCGGCGCGGCCGGCATGTTTGCCTGGCAGATCGTCCGGCTCGATATCGAGGATGCCGCCCAATGCCTGGCGCTGTTCAAGTCGAACAACCGCGTCGGCCTGATCATTTTCTTCGGCCTCTTCGTCTCGCTGCTCTTCGCCATTCCCTGATTGGGACGATGCAGGAAACGACAAACCCGGCGCGGGCGCCGGGTTTCAAATGCTACGAAACCGAAGTGTCGCGATATCGCTCAGTGGCGGGCGATGATTTCCTTGCCTTCGATCCGCATGGCGACGCCGAGCTGGCCGGTGGTGCGGCGCACGAGGAAACGTGGGCGGCGATTGGCGAAATAGGAATGACGGCGGCGCGGCTTGAGATCGCTGGTGCGCAGGCCGCCGATATGATCTTCGAGCGGACGGGCGACGCCGTCGGCCTCGACCATCAGCATCGGAATGCGGAAGGCTTCCGACCAGCTGCGCCAGTCGGCGGCGATATCGCTGAGATCATGGGCGACGAGCAGCGGGATGCAGAGCTCGGGATCGGCGTGGTGCAGCTCGAGCGTGACGGTAACCTCGCCGTCGCCATGGTCGATGGCGCGGGCGGCGACACCCTTGAAGACGCGCTTCGGCAGCGCAATCGACAGCGGCAGCCCGCTGGAAGGCAGGACCTTGCGCAGCACCGCGCCGCGTTCGTCGATGGTGATATTCACGTCATCCGAACAATCATGGATGGCGTAGCTGACCTGCTGAGGAAAGCGGGACGGATCGAGGCGTAACGTCGTGCCGGCCCAGGCCGGCTTCTTTACGGGATTGTTCATGTCATTCTACCCTTGTCTTACCTGAGAGCCGATTTCCGGTCTTCTCCTTGGGACTTTTCGTCCTCTATGGCCGACAATAGGGGCCTGCCCTTCCGTACAGCTTAAAAATTGCGGTTAAGAAAACTTTGCCTCCTCTGATGGTTATCAAAACCGAATCCGGCAGGGTTTCCGGAAGGTGAACGCTGTGCTGTGCGGAAATGATGCATCCTGAGGTAAGCCTCGGGTAAGCTTTCCATGGCAAAATGGGCTCACCAGCAGTTCGTCGTTCTTTTAGAGATTTTGCCGAAAAGGGCGCTATTCATGATCACGGCTTCCCTCGCTTACACGATCCTGTCGAAGGATATGACGTCCAGCCTCAATAAGGTTGCGTCACAGGCGACGGTCAAGAAGGATGCCGAGTATTACGCGGACAATATCAACAAGGTCAAAGACGTCGACGATTTCCTCGGCAACTACAAGCTCTACAGCTATGCGATGAAGGCCTATGGCCTCGAGGATATGACCTACGCCAAGGCCTTCATGAAAAAGGTGCTGGAAAGCGATCTGACCGACCCGAACAGCTACGCCAACAAGCTCTCCGATACCCGCTACCGCGAATTCGCCGCCGCCTTTAATTTCAATGCGCCTGCCAAGGATGTGCAGACGGACGCGCAGGAGGACGACATGATCGGCCTCTACAAGCAGTCCTTCGCCGATGCCGATAAGGCGGCGAGCGCCGAGAGCACTTATTACAGCAACAATATCGACAGCGTGCAGACGGTCGACGACCTGGTCAACAACACCCGGCTGCGCACCTATGTGCTGAAGACGTTCAACATCGATCCCACCTATGCGTCGAAGGACTTCCTGCGCCAGGTGCTGACGAGCGATCTCAACGACCCCTCAAGCGTCGTCAACACGCAAGGCGGCGACAAATACAAGGCGCTTGCCGCCCAGTTCAGCTTCAATGCCGATGGCACCGTCACCGGCACGGCGCAGACCGCCGCGCAGAAGGCGTCGGTCATCGAGACCTATACGCTGAATTCCCAATCGGTCATCATCGACAATTCGGTCGGTTCCGATGTCTACTATGTCGGCGCGACGGCGGCCGAATATAACAAGGCCTATTACACGGCGAAGATCGGCACGATCACCAATGTCGACGATCTGGTCGCCGACAAACGCCTAACCTCCTACATCACGACGGCCTACAGCATGGGCGCCGACTTCACCGCCGCAGCGCTGCGCACGGTGCTGACCGATCCGGGTTATGCCCAGCTGATGGGTTTTACCAACGTCTACAATGCCTTCAACTTCAAGGCTGACGGGTCGACCTCCAGCACGGCGCGCGTCCAGTCGGTCGACCAGGCGAACAAACTGAAATCGGCTGCATCGAGCACGACCAACTATTATTCCGTGACCTCGCAGTCGAGTGCCATCACCAATGTCGACGATCTGCTGGCCGATAGCGTCATGGCGCGTTACATCAAGGATGCCTATGGCCTCGGCACGAGTTTCAGCAATGCCGACCTGAAGAATATCCTGACCGATTCGACCTATGCCGCGGCCCAGGGCCACGCCGATCTCAATGCCGACTTCAACTTCAATACGGACGGTTCGATCAACGGTTCGGCAATTCAGACCGCAGCGCAGCGCAAGTCGACCACCGACAAGTCCGCGGCAAACGCGGCGCATTTCGACAGCATGATCGGCAGTGTCACCAGTGTCGACGACATCATGTCCGATTCCGTTGCGGTCAGCTATCTCAGAACCAGCATGCAGATTGCAGACAGCGTTTCCGATGCGACGCTGAGGACCTTCCTCGTCGATCGCACCGCGGCCAGCGCCCAGGGCTACAGCGACGTCCACGATCTCTTCAATTTCAAGGCGGACGGATCGGTCGCGACCCTTTACGCCTCGCAGAGCGCCTCACAGAGCGCCAGCACCGCTGGCAAGGCCGACGATGCGGCGGTCTACTACCAGGCGACGATCGCCGGCATCTCCAACGTCGATCAGTTGCTGTCGGACAGCAAGCTGAACAATTTCGTGCGCAATGCCTATGGCATCCCGCCGACGGTCACCGACGTCAATCTTCGCGCGATCCTGACTGACCAGAGCGGCACCGGCACCTATGCCGACGTTGCCGCCGCCTTCAACTTCAAGGCGGACGGCACGCTGAAGGACGGCATGGCCGCCCAGACGGCCACCCAGATCCGCGACACGAAGTTCGCCGCCAGCACCCGCACGGACGACTATTCGGCGCGGATGTCGACGATCGGCAATGTCGACGACCTTCTCGCCGATGACGCGATCACCAATTTCCTGAAGAGCACCTATAATCTGCCGACCGGCATTTCGAACGCCGATCTGAAGAGCATCCTGACCGATGCGACGGCGGCGGCCGCCGCCGGCCACGCCGATCTCAACGCCGATTTCAATTTTGCCGCCGATGGGTCGCTGCCGGTGGTAAGCTCGGTCCAGACGGCCGATCAGGCGCAGACCACCAATGACAACTATATGGCGCGTTACGACGACGAGCGCGACGAGGCGATCGATGAGGTCGCATCCAATTATTCGAGCATGATGGCCGACAGCAGCAGCCTGTTGAACTTTTCCGACATCAAGACCGTCAACGACTTCATGCGCAGCAATTCGTCGGCCGATTTCACCAAGAGCAACGATGATCTGCCGGATCCCTATCATGTGGCGCTGCAGGCCTTCGGTCTGACAGACCAGGAAGTATCGCGCTCGATGATGCGCAAGATCCTGACGAGCGATGCCTATGACCCGAAGGGTTATATCGCCTCGCTGAAGGACGAGCGCATCACCAACCTTGCCCGCGCCTTCAATTTCGGTCCCGACGGCAAGGCGGCCGCACCTTTCCAGGCGCTGCCGGACGCGACCATGGCCAAATACGCCACCGACTACAAGGCGCATGTCACCATGCTGCTGAAGGCCGGCCCGGTGAAGGACAAGGCGTCGAAGGATGCGACCACCGAGGTCGACTATTTCGCCAAGGGCATGGCGAAGGTGAAGTCGCTCGACGATTTCCTCGATGACAGCCGCCTGACCGATCTGGTGCTGAAGGCGAATAATCTCGACCCGAAGGATTACGACAAGGCGACGCTGAAGAAGATCTTCACCTCCGATCCCGACGACAAGAAGAGCTATCTCAACACCAAGGCCGATGCCCGCTTCAAGGATATCGTCGCCGCCTTCAACTTCGACAAGGACGGTAATCTGACCCGCGCCAAGATGGGCACGATTCAGAACAAGGCGGCGGAAGACCGTACCCAGCAGCTCTATGTCCAGCAGACGATGGAAACGCAGCAGGGTGAAAGCAATGACGGCGTCCGCCTGGCGCTCTATTTCAGCCGCAAGGCCCCGAGCATCACCTCGATCTATTCGATCCTCGGCGACAAAGCGCTCTACCAGGTCATCACCACGGCCTACAGCCTGCCGTCGCAGATCTCGGGCATGGACGTCGCCAAGCAGGCCGACCTGATCAACCGCTTCGTCAAGCTCGAGGATCTCCAGGATCCGAAGAAGGTCGACAAACTGCTGCGCCGCTTCACCGCCATGTACGACGTCCAGAACAGCACCCAGCAATCGCCGGCACTGCAGATCCTCACCGGCGGCGGCACGCAGTCGTCCTGAGGCAATTCCGGCAGAAGAAAGACCCCTCCCCAACCCCTCCCCACAAGGGGGAGGGGCTTGAATGCCGCGCTGTCCTGCACAAACCGCATCGTCGGAGACGGCGGAACGGTAACAGCGTGCGAGATTTTGATTTTTGGCCGCCGATCCGGGCCGCAAGTTAGCCCCTCCCCCTTGTGGGGAGGGGTTGGGGAGGGGTCTTTCTTCAGACTGATATCGCCGAACAGGCTTGGTCTCGTCGACCTCACACCTCGAGACTGACCACCTTACCCGGGTTCATGATATCGGCCGGATCGAAGGCGCGTTTGATGCGGCGCATCAGGTCGATTTCGATCGCCGGGCGGATCGCCGCCAGTTCGTCGCGCTTCAGCTGGCCGATGCCGTGTTCGGCCGAGATCGAGCCGCCATGCGCCAGTACCAGCCCATGGACGATATGGTTCATTTCGCGCCAGCGGGCGATGAAGGCGGGTTTGTCGGCGCCGACCGGCTGGGAAATATTGTAATGGATATTGCCGTCGCCCATATGGCCGAAGGCGCAGATGCGGGCGCCCGGCATCGCCGCCATCACCGCGTCTTCGGCCTCGGCCATGAAATGCGGGATACGCGACACCGGCACGGAAACATCGTGCTTGATCGACCCGCCTTCGGGCTTCTGGGCATCCGACATGCTCTCGCGCATGTGCCAGATCGCCTTCTGCTGGGCGACCGAGGCGGCGATTGCGGCATCGAGGACCAGGCCGGCCTCGAAACCCTGTTCGAGCACGCCGTTCATCATCCGCTCCGCCGTCTCGGCCGAGTCGGACGTCGAAATGTCGATCAGCACGTACCAGGGATAGGCCGTGTCCAGGGGATCGCGCACGCCGTCGATATGGCGGGTGGTGATCTCGACACCGAAACGCGGCATCAGCTCGAAACCGGTCAGAGAGGCGCCGCAGAGGCTGGCGGCAAGGTTGAAGAGGCCGAGCGCATCCTCGACCGAATTCAGCCCGGCGAAGGCCACCTGATGGCCGAGCGGTTGGGGGAACAGCTTCAGCACCGCGCCGGTGATGACGCCGAGCGTGCCTTCGGCGCCGATGAAGAGATCGCGCAGGTCATAGCCGGTATTGTCCTTCTTCAGGCGGCGCAACCCGTCCCAGATCTCGCCGGTCGGCAGCACCACTTCAAGGCCGAGGCAGAGCTGGCGCATGTTGCCGTAGGCCAATACGGCCGTGCCGCCGGCATTGGTGGAAAGATTGCCGCCGATGCGGCAGGAGCCCTCCGAGCCGAGCGACAGCGGAAACAGCCGCCCATGCGCCTCGGCCGCCTTCTGCACCTCGGCCAGGATGGCGCCGCCATCGGCGACCAGGACGTTCGCCACCGGATCGACATCGCGGATCCTGTTCATGCGCTCGAGCGACAGGATGATGTCGGCCTTGCCGGCCCGCGGCGTCTGGCCGCCGACGAGGCCGGTATTGCCGGTCTGCGGCACTATCGCCGTTCCGGTCTCCGTCGCAAGCTTCATGATCGCGGAGACTTCCGCGACCGAGCCGGGTTTCAACAGCAGGGGGGAGGAGCCATGATAGAGGCCGCGGTTTTCGATCAGATGCGGGGCAAGATCCCCCTCGTCGCGAAGCGCATATTTGTCGCCGACGATAGCGGCGAAGCGGGCGAGAAGATCGGTGGAAATGCCGGGGCTGCTCATCAGATCGATCCTATCTCGCGTCCTATAAGGTCTGTCAGTCGCGGGGCGCGGCTGCCCGCTGCAGGCGATCGTTGATCGCTTCGCCGAGCCCCTCTTCGGGAATGGGCGAAAAGGCGATGCTCGATGCCCCGCTGGCATCGGCCCGCTTCATATAGTCGAAAAGATTGGCAGCCGCCTCGGCGAGGTCGCCGCGCGGGCTGAGATCGAGAACGATCCGCGCAGCCTGCGCGCCGGAGACCGCGGCACTGCCGAAGCCGATCAGCGCTTCGCCGGGTTCGACGGCGCGCGCATTGAGGCGCACGGCGGCGCCTGGCGCATAATGGGAGGCGAGCATACCCGGTGCCTCGATGGCCGCCGATGCCGTCTTCGCCCTGAGCAGCGGCCTGCCTGCGACGCGCTCGATCTCGCGTGCCGCCAGGCCGCCGGGCCGAAGCAGTCGCAGCCGGTCGCCCTCCACCTTGACGATCGTCGATTCGACGCCGACGGCGCTGGGGCCGGCATCGAGGATCAACGGCACCTTCGCCCCGAGATCGGCCTCGACATGGGCGGCACTCGTGGCGCTGATCGCGCCCGAGGTATTGGCGCTGGGGGCTGCGAGCGGCCGCCCGAAGGCGGCGATCAGGGCACCCGCAAAACCCTTCGGCACACGGATGCCGACGCTGTCGAGCCCGGCGGTCGCCAGCGAATGGATCGGGCTTTCGGGCTTCAGCGGCAGCACCAGCGTCAGCGGGCCGGGCCAGAAGGCTGCGGCGAGCGCCCGCGACACGGGATCGAATTCGGCATGTTCTTCGGCCATCGCAAGATCGGCCATATGGCAGATCAGCGGGTTGAAGCGCGGCCGGCCCTTGGTCTCGTAGATGCGGGTGATCGCCGCCGGATTGGTGGCGTCGGCGGCAAGGCCGTAGACGGTCTCGGTCGGAATGGCGATGGCAAAGCCGTCGGCGAGTGCGGCTGAGGCGGCTTCGAGCGCTGCCTGCCTGTCTGCCTCTATGTCGATGATGCGTGCCATGTGCTGCCCGTGTCTGGTTCCGGCAGTCATTAGGCTTTCCGCCGCCCGCGATCAATCGCCTTGTTTGTTCACAATTGGCGGATGATTTCGCGCAGCTGTTCGTTGCGGGCGCCGAGCAGCAGGATGTTGCGGATCGCCGCTTGCGGATCGTGGGTGCGGAAGAGCAGCCCGTTGCCGCGCACCGACCGGTCGATCGTCATCTTTTCCGCGGAGTTCTCGCCCGGTTTGATGGCGACGGCGAAATACATGCGGGAATAGCCGACATCGATCCGTTCGAAGAAGTTGTCGTTCTCGCCGATATCGGAATAAAAATTGGCGATATAGAAGGCCCAGCTCACCTCTTCATAATGGGCGAACTTCGTCCGCGCTGCGGTGACGTGGCAATAGCCGAGATGCGGGCTGTCCTCCAGCGTCCGGTGGAAGATCATCTTCGGAAACTGGATCGAGTGGTGAAAGCCGTTGATGTGCTGATGGGTCCTCTCGCCGGCCACCTGCAGCTTGCGTCCGGTTTTGGCGGCGACCTCGTCATGGGTGAGATAGCGCTTTTCCTCGGCCAGCCAGTGCCGCCGTTCGCGGGGAATGCGGCCGGTGCGCAGGAATTCGGAATGCGCGGCAACCAGCTGCGGCTCCTGCGATCTGCTCGTTTCTTTCGCGTCGAAATACCGGAGTTTGGCCATGATTCGCGTGCTTCGTCGGTCTCGGATCGTCAGCAGGATAGGAGCGTATGCTTAAGGCGGTGTTAAAACGGCGCCGGTCGCCGCCTGCATGCAGGGCCGATATCCGCCGATGTCGCAAATGCGATAATTCCGGCTGTCCGGCAGCCTCGCTCTTGGCGGATCGGGTCTTTACGCCATGTCGCAATTGACGATAATGACCTGCGGAGTCGGGGGATGCGATCGCTCCGAACGGGCTGCTTGCATCCTGTCGTCAATTTCGAAGCCGATGTCGCATTACAACCAAGCGGCAGACAACCCAGATGATTAAATGGGCTCAGGTGATTAAATGACCGCCATGAACAATTCTCTCGAAGGAGAAGGAAGCGGGCGCGCTTCCGCCGGCCTTCAGCGTCAGGCGGCAACCGGGTGCACGAGGACATGAAGATGGATATTCGCAGCAACGTTTTGCGTCAGCTCAAGAACCGCCGGGAGGGCTTCAGCCTCGAACGGCCGTTCTATATCGACGAGGATTATTTCCAGCTCGACATGGAGATGATCTATTACCGCGACTGGCTGTTTATCGGCCATGATTGCGAACTGCCGAAGGCTGGCGCCTATTTCACCGTCCAGATCGGCAGCTATCCCGTCGTCATCGTCCGCGGTAAAGACAATGTCATCCGCGCCTTCCACAACAGCTGTCGTCATCGCGGCTCGCGCGTCTGCACCAAGGAGCACGGCTCCTCCGTGCGCCTCGTCTGTCCCTATCATCAGTGGACCTATGATCTCGAAGGCAAGCTCGCCTTCGCCCGCCACATGGGCGATGATTTCGATAAGACCGGCTTCAATCTGAAGCCCGTCCATTGCGAAGTCGTCGCAGGCTATGTCTTCATCTGCCTGGCCAACACCGCTCCGGATTTCCAGACGGTGCGCGACAAGATCGAGCCCTATGTCGCGCCGCACCGGATCAGCGAGAGCAAGGTCGCCTTCCAGAGCACGATCATCGAGAAGGGCAACTGGAAGCTCGTCTGGGAAAACAACCGCGAGTGCTATCATTGCGCCGCCAATCACCCCGAACTCTGCCGCACCTATCCCGAAGCCCCGAGCGTCACCGGCACGGATGGCGGCGCCGACGATCCCGAAATCGCCGGCCATTGGGCGCGCTGCGAGGCCGCCGGCCTGCCGAGCAAGTTCCAGATTTCGCCGGACGGCCAGTTCCGCACCGCCCGCATGCCGCTGATCGAGGATGCCGAAAGCTACACAATGTCGGGCAAGCGCGCCGTCAAGCGCCCGCTCGCCGACGATATCTCGATCAGCCATATCGGCACCATGCTGCTCTTCCACTATCCGACGACGTGGAACCATCTGCTGGGCGACCACGCCATCTCCTTCCGGGTGCTGCCGCTCAGCGCCAACGAGACGGCGGTGACCACCAAGTGGCTCGTCCACAAGGACGCCGTCGAAGGCGTGGATTACAATCTCGAGGAACTGACCCACGTCTGGACCGAGACCAACGACCAGGATCGCCGCATCGTCGAGGAGAATGCTTTCGGCATTCACTCGCCGGCCTATGAGCCCGGGCCTTATTCCTCCCTGCATGAGGGCGGCGTCATGCAGTTCCTCGAATGGTATTCGAACTTCATGGTGAACCGCCTGCAGGGCGACCAGTCGAAAATCTCCGCCGTCGCCTGATCGCATCGCCGGCGCCGGTTAATCTCCGGTTCAGTTCGACCTCTCTAAAAAGGAAAGCGGTCGGCCCTCGGCCGCTTTCGGAACCATTCGGGCGCGAAGGCGTTGCCGGGCAGGCGGTGCTCGCTGTTTGAATGGGAGAGAGAAATGATCGGGCTGAGAAATAAGATCGCATCCGCAGTTCTGGCCGCCGCCGTCGTTCTGACGGGCTTCGTGCCGTCGCAGGCAATCCAGATGCCCACCGCCCCGCAGGTGGAAAAATCCTCCGCCGTCGAGAATGTCCAGTATCGCCGCTACTATCGCGGCGATTATTACCGGCCCGGCTATCGCCCCGGCGCCTACTATCGACCTGGCGCCTACTACCGGCCGGGCTATTACGGCGGCTATCGCGGATATTCTTATTACCGCCCGGGCTACCGCCATTATAACGGCTACTGGTATCCGCTCGCCGCTTTCGGCGCCGGCGCAGTCATCGGCGGCGCCATCGCCGCTCCGCGTTACGTCGAGCCCGCGCCCCGCATGGGTTCGGCTCACGTCGCCTGGTGCGCCAATCGCTACCGGTCCTATCGGGCTTACGACAACACCTTCCAGCCCTATAACGGCCCTCGCCAGCAGTGCTATTCGCCTTATTGAGGTGACGCATTTGCCCTCACCCTCACCTTCTCCCCGGAAAACGGGGAGAAGGTGCCGGCAGGCGGATGAGGCAACGCCACTCTCAGAATCCCAAATCTTTTACCCTCAAAGAATAGTCACCCGCCGCCGCTGCGAAACTCAGTGAACGACGGTGATCACCGAAATGCCAGCTTCGTCGGCGGCACGGATAAGCGCTGCTCGCGCGTCCCGAGCCGGAATTTCCCCATGAATTGCATCCCGGCACGCCCTGATCGCAATAAGATATTCGTCTCCATCGTCGATCGGCCAGCCGACGGTCAGCATCTCGGCGGCCTGCCCAAGGGTTGCAACAAGCTTGTATTTTTCCGGCCCACTCACAACGAGCATCAGAGGGGCAAACTCTGCGGATGTGCACCATTTCATGACATTAGGTCTCCCCACGGTGAATACATTAGTAACCGTGCAAGAACCGTTCCGGGCGAGGTGTTGCCTCGGTGGCGAGTTTGGCCGGAACCTTGCCCCACCCTCCGTCATCGCAGGCCTTGAGCCGAGATCCATGCCCGCTTAAGAGCGAGGCCGTGGATCCTCGGGTCAAGCCCGAGGATGACGGAGAGTGCGGTGCGCTTTCTGCCAAGTGCCGCGACGTGGGAGGAAATTGGAGGACGCGAGCCCGGCAGTCACGCCGCCCCCAAAGAATATCCATAGGATGAGCGCGACGGCGTAGTGGTGCCGTTGTTGCCGACGGCGAAGGGCGTGGGCCGTGTTCGTCGCGAAGAGGCCCGTCACAGCGTCGCCGGTGAGTTTGGCCGGACGCTACCTCACCCTCCGTCATCCTCGGCCTTGAGCCGAGGATCCATCTCCGCTGCTGATGGAGGTGGCCTACGTGGATTCTCGGGCCGGGCCCGAGGACGACTGAGGGTGGGACGAGTTCTGTGGCAAGTACAGCGACGTTTGATGGAATAGGACCGAACCCAAGCCTCTCCGCCCAACAATCACGTCAAGCCTCCCCCTCAAAGAATATTGACCCGCCGCAGCAGCCACCAGGCAAAGGCAATCGACGCGACGATCAGGGCGACGGCGTATTCGGTGCCGTAGTCGCCGACGGCGAAGGGCAGGTTGGCCGTGTTCATGCCGAAGAAACCGGTCACCAGCGTCGGCGGCAGCAGGAAGGCCGTCATGATCGACAGCAGGTAGAGATGGCGGTTGGTCTCGGAGGATTGTTTCGAATCGATTTCTTCGTGCAGCAGGCGGGCCCGGTCCTGCAGCGCATAAATATCGTGATCGACCGTTTCCAGCCGGCTCGTCAGCCGCCGCGCCACGTCGTCGAAGCCGAAGGGCATCTCGTCGTCGTCGGCCGCCGCCGCGCGGCGCATCAGCGCCAGCACCGTGCGCAGATGTCGATGCAATCTCACCACGGTTCGCCGCACCGGCGCCAGCCGCCGGCGTTCGTCGCGCGGCGCATTGTCGTAGACGATATCCTCGATCTGGTTCAGTTCTTCGGTAAGTTCCATGACGATCGCGATCAGCGTGCGCTGAAACTCGATCACCAGCAGTTCGAACAGATCGACCGGCCGTGAGAATTTGCCCGGATTCTTCTCGATCAGCGCCCGCGCCCGCT
Organism: Rhizobium chutanense; assembly: GCF_002531935.1. Classification (GTDB taxonomy): domain Bacteria; phylum Pseudomonadota; class Alphaproteobacteria; order Rhizobiales; family Rhizobiaceae; genus Rhizobium; species Rhizobium chutanense. The sequence goes on along the minus strand of NZ_NWSV01000019.1, from coordinate 8,720 downwards.
CGACGCTGCGCAGTGGCTGCAGCCGCGTGGTGATGATGAAGCGGTCGGACATGGCGAAATGCAGCCAGCCGAGATTGTTGGTGTCCTGAGCGAAGTCGCGCTGGCAGTCGACGAGCGTGCCGTAGAGCATCTGCTCGTCGACGGTGATGGCCGCATGCGTGTCACGCGTCGTCAGCGCCGATTTCGCGTCCTCCGTCAGCCCGGCGAGCGTCTCGAGCAAGGCGGGCACGCGGGCGTCGACAAGATTGAGGTGCAGCCAGTAGAAACAGTTGTCGGCGGTCAGTTCCGCCACCGTCGCACTATTGTTCAGCCGCACCGCCGTCTTTTCATCCGGCGAGAAGCGATAGGCCCAGACGAAGCCGGGTATATTGACGGGCAATGTATCCATTGGTCGCCGGTCCTTTGCGAAGGCGATGTCATTCCTTTGAAGCGCGCCGCATCCTGCACACTTCCGGGCGTCATGCATTAGAGATTCTCCATGACGTTCATTTGTGCAAGGTTGCAAGAGCCAAGCGTCATGCGGGGTAAACTATCGCATGGCAGACCGGGAAATCGAAATTGACGTTTACGTAAAAATCAATTAGCCCTTGCCTCGGAGGGGCTTTGCCGAGGTGCGGGCCGATCCCAGGGAGGAAAGAGCATGTACAAGGCGCCCGTCGAGGAAATCGCGTTCACGTTGAAGCACGTAGCCGGCATGGGCGAGGCGATTTCAGAAGGGTTTTTCGGCGATCTCGGCGAGGATCTCATCGATGCCATCCTTTCCGAGGCGGGACGTTTTGCCACAGAGGAAGTGGCGCCTCTCGCCGATATCGGCGATCGCCAGGGTGCGCGCCTGGAGGACGGTGAGGTCAGGTTGCCGGACGGCTGGCGCGATCTCTATCGCAACTGGATCGCCGGCGGCTGGAACGGGCTGACGGCGCCCGAAGCTTTCGGCGGCCAAGCCCTGCCGCATATGCTGAATGTCGCCGCACTCGAAATGTGGAATTCCGGTTCCATGGCCTTCGCTCTCGCCCCGACGCTGACGATGGGCGCCATCGAGGCCGTCAGCACCCATGGCAGCGCGGCGCTGAAGGAGAAATATCTGGCAAGGATGGTGTCGGGCGAATGGACCGGCACCATGAACCTGACCGAGCCGCATGCCGGCTCCGACCTCGGCGTGCTCAAGGCGCGCGCCGAACGCTGCGCCGACGGCAGCTACCGGCTCTTCGGCCAGAAGATCTTCATCACCTGGGGCGAACATGACGCGGCCGACAATATCATCCATCTGGTGCTCGCCCGCCTGCCGGATGCGCCGGCCGGCACCCGCGGCATCTCGCTCTTCCTGGTGCCGAAATTCCTGGTGAACGACGACGGCTCGCTTGGGCCCCGCAACGATCTGTTCTGCCACTCGCTGGAGCACAAGCTCGGCATCCACGGTTCGCCGACCTGCACGATGATCTATGGCGACGGAAAGTTCGGCGGTGAAAAGGGCGCTGTCGGATGGCTGGTCGGCGAGGAGAACAAGGGGCTCGCCTGCATGTTCACGATGATGAACAATGCCCGCCTGGCCGTCGGCATGCAGGGCGTGGCGATCGCCGAGGCCGCCACCCAGAAGGCGCTCGCCTATGCCAGAGAACGCACCCAGGGCAGGGCGCCCGGCTGGACCGGCGCCGGCATGAGCCCGATCGTCGAACATCCCGACGTCGCCCGCATGCTCGCCACCATGAAGGCGCTGACCCAGGGCGCACGCGCCATCTCCTATGCCTGCGCCCATGCGATCGACATGTCCCATCGGGCCGGCGAGACCAGCCGCCACTGGCAGGAGCGCGCCGCTTTGCTGACGCCGATCGCCAAATCCTTTTCGACCGATGCCGGCGTCGACGTCGCCTCGCTCGGCATCCAGGTGCATGGCGGCATGGGCTTCATCGAGGAGACGGGTGCGGCGCGTTATCTCCGCGACGCCCGCATCGCCCCGATCTACGAGGGCACCAACGGCATCCAGGCGATCGACCTCGTCACCCGCAAACTGCCGCTCTCCGGCGGCGATCAAGTGAGAGGCTTCATCGCCGAACTCAGGACGATCGCCGATAGGATCCGTCACTCCAATCTCGGTGGCTTCGGTCAAACGGCTGCCAGGATCGACGCCGCTATCGCCGACCTCGACGCGACCACCGCCTGGCTGTTGAAGATGCTTGCCGATGGCAGGACCGCCGAGGCGCTCGCCGGCGCGACACCCTACCAGCGCCTGTTCGGGCTTACGCTTACCGGCTGCTATCTCGCCAAGGGCGCTCTCGCCGAGAGCGCCGATGGCGCGGGCGAAGGCCGCATCGCACTCTGCCGCTTTGCCGCCGAAAATCTGCTCGCCGAGTCTGCCGCCCTTCGCGACCGGGTCGTCAACGGCGCGGAAAGCCTTGCCGCCGCCCGCATCCTGCTGACCTGAGAGGAAAATCAATGACCGATCATATCGTCGTCGAGCAGCCTGCCGCCTATCCCGGCGTCCAGCTCATCCGCTTCAACCGGCCTGAAAAGAAGAACGCCATCACACGGGCCATGTACCGTGTGATGACCGATGCGCTGAATGCGGCGAACGCCAATCCCGAGATCCGCGCCACGGCCTTCCTCGGCACCGAAGGCTCTTTCTCGGCCGGCAACGATATGGGCGATTTTCTCGCTGCGGCGATGGGCGGCGGCCTGGGGCCGGAGCTCCTCGATTTCCTCTATGCGCTGGTGAATGCCGAAAAACCCATCGTTTCGGGCGTCGATGGCCTCGCGATCGGCATCGGCACCACGATCCATCTCCATTGCGACCTGACCATCGCCTCGCATCGAAGCCAATTCCGCACACCCTTCGTCGATCTGGCGCTGGTGCCGGAGGCGGCTTCCAGCCTGGTCGCGCCGCGGCTGATGGGCCATCAGCGCGCCTTCGCCCTGCTTGCGGCCGGCGAAGCCTTTTCGGCTGAAGAGGCGAAGGAAGCGGGTCTGGTCTGGAAGGTCGTTGAAGCCGCAGAGGTCGATAGCCTGACGCTTGCCACCGCAGCGCGCCTCGCGGCCAAGCCGCCGGAAGCGCTGCGCATCGCCCGCGATCTCATCCGCGGCGAGCGCGGCGAAATGATCGCCCGCATCGACGAGGAGGCCCGGCATTTTGCGGCGCGCCTCAAGAGCGCCGAGGCCCGGGCCGCGTTCGAAGCCTTCATGCGTCGCTGACGCCAAAGGCAATCGGTGCCTATTTCTCCAGCGTCGCCACCACCTCGACATGCGCGGTCCAGAGGAATTGGTCGATCGGCGTCACCCCGGTGATGCGATAACCGCCCTCGACGAGGATTGCGAGGTCGCGCGCCAGCGTCAGCGGATTGCAGCTGACGGCGACGATCTTCTTCACCGCGGAGCGGGCGAGTTCCTTGCACTGGAACTCCGCGCCGGCCCGCGGCGGGTCGAAGACGACGGCGTCGTAGGGCTTGAACTCCTGCGTCATCAGCGGACGGCGGAAGAGATCGCGTTTTTCGACGCTGACCGGCTTCAGCCCCTGTGTCTTGCGGGCGGCCTGGTCTAGGGCTGTAAGCGCCGCTGCCTCGGCCTCGACCGCATGCACCCGGCCGATGCGCGCCAGCCTGAGCGAAAACGTGCCGGCGCCGGCAAAGAGATCGGCGATCCGCTTGGCCTTGCCGATATGCGCAAGCACCAGTTCCGCCATCGCCTCTTCCGCCGGTTTGGTCGCCTGAGCAAAGCCGCCCGCCGGCGGCGAAACCTGGACGCCGCCGAAATCGATGAGCGGCTTTGTCGGCTCGACGAGGATTTCGCCGTTCAGCGAAACACGGGCAATGCCGCGCAGGCTGAGCACGGTCTCGATCGCCTTGCGCCGCTGCGGGTCGGACAGTTTCTTCACCTCGTCGACGGCGACATCGAGCCCGGACAGCGTTTCGAGCACAGCAATGCGGAAGGGTTCGGCATTGGTCGCAAGCGAGGCGCCGATCGCCCTGATCGCCGGCAGCCGGGCGATGATCCCTGCCGAAGAGATCGGACATTCCTCGATCGCGACGATATGATGGCTTTCGGCTTGGTTGAAACCGATCAGCATATCCTTCTCGGTCTTGCGCGCCGCAAACACCACGCGGCGGCGCTCGCCCGGCCGGGCCGGAACGATCTCGCCGACATCAGGCGTCAGCCCCTTGGATCTCAGCGCATCGACGACCAGCTGGCGCTTGAAGGCGCGGTAGGGACCATCTGCCATATGCTGCAGCGTGCAGCCGCCGCAGGTGCCGTTGAGACCGTCCGGGCCGAAATGCCGGCAGGGCGGCTCCTGCCGGTCGGGCGAGGCGGTCGTGATCGACATGATCGTGCCCTGGCTCTTGACGCGGGCGATCGCCACGCTTTCTCCAGGCAGGGAAAAGGGCACGTAGACAGGTCCGCCGGCGCTGCTCGCAATGCCGTCGCCCTGGGCGCCGAGTTTTTCGATCGTGACGGTTTCGGTGCTCACGGTTTCAATCCTGCCAGAAGGTATTCCCGATTGCCGTCGCCGCCTGATATCGGGGAGGGGATGAGGCCAAGGCTGTTCCAGCCCATGTCCTCGGTGAACCAGCGCGCGAGTTCCGCGGCGACGGCGGGCGCGGAGGTGGGGTCTTTCAGCAACCCGCCCTTGCCGATCGCCTCGCGCCCCGCCTCGAACTGCGGCTTGACCAGCAGCACGGCGACGGCGCCCGGCTCGGCGATCTCAAGAGCCGGCGCCAGCGCCAGCTTCAGCGAGATGAAGGAAACGTCGGAGACGATGAAGGTGGCGGGTCGGCCGATATCGTCAGCCGTCAAATTGCGGGCATTGAGGCCTTCCCGATTGGTCACGCGTGCATCGCCAGATATGCGCGGGTGCATCTGCCCATGGCCGACATCGATCGCGGTGACATGCTGGGCACCCCGCTGCAGCAGCACCTCGGTGAAACCGCCAGTGGAAGCGCCGATATCGAGACAGTGATGGCCGGCGGGATCGAGCCGGAAATGGTCGAGGGCGGCGGCAAGCTTCAGTGCTGCGCGCGAGACATAGTCCTGCGCCGGATCGTCGATCTCGATGACGGCATCTTCGCCGATGAGCGCGCCAGCCTTCGTCACCACCTGGCCGGCGATCCTGACGGTGCCGCGTTGCACGGCGTCTCGCGCCCGCGAGCGGCTGGCAAAAAGGCCGCGGGAGACGAGAAGCTGGTCGAGGCGTTGGCTGTTTTGATCGGACATCGGCTGTGAATGACCGGCAAAGCCGCCGGTTGCAAGCGTTTTGTTCCCGGGAGCGTCATTGACCCTCAAAAGCTTTCGGCGATAATTCTGCCGCGGCAATCGCGGGGCGGCCGCAGACACGGGGGTGTTTTATGCTGAAGCTCTTCACTCTTCTCGTCGCGGCGGGGATCGCATCGCCGGCGCTGGCGAACGACACCATGGCCGAGGTCAGGACCGGTGGGTTGATCTTTGCCCAGTCCGACGATGTCAGCATGGCGGAGGAGGATCTCTTCATCTCCGCGTCGCAGGTGCGTGTCGATTATGTCTTCGAGAACACGTCCGACAAGGACGTCGAAAGCCTGGTCGCCTTCCCGATGCCCGACATCACGGGCCAGGTCGACAACACCTCCGCCATATCGGATTACGACAGCGACAATTTCCTGCATTTCTCCACCATGCAGGACGGCAGGCCGATCACCGCCAAGCTGCAGCAGCGCGTCGTCTCGCTCGGCATCGACGTCACCGACGAGCTCGCCAAATACGCCATTCCGGTCCTGCCCTACAGCCAGAAGACGGCCGCAGCACTGGCCAAGCTCCCCGAAACCGTCCAGAAGGACTGGACCGCTCGCGGTCTCGTCTATCCCATGGACGAGGGCGATGCCAGCATCTCTCTCGTGCCGCTCTGGACGCTGCGCTCGACCTATTGGTGGCGCACCACCTTTCCGGCGAAGAAGAAGGTCAGTGTCCAGCATCGTTATACGCCGGCCGTCGGCGGCACCGTCGCCATCAGCTTTCTCGAAGGTGGCGAGGCGAAAGGCGAACGCTTCGAGGAATATTCCCGCAAATACTGCCTGGATGCGGACTTCGTCAGGACCGTCCGGCAGCGGGCCGGGGAGGCCGAGGCCGGCGGCGCCAACTATACCGAAAGCTGGATCTCCTATGTGCTGTCGACCGGCGCCAACTGGGCGGGGCCGATCCGGCGCTTCCAGCTGACGATCGACAAGGGCAAGCCCGGCAGTCTCATCAGCTTCTGCGGCAGCAACGTCGAGAAGATCGGCCCGACGACCTTCCGGATGACGGCGGAGGATTTCGATCCCGAGAAGGATTTCGACATCCTGATCCTCAATCCGCCGGAAGCGGAATCGAAGACGCCCTAATGCATGTCGCCCGGAAGCGGACAGCGCTTCCGGGATAACGAACATGCATAACCAGAGAAATTAAGCACGTTTAATCATCGGCGCGGCCGCTGCAGCGACGGATAATTTAAGCAAATCTAAAGCTCGCCCGCATAGCTTTGGCGCGATTGCAGCGGTTCGTTTGAACCGCTTCGTGCCATGAAGGCGCAAGGCGTCTCCCCGCCGATCATGTTCCAATTCAGAAGGTTTGCGGTTGCGCGTCTCGCGCTCCCGCCTTTCGCCGCGTCGACTGTCGCCAGGAGAAATCACCGATGTCCGCCAAAAACATATCCTTGAACGGAAAGCTTGCGGCCACGTTCGCAGCCCTCATTCTTATTTTCGTCGCCGTTTCCGCTTTCGTCTATTCCAAGGCGACGGCGTCGGCGGCCGCTTCCGCCGAGCAGGAAAAGTCCGAACTGCTGGTCAATCAGATCGACGATGCGCTGCAGGCGATGCTCGAGCAGGCCGTCAACCTGCGCGGCTTCATCCTCTTCCGTAGCGACAGCACCTATGGCGATGTCTTCGCCAATCGCGAGCGCATGCTGAAGGCGATTGCCGCCGCCAGGCAGACGGCCGCGGCCGAGCCGCAGCTGATCGAGATGATCGACGGCATGCAGAAGGCGGCCGACCTTTATTTCCATGAACTTGCCGAGCCGCAGACCAAGGCACGCAAGGAAACCGACATGCCGATCGAAGAGGTCGTCAAGATCGGCGTCAACGCAACCAAGGGCCAGCTCGACGGCTTCCGCCAGGCCTCGGCCAAGATCAAGGCCACCGCCCGCGCCAAGTCGGATGCGCTCGCTGCGGTGCGCGCCGAGGCCAACAGCGATCTGAAGACGACGCTGCTGGCCGGCGGCATTCTCGCCTCGCTCGCCGCCGCCCTGCTCGCCTGGCTGATGTCGCGCACCATCGTCCGCCCGGTCGTCGGCATGACGGCGGCCATGGATCGTCTCGCCGGCGGTCAGAACGATATCGAGGTTCCGGCTGTCGAGCGTGGCGACGAAATCGGCCGCATGGCCCAATCGGTGCTGGTCTTCAAGCAGGCGGCAATCGAGAAGCTGCGCCTTGCCGGTGAAACCGACCGTATGCGTGATGACGCCGAGCGCCAGCGCCAGGCAAGCGATGAGCAGAAGGCACGCGAGGAAGGCGAACTGCGCCATGCCGTCGACGCCCTGGCCGGCGGCCTTGCCGGCCTTGCCGACGGCGATGTCGCCGCGCGCATCCAGACGCCCTTCGCGCCGCAATATGACAGCTTGCGCAACGACTTCAACAATGCCGTCGAAAAGCTGCAGGCCGCCCTTCAGTCGGTCGGCCGCAACGCCTCGGCGATCAATGCCGGCGCCGGCGAAATCCGCTCGGCCGCCGACGATCTGGCCCACCGCACCGAACAGCAGGCCGCTGCCGTCGAACAGACCGCAGCAGCGCTCGAGCAGGTGACGACGACCGTCCGCGACAGCGCCAAGCGCGCCGAGGATGCCGGCAATCTCGTCGAGCGCACCCGCCTCGGCGCCGAAAAATCCGGCGATGTCGTCCGCAGGGCGGTTTCCGCCATGCAGCAGATCGAGAAGTCTTCGGGCGAAATCTCCAACATCATCGGCGTCATCGACGATATCGCCTTCCAGACCAACCTGCTGGCTCTCAACGCCGGTGTGGAAGCGGCCCGCGCCGGCGATGCCGGCAAGGGTTTTGCGGTCGTCGCCCAGGAAGTGCGCGAACTCGCCCAGCGCTCGGCCAATGCCGCCAAGGAGATCAAGGCCTTGATCACCACGTCAGGCGAACAGGTCATCGCCGGCGTCTCCCTCGTCGGCGAGACCGGCAAGGCGCTGGAGGCGATCGTCGCCGAGGTGCAGGAGATCAACCGCCATGTCGGCGCGATCGTCACCGCCACCCGCGAACAGTCGATCGGCCTGCAGGAGATCAACACCGCCGTCAACAATATGGATCAGGGCACGCAGCAGAATGCGGCCATGGTCGAAGAACAGACCGCGGCAAGCCATGCGCTCGCCCAGGAAGCCAGCGCGCTGGACGAGCTGCTGCGCCAGTTCAAGCTCGGCCAGGCCGCCCCGGCGCCGCGCGCCAGTGTTGCCGCCGCAAACGCCCGCCCGGTCGCCTCACCGGCCCGCGCCCTTGCCGGCAAGGTCGCCAAGGCCTTCGGCGGCCGACAGGCCAGTGCTGCGGCGGTGGTTCAGGAAGAATGGACGGAGTTCTGAGAGGCGCCCTTCTTCGGAAGGGATGTTGAATGAAGGGGCGGTGCAGCGATGCGCCGCCCTTTATTGATAGGACCTGCCGTGTGGCCCCCTTGCATGTTCAAACTGCATCCGATGTTTGATGATGGGTGCGACCCCTGGGGGATGGCCATCCCCCAGGGGT
>NZ_NWSV01000018.1 GCF_002531935.1 Rhizobium chutanense | reverse complement strand
AACCGCCCGGTGCGGACCCGCATGCCGGGTGGTGTGGCAGGGGTGCGATCGAATACGATCGCCCCCTATGCCGATTGGGGCATGTGCGGTTTCGGTCGCGTGGACTTTCTGCCGGAAGGGTGAGTTGGCAGCACCTGCATCGACGCAAATTCGCCGTTGGAGATTATCTTTGTGCGCATTGCAGGCATCGGCAGAGGCCGATGACGCATTCTGCCTGACGTTCGGCGCATATGATCTCTACATTCCCGAAAGTTCAATTCACTATGCCTGGACCCTTTTGAAGACGGATAGGCAGCCCATGACAAATATCGCCCAGATGCAGGAACAGCGTCTCGAAGCACTCCGACTGACGCGTTCGGGTGCGCCGGAATTGCCGTCCAACCCGTTTTTCGGCGTCGGCCCGATCACGGATGCGACAACCGACGAAGTGGATAGCCGGCTGCGGCGTCTCGCCTTCGATGCATGGATCGAAAAGACCTATCGGAAGTTCGACGACAAGGGCAACGATATCGGCGGCTTCACCACGGCCGAGATTTCCCGCAGCATGCACCGTGGCTATCCGGCGGATAAAATCCTGACCGACATGATGCGGGCGATCCACACCTACTTCCATTTCCCGAAGACGAACCGCATGGCGGTGGGACTTGGCGGCGGCCACAGCGGTTACACCGTCTGCGTCCAGCATCTGATGAACGCCAACGACGCCAACCAGCGCGTCTATGTCGATACGCCGCGCCCGGAAAGCGATCCGTCCCGGGCGGCCGGCTTCTTCCGTCAGTCCTGGGCCACGCAGCTGATCGAGATGCAGCGCTTCGCCGAAAAGGGCTGTGAAAGCCGTATCCATTTCGCTGCCTCCGAAGGGGTGATCCCGACGGCCGCTGAGCTCTCTGACCTCGGCGTGTCGATCTTCGTCGGCGTCGGCCACGAGACCACCGGCGCCAATGCGTATACGAGCCGCGAGATCCAGGAACTGCTGAGCTGGATTGACCGCGATCCGGCAAACCATCATGCGGTATTCGACGCCACGTCGATGCTCGGTGCCATGCCCTGGGAGCCCGAATTGGTCGATGCGGTGATGGCAAAATGCTGCCTGTTCATGCCGTTCCAGAAGGCAATCGGCGGGATCTCCGGATATTTCGTCGCCTCCTTCACGCCGCATGCCTTGGCGCTCGTCGAGAGAAACCAGCAGGATCCTGCCTGGGCGATCCCGCGCCAGCTGAAGATCGCGCCGCCGATCGATGCGCGCCAGCCGCTTTCAGCCAAGCGCTCCGTGGATGCCGGGCCATTCTACGATGCCGGGGAAGACCGCATGCTCGGCGGCGTCATCAACACCTACAGCGCACTCGCCTTTGCCGAGACCACGTTCGGCCTCCTGCAATCCGAGGCGCGGGTCGGATCGGTTGTCGAGCTTAACCGGCGCTCCGCCGCCAATCGGGCGGTGATCGACGAGTGGGTGAAGTCGCATCCGCTGCTGTCGCTGACCGTTACCGATGCCGAGCGGCGCGGTGCCGCGGTGACGCTTCTGAAGATCGAGGATGCAGGCATCACCGATCCCGCCATCCATGCCCGTATCATTGCCCGCTCGAAGCAGTTGCTCGGCTACGAAGGCATCACCCATCCGAACGGCGAATTCGAGCCCGGTCTCGACGCGGCGCGCTACGTCAATGCGTTCCCGGGAACGCCTGGCGACTACCGTGCCTGGGTCGGCGGCATCCGTGAGCCGGCGGATGTCGTGGCGCTTCTGGAAAACCTGCAATATGCCTACCTGCGCGCCAAGATCGTCGTTCTCGAAGAGGAACTGGCGAAAGAGGGCGTCACGTTTGACGCGGCCGTCAGCGCCGGTACAGCGGTCCGCAGGGACGATCCGCAACGCGCCTACAAGGTGCTGATCGCCGATCTGGTCGGCCTGCGCCTCGGCGCGGACGGCAAGCCCGATCACAGCGAAATCCGGGCCTATGTAGAGGAAAAGGGCGGTGTCTTCCATGTCGGCTCGGCCGGCGACGGTTCGGCGCTGGAGAAGGGCCGCATCCATTTCTTCTATCAACCCGATCTCAGCACCGAGGCGGAAATCCTGCCGCAGACAGACAAGGGTCAGTATGACGCCTTGATCGCGGCGGCGACCTTCATCCCGAAGGCTTCCGTCTTCCCGCTCGGCGGCGTGCGTATCGGCGCGGGGACCGGCAACATGGGCTCGGCCTCCTGGGGTGGAGGCAACGGCGAGGGCGGTGAGGCGCCGCTGATGAATACCCCCGGCATCAACAGCCGAGCAACCGCCCAGATGGCTGTGAAGGCGATCCTCAAAGTCGTTCCCGATCTGCCGGTCGACAGGCTGCACCGGATGGTTGCCGCCGGCGATTTCGATACCGGGCGTCAGCTCAAGGATTTCCCGACGGCAAAGCTCGAAGGCCGGAAACTTGCCGTTCTCGGCTACGGCAATATCGGCCGCGAAGTCGCCAAGCTCGCCAAGGCCTTCGGCATGAAGGTGGCGATCTACGCCCGAGAGCACCACAGGCGCTGGATCGAGGCGGAGGGCTTCGACTATGCCGCAAGCCCGGTTGCAGCGGCAAGCGGCGCCGATGTGCTCTCCGTGCATATCGGCCTTGGCCGCCTGGACGCATCGACCGGCATTTATTCCAATGCCGGCACCGTCGATGCGAAGGTTCTCGGCGCCATGAAGGACGGCGCCGTGCTGGTCAATTACGACCGCGGCGAAGTCGTCGATGCCGCTGCGCTCGACGCAGCGCTTTCCTCCGGCAAGATCGCCCATGCCGCGATCGACGCCGACCTCTTCAAGGATGCTGCAACCGGCGCGCTCAGCGGACCGATGCTGCCTTACCTGCCGCTTGAAGGGCGTCATAAGGGCAAGCTGGAACTGCTGCCGCATGCCGCCGCCGATACCGATCATCCCTCGCGGGTGACCGGCGCCAAACAGGCGGTCGACCAGATCTTCGACGTCATCCGCTTCAAGTCGGTCACCAATCTCAAGGGCGACCTGCCCGAGGGCTACGTCTCGGCGGGCGGGCGCACCCCGGCCGGAATCGGCAAGGTGACGAAGCGGGTGGTCGGCGAGATCGGCGACAAGTCGGATCTGCTCGAAGAATTGCGGCAGACCTCGGAAAAGGTCGCAGCTATTATCGGTGCACTCTCGGCCGTCTCTGACCCGAACCACCGCGACCGGATCGTCGACCGTTACACCGGCCTGCTGGTCGAAAGCGCCGGCCGGCAGCGTGTCCTTCTCGAACGGCTCGCTCTCTATGGACCGACGGAAGAATAACCCATGACGGCGTCGAACGAGCGCTGATCATCTTGCAATGCCGAGGCCTTGAGCCTGGCTGAAGCGCGTCGCACCGAACCTGGTTCATGCGGCGCGCTTCGGCTTTCAGGCCCTGTCGATATGAACGCGCATGCGTCCGGCCAGGTCCTGAATATATTGCCAGGCGACGCGGCCGGAGCGCGCGCCGCGCGTCGTCGCCCATTCCAGCGCCTCGGCATGCATCCTGTCGCGTTCGAGCCCGAGCTTGAAGTGATCGGCATAGCCGTCGATCATGCCGAGATAGTCTTCCTGGCTGCATTTGTGGAAGCCGAGCCAAAGGCCGAAGCGGTCGGACAGCGAAACCTTCTCTTCGACCGCCTCAGACGGATTGATTGCCGTCGACTGCTCGTTTTCCATCATATGGCGCGGCAGGAGATGGCGCCGGTTGGATGTGGCATAGAAGAGCACATTGTCCGGCCGCCCCTCGACGCCGCCGTCGAGGGCCGCCTTCAGCGACTTGTAGGCGGTGTCGTCGTGATCGAAGGAGAGGTCGTCGCAGAAGACGATGACGCGGTAGGGCGTGTCCTTCAGGAGGTCGAGCAGGGTGGGGAGGCTGGCAATATCCTCGCGATGGACTTCGACCAGCTTCAGCGCGACGCCGCTTTCACCCCGGACATCCTCGTGCACGGCTTTAACAAGGGAGGATTTGCCCATGCCGCGTGCGCCCCAGAGCAGCACGTTGTTGGCGGCATAACCCTCGGCGAAACGCACCGTGTTTTCATGCAGGATATCGCGCACATGATCGACGCCGCGGATGAGCTTCAACGCCACCCGGTTCGGCTTTTTCACCGGCTGCAGGTGCTGGCGCATCGGCGCCCAGACGAAACAGTCGGCCGCATCCCAGTCGTTGACGGCAGGCGCCGGCCCGGCAAGGCGCTGAACGGCATCGGCGAGCCGCTTCAGTTCGGCAAGCAGGGCGGTGTTGATTTCCTCGGTCATCGCAGGCCTCCTGTTTTTCGCTGCGTCATTCGGCTTTGATCTTTCGATGCCGCCTACCATGGCGTTTTGCCGGCGGAAAGGTTATGAGGCAGCGGAATCGGTACTGTTTCCGGCTGTTTCTGTTGCATTCATCGAAGCGGCAATTATAGTCCGGCAACCTGAAAAAGAGGCGGGGTTCCGCCGCCAAGCCTGAGGAGTTTAGCATGTTCATCACCCCGGCATTCGCCCAGAGCGCGACCGACACCGCAACCGGTTTCGGCGGCTCCGGTTTCGAAATGATCATCCTGTTCGTGCCGCTGATGGTCGTCTGGTACTTCCTGCTGATCCGTCCGCAGCGCGCACAGGCAAAAAAGCGTGAGGAAACCCTGAAGGCAATCCGCCGCGGCGACCAGGTCGTCACCGGTGGTGGTCTCGTCGGCAAAGTCACCAAGGTCGTCGACGACAAGGAAGTCGAAGTCGAGATCGCCGATGGCGTTCGCGTTCGCATCGTCCGCAGCGGCATTTCGGACGTTCGCGTCAAGGGTGAACCGGTCAAGGCCGACGCAGCGTAACAAGCGATAACGGCAGGACAGCCGCCGGATCGGAAGATCGTCGAGAGAATGTTGCATTTTTCCCGCTGGAAAACACTTCTGATCTGGCTGGCTGCGTTTGCGGCCATCGTCATCGCTGCGCCCAATCTCCTGAGCGAGGCGCAGCGTTCCTCTCTGCCGGGCTGGTTGCGGCACGACCGTATGACGCTCGGTCTCGATCTGCAGGGCGGCTCGCATATCGTCCTGAAGCTCGAACGCTCCGATATCGTCAAGGACCGCCTGGAAGAGGTCGTCGCCAATGTGCGCAATGCACTGCGTGGTGCCGGCATCCGCTATACCGGGCTGACCGGCAACGATCAGACCGTCACGGTGCGGATTACCGATCCGGCCGAGACGCAGAAAGCGGTCGATCTCCTGAAGCCTCTGACCACTCCCGGCGGGCGTTCGGGACCAGAGGTCGCGCTGCAGCAGGGCGCGGAAGGACAGCTCTCGTTACAGATTTCCGACGCCGGCATCACTGCTGACGTCGCGTCCGCGCGGACCCGGTCGCTCGATATCGTCAGCCGCCGCATCGCGGGCTTCGGCTACGACAATTTCATCGTCGGTCCCGATGGCGCCGACCGGATCGTCGTGCAGGTGCTGGGATCGGTCGACGCCGAGCGATTGAAGAACCTCTTGAACCAGCCGGCCAAGCTTTCCTTTCATCTGATCGACGAAAGCATGTCGGGGCAGGAGGCATTGAACGGCCGCTGGCCGGTGACATCCGAGGTGCTCTATTCGCTGGACGACCCACCGGTTCCCTATCTCGTCGATCGCACGGCTTTCGCCACGGCCGGCAACATGGTGCAAATCGAGCCGCTCATCGACCCGCAGACGCAGGACGCGTCGATCGACTATCGTCTCGATGCGGAGGGCACAGCGCGGCTGGCTGAGGCGACGGGCCGGAATGTCGGCAAACATCTTGCCATCGTCTTCGACGACCAGGTGATGTCGGCGCCGGTCATCGAGGCGCCGATCACCGGCGGCGAGGGCCGGATTTCGGCCAACTTCTCCGAGGACGGGGTTCGCGATCTTGCCGTGATGCTGCGCGCCGGTTCTTTGCCGGCGACCCTGACAAGCGTCGAGGAGCGTAGCGTCAGCCCGGGTTTCGGCGCCGAATCGATTTTCTCCGGTCTCATTGCCGGCCTCGTCGCCGTTGTGCTGGTCGCAGCGCTCATGATCGCGCTCTATCGCATCCTCGGTGTCATCGCCGTCGTCTCGCTCGTCTTCAACCTGATCCTCATCGTCGCGGTGCTCAGCCTTGCCGGCGCGACGCTCACCTTGCCCGGGATTGCCGGCATCGTGCTCATCGTTGGCATGGCGGTCGATTCCAACGTGCTGATCTACGAGCGCATCCGCGAAGAGGAGAAAACCGCCCATTCCTTTGCGGAGGCGGTCGGCCGCGCTTTCCAGCGTGCATTCGCAACGATCGTCGACGCCAATGTGACGATCTTTATCGCCGCCGTCATCCTCTTCTTCCTCGGCAGTGAATCCATCCGCGGTTTCGCCGTGACGCTGGCGGTCGGCATTCTGACGACCGTCTTTACGGCGTTCACGCTGACGCGCTCGATCGTTGCCGTCTGGCTGCAGCGGCGCCATCCCCGGCATTTGCCGAAGAGCGTGCTGACGCATCTGTTCGAACACGCCAATATCCGCTTCATGGGCATCCGCCGCTATGTCTTTACGACGTCGGCGGTCATCTCGCTGATCGCCATGGCGGCCTTTGCCACCGTCGGCCTGCATCTCGGCATCGATTTCACCGGCGGCTCGCTCATCGAGGTGACGGCAAAGCAGGGCAATGCCGATATCGCCGATCTCCAATCGCGCCTCAATGATCTCAATCTCGGCGAGGTCGGTGTCGAGCGCGCCGGCGGCCCGTCGAATGCGCGGATTCGCATCGCCTCCCAGGGCGGCGGCGAGAATGCCGAGCAGTCGGCGGCAACGCTGGTGCGCGGCGAACTCCAGGCGGATTATGATTTTCGCCGGGTCGAGGTCGTCGGCCCCGCCATATCGGGCGAATTGACGATGATGGCGACGCTCGGCGTGCTGGCAGCACTTGTGGCGATCCTCATCTATATCTGGATCCGCTTCGAATGGCAGTTTGCGGTTGGCGCCATCATTGCCACGCTGCACGACGTCATCATCATGCTCGGTCTCTTCGTGCTATCAGGCATCGAGTTCAACCTGACGAGCATCGCCGCCGTGCTGACCATCGTCGGTTATTCGCTGAACGACACGGTGGTGGTCTATGACCGGATGCGCGAGAATCTGCAGCGATACCGGAAGATGCCGTTGCCGATCCTGATCGATGCCTCGATCAATCAGACGCTGTCGCGCACCGTTCTGACCGCCGCGACGACGCTGCTCGCCTTGCTGGCGCTCTATCTTTTCGGGGGCGAAGTCATCCGCTCCTTCACCTTTGCGATGCTCTTCGGCGTCGCTCTCGGCACCTTCTCTTCGATCTATATCGCCGCCCCTGTCTTGATCGTCTTTCGGCTGCGGCCGGGGGCTCCCGACGGGGAAGAGAGCAACAAGACGGATGCTGGTGTAAAATCCGGCACGGTGGTTTGAAAACATGGCAAAAGGCATAGAAATCCGCGCCGCCCATTTCCCCGGGCGTGCGCCGATCGATACTTACGGCAATGGCGGCTTCCGCTTTGCCGACATGTCGCATCGCGGCTCGATCCTTTGCCTGCCTTCCGGCATTCATGGCTGGGACATGGATATGTCGAAACCGCTGTCGCCCGAAAATTTCCGCCGTGTGCTGGATGAGGCTGGTGATATCGAAGTTCTGCTCGTCGGCACCGGAACCGAGCTTCGCCGCCTGCCGGAGGAATTGAAGCAGGCGCTGAAGGCGCGCGGCATTGCCTCTGATCCGATGAACACCGGGGCAGCGGTGCGCACCTTCAATATCATGCTCGCCGAGCAGCGCGCCGTCGCTGCGGCATTGATCGCGGTCTGACGATGGCTGAAGCGATTATGACGAAGAACCAGGAGATCTGCCTGGCGATGCTGCGCGACAGCGATCGCGACCGTTACCTCGCCTGTTTGCTGTCACCGGAGGAAAAGCGGGGCGCGCTTGCGGCCCTCTATGCCTTCAATGCCGAGCTTGCCCGCATCCGTGATCTCGTGCACGAACCGTTGCCCGGCGAGGTCAGGCTGCAATATTGGCGCGACCTGCTGGAAGGCAGCGCGCATGGTTCGACAGCCGCCAACCCCGTCGCCGCGGCACTTCTGACGGCGATCGAGACGCACCGCCTGCCGCGCCAGACGCTAATCGACATGATCGAGGCCCGCACTTTCGACCTCTATGACGATCCGATGGACACGCGCCTGTCGCTCGAAGGTTATGCCGGCGAGACGGCATCGGCCCTGATTCAGCTTGCGAGCCTCGTGCTTTCGCCTGAAGAGGCGGCACGGTCGGCTGATGTAGCCGGTCATGCCGGCATTGCCCAGGCGGTTGCCGGCCTGTTGTTGCTGATGCCGCTGCATCGCCGCCGCGGCCAGGTCTATATTCCGCTGCAGATCCTCTCCGCCACCGGTCTCGACCGTGATGCCTTCCTTGCCGGCGAAGATCGGCCGCGCATTTCTGCGGCCATCGAAGCCTTCGCCGGCCTTGGTCGCGAACATCTGGCAAAGGCGAGGGCGGCCGGACCGATTGCATCAGCCGTCTTTCCGGCCTTCCTGCCGGCGACGCTTGCCGAACCGGTGCTCGTCAGAGCGCAGAAGCGCGGCGTCCTGCTGTTCGACCGACCGCTGCAGCTGCCGCAATGGCGCCGCCAGCTGCAGATGGCGCTCTCGATAATCCGCAGAAAAATCTGACGCCGGTCAAACTCGCGCAAGTCTCACGCGTTACAAGCCTTGAACCGCTACCCTTTTTGAACGGAGACTCGGGCGTGGGCATTATCGTCTGGTGCGTTCTTTTCGCCATCGTCATCTTCTTTGCTTTTGCAGCAACGCGCATGGCTGCGCAGAACAAGGAAGACGGCCTGCATGACACGGGTCTCGCCATCATCGAGTTCGGCCGCGCCTTTCCAAACGAAGCGATCCGCCAGTTGCAGGCGACGGAAAACGGTCAGGCCGTCTTCGTGCGCCTGCACGACAATAAGGCCGGCGTCATGCGCAATATGTCGCGTCACTTCGCCTGCCATCTGATCGAGCCGGGCCGCGTGCGCGTCGTCAGCTCGCAAACGGGCAGGGGGCTGGTGATCGAGTTCCTGGATGCGCCGCATCATAACGGCGATTTCGAATTCGCTTCCGCCAAAGAGGCGTCGGAAGTCGCGCTCTGGCTGCTCGGCAACTATATCGCCGAGCCGGATAAGGATCTGCCATCCGATAATATGTCGGCGGCGAACAAGCAGTAAGCGCGGCTTACAGCGCCGCGCCTCTGAAAAGCGCGCAAAGAACGCTGAACACTGGACTATGCAGACGCGGAAATCTGCCCAAGCCAGGCGGCACAGTCTGCAAGGGCGCGGCGTGCAATCAGCTGCCGTTTCATGATCGTCTTGTCCTTGCCGCGGAAACGCTTGACGCCTTCGGGCTTGACGATCGAACCCGGCTCGAGCTCCGGAAACAGCCCGAAATTGATGTTCATCGGTTGGAACGACCGCTTGCCCGGCTCTTCGTCGGTGACGATATGGCCGCCGGTGATATGACCGAGCAGCGAGCCGAGCGCCGTCGTCGCCGGCGGCAGCGAGATCGCTTCGCCCTTGCGTTCGGCGGCAGCGAAACGCCCGGCCATCAAGCCGACGCTGGCGCTTTCCACATATCCCTCGCAGCCGGTGATCTGACCGGCAAAACGCAGGCCGGGCCGCGATTTCAACGTCAGCGACGGGTCGAGCAGGGTGGGGGAGTTGATGTAGGTGTTGCGGTGCAGACCGCCGAGACGGGCAAATTCCGCGTTTTCCAGACCCGGGATCATCCGGAAGATTTCCGCCTGCGCACCATATTTCAGCTTGGTCTGGAAGCCGACCATATTGTAGAGCGTGCCGAGCGCGTTGTCCTGGCGCAGCTGCACGACGGCATAGGCCTTGACCGTCGGGTTGTGCGCGTTCGTCAGCCCCATCGGTTTCATCGGCCCGTGACGCAGCGTCTCGCGGCCGCGTTCGGCCATCACCTCGATCGGCAGGCAGCCGTCGAAATAGGGCGTGCCTTCCCATTCCTTGAAGCCGACGGTGTCGCCTGCTGTCAGCGCGTCGACGAAGGCATTGTACTGCGCTTCGTCCATCGGGCAGTTGATGTAATCCTTGCCGGTGCCGCCGGGCCCCACCTTGTCGTAGCGCGACTGATACCAGCAGATATCCATGTCGATGCTCTCGCGGTAGACGATCGGCGCAATGGCGTCGAAGAAGGCGAGCGAATCCTCGCCGGTTTCCTTCTGGATGGCGCTGGCAAGCGACGGCGCCGTCAGAGGTCCGGTGGCGACGATGGCAAGATCCCAGTCCTTTGGCGGCAGGCCGGTAACCTCTTCCCGCACCACCGTGATCAGCGGGTGGTCGTGGATCGCCTTGGTCACCGCCTCGGAGAAGCCATCGCGATCGACGGCGAGCGCGCCGCCGGCCGGCACCTGATGCCGATCGGCAGTGGCCATGATCAGCGAGCCGGCCATGCGCATCTCGGCATGGATGACGCCGACGGCATTGCTGGTCGCATCGTCCGAACGGAAGGAATTGGAGCAGACCAGTTCGGCAAGGCCGTCGGTCTTGTGCGCATCCGTGCCGCGCACACCGCGCATTTCATGCAGGATGACGGGGACGCCGGAATTGGCGATCTGCCAGGCGGCTTCCGAACCGGCAAGCCCGCCGCCGACGACGTGGATGGGGGAATAGGAGGACATCGTGTTCATTCCGGGCTGATATCATGTCGGCAGGTGCGATCCAACACCCCGGAATCAAAAACGGCGCCTGAGGGCGCCGTCTTGGAAGCATCGCGCTCGCTATTGGCGAGCCCGCTATTAGCGGAAAGAGCGGGATGCGATATTGCGGATGTCGTAGCGGCTGACGCCGATATCGGACAGGGTCTGGTTGGAAAG
Source organism: Rhizobium chutanense (assembly GCF_002531935.1). GTDB lineage: Bacteria > Pseudomonadota > Alphaproteobacteria > Rhizobiales > Rhizobiaceae > Rhizobium > Rhizobium chutanense. The sequence continues at coordinate 104,565 of NZ_NWSV01000018.1, read as the reverse complement.
GCCGCCCAGTTCGTTGAGCGTACGGCGGTAGCTAAGCCAGCTTTTTGCAATGCGGATCGGGTTCATTGTCTTCTTCCTATGTCCGTGGGACGGCGGGATCGCCTGTCTCTCTGCGGTTGATGTTTATATAGGCGATCTCGGTCCCATTGTGCAGTGCAAATAAATGGCGTCTGCCATGCAATTGTGCAGTGTGATGCTCTCAATTTAAGCGGTGAATATTTTTTGAGCGGGTAGCGACGCGGCAAAAACATGCAACCGCGACGGTAGCCGTATGCGGACAAAAGAAAACGCCCGCTGTGGGTACAGCGGGCGTTTCGATCGAGAACAATCGCGCTTGGGAGGAGCCGCGATCGCCTGGAATTAGCGGGAAGAAGCTTCGCGAGCAACGCGATGGATGTCCGAACGGTCGATGCCGAGATCGTGCAATTCGCGGTTGGTCATGCGGCCGAGTTCCGTGACGGTCTGACGATACTTGCGCCAGTTATTGAAAGAGCGAGAGAAGTTCATGTTAAGCCCCTTTCCGAGGGTTTGATCTGCCAGCAGCCACCGATCGGCGCTGACCTCTATTTGATGACCCGAATATATGTTGCGGCGCGAAAGACTAAAACAGCCAAGTTTTCAGATCACCTATGCGAATGGCGCAATGCTCCAGGAGTATTTGAGGCAGACTTACCATTTTCTGGTCAACGAATGGGCAGAATTGCGCCAGCGAAACTCATCCGGTTTGGCGTATGGAGTGGGCGCCGCTGCCGAAAGCCGCTGCTCCGCGGGCGGTTTCGCGCGTTTATCCGCTCTCCGCGTCGAAACGAAAGCTGCCCATTTGTTGGCGGCCATGGTTGGCCGGGTGTGACCACAATGTGGTCAGCCGGCCCTCTGCGGCGGAAATCCCCAATCCGCCAATGATTTAATTTAGTTTCTGCCGAGAAAAAAACGCCCGCCGGGGGAGGATCCGGCGGGCGCATTATGGTGACTGGCAACTGGGAGGAGGAGTGTTGCCAGCCTATCACAGCGCGCTGGGAGGAGGAGTGCGCTGCTGCGAATCTCGTCACGGACAAAAGATCCACGGGCATCCGGCTGGGCCGGGCCGGGGCGCCATCCCCGTGCTTCAATGACTATATAAATAGTATGACTAATTCCGATTTTGCAGTGCAATAAATTCATGAGGGATATGCGAAATCCGCATAGCTCTCCATTCCTATGCTTATCTATGCACTTCCGGCGTTAGCGGCCGGTTAATGCCCAATATAAGTTAGACCAATGAGGAACTTGTATATTTGTCGCAGCAGCGTTTGCGAACACCCGTGCTGCGGCTATAACGGCATGAGCCGCAGCGCCGCAGTCGGCGTCGCGAAACGAAGGGGTGGAGCATGTATCGCGGCAGATTGGAGCGGGATCTCTCGCTCTGGGTAGGCAAGGGCCTGCTGGGCCAGGAAACGGCGGCCACGCTGCTGGCCGAATATGATGCTCGCCCGGCAAGCTTCAGCCTCGGCAGGGTGCTGATGGCGTTGGCAGCGGTGCTGCTTGCCGCCGCCATCCTGCTTGTTGTCGCCTCCCACTGGGAGGACATCCCGCGCCTCGTGCGCGTCGGCGCCATCCTTCTCCTGATTTGGGCGGTTCATATCGGCGCCGCCCTGATGCTCGCCCGCGGTGCGACGGCGGCAGCGAGCGGATTGCTTATCATCGGCGCGATGAGCTTCGGCGGCGCCATCTCGCTGGTCGGGCAGATGTATCATCTCTCCGGCGACGAGCAGACGGTGATGTATCTCTGGTTCGCCATTGCGACCATCTCGGCGATCCTGTTCCGTTCGGGCGCAGTCACCGTCGTCGCCGGCTTTCTCTCCTGGGCGTCCTTTGCCGTCTATCTCGAGAATCATGATACGCATTGGGTCGGGCTCGATCCCTGGATGGCACCGGTCATGGCGGCGATCACAATCGCCCTGGTGCGCTATACCGGCGCTGAGCGAGCCCGCCATCTGGCCTATCTGCTTTTGATCGGCTGGCTCGCCTGGCTCTATACTCTTTATGAGGAGATTGCCGTGGCGCTCGCCTTCGCCGTCGGCGGCATGGTGGCCGTCGTCCTGACGGCCTTGCCGCTCCCGCGCATCGCCTCCCTGGTCAGGAGCGCCGGTGCCGCCCCGGCCTTCTACAGCTTCCTCGTCGCGGCGATCGGTTTCCTGCTGCTGCATATCGAGATCGAGGACGGCTGGCGGCTGGTGGTGCTGGGGCTGGCGACGCTCGCCGCCTCCGTGCTGGCGATTGCCCTGCACGGCAGGGACAACGGTGCGGTGCGTTATCTCGCCTACGTCACCTTTGCCGCGGAGATGCTCTACCTCGCCTCCGTCACCGTCGGCTCGATCCTCGGCACGTCGAGCCTCTTCCTGTTCTCGGGTCTCGTGGTGGCCCTTGTCGCCTGGATCGTCATCCGTCTCGAGCGGCGGTTTTCGGCGAGCGCACAGGGGGAGCGCGCATGAGCTCGTTCATGGCAAAGCTGCAGTCCGGCAAGGGTTATCTGCTATCGGCGATCATTGTCGCCGGCCTGCAGACCCTGATCCTCGGCACGATCATCCAGAGCCGGGCATCGATCCTCAGCAATGGCGCCGAGGTACTGCTGAAGACGGCGCCTGTCGACCCGCGCGATTTCCTGCGCGGCGATTATGTCGTCTTGAACTATGACATTTCCTCGGTGCCGGTGCAGACGGTTTCCGGCGGCATTCCGGCCGAGCCCGGCGAACGTGTGTTGTGGGTCCGGTTAAAGAAGCAGGAGGACGGTTTCTGGACGGCGATCGAATCGTCCTTCCATGAACTGCCGCCGCAGCCGGAGACCGTGATCCTGCGCAGCCAGCCATTCTACAGCAGCGGGCTTGCCGCGGGCGATAGCATCCGTGTCGAATATGGCATCGAGCGCTACTATGTTCCGGAAGGCGAGGGCAAGCCGATCGAGGAGGCCCGCAATGGCGGTAATGTCGCCATTGCAGTGCGCGTCTCGCCTGATGGAACCGCGCAGATTCGCAGCCTTCTCGTTGACCGCAAGCCGGTTTACGACGAGCCGCTTTACTGATCCGATGGCGCTTCGCAGCCAGGCGGCTTGTGAGGCGCAGATCCCTGTCATCGACCGTTCATTTTTCCTTTGCCTCGGCCAAATCGGGTGATATAGAGACGCCGCGCTCCGGAAGGCCTCATGCGCAGGCATAGGCATGCGGTTTTGTGAACGCGGGTATGGTGAAATTGGTAGACACGCCAGATTTAGGTTCTGGTGCCGCAAGGCGTGGGAGTTCAAGTCTCTCTACCCGCACCAAGCTGTTTGCAGGCGGGAGACTATGAATCGGTTGTTCCAGAACAATTGAGAGTTGTCCCGAAAAGCCCGCGAGTGCCGTTCCGCTTCGGGCGGAATGATACGGAATTGGGAAAAAAGCCACGCGCGGCACGCTGCCGGCGTCGTGCTCATCGAAACGAACGGCGTCTGGGCACGGCCGCCACGACATGAAGGTAGGAAGACATGCAGGTTATCGAAACGCTCGCTGAAGGGCTGAAGCGCGAAATCAAGGTCGTTATCCCGGCCAAGGACATGGAAAACAAGATGAATGAGCGTCTTGCCGATGTGAAGGACAAGGTTCGCATCAACGGCTTCCGTCCGGGCAAGGTCCCCGCTGCTCACCTGAAGAAGGTCTACGGCAAGTCGATCATGGCTGAGCTCGTCAACGAGATCGTCCGCGAGCAGCCGGCCGCCATCCTCTCCAGCCGCGGCGAGAAGTCGGCCACGCAGCCGGAAATCGCCATGACCGAGGACAAGGACGAAGCCGACAAGATCCTCGCCGCTCAGCAGGATTTCGAATTCACGCTCTCCTATGAAGTGCTGCCGCCGATCGAACTGAAGTCGGTCAAGGGCATCAAGGTCACGCGCGAAGTCATCGATATCTCGGACGACGAAGTCAACGAGCAGGTCCTGAAGGTTGCCGAAAGCGCCCGCGCTTACGAGACCAAGACCGGCAAGTCCGCCAACGGCGACCGCATCACCATGGATTACGTCGGCAAGGTCGACGGCGAAGCCTTCGCGGGCGGCACCGACCAGGGCGCCGAACTGGTGCTCGGCTCCGGCCGCTTCATCCCCGGCTTCGAAGACCAGCTCGTCGGCGTCAAGGCCGGCGATGAGAAGACCATCACCGTGACCTTCCCGGCCGACTACCCGGCCAAGGACCTCGCCGGCAAGGAAGCGACCTTCGACGTATCGGTCAAGGACGTTGCAGCCCCCGGCGCCGTCGAGATCAATGACGAACTCGCCTCCAAGCTCGGCATCGAATCCGCCGACCGCCTGAAGGAAATCGTCCGCGGCCAGATCGAATCGCAGTACGGCTCGCTGACCCGCCAGAAGCTGAAGCGCCAGATCCTCGACCAGCTCGACGAGATGTACAAGTTCGAGACCCCGAACTCGCTCGTCGACGCCGAATATAACGGCATCTGGAGCCAAGTGAACAACGACCTCGCCCAGTCGGGCAAGACCTTCGAGGACGAAGACACGACCGAAGAAAAGGCACGTGAGGAATACAAGACGCTCGCCGAGCGTCGCGTCCGCCTCGGCCTCGTTCTCTCCGAAATCGGCGAAAAGGCCGGCGTCGAAGTCAGCGAAGACGAAATGCAGCGCGCCATCTACGATCAGCTGCGCCAGTATCCGGGCCAGGAAAAGCAGATCCTCGAATTCTTCCGCAGCCAGCCGGGTGCCGCCGCCTCGATCCGCGCGCCGATCTTCGAAGAGAAGGTCATCGATCACCTGCTGACCGAAATCGACGTCACCGACAAGAAGGTGACGAAGGAAGAGCTGCTCGCCGAGGAAGAAGGCGAGACCAAGGCCGAGACCAAGAAGGCCGCGCCGAAGAAGAAGGCCGCCGCCAAGACCGAAGCAGCTGAGGCCGGTGAAGGCGAAGAAGCCGCACCGAAGAAGAAGGCCGCGCCGAAGAAGAAGGCGGCTGACGAAAGCGCCGAATAATCGCTTTTCAGCTCTGAAGTTTGGAAAGGCCCCGCCATCGTGCGGGGCCTTTTTCTATGATCCGGGGCAGTTCATTCCCCAACGTCTTCTCCCATAGATCTGCAGCAACAAAGAGTTGCAATGAAGTATATTTCAATGCAGATTTTGCTGATGGTGGGAGGACCTGAACATGACTGCAAAGCACGACATGAAGAAGCTCGTGGAGGAAATCTATGCTGTGCGTGACCGTGGCGATATCGAGGGCACGCTGGCGCTGCTCGGCGAGGATTGCACCTTTCGCATGGTCGGCAATACGCGGCTGGCGCCCTTTTCGACGGAAACAAGCGGGCATGCCTTTCGCCAGACGATCACGCAGCTGATCGCAGTATGGGATCTATCGAAGATCAGGACATCAGGCATCTATGTCGACGAAGACGAGCAGATGGTCTTTGCCCACCGCGAAGGCGAGGTGAGGCACATCCCATCGGGCGTGAGCTTCCAAACGGAGTTCGTCGACAAGATCCATTTTCAGGATGGCAAGCCGATCAAGATCGTCGAATTCGTCGACACGCTGCAAGTGGCCGAGACGACCCAGATAATCCAAATCGCTTAAGCGGGCATCCAGGTCGAAGCGCTTCAAAGCACGGCATCAAACTTGATTTAAGTTTGATGCCGCTGACGTTTTCGGCCGACAGGGTGTCGGCGGCCGTTGCAATCAATGCCCCGTCAGTTGCGCGACTTTCCTGACATGGCTGACGGCTGCGGCGCCGCCTGATGTCTGAGTGAAGAGGTGCAGCGTTTCTTCTTCGTCGTCGGCGACAGGCGTCAGGGCCTGATCCATATAGGTCTTCGACTTGACATCCCGTGAAATCAGGAAAGCCGAAACGGTCAGGCCGATGATCGTACCGGCGAGCGAGGCATGTTTGCGGAAGGTTTCCCAGGCAAAACGCGGCCAGAAGACCAGCGGATGTTCGCGCGGCAGTTCCGGGCGCCGCTCCGACGGCGTCTTCAGGCGCAAGAGACCGCTCTGCAGCGGATGCACGTTTTCCAGCGGTACGGTGGTCGCGAAGGAAACCAGAACCTTGACGAGCCTTGCCAGCGGCACACCGGTCGCCACGGCGCGGCGCAGCAGCGTCTTCATGTGATCGGGCGAATAATAGAGCGCCCAGGCCTCGTGGTAGATGTCTTCCCATTGCTGCTTGCTCATCTTCGGATGCGCGGTGCAGACATGTTCGACATCGTAGATGTTGAGATCGGCATCCATCTCGACGCCCTTCTTCCACAGCACCTGATGGTCTTCGGAGCCGGGCAGCGGCGTCAGGATGAAGAATTCGATGACGTCGAGCGGCAGCTCTTCCTGGATGATCGCGATGTCACGGCGGATCGATTCCGGCGTATCGCCGGGGAAGCCCAGAATATAACCGGCGAGCGTCATGATGCCCTGCGCCTTCCAGGCGAGCAGCATCTTGCGGTATTCGGTGATCTTGTTCTGGTTCTTCTTGGCGGCGGTCAGATTGTCCGGATTGACGTTTTCGAGGCCGATGAACACCCGGGTAACGCCGGCGCGCCGGGATTTCTCGATGAAATTCGGGATCTTGTGGCAGAGCGTGTCGACCTGGATCATCAGGCCGAGCGGAATGCCGTCCCGCTCCTTAAGCTCGATCAGCCGGTCGAAGATCGCTTCCCAATCCTTGTTGCGGGCGAAATTGTCGTCGGTGATGAAGAATTTGTGGATGCCCTGCGCCCAGTTCATCCGCACCAGCTTTTCGACGTCGTCGGCCGAGCGGAAACGCGACTTGCGTCCCTGCACGTTGATGATGGTGCAGAACGAGCATTGATAGGGACAGCCGCGTCCGGCGTCGAAGCTGGTGCTGAGCCCGAGCGTGCGCTGGATATTGTCCTTCGGCAGGAAAGGAACCGGCGTGCCGCCAATGCCCGGAAGGTCGTTCATGAAATTATAGAGCGGCTTCAACTCGCCGCTGGCGGCGTCGCGCAGCACCATTTCCAGCCGGCCCTCGGCCTCGCCGGCGAACATCGAGATGCCCATGTCGCGGCAGGCGTCGAGCCCGACGGCCTTGCCATCCAGCATCGACAGGCAGCCGGAAACATGGAAGCCGCCGATCGAAACCGGCAGGCCGGCATCGCGGAACGGCCGGGCGATATCCAGCGCACGCGGATACTGGTTGGTCTGGACGCCGACGAGCGCGATCATGCCGAAATTGTCATGACGCTTGAACTGGGCGAGCAGCCCGGCGAAATCGATCCGCGTATTGGTCTCGTCGATCACGGTGATGTCGATCGCGGTATCGGGCCCGAGCACCTTGCGCTCGGCGCATTCGGCGGCGATGCCGTAGAGAGCCGCAAGCGAATTGGACGGGATCATTGCCCGCCACCAGCGAATGACATAGCCGTCATCGTCATAATGCGACGGCTTGATCAGGATCAGCTGAAAACGTCGGCGTGCAGCTTCCAAGACATGGGACAAGAGTATCTATCTTTCTTCAGACGCTTTTGCCGGCGGCAAAATGGAGTTGAAGGCACATATCATGCATGGCGTATCAATGCGACTTATGCGGGGTTCAAACGAAGGCTTAGAAAACGGCACTGCGCGCGAAACGCTCCGCGCGTATCATTCATCAATATACTACCCGATATCGAGCAGCAATGCGCGGTGGTCGGAGACCTCGGGCGCCTCGACCACCTCGAACTTGCCGACCTTCACCCCCGGTGTGACCAGCATGTAGTCGGCAAAGCGGCCCTGCTTCAGATAGTAGGAGGTTCGCGTGTCTACAAGGCCGTTTCCGGTGACGAGATCCGAAAGCCCGAGTCCGGCGAGAATCGCAAAGGTGGCGCTGTCGGGCAAAACGTTGAAATCGCCGCAGACGACAAGCCCTTCGTCGCCGGGCCAGACGCGCTCGATGAGCCGGACCAGCGCTGCAGCCTGGTCCTGGCGCGCCGCCGTGTCGCCCTTGCCCGCGGGATCGCGCAGGCCATGCATATGGGCGATCGTCACGGCGCGGCTGTGCTCATGGCTGAAGACGCGGATGCAATGGGCGTTTCGCGGCCTGGGATGGGCGCCCCAGCCATCGGCGGAAAAACTTCCATGCACGAAATCCAGCCCCTCGGCGATAACGGCATGCGTTTTGCGCACGAAGGTTGCCAGGCCGAACTCGGCGGTGACGGTGCGATCGCCGTCGAAGAGTTCGCCTCTCGATGTCGGGAAGAAGAAGCCGTCGTGGCCGGGCAGGGCGGCGCTAATCTCGGCGAACAGATTGAAGCGCTGCGGCAGTTCCAGCCCGGCATCCCGATAGATCGACCATCCGCAATCCGCGCCCGGCGTCCGCAATACCTCCTGCAAGCAGAGCACGTCCGGATCGGCTTGTCTGACATAGCCGATCAGGGCCTCATGCAGCCTGCCGCCCCATGCGTTCAGCGAAATGATGCGCAATGTTGATTCGGCTCCGATTTTGACGGCCGGATATTAGACGGCGGCGCCGTCTAAAGTTCCGACTTGATGTCGCCCATCCGGTTCCAGGCATCGAGGCCGGCGATCTTGTAGGCTTCGGCAAGTGTCGGATAGTTGAAGGTGTTTTCGACGAAATATTCGACCGTGCCTTTGAGATTGAGCACGGCCTGGCCGATATGGACGAGTTCGGTGGCGCCTTCGCCGACGATATGCACGCCGAGCAGACGGCGTGTCTTCAGCGAGAAGATCAGCTTCAAAAGCCCGGTGTCGAGGCCCATGATATGACCGCGCGAGGTCTCGCGGAAGCGGGCGATGCCGCATTCATAGGGAATGCCGCGCTCCTTCATTTCCTCTTCGGTCAGGCCGCAGGTGGAAATTTCCGGCACGGCATAGATGCCGTAGGGGAAATATTTCGGCGGCTCCTTGGCGACTGCGCCGATCGCGACGCGGGCGGCGATGCGGCCCTGTTCCATCGAGGTCGAGGCAAGGCTCGGAAAGCCGACGACGTCGCCGGCGGCGTAGACATTGGCAACCGATGTCTGGAACGTCTCCGGATTGACCTTGAGACGGCCGCGGCTGTCGGCCTCGAGGCCGATCGCCGGCAGGTTCAGCGCGTCGGTCGCTCCCATGCGGCCGGCGGCGAACAGCACCATGTCGGTCGTCAGGCGCCGGCCGCTGTCGAGCGTCAGCTCGACCTTGCCGTTGTCGAGCGTCTCGACCTTGTCGGCCTTCTGGCCGAGCAGCAGCTTCATGTTGCGGTCGCGCAGCTGGTAGGTGAAGTCCTCGACGATTTCCTTGTCGATGAAGTCGAGCATCGTCGCCTTCGGATCGAGGACGGTGACGGCCGTGTCGAGCGCGCTGAAGATCGTGGCATATTCGATGCCGATGACGCCGGCGCCGATGACGACCATCGAGCGCGGCAACTCCTGGATATCGAGCAACTCGTCGCTGTCGAGAACGGTCTTGCCGTCGAAGGGGATGTAATCGGGGCGGAACGGCTTTGTGCCGACGGCGAGCAGCACGCTGGCGGCGGTGACCTGCGTAATCTCGCCGTCTTCCTTGACCACCTGCAGCGTCGACGCATCGATGAAGCTCGCCTTGCCGCGAATATGCTGCACGCGGTTGCGGGCGAACTGGTGTTCCAGCACCTCGACCTCATGGTTGAGCGTGATCAGCAGGCGGCGGCGCAGGTCGTCTGCACTGATCTCTTCCTTGACACGGTAGGAGCGGCCGTAGAAGCCGCGTTCGCGCCAGCCGGAAAGATTGAGCGCCGTCTCGCGCAGCGTTTTGGAAGGGATGGTGCCGGTATGCACGGACACGCCGCCGACGCGTTTTCCCTGCTCGATGACAAGCACTTTCTTGCCGAGTTTTGCAGCCTGGATGGCGCCACGGCGCCCTGCGGGACCGCTGCCCACCACAACAAGATCGTACTGAAGCATCATCTGGCCCCGGATTGGAAAGGAATCATTTTGCGACGCAAAATGTCGCCCGTCTATCGGTAGCCGGTCAATGTTACAGATTGTTTTACGGCCGCCGATTCAGCCGGCCCTGTGCTTTTCGGATCAGCTTCAACCCCTTCAGTCTGACCGCCGTCCCAACCGATAATGACGTGGTCGTGGACGATAATATCGAACGCCTCGGCGGCATCGATGATCACCTTCGTCGTTTTAATGTCGGTACGCGACGGCGTCGGGTTGCCGACTTTTGAGCTGTGCTGTCTGTGCAACCTTTAGTTGCCTAAAGGGTCATTCGAAGAGCTCGGCGAGTGGGGCAATATTCCTGCTTTACGGATTGCCGGAGTGGCCGCCATTGATCGCCCGATGGCTTCCTGCCCGGGTGATGTAGTCAGCGGAAATTTCGCTCACCTTGGTAACGCCGAGCAAAGCCATATTGCTATGCAGTTCCCTCTTCAGGATATCCGCCGCCTTGAGCACGCCCGGTAGGCCGGCGACGGCTGCAGCATAAAGGAACGGCCTGCCGACAAACACGAAGCAGGCCCCGAGCGCCAGGGCCTTCATGATATCCGTTCCGCGCCTGAAGCCGCCGTCGACCATGACGGCGGTGCGGTCTCCAACACGCGCCGCAATCTCCGGAAGCACCTGAAGGGGAGATGCGGTGCCATCGAGCTGGCGGCCGCCATGATTGGAGACGATCACGCCATCCGCCCCGGTGTCGGCAGCCCGTGCCGCGTCGTCAGGATGCATGATCCCCTTGACCACGAGCTTGCCGGACCACCGCTTGCGTATCCGCTCTAGATGGTCCCAGTTGAGATGGTCACGCCTGCCGAAATCGCGCGTGACGTTCGAGGAGATGATCGGCGCGCCTCTTGTGGCATAGGAATTTTCAAAGTGCGGGATGCCGTGCCGGGCGATCGTGCGCAGGAATGTGCCGGTTGTCCAGCGCGGGTGCGAAATGCCCTGCCAGGCCAGGCGGAGACTGGGACGCAAAGGCGTCGAAAACCCGGCCCTTACATTGTTTTCGCGATTTGGCAGCGTCGCCGTGTCCACGGTCAGCAGAAGTGTGCGGATGCCGGCGGAAGCGACGCGATCGATGAGAGCGTCGATACGGTCGGGTTCGCCGGGCAGATAGGCCTGAAACCAAGCTTGTGGCGAAACCGCAGCGATCTCTTCCAAAGGGATAAGAGATGAACCGCTGATGATCATCGGCATTCCCGATTGGTCCGCGCCTTGCGCAAGCACGATGTCGCCCCGATAGGCCATCAACGCGCTGATCCCCATCGGCGCGATGCCGAACGGCACGGCATGGGTCTTGCCGAAGAGGCTCGTCTCGGTGCTGCGTCCCGAGACGTCCCGAAGGACACGAGGCCGGAAGGCATAGGCCTGGAAAGCCTCGGCATTATGCCGCAGCGACGCATTGGTCTCGGTCGCCCCGGCGATATAACCGAACAGAGGCTTCGGCAGATGCCGCCGCGCCTTCCTTTCAAAATCATCGAGGCAGAGCACGTCGCGGCAGAGGCGGCTTGATCGATCGGAGTGACCGCTGGAGATCGTCATGAAGCTTCATCTTCTCGATATGTCGGGCGGGGATTGCTCAGCATATGGCGGAGCATGATTGCATACAATCTCCCACCAGCGACGACTGTCAACTCCAGCTTTCCTCAATCCTCGCGCGCCTTGAACGCTTGCCTGCGGCCGCGCCGAATCGACCGCCTGGCGGGACGCAGCCCGCGTGGCCGATGTGCCGGGGCTCGGTATTTCGGCGGCGATCAGCCTATTTCCTGTTCAGATCAGCTTCAGCCCCTTCAGGCTGACGTGGCCGTCCTTGCCGATGATGACGTGGTCGTGGACGGTGATATCAAGCGCCTTGGCGGCATCGATGATCACCTTCGTCATGTCGATGTCGGCGCGCGAGGGCGTCGGGTCGCCGGAGGGGTGGTTGTGCACGAGGATCATCGCCGTTGCCGAAAGCTCCAGCGCGCGTTTGACCACCTCGCGCGGATAGACCGGCGTATGGTCGACAGTGCCGCGGCCCTGCACCTCGTCGGCGATCAGCACGTTGCGCTTGTCGAGGAAAAGGATGCGGAATTGTTCGCGGGTTTCATGCGCCATGGCGGCGTGGCAATACTGGATGACCGACGACCAGGAGGAGAGCACCTGCTTGCTCCGGAGTTCGCTCTTCAGGGTCCGGTGGGCGACGGTTGAGATTAGCTTGAGGTCGAGGGCGACGGCCTCGCCGACACCTTTCACCTCGGTCAGCAATGCCGGTGGCGCGCCGAAGACGCCGGAAAGCGAGCCGAAGCGTTCGATCAGCGCCTTGGCGATCGGCTTGGTGTCGCGCCGCGGGATCAGCCGGAAAAGCAGGAGCTCGAGGATTTCGTAGTCGGCAAGCGCAGTGTCGCCGAGTTCGCGGAAGCGCTCGCGCAACCGCTCGCGATGGCCGTGATAATGCTCCTGCCCGGCAAGCGAGGCGGGCAGGGTGGTCCCGGCTTTCGGCGCGGACGGTTTCTGTTTGCCGAAGAACGAGCGTTCGTCGGCCATGGGCTCTTGCGTCGGGAAAGGCAGTTCGTCGTCGGAAGATGTCGAAACAGGGCCTTTCGCCATCGCAGCGTCACCCGTTGTACGGCGGCAGACCCGGGCGGTCGAGGCCGCCGGGCGACAGCGTGAAGATCTCGCAGCCATTGGCGGTGACGCCGACGGTGTGTTCGTACTGCGCCGAAAGCGAGCGGTCGCGGGTCACCGCCGTCCAGCCATCGGCCAGCACCTTCACATGCGGCCGGCCGAGATTGATCATCGGCTCGATGGTGAAGATCATGCCTTCGCGCAGCTCCGGCCCCTCGTTGGCGCGGCCGTAATGCAGGATATTCGGCGAATCATGAAACAGCCGGCCGACGCCATGGCCGCAGAAATCGCGCACCACCGAGCAGCGCTCGGCCTCGGCAAAGGTCTGGATCGCCTCGCCGATCGCGCCGGTGCGAGCACCCGGCCTGACGGCTGATATGCCGCGCATCAGCGATTCGTAGGTCACCTCGAGCAGCCGCTCGGCGGCGCGCTTGATCGTGCCGACAGGATACATTCGGCTGGAATCGCCGTGCCAGCCGTCAAGCACGAAGGTGACGTCGATATTGACGATATCGCCTTCGCGCAGCGGCTTGTCGTTCGGAATGCCGTGACAGACGACGTGGTTGATCGAAGTGCAGGTCGATTTGGTGTAGCCGCGATAGTTCAGCGTCGCCGGGTGAGCGCCGTGATCCATGCCGAAATCGAAGACGAATCGATCGATGTCATCGGTCACCAGCCCCGGCTTGACGATATCGGCCAGCGCATCGAGGCAGCGCGCCGTCAGCTGGCACGCCCTGCGCATGCCCTCGAATGCTTCAGCGTCATAAAGCCGGATGGCGCCCGTATTCTTCGACGGCGCGGAGGAGGCTTCGATATAGTTCACCATTGCAGGGCCTTAGTGGAGAATATTAGAATTGTTCATAATGCAGCTATGCCGGGTTCGTCCATCGCGATCAACCGCAAGGACGAGATTTCTCAGCCGATCCGATCGGCCCGGCATGCGCTCCTCCACATGCCTTCGATGCCAATCATCGGTGCGGGATGGAATATCCACAATCTTGCCAAGGGGATAGGATTGATTGCAGGAGGCCTGCCCGCTACTCACCGATTGGTGACAGCGGGGAAGGGTCGGTCATGCTTGACGAAGCCGTAAATCTTGAAAATTCGCTTGAGGCCGGCGGCGAGCCGGAACGGCGCGTACGTGATCGCGGCGCCACTGAGCGCGCCATCCTTGCTGCCGCCAAGCGACTGCTGGCCGAAGAAGGCTTCCAGAATTTCGGCATCAATGCGGTTGCCCGCCGCGCCGGCTGCGACAAGCAGCTGATCTATCGCTATTATGGCGGCCTCGACGGCCTGGTCGAGGCGATTGGCGCCGATCTCGGCACATGGGTGAAGGATCGCATTCCGGAAGACACCGGCGGCATGTTCCTGCTCACCTATGGCGACCTGATGGAGCGGCTGTCGCTTCTTCTCCTCGACGCCTTGAGAGATGATCCGCTGATGCGCCGCATCCTCGCCTGGGAAATATCGGAAAACACCGAGCAGGTGAGGCGGCTGTCGGAAGCGCGTTCGAAGGCGCTGGCTCTCTGGCTGGAGCGCATGCGGGGTTCGCTGACGCCGCCGAAGGGCGTAGATACGGCAGCGGTCAATGCCATCGTCATTGCAGCGATCCAGCATCTGGTGCTTGCCGCCTCGGCCGGCGGGCAGTGCGCCGGTCTGTCGCTGAAGACGTCCAAGGATTGGGAGAAGGCGGCGACGGCGCTGAAGCGCATCGTGCGCGGCGTCTACGGCTGATCGCTTCTTCATCCACAGGGAACCGGCGCCGCGTTAACCTTAATGAATGGTTTACGTTGCCTGGACTGGGTTAACCCGACAGTGTGGGATCAGCAGAGATGGAATGAGTGAGAGTCTCCGAGTTGACATCCATGGGACCCAAGATCGGCAGAGCCGCGTTTTTCGTAACGGCGATGATGTTTTTCGCAGTTCTGGCGCTCGATATCGCAATTCCCACCCTGGTGCTTTGCATCATGGCATTGTCGACCTGGTTGGTCTCCCTCGATCTGCCCGTCGCGCGCAAGCATGGAGGAGAGGCCGCATGAAGTGGTTTCTGATCTTCTGGGCCGGCCCCATCGTCTTTCTCGGCGGATGGTACTGGCTCTCCTATTACGACATGAATTTCGGCATCCTCATGCTGTCGCGGCAGGTCCATGACCTGACCTTCCAGCTTTACGGAAAGGCGCTCGGCATTCCGCCGGAGACGATCCCGCCGCTCGTGGCCCGCGCCATCGCGGTCGACAGCCTCGTCGTCTTCGCCATTCTCGGCTTCAGAAAGCGCAAGTCGATCATCGGCTGGTGGAAGGCGCGTCAGGCGCTGAATTCGTCTCCCGACCTTGCCAGCAAGGAAAGCCTGTCGAGCGCGCCCTGAAGGATGAAGCTTGCCGCGGCCGAATCGATCCGTTCGGCCCGCTTGGCGCGCGAGACGTCCATTTCCAGCAGCGTCCGTTCGGCCGCCACCGTCGAAAGCCGCTCATCCCAATAGACGAAGGGCAGCGCGGTCTTCTGCTCCATGTTGCGCACGAAGGCGCGTGTCGCCTGCACCCGCGGACCCGCCGATCCGTCCATATTCATCGGCAGGCCGATGATGAAGCCCGCGACCTTTTCGGCTGCCGCAAAATCCAATAGCGCCTGCGCATCGACGGTGAACTTGACGCGCCGGATCACCGGGCGCGGCGTGGCGAAACGCCGGCCGAGATCGGACATCGACAGCCCGATCGTCTTGGTGCCGAGATCGAGGCCGGCAATCGCCTGTCGCGGGCCAAGCGTCCCGGCCATTTCCTCGATCGTCAGCACCGTCATCGCCGTTTCGTCCCGTCAAAAGAAATTGAACTCGCCGCCGCTTTTCTTTGCGGCCGCATGAGATATGTCCTTAGAGCATGATGCCGAAAAGTGTGAGCGGTTTTCGGACGACATCATGCTCCAATTCCTTGAATGAGATGCGGATTCAGATTTTAGGCCGATCCGGCGTAAAATCATCCGGATCTCCCGAAACGGTAATTTGCATCACGTAAGGAGAGATTTCATGAAGATCACCTGGCTCGGCCATTCCGCCTTCCGCATCGAGACCGGAAAGGCGAAGATCCTGCTCGATCCCTTCCTCAGCTATAACGCCTCCTTTTCCGGCCAAGATATCAAGGACGTTTCGGCGGGCATCACCCACATCCTGCTGACGCATGGCCATGGCGACCACGTCGGCGATACCGTGGCGCTTGCCAAGGAAACCGGCGCCGTTGTCCTCGCCAATGCCGATCTCGCCGCCTGGCTCGGCTCCAAGGGTGTCGACAAGATCGAGATGGGCAATACCGGCGGTACGGTCGCGCTCGGCAGCTTCTCGGCAACCTTCACCAATGCGCTGCACTCGTCTGCCCAGATCACCGAGGACGGCGTCTCGCATGCGCTCGGCAACGCCAACGGCCTGATGCTGCATTTCGAAGACGAGGCCTCGATTCTGGCCATGGGCGATACCGACATCTTCTCCGACATGGCGCTGATCAACGAATTGCACCAGCCCGACATCGGCCTCGTGCCGGTCGGCGACCGCTTCACCATGGGCGGCGCGGTGGCGGCCCTGGCGTGCCGGCGCTATTTCAACTTCAAGACCGCGATCCCCTGCCACTTCGCCACCTTCCCGATCATCGATCAGACGGCCGATAAGTTCGTTGCCGGCATGGAAGGATCGAAGACCGATGTGAAGGCGCTCAAGCCTTCCGAGAGCCTGTCGATCTGACGAAACCCCGTTGCGCCGGGCGGACATGGCCTTTATAGCGGGTAGGAAAAATCCTATCCGGAGAATGCCATGTCCGTCGATCTTGCCACCGTGAAGCGCGTCGCCCACCTTGCCCGTATTGCCGTCTCCGAAGATGAGGCAAATCGCATGGTCGGCGAGCTGAACGGCATCCTCGGCTTCGTCGAGCAGCTCTCCGAAGTCGATGTCGACGGCGTCGAGGCGATGACCTCGGTAACCCCGATGGCGATGAAGAAGCGGACCGATGCGGTGACGGACGGCAGCAAGGCCGCCGATATCGTCGCCAACGCGCCCGTCACCGATCACAATTTCTTCCTGGTGCCGAAAGTCGTCGAATAAGGCTGGAAAGCCTCTTTCCGACCCTGTTGCCATTTTCAAGATCTGAAGCGAAAACACCATGAGCGAACTCACCAGCCTGACCATTGCCGAAGCCCGCCAGAAGCTGCGCGCCAAGGAAATCACCGCACTCGAACTGACCGAGGCCTATATCTCGGCGATCGATGCGGCCAATGGCCGGCTGAACGCCTATATCAAGACGACGCCGGATCTCGCCCGTGTCATGGCGAAGAACTCCGACGAGCGCATCGCCGCCGGCAAGGCGGGCGAGCTCGAAGGCATTCCGCTCGGCATCAAGGATCTCTTTGCCACGGTCGGCGTGCATACCCAGGCCTGCAGCCACATTCTCGATGGTTTCGAGCCGCGTTATGAATCGACCGTCACGCAGAATCTCTGGGATGACGGCGCCGTCATGCTCGGCAAGCTTAATATGGACGAGTTCGCCATGGGCTCTTCCAACGAGACGTCCTATTACGGCCCGGTCATCAATCCCTGGCGTGCGTCAGGCTCCAATCAGCAACTCGTTCCCGGCGGCTCCTCCGGCGGCTCGGCCGCGGCCGTTGCCGCCCATCTTTGCGCCGGCGCCACCGCCACCGATACCGGCGGCTCGATCCGTCAGCCGGCCGCCTTCACTGGCACCGTCGGCATCAAGCCGACCTATGGCCGCTGCTCGCGCTGGGGCACCGTCGCCTTCGCTTCGTCGCTCGACCAGGCCGGCCCGATCGCCCGTGATGTGCGCGATGCCGCGATCCTTTTGAAGTCGATGGCAAGCGTCGACGCCAAGGACACGACATCGGTCGATCTGCCTGTGCCGGATTACGAGGCCGTCCTCGGCCAGTCGCTGAAGGGCATGAAGATCGGCATTCCCAATGAATACCGCGTCGACGGCATGCCGGATGAGATCGAAGCCATCTGGCGCCAGGGCATCGCCTGGCTGAAGGAGGCCGGCGCCGAAATCGTCGATATCTCGCTGCCGCACACCAAATACGCCCTTCCGGCCTATTATATCGTCGCCCCGGCCGAAGCATCCTCGAACCTCGCGCGTTACGACGGCGTGCGTTACGGCCTGCGCGTCGACGGCAAGGATATCGTCGACATGTACGAGAAGACGCGTGCCGCCGGCTTCGGCCAGGAAGTCAAGCGCCGCATCATGATCGGCACTTATGTGCTGTCGGCCGGTTATTATGATGCCTATTACATCCGCGCCCAGAAGGTCCGCACGCTGATCAAGCGCGATTTCGAGCTTGCCTTCGATGCCGGCGTCGACGCCATCCTGACGCCGGCGACACCGTCTTCCGCCTTCGGGATCGCCGATGAGGACCTCGCCGCCGATCCGGTGAAGATGTATCTGAACGACATCTTCACGGTAACGGTCAACATGGCGGGTCTGCCCGGCATCGCCGTGCCTGCCGGCCTCGACCAGAAGGGCCTGCCGCTCGGCCTGCAGCTGATCGGCAAGCCCTTCGATGAGGAAACCCTGTTCAGGACTGCCCATGTCATCGAGCAGGCAGCCGGCCGGTTTACGCCGGCCAAGTGGTGGTAACGGACCTTAAGATCCGAAAGATAGCGCTGCCGACCACGAAGCGGTCGGCGCCGTCGCGTTTGCCGCATGGTTGGCTGATTGACAGCCGGAACCGGGAGGGCCTCATGCCGAACCATGATCTGGCGCGATTGATCGAGGCAGCGGATCGCCTTGCTGCCGGCGGCTTCACCATGGGTGCGGATTGGCAGGCGGTGCACGAAATCTGCCAGCGTCACGAAGGCGAGCAGCCGTTCGACTGGGGCCATGCGCTTTGCCATCGCATCGAGGGCGACGATTGGAATGCCGATTACTGGTATCGCCGCGCCGGCAGGAAGCGCGGCACAGGCACGATGGCCGACGAGTGGTCGGCGATGCGTGTGGAGCTCGCTGCAAAGGCTTGAGCTGCGCCCTGACCGCGCCGGCTTTCAGCGCGGTCAGGTTGATTGCCCGAATTACCTGTTGTTGAGCTGCGACCTCACTAGCCTCAGCCCCCTTTCGGTGATCCGGTAGGGCTGACCGCTCGAGGACTTGATCGCCCCCAGCCGTTTCAGCCTGCGGAAGAGATCGAGGTCGACGCCGGGATAGAGCCAGCCGTCGCGGGTGAAGCAACTGACTGCCTCGATCTTCCTGTTGTCGTCGCGAGAAATTTCGATGCGGCCGCCTTGGGCCATGAGATGCAGGATGCGCTGCTCCGTGCGGGAAATGTCCATGTTGAGATCCGGTATCGCGCCCAGAGGCGCGTGCAAAAACGATCTGGCGCTCTTTCGAACGTCAGGGCTTCGTTTTTTTCGGGCCCATGCGCGCAAGCGGATTTGCGGGCAGGGCCTTTACCGGGTCTGTGACAGGCTCAACATAAAACACCTCGATGCGTTTTTTTATGCAGCGGGGAAAAAGCGGTCAAGTCCGTGCTTGCCGATCAAACCGGTCGAAAACAGCAGTTTTCACCCATCATCCCACTGCGGGTACTGGTAAATTCCGCGACTCAATGGTCTAGTTGCGGGGTAACGCGGAGGTGTCGTTGATCCACATTCGCAATGCCCGCGACGGCGAAGCGGAGCTATTGAGCGAGATCGGGCTGAGGGCCTGGCAAAAGGCGATGGCGTCGATCGGTGAATCGGACGCGATGATGGATGCAGCCCGCAACGCCTTTCGCAACTTCGTGGAAAACCGCTGGCTGACCATCACGGTCGTCGAGCAAAACAGCCAGATCGCGGGCTGGGCGGCGCGCGAAGGATTGGATGAAACCATCTCGGATTTCTGGATCGATCCCGTCTTCACCCGCCAGGGGCTCGGTTCGGCGCTTCTCGAGCGCATCGAAAAGAATATCGCCGATCAGGGTTTCGAAAAGGCGGCGATGCAGACTCATTCCGGCAATGGCGAGGCGATCGGCTTCTTTCGGAAACACGGCTACAGCATCCATTGGCTCTCGGTCGCCTATAATCCGAAGCTCGACCGCGACGTGCCCTCGGTCGGACTGACGAAAAGGCTCATCTCCGATGGCGAAGGCGGATACGGGCGGGAATTCTGAGGTTTCAAAAATTCGGAAGAAGGCGAGGGGCCCATAGCGGCGCCAAGGTCAGCGCTACGGCCAATGTGCCATGCAGGATCAGGATCGCCGCCAGGATCGAGCGGAACGGTTCCTTTCTCGTCTTGTGCCGCAGGATCTGCTGCGCCGCCACCGCGCCGAGGCTGCCGCCGATCAGCGCAAGGGTCAGAAGCGTCCGCTCGCTGATGCGCCACCCGCCCTGGCGCGCCGCCCGCTTGTCGAGGAAATAGACCGAAAAGACGATGAGGTTCAGCGCCAGAAACAGTGCGGTCATTTGAGTGATATCGATCATCGTCATGCGGCGACACTATCATGCATCGGTTAACCCGCGGCAAATGTCGCCGCCCGCCGTCGAACCGCGTTGCACGCCGTGGCGAAAGCCTTGCACCGGCACGCCATTTCCTTTACCTCACCAATGGAAAAGAACAGCCTGCAAAGAGTATCAGATGACCCTTGTCGACGTCCGCACGCCCGATCCGAAACGCTTCATCCCCGGCGCCACCGGTGACTGGGAAGTCATCGTCGGCATGGAAGTCCATGCCCAGGTGCTGTCCAATTCGAAGCTCTTCTCCGGCGCTTCGACGGAATTCGGCAAGCCGCAGAATTCGAACGTATCGCTGGTCGATGCCGCCATGCCCGGCATGCTGCCCGTGATCAACGAGGAATGCGTGAGACAGGCGGTGCGCACCGGTCTCGGCCTCAAGGCTGAGATCAACAAGCGCTCGCTCTTCGACCGCAAGAATTATTTCTATCCCGACCTGCCGCAGGGCTATCAGATCTCCCAGTTCAAGGATCCGATCGTCGGCGAGGGCAAGATCGTCATTTCGCTCGGGCCGGACCGCCAGGGCCAGTTCGAGGATATCGAGATCGGCATCGAGCGCCTGCATCTGGAGCAGGATGCCGGCAAATCGCTGCACGACCAGCACGCCACCATGTCCTATGTCGACCTCAACCGTTCCGGTGTCGCGCTGATGGAGATCGTCTCCAAGCCCGACATGCGCTCGTCCGACGAGGCCAAGGCCTATATGACCAAGCTGCGGTCGATCGTGCGTTACCTCGGCACCTGCGACGGCAACATGGACGAAGGCTCGATGCGCGCCGACGTCAACGTCTCCGTTCGCCGCCCGGGCGAGGCTTTCGGCACGCGCTGCGAGATCAAGAACGTCAACTCCATTCGCTTCATCGGCCAGGCGATCGAATACGAAGCCCGCCGCCAGATCGGCATTCTGGAGGATGGCGGCGCGATCGAGCAGGAGACGCGCCTCTTCGACCCGAACAAGGGCGAGACGCGCTCCATGCGTTCCAAGGAAGACGCGCACGACTATCGTTATTTCCCCGATCCGGACCTGCTGCCGCTCGAATTCGACGATGCCTTCGTGAACGCGCTCGCCGCCGATCTGCCGGAACTGCCTGACGACAAGAAGGAGCGCTTCGTGCGCGAACTCGGCCTGTCGATCTATGACGCCTCCGTGCTCGTCTCCGAAAAGGCGATCGCCGATTATTTCGAGGCCGTTGCCGCGGGCCGCGACGGCAAGATGGCGGCAAACTGGGTGATCAACGACCTGCTCGGCGCGCTGAACCGCACCGGCAAGGACATCGAGCAGACGCCGGTTTCGCCGGCCCAGCTCGGCGCCATCATCGATCTCATCAAGGCCGGCACCATCTCCGGCAAGATCGCCAAGGATCTCTTCGAGATCGTGCTGACCGAAGGCGGCGATCCCGCCGAGATCGTCGAAGCGCGTGGGATGAAGCAGGTGACCGATACCGGCGCGATCGAAAAGGCCGTGGACGAAATCATCGCCGCCAATCCCGATCAGGTGGAAAAGGTCAAGGCGAAGCCGACCTTGGCCGCATGGTTCGTCGGTCAGGTGATGAAGGCGACCGGCGGCAAGGCCAATCCGCAGGCCGTGCAGGCGCTCGTCAAGGCGAAGCTCGGTATCGAGGAATAAGCGGTGTATTTCGTCCGCACTGCCGGCGAGCGCGACCTGGAGAAGGTCCGCGCCCTGCTGGTGGAGAGCTTTCACGCCACTTATGACGGCCTGCATGGCAAAGCCAAGGTGGATGAGCTGATCGCCCATCTCTTTACGCCGGCGGCGCTGAAGGCGCGGCTGGTACGCAGGGATGCCGAATTCCTCGTGGCCGACGATGGACGCAACATCGGCGGCATGGGCTATGCGGCAATGTCGCAGGCGTTGACGAAGACGGTCATGCTGCATCTCCTCTATGTCAGCCCGGTGCTGCAGCGACAGGGTATCGGCCGCGATCTCTTCGCCGAACTCGAAACCTGCTTCCCCGATGCGGAAATCATGCGTCTCGAAGTCGAACCGCAGAATGCGGCGGCGATCGCTTTCTATCAGGTGCACGGCTTCTCCGAAGTCGGCCGCAACGAAAATAACGCAGCCGGGCAATCCGGCATTCCCTCGCTCATCCTCGAAAAGCCGCTCGAAGGGCATTGAGGCGTGACGGTCGAAACCGACATTCTCATTCGCCAGGCGCGCCGGGAGGACCTTTCGGCCCTGGTGGCAATATTTGCCGCCGACGCAGTCGGCGGTCATGGTGACACCACCGATCCCGAGGCTCTTGCCGATTATGCCAGGGCCTTCGCGGCCATCGAGGCTTCGCCCGACCAGACGCTGTATGTCGCCGAATGCGACGGCGAGGTCGTCGGCACGTTCCAGACAATGGTGACGACCACTCTGACCGGCCGCGGTTCCTCGGCGATGATCATCGAGGCGGTGCAGACGCGTGCCGACAGGCGCGGTCAGGGGATCGGTGCCGCGATGATCGAATTCGCCATTGCCGAGGCAAAAGGCCGCGGGATCGGGCGGGCAGCGTTGACCTCGAATGCAATCCGTAAGGATGCCCATCGTTTCTATGAGCGGCTGGGCTTCAAGCCTTCGCATCTCGGCTTCAAGATGGCCTTGAAATGACCCGGGACCCTCGTGGAATCGCTGGACAATTCGGCTTGGCGACGGCATAAGCGAGGAAATGAGTTCTGGTTTGGCTCGCATCTGGCGGGCACAAGGAAAACACATGTGGAATCTTCTGGTTCAAACCTTTACCTGGTGGAACGGTCAGACGATGGGCACGCGTTTTGCGACCTGGCGTTTCGGCAAGCGCGTCGGCGAGGATGAATTCGGCAACCTCTATTACGAAGGCGGCATGTCGTCCTATGGCCTGCCGAAGCGTTGGGTGATCTACAAGGGTTATGCCGATGCCTCCGCCATTCCTCCGGGCTGGCATGGCTGGATGCATCATCGCACCGATGTTCCTCCGTCCAAGGAAAATTACGTCGCCAAGGAATGGCAGAAGGCGCATCGCCCGAACTTTACCGGTTCTCCGCAGGCTTACCGTCCGCCGGGCTCGATCGCCGCTCCGGGCGAACGGCCGCGCGTCACCGGTGACTACGATGCCTGGACGCCGGGCAACTGAGACGGCTCGACCGGCCGGCCCTCAGGCCCGGCTTTTGGCCACAATTGACCTTTACCCGCAGGTTGGCCGCGCTTGACCGCGGTCTTGAACTGAAAATGTCTGGAGACGGGTACATATGAAGCTCTTCACGCGGAACATGGTCCTGCGTGCCGCCGGATCGCTGCTGGCGCTCTCGGCCCTGCTTCCACCAGTTGCAGCCAATGCCGCACGCATCGAAAATCCGGTCGCCGTCTTCTCCGGCCTCGACAAGATCACCGGCCGCATCACGACCTTCGACGTCTATGTCAACGAGACGGTGCAGTTCGGCGCGCTGCAGGTGACGCCGAAGGCCTGTTATTCGCGCGACCAGGCCGAAGCGCAGAAGATCGACGGTTTCGTCGAGGTCGACGAGATCACCCTCGACCGCAAGATCCGCCGCATCTTCACCGGCTGGATGTTCGCCGCCAGCCCCGGCCTCAACGCCGTCGAACACCCGATCTACGACGTCTGGCTGAAGGACTGCAAGACCAGCTCGGACGTTCCGGCCCCCGACGGCGCCAAGGCGCCTGCTCGCTGACGGGTGAATCCTAAGCCGTCGGTGTCTTGTTCCTTCTGAAAAGACCCTTGGCAAAGCGAAGCGCGCCGCCGGCCACGACGACGATGAGGATGCCGGCTTTTTTGAGGAAGACGGCGGCAAGCGCCAGCAGCCCCACCTTTGCGGCGATCTTGGCGCCTGCGCCGGCGGCGATCATTCCCGCCATCCCATAGGCAGCGATCTTGTCGCCTTCGACGTAGTCGGTATAGGCCATTCCCGTGTCGAACTGCACGAGCGTCGTGACGGTCGGAATGACCTCCTCGATCTCCTTCAACTGGTTCAAGCCGGCAACGAAGTCGAACTCAAATACGCCCTGGCGGCCGAGCGTGCGCACGGAATAGTTCAGGGTGTGCGGCGCTTGCATGTCATCGCCGAACAACAGATCGCGCGCCCAGTGCATCGCATGCGCGGATTTGTCATAATGCGGCGTCGAGGCCCAGCCGATAAGCGCGATCTTTTGAAAACCCTGCTTCTCGCGTTCGACGTTGTTTTCCTGGATGGAATCTTTGATGTTCTGCAGCAGTTCGTCGTAATTCGTCGTCGCAGCATCGGCGTCGGAGACATAGCCGTCGGCGCTGTATTGCACGATGGAACCCCAGGCCTCGATATCGGTCGGCGCGTATTTCGCCGGGAAGATCATCCCCAATGTTCCCTCCGCCGCCTGCGGGGGATTTCCCCAGATGTCGACGAGCACCGTCTTCGTGTCGGCGGGATTGAGATAATAGAAGCCTTGCGGCACGTTCAGCGTTGCCTTCGCGGCAGTCAGCTTGATCGCTCCCTGCTGAAAATCGAGCTTTTCCAGCAGCGGTTTTTCCGCGTCGGAAAAGTCGCTCCTGGCCGGGAACATTTCCTGGTAAGGGCGGGCGCCGGCTTGAGCTGTGAATAAGGCGAAAAGGATCGCGGCTGCAAAATATCGTTTCAAAATTCTATCCCCCGTTGCATGCGCCGAACCTATTCAAATCGGCTCGAAAATCAACGCAAGGATGAAAGGATCGCACTTAAAACTTGAGGTGTGGCGATTCCATCGCGGCCGCAAGCAGCAGGGCATAATCGGCCTTCGGAACATCGATCGCTCCGAACGTCTTCAGGTGCTCTGTGGTGAACTGTGTGTCGAGCAGGGTGAAGCCCTTTTCCCTGAGCCGCTCGACCAGATGCACGAGGCAGATCTTCGAGGCGTCCGTCCGGCGGGAAAACATGCTTTCGCCGAAGAAGGCCGAGGCGAGCGAGACGCCATAGAGGCCGCCGACCAATTCATCGCCGTCCCAGGCTTCGACGGTGTGGGCGTGGCCCATGTCGAAAAGCGTCGCGTAAAGCGATCGGATCGTCCTGTTGATCCAGGTGCTCGGGCGACCGGCTGTCTCCTCCGCGCAAGCGGCAATCACCTGGTCGAAGGCGTGATCGAAACGGATCTCGAAGGGTCTCCTGCGCACCGTCTTGGCAAGGCTCTTCGACACGTGGAAATGGTCGAGCGGCAGCACACCACGCAGCTCCGGCTCGACCCAGAAAATCTCCGGGTCGTCGGCGGATTCAGCCATCGGGAAGAGGCCGATGGAATAGGCGCGCAGGAGAATGTCAGGGGTGATGCCTGGTGACTTCCTGCGCGATCCTGCCATTCCTGTCCTATGCCGCCGGTGTGTTGGCGAGGTAGTGTTCAAGCCAATGGATATCGTAGTCGCCGTTGGCGATGTCCTGGTTGGAGACGAGATCCTGGAACAGCGGCAAGGTCGTATTGATGCCGTCGACGACGAATTCGTCGAGTGCGCGACGCAGGCGCATCATGCATTCGACGCGGGTACGGCCGTGAACGATCAGCTTGCCGATGAGGCTGTCGTAATAGGGCGGGATCTTGTAGCCCTGATAGGCACCCGAATCGATGCGCACCCCGAGGCCGCCAGGCGCGTGGAAATGCGTGATCGTGCCGGGCGAGGGCACGAAGGTGCGCGGATGCTCGGCATTGATGCGGCACTCGATGGCGTGGCCGGAAAAATGCACTTCATCCTGCGTCACCGACAGACCGCCGCCGGAGGCGACGCGGATCTGTTCGTGCACGAGGTCGATGCCGGTGATCGCTTCGGTGATCGGATGCTCCACCTGCAGGCGGGTGTTCATTTCGATGAAATAGAACTCGCCGTTCTCGTAGAGGAATTCGATCGTGCCGGCGCCGCGATATTTCAGCTTCTTCATGGCGTCGGCGCAGATCTGGCCGATCTTCATGCGCTGCTCGACATTGAGCGCCGGAGAATTCGCCTCTTCCCAGACCTTTTGGTGGCGGCGCTGCAGCGAGCAGTCGCGCTCGCCGAGATGGATGGCATTGCCTTCGCCGTCACCGAACACCTGGATTTCGATGTGGCGCGGCTTGCCGAGATATTTTTCCATGTAGACGGCGTCATTGCCGAAGGCGGCGGCTGCTTCGGTGCGCGCCGTCGACCATGCCTCGATCAGGTCGGCCTCGCTCTTGGCGACCTTCATGCCGCGTCCGCCGCCGCCGGCGGTCGCCTTGATCAGCACGGGATAACCGATTTCGGCGGCCGTCTTCAGCGCATCCTCTTCGGTCTTCACTTCGCCGTCCGAACCCGGAACGACGGGGATGCCGAGTTCCAGCGCCGTCGTCTTGGCGGTGATCTTATCGCCCATGATGCGGATATGGTCCGCCGTCGGCCCGATGAAGGTGATGCCGTGCGCTTCGAGGATATCCGCGAACTTAGCATTTTCCGACAGAAAGCCGTAGCCCGGATGCACGGCATCGGCGCCGGTGATCTCGCAGGCGGCGACGATCTGATGGATATTGAGATAGCTCTCGCGCGAAGACGGCGGGCCGATGCAGACACTTTCGTCGGCAAGGCGCACATGCATGGCATCGGCGTCGGCGGTGGAATGAACCACGACGCAGGCAATGCCGAGCTCCTTGCAAGCCCGGAGCACGCGAAGGGCGATTTCCCCGCGATTGGCGATGAGGATTTTCGAAATCATGGGCATGGGCCTATTCGATGACGACGAGGGCTTGGCCGTATTCGACGGGATGTCCGTCATCGACGAGGATTTCGGTCACCTTGCCCGACTTCGGCGAGGGGATCTGGTTCATCGTCTTCATCGCTTCGATGATGATCAGCGTCTGGCCTTCCTTGACGGTCGCGCCGACTTCGATGAAGGGACGCGCACCCGGAGCCGGCGCCATGTAGACGGTGCCGACCATCGGCGCATTGACGACATTGGCCGGGTTACGAGAGGGAGCTGCGGCCGGGGCGGCAGCGGCGGCGGCTGCCGCCGGTGCGGCGGCTGCGGGCGCGGCAAAGGCCTGCGCTGCAATCGGCGCCTGGACATATTGCGTCGCGCCGGCGCGCGAAACGCGGATGCGCAGATCGTCCTGCTCGACCTCGATCTCGGTCAGATCCGTCTCGTTGAGGATGTTGGCGAGATCGCGGATCAGTGCCTGATCGATACCCGATTTCTTTTCAACCATGGTGTTGCCCTGTCTTATTCTTATGCCGTGATGTTCTTCAGCGCGTGGAGCGCCAGGATGTAGCTGTGAGGCCCGAAGCCGCAGATCACACCCTTGCATGCGGGCGCGATCATCGACTTGTGGCGGAATTCTTCCCGTGCATGCACGTTGGATATGTGGAGCTCGATCACGGGAACTGAAATAGCTCGGATCGCATCATGCAGCGCGACCGATGTATGCGTATAGGCGCCTGCATTGACGGCAACGCCGGCCGCCTTTTCGTCCGCCTCGTGGAACCAGTCGACAAGCGTGCCTTCGTGGTTGCTCTGGCGGAAATCGATATCGAAGCCGAGTTCTCGGCCGGCCGCCTTGCAGTCCGCCTCGATGTCCTTCAGCGTCTTGCCGCCATAAATGCCGGGCTCTCTTTTACCCAGCATATTCAGGTTGGGGCCGTTCAGGACAAAAATCGTTTGCGTCATCGAATGTTCCGAAAAATGTACGACGGCAACCTATAGACTCCGCGAAGGCCGATTGAAAGCCCTTACGGTTTGGGCAGCCGGAATCGCGCCACATTTGTCCACATGGTTGAAACGCTTCGATTTTGGCGATTTGATGGGCGGCCGATCGGCGGCTCTCCGCTCAGCAGGCGGTCTTGCCGCAGCTGCGCATGTTCTTGACCTTGGCCTCGAGATCGTCGAGCCCGACGGCGCCCGGCACCAGTTCCTTACCGATCACATAGGAGGGCGTGCCGCTGATGCCGAGGCTCGAGGCGAGCTGATAGGTCGCCTGGACGATGCTGTCATTCGGGCTCTTGGCCATCTCGGCGCGGATCTTGTCCTCGCTGACGCCGAGCGAGGCGGCGACTGCGACCGCCGTTTCGTCGGAGGCACGGCCCTCGCTGCCGAGAAGGGCGACGTGGAAATCGGCGTATTTCTCCGGCGCCAGCTTGCGGAAGGCGTCGGCGACCTTGTGGGCGGCGACCGAATCCGGCCCGAGGATCGGAAATTCCTTGAGCACGAAGCGGACATTCTTGTCCTTCTTCAGCATCGCCTGCATGTCGGGAAGCGCGTGCCGGCAGTAGCTGCAATTATAATCGAAGAATTCGACGACGGTGACATCGCCCTTGGGGTTGCCCAGCGTGACGTCGTTCTTCGAATCGAAGATGTCGGCGGTGTTTTCATCGATCGCCATATTGGCCTTCACCAGCCGCTGGGCTTCCTGCTTCTTCTGCAGCGCATCCTGGACATCGAGCATGATCTCGGGATTCTCGATCAGATATTGCTTGATGAATTCGCCGAACTCCTTCTTCTGCTGGTCGTCGAGCGCTGCCGCCGGAAACGGAAGAGCGATCGATGCGGCAAGCGCCAGTGTGGTGAAGCTTTTCGAGAAGAAGGCCATGATATCCTCGTCATCGGCAATGTGGTCTTGGTCGGGAAGACCGTCGCCGGGTTATGGACTTGAATGCGTCGCGTCAAGGTACGGCGCGTCGAGTTCTGCTCAAACAGGAATTTTCACCCTCGCGCCGCCCTCGCGGGATTGTGATGAGCCGATTAATGCGGCAATTGTCTGGCCATCATCGAAGAAGCCGAGCGAGAAGCGATCTTGTTTTCCATATCGAAACGCAGCGAAGTCGAACCCTTTCACGCCATGGACGTCCTGGCGGAGGCGACGAAGCGGCGTGCGGCCGGCCATCCCGTCATCTCGATGGCCGTCGGTCAACCCTCGCATCCGGCCCCACAGGCCGCCCTCGCAGCGGCGCGCGAAGCCCTTGCCGAAGGCCGTATCGGCTACACCGATGCCCTGGGGACGGCGCGGCTGAAATCGGCGCTTGCCGGGCACTATAAGAATCGTCACGGCCTGGAGATCGATCCCACGCGGATCGCCATCACCACAGGTTCCTCGGCCGGCTTCAATCTCGCCTTCCTCACGCTCTTCGATGCCGGCGATGCGGTGGCGATCGCCAGACCCGGTTATCCCGCCTATCGCAATATTCTGGGCGCACTCGGCCTGAAGGTGGTCGAGGTGCCGGTAACGGCCGAGACCCACTTTACGCTCACACCTGAGAGCCTCGAGGCGGCGCAGAAGGAAAGCGGCCTGACGCTGAAAGGCGTGCTGCTCGCAAGCCCTGCCAACCCGACCGGCACGGTGACCGGCCGCGATGGGCTGAAGGCGCTTGCGGATTACTGCGCCGCCCATTCCATCGCCTTCATCTCCGATGAGATCTATCACGGGCTGACCTTCGCCGGCGAGGAGGCGAGCGCGCTGGAGCTGACCGACGAGGCGATCGTCATCAACTCCTTCTCCAAATATTATTGCATGACCGGCTGGCGGATAGGCTGGATGGTGCTGCCGGAGCGTCTGGTGCGGCCGATCGAGCGGGTGGCGCAGAGCCTCTATATCTCGCCGCCCGAGCTCTCGCAGATCGCCGCCACCGCCGCGCTTGGCGCCGCCGCCGAGCTCGATCGTTACAAGGCGAGTTATGCCGCCAACCGCGAGCTGCTGATGCGGCGCCTGCCGCAGATCGGCCTTTCGATCGCCTCGCCGATGGACGGCGCCTTCTACGCCTATCTCGACGTCACTCGCTTTTCCAATGACAGCATGGGTTTTGCCAAACGCATGCTGGCGGAAATCGACGTCGCCGCAACACCCGGCCTCGACTTCGATCCGCTGGAGGGACATCGAACCCTGCGCCTGTCCTATGCGGGCTCTGAAGTCGAGATCGCCGAGGCGGTGGAGCGAATCGCAGCCTGGCTGAAGTAAGGCGGGGCAGGCTGCTGCTGCTTGCTGTATCCCGGAATGCGACGCCTGCCTGTTTCGATCTCGAGCGTGACGGCTATGTCGAGCGACGTTACAGTCGATGCAAAATGGTTGCATAGCATCTTTTTGCTACTTATGTCTGTTTCCAGAGGGTGCAGTGGCCAACCGATCCTATTTGCAAAGTCGCAAAACTCGGCTGCAATAGGATGATATAGCCTCGCTGGCGCCCAGGGGACACTGACCATGCTGGACTTTGACGCGCTATATTCAACCCCGCAGATCGAAGCCGTCGAACGGTTCATAAACACGCATTATGCGCTCGCAGGGCCAGTGTCTTGTCGACTGCTTCAACGCGGCTTGAACGATATTTATCTTGCCGTTGGGAGAAACAGCGGGCGTTACGTGTTTCGACTGTCGCACCGCCGTGCGCGTGGCCCAGCGGACGTCAAAACCGAAACGGCATTTCTGACGCATCTTTCACAATCGGGTGTTCCGGTCGCTGAGCCCATCGCAACGCGCAATGGCGACTTCTTCGTGGACGGACGTGCGCCGGAGGGCGCGCGGTCGGGAGTACTCTTCCGGGCGATCGATGGCCGTGAGCCACATGCGGAGGATCCTGGCGATGCACGGGCCAACGGGAAGACCCTTGCCCTGCTGCACAATGCTGCCGAGACGTTTTCTTCCAGCGGATCGCTGTATCGGCTTGACCTCGAACACCTGCTGCACCGGCCTCTTGCGCGAATACGCGACAGCGGAATTGTGGAGGATGCGGAGGTCATCAGCGATCTTGAGCATATCGCTGCGCGGACGGGAAAGGCAATTGAAGCGTTCGGCCATCTGACGTGGACCTATTGTCACGGAGATTGCCATGGTTTCAATTCACGCATCAACGAGATTGGTGAAGCCGTATTTTTCGACTTTGACGACGGCGGCCCGGGATATCTTTCCTATGATCTGGCAGTGTTCCTGTGGGCGAAAATATCCTTCGGCAGGAAACTGACCGATATGTGGGATGCCTTCATCGATGGCTATCGGGCAGTCCGGCCAATAGCGCCATACGACATCGAAGCAGCTCTTCGGTTGTGATCGTCCGCCACTTTTGGCTCATGGGCGAGTACGCAAGCCGAACACAAGAGTGGGGAAGCAATGCCGTTGGATGGATCGCGCGGGAGGCGCATTTTCTCAGAACGTGGGAGACCGAGCGGTTTGTCGATCGTCTATTCTAATGCATATCGCCCGCAGTGCGGGCGATATGCATCATCCGTCAACTGCGCGACGAAAACAGCGAGGCGAGCGTCGAAGCCGGTTTGCCGTTCAGCCGCGGCACGACCACCAACTGCTTGATGTCGCCGCGCCTGTAGGCTGCGAGGAAACGCTTGTAGTCCTTGAACGAAACGCAGCCGTTGGAATCGCCGTTCTTGCCGAGCATATAGGTATGGGCGAGCAGGCCGACGCGGTCGTAGATGGCGTCCGAGCCCTCGAGCGGCGTTAGCCGGATTGCCGCGACGCCATGGAAAAGGCTCTCGCGCATGGTGAGGGCGTAGGTGTGTGGCGGCGTCGGTCCGCGCATCTTCTGGTTCACATAGCGTGGGTTGTCGCGCATCTTGCCGAGACCGGAGTGAGCTTCCAGCCTCTCGCCGTTCGGCAGATAGACGGTGCTGTTCTCGATATCGTAGATCGCTACACCGGCACGCAGCTTCGGCGAGAAGACCGGCTTGTCGTAGCGCGGCACGGCATCGTCCTGGTCGTCCTCGATCGGCGAGTTCGGCTGGGCGTAGGCAAGTGCGGGCTCGGCAGAGCGCTGCGAACCCCTGGCGGTGGGCGCCGGTTTGCCGACGAGGCCATCGGGACGCGCCATCGGCAGCGGCACGGAACCTTCATCCGGCGCCAGCACGAGATCGAAGGGCTGCTGCTCTTCGGCCTCCGCGACTTCTACGGGCGCAGGTTTTTCCTGCGGTAGTGACGCCGTCTTGAGGGCGGGTGCTGCCGGCTCGACTCGGGCCGGCTCGACTCTGGCCGGCTCGACTGGGGCCGGCGCAATCTGCTGCGGTCCGGCATCGGCAAGTGCGAGCAGGGCAGGGAGTTCGACGGCCGCGACGGTCTCCTTGGAAGGAATGATGATGCGGTCGTTGCTCTCTGCTTCCGTCTCCGCCTGGGCAAGCTCGACCGGCGGCGCGACGCTATCGTCCTTGGCGAATTTCGCGGTGTCGGAAGGTGTTGCGGCCGCAACGGCGACCGGCGGTTCGGCAGGCGTGGCGAGACGAGTGTTCTTTGCAAGCGCCAGCGATGCCGTTGCGGCGGCATTGGTCTTTTGCGCATGCGATTGGATGAGGTGCGCCGTCAGGGCGACGACCGGCTTGGCATCGAAGGCCGCCAGCCGGTCGGCCTTGCCGACATGGATCAGCCGTTCGTGCTGTGTCGCCGGCTTCAGCTTCGGCATCGATGCGACTTGCGTGAAGCTCTCGGACGGAGAAGCCGGAGCGCCGACGGAATGCATCGTCGCGAAGGTCGCGATCAACCATGTGGAGGTGAGAAATCCGGCGCCGACGACACCGTAAAGGAAACCGCGAGATCTGCGCAAACGAAAGGCAGATCCGCCAAGAGGGGTGACGTTATTGAACGTCCCAACCGCAAACGCCATACTACACTCGTCTTTCAAACTCGCTACGCAGGCCGGCGGCACTGACTGACTAAACTTCGCCGGGGCCGGTAAAGGCGCAAGTGGGCCGAATTTAGACCACTGGCGACTTCCGACTGTTTCGCAAGGATGACGAATTATGGTTTCTAATTTGTTTACGCCGCGTCGCTCTTTCTCGCGGCGTCTCAAAAAGAGATGCGCAGAACCTTCTCAGGCGCGTTCCATCACGTAGCTTCCCGGCGCTTCCTCGATCGCGTTCAGCGCATCACCGCCGGGTTTGCGTGCTGGTACACGCCTGTCGTCATGCGTCTCGATCCAGGCCTGCCAGTGCGGCCACCAGGATCCCGGCGTCTCGGTCGCCTTCTCGATCCAGGTCTCGTAGTCGCCCTTGGTGGGGCCGCCGGTCCAGTATTGATACTTCTTCTTGTCGGGCGGGTTGACGACGCCGGCAATATGTCCCGAGCCGGTGACAACGAATTCCACCTTGCCGCCGAAGAACCGGCTGCCGACGAAGACGGACTTGGCAGGCGCGATGTGATCCTCGCGCGTGGCAAGATTATAGATCGGGATCTTTACGTCCTTCAGCGACACGGGCTTGCCGTCGAGGATCATCTCGTTTTTCGTCAGCGCATTCTTCAGATAGCAATTGCGCAGGTAGAAGGCATGGTTTGCCGCTGCCATGCGGGTCGAATCGGCGTTCCAGAACAGGAGGTCGAAGGGCAGGGGCTCCTGGCCCTTGAGGTAGCTGTTGACGAAATAAGGCCAGATCAGCTCGGAGGCGCGCAGCATGTTGAAAGCCATCGACATCTTCGAACCGTCGAGATAGCCGGCCGCCTGCATATGCTCTTCGAGCGCGGCAAGCTGCTCCTCGTCGACGAAGACCTTGAGGTCGCCGGCATGGGTGAAGTCGACCTGGGTGGTGAACAGCGTCGCGGTCTTGATGCGCTTGTTCTTCTCCCTGGCGTGCAGCGCCAGTGTCGCGGCCAGCAGCGTGCCGCCGACGCAATAGCCGACGGCGTTGACTTCCTTCTCGCCGGTCGCCTTCTCGATCGTCTCGAGCGCGAAATCGATGCCCTCGTGGGCATAGGCCGCCCAGTCCTTCTCGGCGTGGCGCGCATCCGGGTTGACCCAGGAAATGACGAAGACGGTCTGCCCCTGGTCGACACACCATTTGATGAAGGATTTCTGTGGGTTGAGGTCGAGAATATAGAATTTGTTGATCCAGGGCGGGCAGATCAGCAGCGGCCGTTTCAGCACCGTTTCGGTCGATGCCTCATATTGGATGATCTGGCAGATATCGTTCTGGGCGATCACCTTGCCCGGCGTCAGCGCCATGTCGCGGCCGACGGCGAATTTCGTCATGTCGGTCTGGCGCAGGCGAAGATCGCCGTTTCCGGCCGCGATATCCTCGGCCAGCATCTTCATTCCGCGCACCAGATTTTCGCCGCTGGTTGCGATCGTTTCGCGGTATAGTTGCGGATTGGTGGCGACGAAATTGCTTGGCGAAAGCGCGGCCGTGATCTGCTTCACGTAAAAGCCGGCCTTGTGCTTGGTGTGCTCGTCGAGGCCATCGGTCTCCGACACCAGCTTTTCCACCCAGTCCGATGTGACGAAATAGACCTGGCGGAGAAAATCGAAGAACGGATTCTTCTGCCAGTCTTCGTCCGAAAAGCGTTTATCCTTGCGGGTGTCCGGCTCGGGCGGCTCGCCTTGCGCGCGCTGCATCGAGCGCATCCAAATGCCGAAAAACGACGACATCAGCTGCGTCTGCGCCTCGAAAGTGCGGCGCGGATCGGCAATCCAGTATTCGCTGACCTTGGAAAGCGTCTTGACCATATCGGTCATCGGATCGACGGCGGTTTGGGTGATCTCGCCGCGTTCGCGCGGCGCAAGCCAGGCCGAGGCTGCCTGCCCGAGATTTTCGAGCGCTCGGGCGAAATTCATCGCCATGGCCTCGGGATCCTTCAACACATAGGGATCGAGATCGGTCGCGTCGAAACCGGCCTTGCCGCCATTCTTCTGGCCGCCATTTTCCTGCTTGCTGTCGGTCACCATTTCCTCCCGGCGGCAGCACTGTTTTTATCCATTCGTTGTACATCGTGATCGAACGAGAAAACAAGTTCCACGCGCGCCGGCTCATGCTATTGCTTTGTGGCTGCGACAAATTTAACAGTCGACGCAATCAGAACTGGATTTTGAGGCATGACGAAGAACGGCATTCGGCGCATCGCAACCTTCAACCGCACCGCATTGATCTGCGCCGCGGCGGCGATGGCCCTTGCCGGATGCAATCTGACGGCGGAAGAGAAAGCCGCGGCCGCTGCCAAGCGCGCGGCGCCGACCGCCGTCGTCATGCCGGCCACCAAGGGCGATGCGGTCGAAGGCGGTCTGGCAAAGTCGCCGGACGGCTATCCGAATTTCGGCGCGCCGCTGACGGCCGCCAATGTCCAGATGAGCGACGAGCAGGCGGCCGACCTGCAGCATCAGCTGACCGCACTTGTCGCCCGGCGTAAGGCCGGCACGCTCTCGGAGGCCGAATATCAGGCCAAGGTCGCCGAAATGCGCCGCCTCGCCGCCGAACACGGCACCGATACGCTCTCCGAAATCTCCAAATAAACCTTGCCTTTCAGGCAATTTGGACGCAAAGCCTTCGGCAGGGATCGGAAGTTACGATTTTCCCGATAATGCGCGTTGCGCGGCCTTTCCGTCAAAGATTTGCCGCGTGACTTAGGTCTGATGAATACGGCGTTGCGATTCTGAAGTTCGTGTCGCAGCCGCCGGGAGACGGAACGAACTTCGACTGCGGCCCGAAATGCCGCCTTTCCATGGGGAATGAAATGGAAGAGTTTCACAAAGTCCGGCGTTTGCCGCCTTATGTTTTCGAACAGGTCAACCGTTTGAAAGCAAGCGCGCGAGCGGGCGGCGCCGATATCATCGATCTCGGCATGGGAAACCCCGACCTTCCCACTCCCCAGGCGATTGTCGACAAGCTGTGTGAGGTCGTGCAGGATCCGCGCACCCACCGTTATTCCTCCTCCAAGGGCATTCCGGGGCTGCGTCGCGCCCAGGCCGCCTATTATGCCCGCCGTTTCGGCGTCAAGCTCAACCCGGATACGCAGGTGGTCGCCACCCTCGGCTCCAAGGAAGGCTTCGCCAATATGGCGCAGGCGATCACCGCACCTGGCGATGTGATCCTCTGCCCGAACCCCACCTATCCGATCCACGCCTTCGGTTTCCTGATGGCCGGCGGCGTCATCCGCTCGATGTCGGTGGAGCCGGACGAGACCTTCTTCCCGCCGCTTGAGCGCGCGGTCCGCCATTCGATCCCGAAGCCCTTGGCGCTGATCCTCAACTATCCCTCGAACCCGACGGCCTTTGTCGCGACGCTCGATTTCTACAAGGACGTCATTGCCTTCGCCAAGAAGCACGACATCATCGTGCTGTCCGACCTTGCCTATTCGGAGATCTATTTCGACGACGCGCCGCCGCCGTCGGTTCTCGAAGTGCCGGGCGCCATGGATGTGACGGTCGAGTTCACCTCGATGTCGAAGACCTTCTCCATGCCCGGCTGGCGCATGGGCTTTGCTGTCGGCAACGAGCGGCTGATCGCGGCGCTCACCCGCGTCAAGTCCTACCTCGATTATGGCGCCTTCACGCCGATCCAGGTTGCGGCGACGCATGCGCTGAACGGCGACGGCTCCGACATTGCGGAAGTCCGCAACGTCTATAAACGCCGCCGCGACGTCATGGTCGAAAGCTTTGGCAAGGCCGGTTTCGACGTGCCGCCGCCGGCCGCCACCATGTTTGCCTGGGCGAAGATCCCGGAAAAGTTCCGCCATCTCGGTTCGCTGGAATTTTCCAAGCTGCTGGTCGAGAAGGCCGATGTCGCCGTTGCCCCGGGCATCGGCTTCGGCGAGATGGGCGACGACTATGTCCGTCTGGCGCTTGTCGAAAACGAACACCGCATCCGCCAGGCTGCGCGCAACATCAAGAAGTTCATGTCGACGGCAGACGAAACGATGCATAACGTCATTTCGCTGAACGCGCACCGTTAATCCAACCCTTGGGCAGCCGCTTTGAGCGGCTGCCGCCACACACTCATTCAGGATCGATCCATGGCAGATGCCCTCAAAATCGGCATTGCGGGCTTGGGCACCGTTGGCGCCTCGCTTGTCCGCATCATTCAGCAGAAGAGCAACGAGCTTGCCGTCACCTGCGGGCGTCCGATCACGATCACCGCGGTCTCCGCGCGTGACAGGATGCGGGATCGCGGCGTCGATCTTTCCGCGGTCACTTGGTTCGACCGGCCGGAAGAGCTTGCCGAAAAGGGCGATATCGACGTCTTCGTCGAGCTGATGGGCGGCGCCGAAGGGGCGGCCAACGTTTCGGTGCGCGCCGCACTCCAGCGCGGTCTCCATGTGGTGACGGCCAACAAGGCGCTGCTTGCCTATCACGGCGTCGAGCTTGCGACGATCGCCGAGGAGAAGGGCGCGCTGCTGAATTTCGAGGCGGCGGTCGCCGGCGGCATCCCCGTCATCAAGGCGCTGCGCGAATCGCTGACCGGCAATGCCGTCTCCCGCATCTACGGCATCATGAACGGCACCTGCAATTACATCCTGACCAAGATGGAGAAGGAGGGGCTTTCCTTCGCCGAATGCCTCAAGGAAGCGCAGCGGCTGGGTTATGCCGAAGCCGATCCGGCCTTCGATATCGAGGGCAACGACACGGCCCATAAGCTCGCCATCCTGACGACGCTCGCCTTCGGCAATAAGATCGCCGCCGACGACATCTATCTCGAAGGCATCACCAACATCTCGATCGAGGATATCCACGCCGCCGCCGAGCTCGGTTATCGCATCAAGCTGCTGGGCGTTGCCCAGCGCACCGATACCGGCATCGAGCAGCGCGTCCATCCCACGATGGTACCGGTCGATTCGGTCATTGCCCAGGTCGACGGCGTCACCAATGCGGTGGCGATCGAATCCGACGTGCTCGGCGAACTGCTGATGGTCGGCCCCGGCGCCGGCGGCAACGCCACGGCCTCGTCCGTGCTCGGCGACATCGCCGATATCGCCAAGAGCCAGCCGGGCGCCCAGCGCGTGCCGGTGCTCGGCCATCCCGCAACGGCGCTGGAGCCCTACCGCAAGGCGCAGATGCAGAGCCATGAGGGTGGTTATTTCATTCGCCTGACCGTGCTCGACCGCACCGGCGTCTTTGCCAGCGTCGCCACCCGCATGGCCGAAAACAACATCTCGCTGGAATCGATCGTCCAGCGCTCCAAACAGCATCTGGCGCCATCGCACCACCAGACGATCATTCTTGTCACGCACGCAACGATGGAAGAGTCTGTCCGCAAGGCGGTCGCCTCGATCAAATCGGAAGGTTATCTCTTCGGCGAGCCGCAGGTGATTCGCATCGAGCGGCCGAAAGAAGAAGTTTAAGTCTTTCCCCTACCGGGACGATGAACCGCCCTGTCTCTGGCAGGGCGGTTTTTTTGTTGATCGGCCAGGCTCCCCGTACGGAAGTCTATATTAACAAATACCGAAATATTGATATAAATAAAACCATAGATGGTGAGTCGCCGGCGTGGAGAATTTCATGAGCAAGGACAGCCATGCCGGGAAGGGGTATGGCCGCCCGAGCGACGAGCCGCCCAACCCTCCTGATATGCTTGAGCAAATCCTCAAGCCCGTGCGCGGCGACATCAGTCATGAGGTTCATGACGAGGCTGACGGCGATGAAGACAACCCGGAGGGCCGCAACTGGGCCATTCTCCTGACGCTGTTTTCGTTTCTGCTGGTGCAGTTCGCAGGCATTGCCATGCTGATCTGGGCAGTATTCTGGTAAAAATCCGTGTCTGCAAATCCCCCGCTATGTTATCTCCGCTGCTCCTGTAGAAACAGCAGATGAAGTCAGCGGAGTGTGGCATGGCAGATCCCGTCGATCCGGTACAGCGCGCCTTTCTCGGCGTGGAGAAATCCGCGCTCGACAATCGTTGGGTGGCGCGGCTCGACCAGGCCGGGCAGAACCGGGCGCTCGCCATGTCGCAGATCCACGGCCTGCCGGATCTGATCGCCCGCGTCTTGGCCGGGCGTGGCGTGCCGGTGGACGATGCGATCGAATTTCTCGACCCCACAATCCGCAGCTTGATGCCCGATCCCCATAGCCTCACCGATTGCGAAAAGGCGGCGACCCGTCTGGTGCGGGCGATCGAGCGCGGCGAGAGCGTCGCGATCTTCGGCGACTACGATGTCGACGGCGCGGCCTCCTCGGCGCTGATGTTCCGCTTCCTCAGCCATTTCGGCGTCAAGGCGACCATCTATATTCCCGACCGCGTCTTCGAAGGTTACGGCCCCAATCCGGCGGCGATCAACCAGTTGATCGACAACGGCGCCCAACTGATCGTTACCGTCGATTGCGGCTCCACCAGTCACGAAGCGCTGGCGGCGGCTGCCGCGCGCGATATCGATGTCGTCGTCATCGATCACCACCAGGTGACACACGAGCTACCGCGCTGTCATGCGCTTGTTAATCCGAACCGAGAGGACGATCTCTCGGGGCAGGGGCATCTTTGCGCCGCCGGCGTCGTCTTTATGGTGCTGGTCGCGACGCTGCGCCTGCTGCGCGCCGCCGGCAACAAGCGCATCCTGGCGATCGACCTCTTGCAATGGCTTGACATCGTCGCATTGGCGACGGTTTGCGATGTCGTGCCTTTGAAGGGCCTCAACCGCGCCTATGTGGTGAAGGGACTGGTCGCTGCCCGCCACCAGAGCAATGCCGGGCTTGCCGCACTCTTCCGCAAAGCCGGGCTTTCAGGCCCGGTCACACCCTATCATTTCGGCTTCCTGATCGGCCCGCGCATCAATGCCGGCGGGCGGATCGGCGACGCGGCCCTCGGAAGCCGGCTGCTGACGCTCGACGATGCCGGCGAGGCTGAGGCGATCGCCCAGCGCCTCGACGAGCTCAACCGCGAACGCCAGGCGATGGAGGCGGCCATGCTGCAGGAGGCGGAAGCCGAGGCGCTGGCCGAATATGGCGACGGCGAGGGCGCCTCCGTCATCGTCACCGCCCATGAAAAATGGCACCCCGGCATCGTCGGGCTGATTGCGGCGCGGCTCAAGGAGAAGTTCAAACGCCCGGCCTTCGCGATCGCCTTCGATGCCTCCGGCCGCGGCACCGGCTCGGGCCGTTCGATCAACGGCTTCGACATGGGCAGGATGGTGCGGGCCGCGGTCGACGAGGGGCTGCTCGTCAAGGGCGGCGGCCACGCCATGGCCGCGGGGCTGACGGTCGAGCGCGCTGATCTCGGCAGGTTGAGGACCTTCTTCACGGAGAAATCGGCAAGGACGGTGGCGAGCCTCGTCGCCAACGAGACCTTGAAGATCGATGGGGCTATCGGCGCCAGCGGCGCCACGCTCGAACTCATCGACCGCCTGGAGGCGGCCGGCCCCTATGGCTCCGGCCATTCGCAACCGCTCTTTGCCGTGCCGGCCCATCGTGTGCGCGATGCGCGCCTCGTCGGCGAAAAACATGTGAAGGTGACACTGGAGGCAATGGATGGATCGCGGCTCGACGGCATTGCCTTCCGCGCCGCCGATACGGCGCTCGGCAACCTGCTGCTCAACTCGCGCGGCGCCAGCCTCCATGTCGCGGGTTCGCTCGGCGCCGAGCATTACCAGGGTGCGCGCCGCATCCAGCTGCGCGTCTGCGACGCAGCGCCGGCAAAATAGCACTGTCGCGCAAGCGCTTGAAGGACATGGAATTGAGAGAGGAGAAGTGGCACGCCCTAGGGGAGTCGAACCCCTCTTCCCAGAATGAAAATCTGGTGTCCTAACCGATAGACGAAGGGCGCTTCCTTCGTGGTGGCGCCCTTATAGTCAGCACCTTCGAAAGCCGCAAGCGCCAAGACGCGAAATAATCATCGTTTTCGCCGATTTTTTTCGGCTGTGGAAAATCGCGCCGCTGCGGGAAAGGGAAGTCGGAGAAGGATCGGCATAACAACTTCAGGACTGACCGAAGAGACAATCGGCGGCCACCACTGCAAGATCGTTACCTTGGCGAACGACGGCGCAGAAGGTGTCGGGCCGCGCGGAGCGTCGCTTGGGAGCAGACCGAAAACTTTCCTCCACACGACCCAACTCTGCGATGGGGTGGATCGCAAGGTGGAAAGGCTTGCGCGATCCGAAGGACTACCTCTCTCCCGCGATCCAATGGACTAACCCTTGCTGTCCCCTTCCGTTCCCGTACGCTGCCGGAAAAAAAGCCCCGCCTAGGCGGGGCAAGTCTTGATAAAGACGGATCGCACAGGAGGAACACCCGTGCTTTCCTACTGATACAACGAGATGTGACCGGTATGGTTCCGCCAGCACTCGCACGAAGTTGAGGGCGGCTTCCTGGCCATCTCGCGGTAGATTTGCAAAACAACTCATGCCTTTCCCTCCTGAATGGTGTGACAAACGAGGGAAAAGATGTAATGATTTCAGCGGAGCTTTTCTCTAAGTGTCTGATTTTGGGATGTTTTGGTACGCCCTAGGGGAGTCGAACCCCTCTTTACAGAATGAGAATCTGTCGTCCTAACCGATAGACGAAGGGCGCAGGCCAACT
This sequence comes from Rhizobium chutanense, assembly GCF_002531935.1. GTDB lineage: Bacteria > Pseudomonadota > Alphaproteobacteria > Rhizobiales > Rhizobiaceae > Rhizobium > Rhizobium chutanense. The sequence goes on along the minus strand of NZ_NWSV01000018.1, from coordinate 63,470 downwards.
TCGTTAAAATAGGAAAGCGCGGTGACATCTGCAAGCAGATCACGAAATGCTTTGACAATTGAGAGAGAAGAAGTGGCACGCCCTAGGGGAGTCGAACCCCTCTTCCCAGAATGAAAATCTGGTGTCCTAACCGATAGACGAAGGGCGCTTCCTTCGTGGTGGCGCCCTTATAGTCAGCACCTTCGAAAGCCGCAAGCGGCAAATTCGATTTTTTGCAAAAAAATGACAGATATTTCGGCTGGTGTATTTAGGAGGATTAGGTTAGCCGAATCAACGGTTTGTGGGAATTGCCGCAAACCACCGGGGCGGAACTGACGTAGCGTTATGCCGATCCGCGCTTGCAGGATCAGATCGCTCTTGCGGTCGTTATCGGCGCGCGTTTGCCGCCGCAACCCCAGTTCCAGTCGCGGCTTTTGCCGGTATCGAGGTGGACCGAATCCGTGTGGCAATAGGTGCCGACGCCGCCGCGGTTCGGCAGCGAGCGGATATAGGCGGCGATATCCCATTTCGTGACACCGTCGATTTGGATGTCGGCTGCCTCGCAGCTCTTGTGCATCGATTCGTCAGCGCCGCCGACCAGGCGGTTATGCTCTTCGTCGCGGTAGCCTGACGTGACGATAACAGGCCGACCGAAATGGTTTTCGACGGTCTTGATCACGTTCAGCAGGTCCGGCTTGAAGCAGCCGACCTCGACCTTGTCGTTCTGAAGATGCAGCCCGTTCGGCGCGATACGCGTCATGCCGGGCAGGGATGCCTTCTGGAGCAGGCCGGAAAGGCTGCCGAGCAGGTTCTGCTTCGGGGCGCTGTAGAGCGCATTCACAGTCGAAGTCGGAATGCTGCCGGTCGCGAGCGACGCCGTCTGAACCGGAGGAAGCTGTGTGCTCCCATTCTGAGAGGATTGCTGCGGCAGCACCGGTTCCGCCGGTTGTGCCGATGTGGGCTGCTGGCTGTAGACGCTGCTTCTTGCGGGCACTGCACCTTCCACCGGCGCATAGGCCTGCGGCTGGATGACGGTGGATGTGCTGTTGTTCTGCGGCCCCGGCTGGTGATCGGAAAAGATGCTCATCGCCTGCGCATTGATCCGGGTCGACTGCATGACGAGCCCGCCGATATTGGCAGGCGCCGATGCCGCCGGATCGGCGGGCGGGACAGCGGCGTTCGGATCCGCCGCCGCGGCCTGAGGTGCGGCTTGAGCGCCGGAGACATTGACGAGCCGGGGATCGGTATAGACCGAACGTGGGGCCTGAGGGCTTGGGGCTTGAGAGCTTGCAGGCGCTGCCGCGGCAAGCTGGGGTGCGGCGGCCTGCGCCGCCGGAACCACGGCTGCGGAATCAAGCGCCTTCTTGTCCGAGACGCAGCCGGACAGCGCCAGCACCGAAGTGGCGATCAGCAAAGCGCCCGTCACGGGCATCCGCATCTGCATGTTGGGCAAGCGACAGTCTCCGGTGGATGCGGAATAGGGGCGAAAAACGCCATCCTCCGCTTCGAGTCACCGGGAGATTGCCTGCGGGGCCGGATCGCGGCAAGCGCCAAGGCGCCGGCCGGACCCGAAATCGAAAAAGCCGCAAGCCTCGCAAAAGCCTTGCGGAAAAAATCCTTACCAGGCGCCGGTATTGCCCATCGAGGCCCAGGGTTCGGCGGCCGGAAGCGGGCTGCCCTTCTGCAGGATTTCGATCGAGATGCCGTCGGGCGAGCGCACGAAGGCCATGTTGCCGTCGCGCGGCGGCCGGTTGATGGTGATGCCGTTGTCCATCAGATTCTGGCAGGTTGCGTAAATATCGTCGACCTCATAGGCGAGGTGGCCGAAATTGCGTCCTCCGCTATAATCTTCCGTGTCCCAGTTATAGGTCAGCTCGAGGCAGGGCGCCTTTTCGCTGCGCGCACGGTCGAGATCGTCGCGGGCGGCCAGGAAAACCAGGGTGAATCGGCCCTTCTCGTTTTCGTGGCGGCGGATCTCCTCCAGCCCGAACAGGGTGGTGTAAAAGGCGAGCGAGGCATCCAGGTCTTTGACGCGAACCATTGTATGGAGATAACGCATTCTATTTACTCCTTTATTGGGGCTAGCTTTTTTCGGCGATGCGAGGTCAGCTTCGGGCAAGTCATCTTTATAAAATGTGCAGCTGGGAATAACCGAAAACTAGGACTTGCGCTTATCCGTTACCAAGATGTTAATCTTGATTTCAAGAATCAGTTAACCGTAACAGTGTGACGCGTATTCGAGGGGCTGGCGAAATGGCTGATAGGATTTCATCGAACGAATACTCCGATCTTGACGAGCTATCGGCAGAGGCGGTCGATCTTGTGGAAATCACCGGCGTCGTCAAGTGGTTCGACGTCGCCAAGGGTTTCGGCTTCATCGTGCCAGACAATGGTATGCAGGATGTTCTCCTGCATGTAACCTGCCTGCGCCGCGACGGTTACCAGACGATCCTGGAGGGAACGCGCATTGTTGCCCTCATCCAGCGCCGCGAACGCGGCTACCAGGCTTTCAAGATCCTCTCGATGGACCAGTCGACGGCGGTTCATCCCTCGCAGATGCCGCCGGTGCGCACCCATGTGCAGGTCACCGCGACGAGCGGGCTCGAGCGGGCGCTCGTCAAGTGGTTCAACCGCACCAAGGGCTTCGGTTTCCTGACGCGCGGTGAGGGCACCGAAGACATCTTCGTGCACATGGAAACGCTCCGCCGCTTCGGCCTGACGGAACTGCGCCCCGGCCAGGTGGTGCTCGTCCGCTTCGGCGACGGCGAGAAGGGCCTGATGGCCGCGGAAATCCACCCCGACGTTCCGAGCCCGGCCAGCCGGTCGCACTGATATGCGCGGCCCAATCCTGTTTCATGCGATCAGAAGCGCCGTCCTGGCGCTTTTTTTCATGGTCGCCCTTCCGGCTCTGGCCGAAGAGCAGATGCGGTTCGACCAGGAGCCGCTGCTCATCCAGACCGCTGCGGGCAAGGTGCTGCATTTCACCGTCGAGATCGCCTCGACCCCCGATCAGCGCGCCCACGGGCTGATGTTTCGCAGAGTGATGGCCGATGATGCCGGCATGATCTTCGATTTCGACGAGCCGCGGCGCGTCACCATGTGGATGGAAAACACCATCCTGCCGCTCGACATGCTGTTTGCCGACGACACCGGCACGATCCGCCACATCAAGGAAAACGCAAAGCCCTATTCGCGCGACATCATCGATTCGATGAGCCCGGTGAAATACGTCGTCGAACTCAATGCCGGCATCGTCGCCAAACTCGGAATCAAGCCGGGCGACAGGATCGTCAGCGCCACGACGACCAAGAAGGCGAAGTGACAGCGCGCACGCCAGGACAATGCGGGCCGTGATGCTGCTTTCAAGGATTCAAGAATATCAGGATATTGAATGGTCGGAGTGGAGAGATTCGAACTCCCGACCCTCTGGTCCCAAACCAGATGCGCTACCAGACTGCGCTACACTCCGTGCCGTGGGCGGGGAGATACACGGTTCACTTCGCCGTCGCAACCCATAAAACCAGCTCAGGCGGAAGATTCCCGCCTGATATTGGATGCATGGAGAAAAATCGTGATCGGCCGCCCGTCTGCCTCTGCAGGACGACTGGACTTCAGGAAAAGGCTGCCTCAGCCGTGTTCGAGCAGGCCGATATATTGGGCGTAGCTGATGGCAACGTAGAAGAATGCCGTAATGACAGCGCCTATCACAATGGCATTGAACTCCGCCGAACGTCTCATCATGAGTGCAAATCCACTGAAATTAGATGAGCCGTAAACTAGTGCCGAGGGCTGGCCGCGGCAATCTGGTTGTTATCACAACATGAGACAAGCGGTAATAATCGCGCAACCGCCCGTCCGGCTATATCCATGTTTCGGCGGCATCACCTCTTAATCTGGATGCGATCGACAGCGCGTCGCGCGCCGCCTTTTTTCTTGAAAAGCCCGGGATTCGCGGATAAGCAAAATTCATCTCTTCGTGCTATCTCAGCGACGAAGCAAAGCCCCGGCAACGGGGATCGAGACCATGAAAGGCGGGCGCTGCCCGCATAGTCGGAGACGCCGCAGTCATGTCTGCCAAGATCTATCGTCCAGCCAAGACCGCCATGCAGTCCGGCAAGGCCAAGACCCATCTCTGGGTGCTCGAATTCGATCAGGAGTCGCCGCGCAAGATCGATCCGATGATGGGCTACACCTCTTCCGGTGATACGCGCCAGCAGGTGAAGCTCACCTTCGAAACGCAGGAACTGGCCGAAGCCTATGCCCAGCGCAATGGCATCGAATACCGCGTCATCGCGCCGAAGGATCCGGCCCGTCAGGTTGTCGCCTATCCGGATAATTTCCGCTATACCCGCACGCAGCCCTGGACGCATTGAGATTTCTCGTTCAGAACTGCCGCATCCGGTCGCGCTCCCTGAACGCGACCGCCGGACGGCCCCTTAGCTCAGCTGGATAGAGCACCTGCCTTCTAAGCAGGTTGTCGCAGGTTCGATTCCTGCAGGGGTCGCCATTTTTCAAGTGTCCATCCATGCTGCATGCCGTTCGCCAACGAGGCGGGAGCGGCTTCCGCGAGAACGACGCTGCTGGCCGTGAACCGACCATCCGACAGGAACGCCCATTAACTCTTCGGGCGAGATGACCATCGAGAACTGAATAGGTGTCGCGAAAGATGGGTGTACGCATCGTGCTCATAGGCTTCCCGGGCGTTGGAAAGTTGACCGTCGCGAAAGAGTTGAGCGCGATGGTTTCGGCAAAGATTGTCGACAACCACTGGATCAACAACCCGATCCTGCGCCTGCTGGACGAGGATGGAACGGCGTCGCTTCCAAAGGGAATATGGGAGTTCACAGGTCGAATTCGGCAAACCGTCCTTGATGCAATCACCGCTTACGCACCGTCCGCCAATTTCATTTTCACCCATGCCGGTCTCGAAGGTGACGAGCGGAGCCTTCGTACCTTTCAGCAGATCGTCAGTGCTGCCGAAGCCTGCGACGCCGTTCTGGTGCCGGTGCGGTTGCTGTGTGATGAAGAGGAACTGGCTCGCAGGGTTTCGAGCCCCGGGCGGCGCGAAAGGTTGAAATCCACGGACGTGGCAGCCTCGAGAGATCGCAGCCGGAGGGCAGGGGTTTTCGATCCACGCCACCCAAACACATTGGTCCTCGACGTCACTTCCGTGCCACCGGAAAAAACGGCCACAGCGATCCGGGATCATATTCTGAAGGTTCTTGGCGACCTGTCAGCCTGAAATTCGTCGGAGTTGACTCTATTCCCGCTACGATCGTCGATACGCCTGACGGCGGGAGGTGAGGCGTTCTGACAAGCTATCGGCTTACGCAAAGCCGGCCCGAAAGGCCGGCTGACGCCCGTCGAAAAATCGCAGCGCGCGGATGGGGTTCCCTCATCCGCGCGCCGAAGTAGCCGATTTTTGCGGCCCGCGTGTTGTGGCGATCGGACGACCGCCACAACGGGGACAGTTACAGGAGAAAATCGCCTGCCCCCAGGTGGACGTGGCCCTGCAGCTGAATCTCGAAGTCATGCACGCCGTCGCCGTTCGTGTCGGCCTGGATAACGGTATGATCGTCCTCATAGTGCCAGGCGAGCGCGCCAGCCTTGTGGTCGAACAAGGCATTCTCCTGTGCCTGGAAATGGAAGGTTCCATCGCCCGCCGCAGAGCCATTCGCATCGATCGCCGACAAGTCGATCTTATCGACGCCGTGCTGGAAGTCGGTGATGACGTCGCGGTTCGAGCCGGACCCGGTTTCCGTCGGTGCCTTCAAGATAAACGTATCCTCGCCGATGCCGCCGGTCATAATGTCCTTCCCGGCACCACCAATGAGGAAATCGTTGCCGGCACCGCCATCCAGCTTGTCCGCGCCAGCCCCGCCCGTGAGAACGTTGCCGCCGTTATTGCCGCCGGTCAGTACGTCGTTGTAGCTTGAGCCGGTCAAGTTTTCGATGCCGGCGATCTTGTCACCGGCCGCCTGGCCGCCCGATGCTGCCCCGGTCGCCAAGTTGACGTTGACCGCGTCGGAGCCTGCATAGGTGGCAGTGTCGTTGCCGGTGCCGCCGTCGAGCACGTCCGCGCCAGCGCCGCCCTTCAACACGTCATTACCACCGAGACCCTTGAAGGTTTCATTGCCACCGTTGGACTGACCGGTGTGCGGCATGATGTCGTTGCCGCTGGTGCCGATGAATTCCTTTGTCGGCGTGGTTGGCGTTGTCGGTTGCGTGGGCGTGGTTGGGGTTGTCGGTGTGGTCGGGGTTGTCGGGGTGGTCGGTGTGGTTGGGGTTGTCGGCGTTGTCGGGGTCGAGCTGGAGCCCGATTCGTAGGCACCCATATCGACAGTTCCAACGACGCGAGCGTGGTCGTCCAGATCGACCGAGCCGAGGCCGTACTTGGCGGTTCCGCCGTCGATCGCTGCCGAGCCCGAGGCGAGGTGGAAGTCGCCGCTCGCTGCCCCCACGAAATGCGGGTCGATGCCCAGCTTGTTGCCGTTCGCCGTGCTCGGCATAGCGTTGCCGCCGTCGGTCCTGACCGAGGCCTGGCCGGCCGTGCCGTTGTAGGTGTTGTTGTTGGCCCAGACGACGTTGGCGTTGGTATAGCCGCCGTACGACGTGTTATCGACCGCAGTGTTGTTCTTGTTCACCGACGGGTCCGCGACGGCGATGTTGTTGGCCCAGGTGTTGTTGCTCGACTGCGCGTTGCTGAGTTCGCCGCGCCAGGTGCCGTCGTTCAGCGGGTCCTGATTGTTGTGGTATGCGGTGTTGTTCGTCACCGTGATGGAGTCGCTCCAGGCAACTTGGATGCCTTTGCCGCCGTTCTCGTAGACGAGGTTGTTGTCGACCAGGGTCTTGAACGTGTAGTTCGGATGACCGCTCGTTTGCGTGCTCTGGAAATCGTCGATGATGATGCCGTTGCCATCGGTGTGCGCACCCGTCTTGGTGACGTTGTCGTGCGAGATGTTGTTTTGGACGATATTCCGGTAGCCGGTCGTCGAGGTATCGCCTGTGATGTTCCGGTTCTCGTAGAGCGAGATGCCCGAGTACCAGCCCGTCGACGCGTTGTTGTAGGTCTCGTTGCCTATGACCTTGACGAAGTCCGAATAGTTGAACTGAATGCCCGACTCGCCGCTGTCGTGGACCTTGTTATTGAGAACTGAAACGTGATGGACGTTGTTCGCTTCGATGCCGTCACCGTTGCCGCCCTTGATGTCGAAACCGTCGATGGTCACGTAGTTGGCGTTGACGCTGATCCCGGTGTACGAGCCCGCGGGCGGGCGGATCAATGCTGCGCCGGGCACTTCCGAGCGTAGCGTGATGTCGGCTGCCGCCGAGCCGTCCTTGTCGATGTTGATGCTCTCGTTGTAGGTCCCCGGCTTCACCACGACCTCGTCACCGGGCTTAAGGTTCGACGCCATTGCCTCGCTGATCGTGCGAAAAGGAGACGAGGCACTGCCGTTGCCACCGCTGCTGCCGGTCGTCGCTACGTAGTAAGTCGTCATAATCTTGTTCCTCAACTTTAGCGTTGTTCTTTACCAATCACTAATTTTAGTTAATCAGCCGTTACCGCGGCGGGTTATAGGACGAGCTTCCGGAAGGCGCAACAGCAACGCGACAGTAAGTGCTTGAGAATCATAGCCATATTGCTGCCACATTATCCAAATGTGTCCGAAGTTACTTTTTGAAATATTTGGTGAATTTCGAGTCGCCCAAATTAGGACAATATATATGTCTCGTACGCCGCGAAATATTCTTTCTACAACTATAGCGATACGCGCTCGTTGAAAACATTAGAAAAATTTAGTGAGCGTAACGGGATTTCTTCCGTCAAAGGCGGAATCGACATTTTTTTCTGAATTTGGCAATTTTGGGCAGTTTTTCCCCACGAATTGGCACTGTCGGAATGGAAAAGCGGGAAAGTGAGTCGTTCTGACAAGCTATTGCTGGTGGTTGGACCGGCGGTATTTTGAGGATGCGGTCGATGGCAAAAACGCAGATCGAGGTTCGCAGGCCGTGGCGGCCATACGAGACTATTTTTCTGCTGGGACCGGGCGGCGTCGGAAAATCGACGCTCGGCCGACAGCTCGCAGAAAAGCTCGGTTGGGGGCTCGTCGACCTCGATCTGGAGTTCTGCGAGCGCCTGGAGACAATCGGAACCTACATTGCTTCCCACGGTTATGAGCGTTACCGCGCGGAAAACCTGGCGCTCGCGAAACATCTGGTGATGACCAATCCGGCGCCGCGTATTTTCGTCACGCCATCCGGATTCCTGGCGGCACAAGCGGGTACCTATGACTATGACGAGGCTCGGAGATTGGTGTCCACCGGCTATGGCATCGTCTTGCTGCCGTCTTTGGACATCGAGGTCGCGACCGCGGTGGTTGTCGAACGCCAATTGAAGCGAGGGTTCGGGCTTCAACACGCGACGGAAGATCGAAAGTTCAGGGAGCGCTTTCCCATCTATCTCAAGGAGGGGAACGCCTTGGTGGCCTCCATGGAGCGTCCCGCCGATGTTGCGGACGCTGTCATTCGGTCTGTTGCCGTGTCTCCGCCAACCAGGGCTCAGTCCACGCAGCCTGTCTGCACCTGATATCCTGACGCCGCTGCGGGGATCTCAATGACGACCTCGTGCAGAACGACTGATGCCAGCTTGCAAGTTCCGCCCCTGCAAGCCGACACGCGATCCTCGTTATAGGTTGCCCGCATGTTTGCGCGGTTTATACTGCGGCAACGCACGCTGACGCGATGTCATCAATTCGCCGTCCCGAATATAGCTTCGACGAAGTTATCTTTCTCCGGTAGTTGCTCAACCGGACGTCCGCGCGAAAAGATAAGCATTCGCCACGCGTTGCGGCCCACGACCGCTATCGTGACTTCCACGTGTGTGTCATCGGCTTTTACCGCATTACCGGTCGCTCGAAGGGCTGGAATGCCTTGTACAGATAGGGGTGCCCATTCGGAATTGATGCGAATATCCGAGGCGATCACCCCCTTGATGCCATTCGCGTATGCTAATTTGTCGATGCCGTCGAAGCCAAACTGTTCGTATCCGACGATCGCCTCCGCCAGAAGGCTCTGCGAGGCGAAGTAAAAGACACGGCCGCTGTTCGTCTTCATCTCTTCGCCGTGCCACGTGCGCCCGATCTGGGCTGTCAGTTGCGTGACCGGATTGATCCAAGTCTGTTTGGCGTAGACATCGTTTACAGCATTCTTGCTTTCCACCCGGAGGTAGACGGTGCCCGTGAACAAGGCTGCCACCACCGCTAATCCTGCCACCAGCCGCAAATTGGACGGATCCGCTAAGATATTGGGATTGCCCTCGTCATAGCTGGCAGTGTTGCCTGCCGCTATGAGCCGATATTGCCGGATTTGGGTAAACAGAGCGACGAACGGAATGCCGAGTCCTAATCCGGCTGCCCACACCTTCATTTCTCTCGCCAAAAAGAAGGCAAGACGGCTCTTGCTTGCTGGCACCGGCACTCGGACGCCGACGATGGCCTTTCCAGGAGTGGATCCGGTAGCAATCATGATGAGGGCGAGCAACAGATTAACAAGGGGAAGCAGCAGAACGCCGAGGAGTCCCTCATTCATCTCCGCGAGCTGAATATAGAGATGAGGCGCGTAAACTGCAGTTGATAGTCCAATGGCAAGACTAAGAAGTGGTGTGAAAATCAGAGTGTCAATAAATCTGGCCCAAAAGCGAGGCCAAGGACGCGACTTAGACGGTTGCTGCGTTTCCAGAGATGGCGGCGTTCCTTCCTGCGGCTGACATGGCCCAGACATGGAATGTGTGATCGGAAGGGGAGGTGGGACGACAAACGCGGCGGCTATCGTCGGCATTTCACCGGCTGGCTGCCAATCGTCCATTCCCTGCCGCCATAACAGAGTACTGTGTGAAATCCGACCGGTTTTTATCAGGTCGTGCAGCTTGTCTTCGCTTATTGGACCCTTGCGATCCTGCCCCTCTTCAAAGTGCCAAACAGTCATGATTCCCCCCAATAACAAAGAACAGTTAGCAGGGGAGAAATTGAACGTAAAGTTGTAGCGCTATGCCAATGGGCGAGATTTGTCCGTCCATGGTAAAGAACGGTCTTGCCGGATCGTAAGTTAGGGATGATATGAAAGTTCATGCAGTCTCGACCGTGAGGTGAGGCTTGTGGTCTGCCTGCTGCTCCGGCCACGGCTCGATTCAAGAAACTCGCTGAACCGATACGCCCCGCCAATACGGCAGGGTTTCTGTTTTTTGACTTCGACCGTCTACGGCGGATCGGCGCCGTTCGGCCTGTCTCAGCGATCCAGAAAATGCTCGAAGTAAACTTCGGGGATAGGGTAGGCGTAGACGCCTCTGTCGATGAAGCTGTGCCTGGAGAGGCAACTTCTCAGCGCCGCGTTATAGCGCAGGCTGCGTGAATCCTGCGAGCCGCGTTGCCAAGAGCCTGCCTCCGGTCCGCACCAGCGGAGCGCTTTGTCGTAGCGAGCCAGAAGGACCGGGTCGGTATCGACCCGAACGCCGCTGTAGGATTGATAGTTTGAAGGAGATTCCGCAGCCGAAATACAGCCCAAACCAAGTGTAACGCCGACGACCGCCATCAATCGCATTGGATTTAATTCTCCCCTGATCGATTATCGAAGTAATCAAGCGGAATGTTATTAGTTCCAGTGCCTGTGGGCAAGGGGACTCGTGGTCTCGGGATTGCCGAGCTTCCGTGAATAAGCCACTATCGAGAAGTGCCGGCGGCCGGATAGCCGCCGCAAAGTGGCGGCAGCTATCGGTTGTTGATCAGGCGAGGGATCAATCCATGAGATCGGCCGGGACTTTGCCGCCATTCTCCGAAAGCCGCTTCATCAATGCCTTGTGCAGCCACATATTCATTTTGGCGGAATCGCCGCCGTCGCCGGTATAGCCGAGCTCGGCGGCAAGTTCCTTGCGCTCAGCCATGCTGGCATCCATTCCAACGGCTTTCATCAAGTCGACGATCGAGTGGCGCCAATCGAGTTTCTGGCCGCTCTTTTTTACGGCCGCATCCAGGATGGGAACAATATCCACTGTGGCTGTGGCTGTGGCTGGGGCGGCAGCCGGCTTGCTCTGAGCGGGAGAGGCCGCAGGCGCCGGACTGGGCGATGCCGACGGCGAGGCAGGAGCCTGGGCGGGTTGCGTCTTTGGCGCGCTGGCTGTCACGGGTTCGGCCGCTTTCGCTTCTCCGAAGATTGCATGTTTGATCTTGTCGAAAATGCCCATTCTTGAACCTCCTCCATCAGATGAGAACATGCTGAAACATGGAATTCCCGTCTGATATATCCAGGCGGAAGGGGGCTATTTTTGGCGGTCTCAATTACTGGTGGAATCCGGTTCGAAGCAAGATACAGGCGATCTGCGCGACAACGCTCTCAATGGATCAACCGCCGGCAATCGTATCGAGAACCGGGCTTTGCTTGGCGGGTCTGAAGATTTTGACGTTGTTGGGAGGATATACTCGGGCCAGCGCTCCGGCTGCTGCCGGATATGTTCATTTTTGGCGCAGTCTGGTTGGAAATTCGTATTTCGATAACCGTGAAGGATCATTGTGCGCCACTAAGCCGACTTGCCGTGCCGTATTGCGAAACATTCCTCATGCCTTCACGTTGCTTTGCCGTGGACGCCCTGCAGGTTGCAGGAGATCCAGATGATCGAAGGCACGCGCGTTCCTCGATTTTCGACTGCCGGGCAGAGCGTCCGGCGAATGGAAACGGAGGAAAACATGAACCATAGTCACAAAAGACTATCCCTGACGGTGCTTGCATCCACCTGCGCCCTGCTTGCCATGCCGGCAAGCGATGCACGCGCCATCGATGTCGGCGTATCGGTGAATGCCGGCAACGCCGTTAGCGCCGATGTCGGGGCATCCCTTGGCGGCGGCAGCGGCATCAGCGCCGATGCCAATGCTTCCGTCGGCGGTTCGAGCGGCGTCAACGCCGATGCGAGCGCCAACGCCGGCGGCGGCCGGGTCGTCGATGCAGATGTCAACGCCGGCGTCGGCGGCCGCAATGGTCTGGACGCCAACGCCAATGCCAGGCTCGGTGGCGGGCGCGGCGTCGATGCCGATCTCAACGCACGCATCGGCGGTTCCGATGGGCTTGATACCGACGCCACGGCCTCGGTCAGACGCGGCAGCGGTGTCGATGCCGATCTCGCCATCGGCCGAGCGGACGGGGCAGGCGGCAGCAACAGGTCCGCAGCTAAGGGTGCCTTCAGCGCATCGCAGGCCCGTATCCTGGATGACTTCCGCGCAAGACCCGTGAATGAGCAGCGCAAGATGCTTGTCCGCTGCGCGGATATCGCGGCCTCGGGCGCCTCCGACTCCGGTCTTGCCGGTCTCTGCAGTCTGCTGCAGGCGTCAGCACCCCGCTGAACGTGAAAGACCCGCCGAACCGGAAGGCGCGGCGGGTCCTTTAAGACGCTTTCAGTTCCTCAATGCAGGATCTGGCTGAGGAACAGCTTGGTGCGTTCGTGCTGCGGATTGTCGAAGAATTCGGCCGGCGAATTCTGCTCGACGATCTGGCCCTGGTCCATGAAGATGACGCGGTTGGCGACCTGGCGGGCAAAGCCCATTTCGTGGGTGACGCAGAGCATGGTCATGCCTTCCTCGGCAAGACCCACCATGGTGTCGAGCACTTCCTTGATCATTTCAGGATCGAGCGCCGAGGTCGGCTCATCGAACAGCATGATTTTCGGGTTCATGCACAGCGACCGGGCGATCGCCACGCGCTGCTGCTGGCCGCCGGAAAGCTGGCCCGGATATTTGTTCGCCTGTTCCGGAATCTTGACGCGCTTCAGGAAGTGCATGGCGATTTCTTCCGCCTGCTTCTTCGGCATCTTGCGCACCCAGATCGGCGCCAGCGTGCAGTTTTCGAGGATCGTCAGGTGCGGGAAGAGGTTGAAGTGCTGGAACACCATGCCGACTTCGCGCCTGACCTCGTCGATCTTCTTCAGATCGTTGGTGAGCTCGGTGCCATCGACGATGATCTTGCCCTTCTGATGTTCTTCCAGGCGGTTGATGCAGCGGATCATCGTCGATTTGCCCGAACCCGACGGACCGGCAATGACGATGCGCTCGCCGCGCATGACCTTCAGGTTGATGTCGCGCAGCACGTGGAAATCGCCGTACCACTTGTTCATGTTGATGATCTCAATGGCGACCTCGGTCGCCGACACGGCCATCTTTTTTGTTTGAGCTTCTGCCATTTGGGGGACCCCTTTTTATCGTTTGTAGCCGGTGTCGAGGTGACGTTCAATGAATGCTGAATAGCGCGACATGCCGAAGCAGAAAAGCCAGAAGGCGAAGCCGGCGAAAATCAATCCCGTCAGCGGTGTGACCGCGCTTGCCCAGTTCGGATCGGTGAAGAGGAAACGAACGATGCCGAGCAAGTCGTACATGCTGATGATCGACACCAGTGAGGTATCCTTGAACATGCCGATGCAGGTGTTGACGATACCGGGGATCACCAGCTTGATCGCCTGCGGCAGTATGATCAGCCGCATCTTCTGCCAGTAGCCGAGGCCGAGGGAATCGGCGCCCTCGAATTGCCCCTTCGGGATCGCCTGCAGACCGCCGCGAATGACCTCGGCCATATAGGCGGAGGCGAAGATCGATACGCCGACGATCGCGCGCAGCAGCTTGTCCACCGTCCAGCCTGCGGGCAGGAACAGCGGCAGCATGACGCTCGCCATGAAGAGCACCGTGATCAGCGGCACACCACGGACGACTTCGATGAAGATGACGCAGATCGTGCGGATAACGGGCATGTGCGAACGCCTGCCGAGCGCCAGGACAATGCCGAGCGGGAAGGAGACCGCAATGCCGACGAAGGATAGCACCAGCGTCACCATCAGCCCGCCCCAGCGGGGGGTCTCGACGATTTCGAGGCCAAATCCGCCGTAAAGCAGAACGATGGAAATGATCGGCAGCGCGCCGAAAAGCAGGATGGCATTCAGGCCCTTGCGTGGTGCCGAAGGAATGAGCATCGGCACGAGCAGGAGTACGAAGAGAATGCCGACCAGCGTCGGGCGCCAGCGCTCGTCGGGGGGGTAGCCCCCGTAGATGATCTGGTCGAATTTTGCGTTGATGAAGGCCCAGCAGGCGCCGCTCCAGCCGTCCGGCTGGATGCCGCCCTGAACTGTCGTGGCGCAGAACGTGCGGTCCGGACCGCTCCAGACGGCCTGCACGAAGAGCCAGTCGATCGCGTGGAACAACGCCCAGGCGAGAAAGACCAGCGCCAGGGTGGTAAGCACGATGTCCTTCGGCGTTGCAAGCAGGTTACGGCGAAGCCAGGCGACCGCGCCTTTTTCTCCCAAGGGGGGCGGCTCGGGCGCCAGTATGGCGGTTCTGACGAAACTGTTGCTCATCTTATCTCTCCACCAGCGCCATCTTGGCATTGAACCAGTTCATGAACAGCGAGGTCACGATGCTGAGGCTGAGGTAGATGACCATCCAGATGAGGATCACCTCGACGGACTGACCGGTCTGGTTCAGCGTCGTGCTGCCGACAGCGACGAGATCGGCAAAACCGATGGCGATCGCCAGCGACGAGTTCTTGGTCAGATTGAGATACTGGCTGCTCAGCGGTGGAATGATGATGCGGAAGGCTTGCGGAATGACGACCAGACGGGTGATCGACGAGGGGTGGAGCCCAAGGGCGGCGGCAGCTTCCGTCTGTCCCTTCGGCACGCCGCGAATGCCCGCGCGCACGATCTCGGCGATGAAGGCGGCGGTATAGAAGGAAAGCGCCAGGAAGAGCGACATGAACTCGGGCCCGACGACGGAGCCGCCGGTGAGGTTGAATTTGCCCGCGATTGGATAATCGAAGGAAAGCGGAGCGCCGGCGAGCAGGAAGGCTGCAAGCGGCAGGCCGATCAGCAGGCCGATCGAAGCCCAGATCGTGTGAAACGGCTTACCTGTCGCCGCCTGCCGGCGATGCGCCCATCGGGCCGTCGCAAAGACGGCGATGATGGCGATGACGAAGGCGATGCCGACGAGCCAGAAACCTTCACCGAAAATCGGCTTGGGGAAGGAAAGGCCGCGATTGTTCAGATAGGATCCGAGCGGCAGATGCAGCGACTCGCGCGCATTCGGCAGAACCGCCAGAACGCCCGAATACCAGAAGAAGATCACAAGCAGCGGCGGGATGTTGCGGAAGACTTCGACATAAACCGTGCACAGCTTGGCAATCAGCCAGTTGCGCGACAGGCGGCCAATGCCGACGATGAAGCCGATGATGGTGGCGGTGATGATGCCGGTCACGGCGATCAGGATCGTATTCAGAAAGCCGACCAGCAGCGCGCGGCCGTAGGTCGAATCGCTGGAATAGGCGATCAGCGACTGACCGACCTCGAAGCCGGCGCGGCCGTTCAGAAAACCGAAACCGGATGCGATGTTGGCGCGCGCCAGATTGACGGCCGTGTTGTGCGCCACCCACCATACGAAGGCAACCAGCAATACGATGGTAAGAATTTGGAAGAAAATGCCCCGAATTGTCGGGTCGTAGAGGGCGGACTGGAAGCTCCAGCCGCTCCTGGATACACGTGTTGAATCCACAGCCTGATGCGTCATGCTTGGCCAATTCCCCATTACGCTCCTTTTCGGAGCTTTTTTATTGGAGGGGGAAAGGCGGTTGCCCCCCTTTCCGGCTTCATGCGTGATGCCGCTCAGCGAACCGGCGGAGCGTACTGGATGCCGCCCTTGTTCCACAGGGCGTTGAGGCCGCGAGCAATCTTGAGCGGGCTGCCCTGGCCGATATTGCGCTCGAACACTTCGCCGTAATTGCCGACGTTCTTGACGATGTTGTAAGCCCAGTCGTTGGTCAGGCCGAGATCGGTGCCGATCTTGGTATCGGCCTCGACGCCGAGGAAGCGCTTGATGTCCGGGTTCGGCGAGTTCTTCATGTCGTCGACATTCGCCTGGGTGATGCCGAATTCTTCAGCATTGATCATGGCATAGCCAACCCAGCTGACGATATCGAACCACTGATCGTCACCCTGGCGAACGGCCGGGGCGAGCGGCTCCTTGGAGATGATTTCCGGCAGGATCGTATGTTCGTCCGGGTTCTTCAGCGTCAGACGCAGCGAATAGAGGCCGGACTGATCGGTGGTGTAGACGTCGCAGCGGCCGGCATCATAGGCGGCATTGACCTCGTCCAGCTTTTCGAAGACGACCGGATTGTACTGAAGGTTGTTTGCCTTGAAGTAGTCGGCGAGGTTGAGCTCGGTGGTCGTGCCCGACTGGACGCAGACGGACGCGCCGGAGAGTTCCAGCGCCGACTTCACGTTCAGGCTCTTGCGAACCATGAAGCCCTGACCGTCATAGTAGTTGACGAAGCGGAAGTTCAGGCCGAGAGCGGTGTCGCGATTGATCGACCAGGTCGTATTGCGAGCGAGCACGTCGATTTCACCGGACTGAAGGGCCGGGAAGCGATTGGCGGCGCTGAGGGGGGTGAACTTCACCTTGGTGGGGTCGCCGAAGACAGCCGAAGCGACAGCCTTGCAGAAATCGACATCGAAGCCGGCCCAATTGCCGGAAGCGTCAGGCGCGGCAAAACCGGCGAGACCGGTATTGACGCCGCACTGAATGAAACCCTTTGCCTTTACGTCTCCGAGAGTAGTGGCCGAGGCGGCCGAGGCGCCAAGTGCCAAAACTGCTGCGCCGAGAGCGGCGGACAGAAGCTTGTTCTTCATTTTTTTCCCAACCTTTTCTGTTGTCTTATATTTTCTTGTGAGGATTCCGGCGGAAAAACCTGCCACCCCCATATGTCTCGACAACCTCCCGGCGCGAGTGGGCCTATCTCAGTCGCAAATGTCACTATGGTCAAGTGTCGCCATCAATAATTGCGGCAAAATTCAGAATTTTGGCAGATTGCGCTGAATTCGGAGGCGATTGGCTAGGAAATAGGCGTCTGATCGCGGAAAAATAACGCGAAAATCGAAAATTTCATCGTCCCGGGACATTATCCGCGACCGAACTTCAAGGGTTGACCGGAAACGGCGGGGCGTCCAAAAGTCTGCCTTCGCGCCCCTTCGCCAAAAGGCTATTTCCGACATGAAAGACAAAGACAGCGTGCTGCAGAATGCCGGGATCAATACCCGCCTGACCCATATCGGCAACGACCCTTTCGATTATCACGGCTTCGTCAATCCGCCGGTCGTGCATGCCTCGACGGTGTTGTTTCCGAATGCGCGGACGATGGAGACGCGCTCGCAGAAATATACCTACGGAACGCGCGGCACCCCGACGACGGATGCGCTCTGCGAGGCGATCGACGCTCTTGAAGGTTCGGCCGGCACGATTCTCGTGCCGTCGGGCCTTGCGGCCGTCACCATTCCGTTCCTGGGTTTTTCCGCCGCCGGCGATCATGCGCTGGTGGTCGATTCGGTCTATGGCCCGACCCGCCATTTCTGCGACACGATGATGAAGCGCCTCGGTGTCGAGGTGGAATATTACGACCCGGCGATCGGCGCCGGCATCGAGGCGCTGTTCCGGCCGAACACCAAGCTCGTCCACACCGAGGCTCCCGGCTCCAACACCTTCGAGATGCAGGATATTCCGGCGATCTCGGCAGTGGCGCACCGCCATGGCGCCATCGTCATGATGGACAATACCTGGGCGACGCCGCTCTATTTCAGGCCGCTCGATCACGGCGTCGACATCTCCATCCACGCGGCGACGAAATACCCGTCCGGCCATTCCGATATCCTGCTCGGAACGGTGTCGGCCAATGCCGAGCATTGGGAACGACTGAAGGAGGCGAATGGCGTGCTCGGCATTTGCGGCGCACCCGATGACGCTTATCAGATCCTGCGCGGCTTGCGCACCATGGGCCTGCGCCTCGAGCGACATTATCAAAGCGCGCTTGATATCGCAGAATGGCTGGAGGGCAGGGAGGATGTCGCCCGCGTGCTGCATCCGGCGCTGCCGAGTTTCCCCTCTCACCATCTCTGGAAGCGCGATTTCAAGGGCGCCAGCGGCATCTTTTCCTTCGTGCTGGCCGCCGATGGTCCCGAGAAGTCCAGAGCCAAGGCGCATGCCTTCCTCGATGCGCTCAGAATTTTCGGTCTCGGCTATTCCTGGGGCGGCTTTGAAAGCCTCGCTTTGCACGCCTACCTCAACGATCGCAAGGTCGCCAAGGCGCCGACGGATGGTGCGGTCATCCGCCTGCAAATCGGCATCGAGGATGTGGCCGACCTCAAAGCCGATATCGAACGGGGTTTTGCGGCCGCAAGCGCCGTCTGATAGGAGCCGTTTGATCGTAGCGGAAGTGGTGCGTCTGCCGCGCTTATGGCTGGCGCACAGCCTGGTAGCCGTAGATCCAATCGAGGTCGGCAGCCAGGCTTTGCGGCGGCTTGAGCCCGAGCACCAGATTGCGGCCGATCCGGATCGGCCCTTTCGCATGATAGGCAAAGCGGTTGAAGGCGCCGCGCTGGCGAAGCCTAACGATGCGCGGCGCTCGATGTCTTTCGAACAGCCCCAGCGCTTCCGACACCGGATGGTTCGAAAGAAACGCGGCAAGTTCGTAACCGTCCTCGATCGCCATGGCCGCACCCTGGGCGGCAAACGGCATCATCGCATGCGCGGCGTCGCCGATCAGAACCGTCGCGCGGCCATCCTGCCATGCGCCCGACGTGGTTTCGAACAGCGGCCAGAACGTCAGCTTCCGGTTTTCGAAGAGCGAGACGATCGCGGCGTTCCAGCCGGAAAAGCGTGTCCTGAGCTGGGCGCGCTGCTCTTCCGTCGCCTCGCTTTGCCAGGCCTGCGGCGCGATGTTGCCGGCGGTGATCGCCACCATGTTGAAGCTGCCGGTCTCTTTCAGCGGATAACAGACGAGATGCGCCGAGCCGCCGAGGAAAGCACAAACGCTTGTCCGATCGAGAAAGCCCGGCGTTTCCGCTTCGGCAATGGTGAAGCGGTAGGCGATATTGCCGGAAAAACGCGGCGAGGGACTATCGGCAACGGTTTGCCGGAGCTTCGACCAGACGCCGTCGGCACCAATGACGACATCGGCCGCCCGCTCGAAAGCCGGCAGGGCCGTTTCCATGCGCACACCGAGATGAAGCCGGCAGAGCGGATCGGCCTCGACCGCCGTCAGAAGGACTTTCTGCAACGTGGTGCGATGCAGGACCCCATAGGGAGCGCCCCAGCGCTGTCGCGCGAATTTGCCTGCCGGCACCGCCGCGAGCTGGCGCAGCGAGCTGCCGGATATCAGCCGGATCGTCTCCGGCTCGAGCCAGACCTTCGAGAGTTCTTCAAGAATGCCGAGTTCGGCAAGGATGCGGGAGGCGTTGGGGGAGATCTGCAATCCGGCGCCGATTTCGGTGAGTTCATCCGCCTGCTCGAAAATCTCCGAGCTGATGCCGCGCCGCGAAAGCGAAAGGGCGGCAGTCAGCCCGGATATCCCGGCGCCGATGATGGCGGCATGTTCGACCGGCATTGTCCGTCCGATCCCGAGCTGGATCGGCTACGCCGCCTTCACGTGGAAAACGCAGCCGGCCGGATTGGTCTGGCTCGGCTTGAGCGCCGAATTGAAGCGATAGAGCGTCGAGCAGTAGGAGCAGACCTTCTCGTTATCGTCGCCCATGTCGATGAAGATATGCGGATGGTCGTAGGGGGCCGAAGCGCCGGTGCACATGAATTCCTTGACGCCGACTTCGATAACGCGGTGACCGCCGTCGTTCTGGAAGTGGGGAATGTTGTGGCCGGCCATGTCGCTCTCCGAATGCTTTGAAATCTGCGCGGACCTTATAAGTCTTCGCCGCAAATGTGTAGAGCCAAAGCGCCGCAACGGGCACAGTTTTTAGCCGCAGTTTTTGGCTTCACGCTGAAAGATGGCTCGATTATGGTCGCGCCAAAAGGAAGACCCGATGAACCTGAATACGCCCACATTTTCAAGCTTCACCCATGACGGATTGAAACTGGCCTTTTTCGACGAAGGCGATCCTTCCGGCGTGCCCGTCTTGTTGATCCACGGTTTTGCCTCGACGGCAAACGTCAACTGGGTGCATCCAGGCTGGCTGAAGACGCTGGGTGACGCCGGCTACCGGGTGATCGCCATCGACAATCGCGGCCACGGCGCCAGCGACAAGCCGCATGATGCCGAAGCCTATCGTCCCTGGGTGATGGCGGGCGATGCGATCGCGTTGCTGGATCATCTGGGCATTCCGGAAGCCAATGTCATGGGCTATTCCATGGGCGCGCGCATTTCCGTCTTTGCCGCCCTTGCCAACCCGCATCGCGTCCGCTCGCTGGTGCTCGGCGGCCTCGGTATCGGCATGACCGACGGCGTCGGCGATTGGGACCCGATCGCCGAGGCGCTGCTGGCTCCCTCGTTGGATGCGGTGACGCATGACCGCGGCCGCATGTTCCGCGCCTTTGCCGAGCAAACGAAAAGCGACCGTGTCGCCCTTGCCCAATGCATCCGCGGCTCGCGTGATCTCGTGCCCCGCGCGGATATGGGAAAGCTCGACATGCCGACCCTGATCGGCGTCGGCACCAAGGACGATATTGCCGGCTCACCGCAGGAACTGGCGGCGCTGATGCCCAATGCCGAAGCGCTCGATATTCCGGGCCGCGATCATATGCTTGCCGTCGGCGACAAGGTTTTCAAGCACGCGGTTCTGGCCTTCTACGTGAACGTCGCCGGGCAGTGACATCATCGTGATGCCGTAAAACCTCATCTAAAAAACGATGGCGAGGGCACCCATTTATGTTATTGGCGTTTTCCTCTATATATTGGCATTCCGAAAACGGCCTTCCTGATGGCAACGAGGAGAGCGGCGATGGTCGCAAAGACTGACATCCGTGCTTTTGAGACGGGCCATCCGCTGAAGGTGATGGATCCCATCTGGGACAGCCTGCGCGAGGAAGCCCGGCTCGCTGCCGAACGGGATCCGGTTCTCGCCGCCTTCCTCTATTCGACGGTGATCAACTACCATTCGCTCGAGGAATGCGTCATCCACCGCATCTGCGAACGTCTCGATCATCCCGACATGCAGGCGAACCTGCTTCGTCAGACCTTCGAGGAAATGCTGCTCGACTGGCCGGAATGGAGCTCCATCCTGCGTGTCGATATCCAGGCGATCTACGACCGCGATCCCGCCTGCCTGCGTTTCATGGAAGCCGTGCTCTATTTCAAGGGCTTCCATGCGCTGCAGACGCATCGTCTGGCCCATTGGCTGCTGAACCGCGGCCGGCGTGATTTCGCGCTCTATCTGCAGAGCCGCTCCTCCAGCGTCTTCCAGACCGACATCAATCCGGCCGCCCGCATCGGTAAGGGCATCTTCCTCGATCACGCCACCGGCCTCGTCGTCGGCGAGACGGCTGTCATCGGCGACAACGTCTCGATCCTGCACGGCGTCACACTCGGCGGCACCGGCAAGGAGGGCGCCGACCGCCATCCGAAGATCGGTAGCGGCGTCATGATCGGCGCCGGCGCCAAGATCCTCGGCAATATCGAGATCGGCTACTGCTCGCGCATCGCAGCCGGCTCGGTCGTCTTGAAGGAAGTGCCGCCCAAGAAGACGGTCGCCGGCGTACCGGCCAAGGTCGTCGGCGAAGCCGGTTGTTCCGAACCGTCGCGCAACATGGACCAGGTCATCGGCGCCGATATCTGAGCGCCTGTTGGAAAAGGAAAGAAAAGCCGGCGGAACCGGAGCGGGGACAGAAATCGCCAAGCGGTCACCCTTGCCTTTACACCGCTGCTTTTCCTGTGCAAGAAGCGGCCAATCAAGACCGTTTACGGAGATGACAGAGTGAAGCCAGAAGAAATCAAGAAGCTCGACGCCTATTTCAAACGCATGTTGAACCCGCAGATCGTCGTCAAGGCGCGTCCGCGCAAGAATGATTCTGCGGAAGTCTATCTCGGCGAAGAATTTCTGGGCGTCGTCTATGTCGATGACGAGGACGGCGACCGCTCCTACAACTTTTCGATGGCGATCCTCGACGTCGATCTTTGATCGCGTTCGAATGTTTCAAGACGACCGGGCGGCGCATTCCGCCCGGTCTCTTTTATTTTTTTCGCCGCCGAGCCAAATTTTTTTTGAAGCTTCCGGTTGTGGCATTCTGATATATATTAGCAAAATCAGTTAAAGACGTACGTGCCCCGGCGCGCATGCTTTGTTATCTTTTTGTAATGCAACCTGTGAATGTTTTGCAATGCACAAGACTACTTGACTATTTGTGCGTTGCAGCTACCCTGCCGCCATCCCACAGCCCAACGGAGGACGGTCATGTTCAACTTTGACGATGCAAACAGGAAGAGCAAGGAAGCCGTCGATACGGCGCTGAAAACCTATTCCGAAACGACCAGGGGATTCCAGGCGATCGCCGCCGAAGCCGCTGACTATTCGAAGAAATCCTTTCAGGACGCGGTGACGCATTTCGAAACGCTGGCCGGCGTCAAGAGCTTCGAGGCCGCTTTCGAACTGCAGACCAACTACGTCAGGGCGTATTTCGAAGGCTTGGTCTCCGAGACGACGAAGCTCGGTGAAATGTATGCCGATCTCGCCAAATCCGCTTACAAGCCTTATGAGGCGCCGATCGCTGCTGCCGTCACCAAGGCGACTCGCCAGGCACCGCCGGCAACACCTGCCGCCGCATGATTTGATTTTAATAGTGCAACCTGCGCTATATGTTGAAATACCGAGACCGGCTACGCATCTGTAGCCGGTCTTTTTTGTTTCCACTTTCGCCGCAGCGTCTGCATGGATCGGCCGGGGACTTTTTTAGTCTTTCCCGTGCATGCCGGCCATTTCTTGATTGCAGTGACTGACAGGGGGCTTAAAATCGGCCTATTATGAACTAAGTTAGTGTTTCAGATATTCGGCGGAAAAAGCACCCTCCCATGCTCCGCCGGATTGCTTGAGGAATGAATGACAATGATCGCAAAGCCGATCCGGATGCAGAACGATAGCGAAAGGAACGGGGAGAACGGAAATCGAACCTCGGTCATCACGCGCACCAAGCCGAAGACCAAGAAGCCCAATCTCTACCGCGTGCTGCTTTTGAATGACGACTACACGCCCATGGAATTCGTCATCCATATTCTGGAGCGTTTTTTTCAAAAGGATCGTGAAAGTGCCACCCGCATCATGCTCCATGTCCATAACCACGGCGTCGGCGAATGCGGAATATTCACATACGAGGTAGCGGAAACGAAGGTCAGCCAGGTGATGGACTTCGCCCGGCAGCACCAGCATCCGCTGCAATGCGTCATGGAAAAGAAGTGAGGATCTGAACGTGCCAACATTTTCGCCTAGCTTAGAGAAGGCGCTCCATCAGGCACTGACCTTTGCCAACGAGCGGCACCACGAATATGCCACGCTCGAGCATCTGCTGCTCGCCCTGATCGACGATGCCGATGCGGCCGCGGTCATGGGGGCCTGCAATGTCGATCTCGACGCGCTGCGCAAGACGCTCGTCGAATATGTCGATAATGAACTGTCCAATCTGATCACCGGTTATGACGAGGATTCGAAGCCGACCTCCGGTTTCCAGCGTGTCATCCAGCGTGCCGTCATCCACGTGCAATCTTCCGGCCGCGAAGAAGTGACCGGCGCCAATGTGCTCGTCGCGATCTTCGCCGAGCGCGAAAGCCATGCCGCCTATTTCCTGCAGGAACAGGAGATGACCCGCTACGACGCCGTCAACTATATCTCCCACGGCATCGGCAAGCGCCCCGGCGCTTCGGAAGCACGCCCGCCGCGCGGCGCCGAGGACGAAGCCGAAAGCAGCAAGCCGACGGCGCGCGGCGGCGAGGAGGAGGGTGGCCCCAAGAAGCAGCAGGATGCGCTGAAAGCCTATTGCGTCAATCTCAACGAGAAGGCCAAGGGCGGCAAGATCGACCCGCTCATCGGCCGTCACGCCGAGGTCAGCCGCACCATCCAGATCCTGTGCCGCCGTTCGAAGAACAATCCGCTCTATGTCGGTGATCCCGGCGTTGGCAAGACGGCGATTGCCGAAGGCCTTGCCAAGCGCATCGTCGAAGGCAAGGTTCCCGAAGCGCTCGCCGATGCGACGATCTTCTCGCTGGATATGGGCACGCTGCTCGCCGGCACGCGCTACCGCGGCGATTTCGAGGAGCGCCTGAAGCAGGTCGTCAAGGAGCTGGAAGAATATCCGGGCGCCGTGCTCTTCATCGACGAGATCCATACGGTGATCGGCGCCGGCGCCACCTCCGGTGGCGCGATGGATGCATCGAACCTCCTGAAGCCGGCTTTGTCGTCGGGCGCGATCCGTTGCATCGGTTCGACCACCTACAAGGAATACCGCCAGTTCTTCGAGAAGGACCGGGCGCTGGTCCGCCGTTTCCAGAAGATCGACGTCAGCGAGCCGTCGATCGATGATGCCATCGAGATCATGAAGGGCCTGAAGCCCTATTTCGAAGAGTATCACCACCTGCGCTATTCGAACGATGCCATCAAATCGGCCGTCGAACTCTCGGCCCGCTACATCTCCGACCGCAAGCTGCCTGATAAGGCGATCGACGTGATCGACGAAACGGGTGCGGCCCAGATGCTGCTGCCGCCGTCGAAGCGCCGCAAGCTGATCACCGAAAAGGAGATCGAGGCAACGGTCGCCACCATGGCGCGTATTCCGCCGAAGACCGTCTCCAAGGACGACGAAGCGGTGCTTGCCAATCTCGAGCAGGAACTGCGTTCGGTCGTCTACGGCCAGGATATCGCGATCGAAGCCCTTTCGACCTCGATCAAGCTGGCACGTGCCGGCCTTCGCGAGCCGAACAAGCCGATCGGCGCCTATGTCTTCTCCGGCCCGACCGGCGTCGGCAAGACCGAGGTGGCAAAGCAGCTGGCATCGTCTCTCGGCGTCGAGCTTCTGCGCTTCGACATGTCGGAATATATGGAACGGCACACGGTGTCGCGTCTGCTCGGAGCGCCTCCCGGCTATGTCGGTTTCGACCAGGGCGGTCTGCTCACCGATGGCGTCGACCAGCACCCGCATTGCGTGGTCCTGCTCGACGAAATCGAGAAGGCGCATCCGGATATCTACAATATCCTGCTGCAGGTCATGGACCACGGCACGCTGACCGACCATAACGGCAAGAAGATCGACTTCCGCAACGTCATCCTGATCATGACGACCAATGCGGGCGCCTCCGAAATGGCCAAGGCGGCGATCGGCTTCGGCTCGTCCAAGCGCACCGGCGAGGACGAGGAGGCGCTGACCCGTCTGTTCACGCCGGAGTTCCGCAATCGTCTCGACGCGATCATCCCGTTTGCGGCGCTGCCGACGGCTGTCATCCACAAGGTCGTGCAGAAGTTCATCATGCAGCTGGAGGCCCAGCTTTCCGAAAGGAACGTCACCTTCGACCTGCATGCGGACGCGATCGCCTGGTTGGCGGAAAAGGGTTACGACGAGAAGATGGGCGCCCGCCCGCTTGCCCGCGTCATCCAGGACACGATCAAGAAGCCGCTGGCCAACGAAATCCTCTTCGGCAAGCTGAAGAAGGGCGGCGTCGTCAACGTCAGCGTCGGCCCGAAGGAAGACGGCAAGCCCGGCATCGTGCTGGAAGCCATTCCGGATACGGCGCCGATCAAGCCGAAGCCGGAAGCCGAGGTCGTCCATCCCGAAGCCGACGACGAGGGCGATGGCGAGCTGAAGACCAAGGCAGCGCCCAAGACCCGCGCCAAGACCGTACCGCAGGCCGAGCCCGAGGTCCGCGATGCGCCCAAGAAGGGCAGCACGGTTCCGAAGGTTCCACGCAAGAAGTGAGATTTCGTCACAGAATGGAAAAGGCCGCGTCACCCGCGGCCTTTTTTGTTTTTGGTTGAAACCGACAGGGCGACCCTACGCCAGTGCCGCCCTGATCTTTTCGGCATTGGCCGCAAGCACGGCGCCATCTTCCATCCTGCCGGAATGCGGCTTGAGGGCGAGGCCCTCATGGCGGGGGATGACGTGGAAATGCAGATGGAACACCGTCTGCCCTGCGGCGGGTTCGTTGAACTGGGCGATGAACACGCCATCGGCGTCGAAAACCTCTTGGACCGCCTGGGCGACCTTCTGGACGACGGTGATGGCATGGGCGAGGGTGGCGGGATCGGCGTCGAGGATATTGCGGGAGGGCGCCTTGGGAACGACGAGCACATGGCCCGGCGCCTGCGGCATCACATCCATGAAGGCGACGGTATGGGCGTCCTCGTAGATCCGGTGCGAGGGAATTTCGCCGCGCAGGATCTTGGCGAAGATGTTGTTGTCGTCATAGTCGGCCGGGCTGGTCATCACGAAATCTCCTCGGTTCCTACAGCATTTCGAATGACTGCATAACTCCTTAAATCGATTCCGATTTAAGGAGTTATGCAGGGGGTAGCGCGGCCGGCAGGGCGGCGTCAATCCTCCTGCAGGCGCTCGCCCTTGCGGAACGGGCTGTGCTCGGTGAACACCTCGCTCATCTGCTCGACATCGGCGCGTTCGCGCGCGAGATAATCGCCGATCGCCCGGCGCAGGCCGGCATGAGCGATATAATGGGCGGAATGTGTCGTCACCGGCAGGTAACCGCGGGCGAGCTTGTGTTCGCCCTGGGCGCCGGCCTCGACCCGTTTCAGCCCTTTCGAAAGCGCAAAGTCGATCGCCTGGTGATAGCAGACCTCGAAATGCAGGAAGGGGTGATCCTCGATACAGCCCCAGTGACGGCCATAGAGCGTATCGCCGCCGATAAAGTTGATCGCGCCGGCAATATAACGCCCGTCGCGTTTGGCCATGACCAGCAGGATGTCGTCGGCCATGCGCTCGCCGATCAGCGAATAGAACTTGCGGGTGAGGTAGGGCCGGCCCCATTTGCGGCCGCCGGTATCGATGTAGAATTTGAAGAACTGATCCCAGATGCGTTCCGTCAGGTCGCGGCCGGTGAGCCAGTCGATGCTGATGCCGTTTTCGAGCGCGGCGCGGCGCTCCTTGCGCAGCGCCTTGCGTTTGCGCGAGGCGAGCGTTTCGAGAAACGCCTCGTGGTCGGCATAGCCGTCGTTGATGAAATGGAACTGCTGGTCGGTACGGTGGAGATAGCCGTCCATCTCGAAGACGCCGATCTCCTCATCCGGCACGAAGGTGACGTGGGCCGAGGAGATGCCGAGCCGGC
The DNA here is from genome assembly GCF_002531935.1 of Rhizobium chutanense. Classification (GTDB taxonomy): domain Bacteria; phylum Pseudomonadota; class Alphaproteobacteria; order Rhizobiales; family Rhizobiaceae; genus Rhizobium; species Rhizobium chutanense. The sequence goes on along the minus strand of NZ_NWSV01000018.1, from coordinate 36,383 downwards.
GCACGACCTCTTTCAGGCTTTCGGCGATCGCGCTCTGGATCGGCAGCCGCTGCAGGCCTTCGGCGACAAGAAGACGCGGGCCTGTCGCCGGCGTGAACGGAATAGAGCATTGAAGTTTGGGATAATAACGCCCGCCGGCCCGCTCGAAGGCATCGGCCCAGCCATGGTCGAAGACATATTCGCCCTGGCTGTGGTTCTTGAGGTAGCCGGGCAGGGCGCCGATCAACTCGCCGCGATCGGTCTCGAGCAGCAGGTGGTGTCCGAGCCAGCCGGTCTCGGCGCTGGCCGAACCGGACTCTTCCAGCGACGACAAAAAGGCATGCGAAACAAAGGGGTTGTAGGCAAGCGTGGCGCCACTCTTCGACGCCCCGGAAAGCCTGGACCAGCTCTCCGGGGAAATCGCGGTGAAGGAGCGTTCTACGCGAATGGATAATTCGTCGGTCATGCGGCAGATGCAAAGCCTGTGGGAGGATGGTCTCGGCTCTGTTTCAGTCTGCGCATGATCTTGGCCAAAAAGCGAGCGTCAAACCGCACGCGGGTCGAAACCTTCGAAGGTCATCTGGTCTGCATCGGCGAAAGTCCGCCGGCGCGCCTCTTCGTCGCGCACCGTCCAGGTAATGACGGGAATGCCCTTGTCGCGTTCGCCGGTGATGAAGGCGTTCGGCAGGTCGTCATAATAGTAGGAGATGAAATCGAGACCGATCTCCATTGCAGCCGCATGCGTCGCGAACGCCTCCGCAGTCTTGCCCTCGGCGGTCAGGCCGAGCGGGTAGGGTGAGCCAAGCGCCTTCAGATCGCGCAACAGCCAATGGTCGAAGCTCATCAGCGCCACTTTGCCCTGATAGCCTTGAAGCACTTCGAGGACGGCTTCGGCAAAACCTTCGTCATCGGTCTCGCGACCCTTGAGTTCCAGCACCAGCGGCACCTTGCCCTGGACGAGATCGAGAAGCTGGCTGAGCGTCGGCACCTTGTCGCTGGTGCCGCCGATTGCGATCAGTCCGAGTTCCCTGGAGGTGCGCTCGCGCACATCGCCGTTGAGGTTGCACAGGCGCTGCAGGTCCTCGTCGTGAAAGACGACCGGCACGCCGTCGGAGGCGTAATGCAGATCGCATTCGATCGCAAAGCCGGCTTCGACGGCGCGCGAAAAGGCCGAAAGCGTGTTTTCCCAGACGTCTCGGTTGAGGTCGTGATAGCCGCGATGGGCGACCGGCAGGTCCCTGATCCAGGCTGCATTGGTCATTCTTCGATTTCCATGATAGCATCGATTTCGACGGCGGCGTTCAGGGGCAGGGCGGCCATGCCGACGGCGGCACGGGCATGTTTGCCGGCCTCGCCGAGCACGCCGGCAATCAGGTTGGAAGCGCCGTTGATGACGAGATGCTGCTCGACGAAGTCGGGCGCCGAGGCGACGAAGCCGTTCAGCTTGATGACGCGCCGGATACGGCCGAGATCGCCACCAAGGGCCGCCTTCGCCTGGGCAAGAATGTTGATGGCGCAGAGTTCGGCGCCGCGCTGGCCGCTCGCCACGTCGACGGTCTTGCCGAGATGGCCCGACACAGCGATCTTGCCGCCTTCGAGCGGCAGCTGGCCGGAGATATAGAGAAGATTGCCGCTGATGACGTAGGGAACGTAATTTGCAGCAGGGGCTGCGGCTTCGGGCAGGGTTATCCCCATCTCAGTCAGGCGTGATGCAATTTCATCGGACATTTTCGTCTCCGCTTTTGTTGTCAATTCTTCAAAAATTATGCATCAAGACTGGAATCTTTAATATGACAGGTTCGAGCCTCGATTTGGCCGAAAGCGTTCTTATAACATCGCGACCGAGTCCAACAGGAGTTAATGAATGTTCCGATCAGGTCTTGTCGCTTTGCTTCTCGCCAGCGTTTCCGCCAATGCATGGGCGGCTGCGCCTGCGGTAAGCGCTGCGATCGCGACCGGCCTCGTCGCACATCGCGCGGTCTACGACCTGGAACTGAAGGATGCGTCGGATCGTTCCGGCATTGCCGGCATGTATGGTCGCATGGTCTATGAGTTCGACGGCAACTACTGCCAGGGCTTCACCACCAATTTCCGCTTCGTGACGCAGATCGACACCGGCGACAGCGTGCGCGTCAGCGACCAGCAGACGAAGACCTTCGAGAATCTCAAGGACGGCAAGTTCACCTTCGACACCAAATCCTTCACCGACCAACAGCTCGACAAGGAGGTCAATGGCGCGGCCGAGGATCAGCCGGATGGCGTCAAGGTCGATCTCAAGCAGCCGTCGAGCCGCGAATTGCAGCTGGCCGAAAGCCGTTTTCCCACCGAGCATATGCTCGACGTGATCCAGCACGCCAAGGACGGCAAGCGCTTCTTCGAGGCGCGCGTCTTCGACGGCTCCGACGACGGCGACAAATCGCTGGTGACGACGACGATCGTCGGCAAGCAGCAGACGCCGGTCGCCGAGGAGGCCGATGCCGGCAATGCCGGCGCCTTCTCAAAAGCGGCCTTCTGGCCGGTGACGATCGCCTATTTCAACGAGAATGCGAAATCGGATGCCTTGCCGGTCTACCGCATGTCGTTCAAGCTCTATGAGAACGGCATCACCCGCGACCTGACGATGGATTACGGCGATTTCGTCCTGACCGGCAAGCTCGCCAAGCTGGAACTGCTCGACCGCAACGCCGAGGTTTGCAAGTAGGCGCGAGATCGCGCTTGTCCTGACCGAGGTCGACGCCGTCCTGCCGATGTCCGACGCCGGCGTCATGCTGTCGCTCCTGTCGATGTTGGCAGGCTGAGGCGAATGAAGTCGGATTTTTTGGCATAAGCCTTGCTTTTGCGGCAAATCGAATGTATGGGCACCACCATTCCACACGTAAGGCATGGGATTGTCCGGGAGAAATCCGGATCGTTCCGCCCGGTGGCATCCTCGAAGAGGATGCTGTTCGCCTTGCGGAGGTTCAACCGGAAAAGGATAAAAAGGCATGGCATTGCCCGATTTCTCTATGCGCCAGCTTCTCGAAGCAGGCGTCCACTTCGGCCACCAGACGCACCGCTGGAACCCGAAGATGAAGCCGTACATTTTCGGCGATCGTAACAACATCCACATCATCGATCTGGCCCAGACCGTTCCGATGCTGTCGCGCGCCCTTCAGGTCGTCAGCGACACCGTTGCTCGCGGCGGCCGCGTTCTCTTCGTCGGCACCAAGCGCCAGGCGTCCGAGATCATCGCCGACAGCGCCAAGCGTTCGGCCCAGTACTACGTCAACTCGCGCTGGCTCGGCGGCATGATGACGAACTGGAAGACGATCTCCAACTCGATCCAGCGCCTGCGCAAGCTCGATGAGATCCTCAATGGCGAAGCCCAGGGCTTCACCAAGAAGGAACGCCTGAACCTCGAGCGCGAGCGCGAAAAGCTCGACAAGGCTCTCGGCGGTATCCGCGATATGGGCGGCACCCCGGACCTGATGTTCATCATCGACACCAACAAGGAAAAGATCGCGATCGACGAAGCCAAGCGCCTCGGCATCCCGGTTGTCGCCATCATCGATTCGAACTGCGATCCGGACCTGATCGACTATCCGATCCCGGGCAATGACGACGCATCGCGCGCCATCGCTCTCTACTGCGAGCTGATCTCCCGCGCCGCCATCGACGGTATCGCGCGTCAGCAGAGCTCGTCTGGTCGCGATCTCGGCGCATCCTCTGAAGTTCCGGTCGAGCCGGCTCTCGAGGAAGCAGCCGAAGGCTGATGAAAGCAGGCGGATCGAAAGCTCCGCCAAAGCTTACAGACTGGGACAAGGCCGCTCGCGACTCATCGAAGTTCGGCGGCCTTGCCTGTTTCAGGGCGAGAGCGCCAAACCTTTCGCCAGACAAGTTTCGTTATGACGCGTCTTCATCACGCTGTCATACATACAGGTACATTTCGTGCCTCAATCCGGTGCCGAGCCGCGCTTTGCGGTCCACCGTTTGAACCGACAAGAGGAAGCTAATGAGCGAGATTACGGCTGCAATGGTGAAGGAACTGCGCGAAAAGACCGGCGCAGGCATGATGGACTGCAAGAAGGCTCTTGCCGAAACCGGTGGCGACATGGAAGCGGCGATCGACTGGCTGCGCGCCAAGGGCATCGCCAAGGCCGACAAGAAGTCCGGCCGCACCGCTGCCGAAGGCCTCGTCGGCGTTTCGAGCCAGGGCACCAAGGCGGTTGTCGTCGAAGTCAATTCCGAAACCGACTTCGTCGCCCGTAACGATGCCTTCCAGGATCTCGTCCGCGGCATCGCCAAGGTCGCCGTCTCCACAAGCGGCACCGTCGACGCCGTTGCGGCTGCGGCCTACCCGGCATCGGGCAAGTCCGTTTCCGACACGATCAAGGACGCGATCGCAACCATCGGCGAGAACATGAATCTCCGCCGTTCGGTCGCGCTCTCCGTCGAGGACGGCGTCGTCGCCACCTATATCCACAATGCTGTTTCCGACGGCCTCGGCAAGCTCGGCGTGCTCGTTGCCCTGAAGTCGACCGGCGACAAGGAAGCTCTGAACGCAATCGGCCGCCAGGTCGCCATGCACATCGCCGCCACGGCGCCGCTGGCGATCCGCCCGGAAGAAGTCGATGCCGCCGTCGCCGAGCGCGAGCGCAACGTCTTCATCGAGCAGTCGCGCGCTTCCGGCAAGCCTGACAACATCATCGAGAAGATGGTCGACGGCCGCATGCGCAAGTTCTTCGAGGAAGTCGCTCTTCTCTCGCAGGCTTTCGTCATCAATCCCGACCTGACCGTTGCAGCCGCCATCAAGGAAGCTGAAAAGGCCGTCGGCGCGCCGATCGAAGTCGCCGGTATGGCCCGTCTCCTGCTCGGCGAAGGCGTCGAGAAGGAAGAGACCGATTTCGCGGCTGAAGTTGCGGCTGCCGTCAAGGGTTGATCTTCCAGCCATAATTGGGAAAACGCCAGGGCATCGCGTGACAACGCGGTGCCCTTCGTGTATCGGGCATTCACGGCAATTTACGAGGAGCCAAGATGTCTTTAGAGCCTGTCTATAAACGCGTTCTACTCAAGGCCTCCGGCGAAGCCCTCATGGGTAGCCAGGGCTTCGGCATCGATGTCGCGGTGGCGGACCGCATTGCATCCGATATCGCCGAGGCAAGGCACATGGGTGTGGAAGTCGGCGTCGTCGTCGGCGGCGGCAATATTTTCCGCGGTGTCGCGGTGGCGTCCAAGGGCGGAGACCGGGTCACCGGCGACCATATGGGCATGCTCGGCACCATCATCAATGCGCTGGCGCTGGCGACTTCGCTGCGCAAGCTGAACATCGATACGGTGGTGCTTTCGGCCATCTCCATGCCGGAGATCTGCGAGAGCTTTTCGCAGCGCGCAACCCTTTACCATCTGTCGATGGGACGCGTGGTGATCTTTGCCGGCGGCACCGGCAACCCCTTCTTCACCACCGATTCGGCCGCCGCACTGCGCGCTGCCGAAATGGGCGCGCAAGCGATCTTCAAGGGCACGCAGGTGGACGGTATCTACAGTGCCGACCCGAAGAAATATCCCGATGCGACCCGCTTCGACCGCCTGACGCACCAGGAAGTGCTGGACAGGGGGCTTGCGGTGATGGACGTTGCCGCCGTCGCGCTCGCCAGAGAGAATTCCATTCCGATCATCGTCTTCTCGATTCACGAGAAGGGCGGTTTTACCGAAATCTTGACGGGCGGTGGCCTCAAGACCATCGTCTCCGACAACTGATATAAGCTGCGCCGCCTTTCCGGCGCAGTCCTCGCTAGAACATGATGATTTTAGGCCCGCTTGGCCTAAAATCTGAATCATGTTCTACATTAAATAGTTAGAGCATGATGTCGTCCGAAAGCCGCTGACACTTTTCGGCATCGTGCTCTAGAGCATGTCGCGCAAAAGTGTGCAGCGGTTTTGCGAAAACGACATGCGTGAAACCAGGACTTAAAGCGCGGCAAGCGAATCTGAAAGATCGCGACGCGCTTTATACGGGAGCATCGACATGAGTGAAGGTATCGATATCAAGGAACTGAAGCGCCGCATGGACGGCGCGGTTTCCGCATTCAAAAGCGACATCGCCTCGCTGCGCACTGGCCGTGCTTCGGCCAACATTCTCGATCCGGTCACGATCGAGGCCTATGGTTCGCGTATGCCCCTGAACCAGGTCGCCAACATCACTGTGCCCGAGCCGCGCATGCTGTCGGTCTCCGTCTGGGACAAGTCGATGGTCGGCGCCGTCGACCGCGGCATCCGTGAATCCAATCTCGGCCTCAACCCGATCGTCGACGGGCAGAACCTGCGTATTCCGCTGCCGGAGCTGAACGAGGAGCGCCGCAAGTCGCTTGTCAAGGTGGCTCATGATTATGCCGAAAAGAGCAAGGTCGCGATTCGCCATGTTCGCCGCGATGGCATGGACGGCCTCAAGAAAGCCGAAAAGGATGGCGTAATCGGCCAGGACGAGGGCAGGGCGCAGTCGGAACGTGTACAGAAGATGACCGACGAGACGATTTCCGAAATCGACCGCTTGCTTGCCGAGAAGGAAAAGGAAATCATGCAGGTCTAGTGGATCTGTGCCTTTGCCTGGAAAGACCGGACGGGAAATGTCGGAATCTGTATTTGTAACTGTGCCAGAGCATGTTGCCATCATCATGGACGGCAATGGCCGTTGGGCCAAGCAGCGCGGCCTGCCGCGCACGATGGGCCATCGCAAGGGTGTCGAGGCGGTTCGCGAGACAGTGCGCGCCGCCGGCGTGGCCGGTATAAAATATCTGACCCTCTTTGCCTTCTCCTCGGAGAACTGGCGTCGGCCGGAGGCCGAAGTCTCCGATCTGCTGGGTCTGCTCAAGGCTTTCATCCGGCGTGACCTTGCCGAGCTTCATCGCCAGAATGTGCGCATCAAGGTGATCGGCGACCGCCACAGCCTGCGCAGCGACATTCTCGGCCTGTTGCTCGAGGCGGAGGAAACAACCAAGGACAATACGGCGCTGACGCTCGTCATCGCCTTCAACTACGGTTCGCGCGACGAGATTTCCCGCGCTGTGGTGAGCCTGGCGAAGGACGTCGAGGCTGGCCGCCTGAGGGCGCAGGACATCACGTCATCGCTGATCAATGCTCGTCTCGACACCGCAGGCATCCCTGATCCCGATCTCATCATCCGCACCAGCGGCGAGGAGCGGCTGTCCAATTTCCTCCTCTGGCAGGCCGCTTATTCGGAATTCATCTTCCTTCCGGAATACTGGCCGGATTTCAGCCCCGAGATCTTCCGCCAGGCGCTCGAGAAATTCGCCTCCCGCGACCGGCGCTTCGGCGGCCTGTCGTCGCAGGCAGCCGCGGTCGGCACCTGATGCAGAGGGAATTGAAGCTCCGCATCGTTTCAGGACTTATTCTGGCGGCCGTCGTTCTTGCCGCCACCTGGTATGGCGGGTTTGCCTTCCGCATCCTGGCGGCCGTGATCGGCCTACTGATCTATTATGAATGGTCCAAGATAACGGGTATCGTGCGTGATTGGGTCTCCAATACCGTTGGCTGGATCGGCCAGGCGGCAATCGCCTCCCTCGTGCTGGTCGGCCATTTCGAATTTGCCGCCGGTATGCTGGTCGGCGTCACGGCCGTCGGCATAGCGCTGATCATCCTGCACGGCACCAGCCGCTGGTTGCCGGTGGGGCTGTTTTATGCCGGCGCCACCGGCCTGGCGCTCGCCGCCATCAGAAGCGATGATCAGCCCGGCCTTTACGCCATGCTCTTCATCTTTGCCGTCGTTTGGGCAACCGACATCCTCGCTTATTTCGTCGGCAGGGCGCTTGGCGGACCGAAGCTCGCCCCTTCGATCTCGCCGGGAAAGACATGGTCGGGCGCCATCGGCGGCGCCGTTTCGGCGGTCGCAGCCGGCGTCGTTCTTATCCACTTTCTCATTCCGGGCGCCGAAATCATTGCCGCCGGTGCAGCGCTGGTTCTCTCGGTTTGCAGCCAGTCCGGAGATCTGTTCGAATCCTTCATCAAGCGAAAATTCGGCGTCAAGGATTCAAGCCGGCTCATTCCAGGCCATGGTGGCGTCATGGACCGTGTCGACGGACTGATTTTTGCCTGTTTTTCGGCGTTATTGCTTGCTGGAGCTTTTTCCTTGATAAAGGGAGCCGAAATAACGTCGCTCGGTGCGGCATTGTTCGGTCTCTGATGACGCGGCAGCCCGACGGAAGGAACTCATGGACGTGATGGCTGGTATATACGCATTCCTGATGGGGAATATCGTCACCTTCATCCTCGTGCTCTCGCTGCTCGTCTTCGTGCATGAGATGGGTCATTACCTCGTCGGGCGCTGGAGCGGTATCCGCATCCTTGCTTTTTCCGTCGGCTTCGGCCCGGAGCTATTCGGCTTCACAGACCGCCATGGAACGCGCTGGAAGATTTCGGTAGTCCCGCTTGGCGGCTATGTCCGTTTCTTCGGCGACGAGGATGCGTCCAGCAAGCCCGACAACGAGGGGATCGCCGCCATGTCCGAGGAGGACAGGGCGCGCTCCTTTGCCGGCGCCAAACTGTGGAAACGCGCTGCAACCGTTGCGGCCGGCCCGATCGCCAATTTTCTGCTGGCGATCGCCATCTTCACCATCCTTTTCTCCGTCTATGGCCGCACGATCGCCGATCCTGTCGTCGCCGAGGTCACGCCGGAGGGTGCGGCTGCCGCCGCCGGCGTCCTTCCAGGCGATCTCCTGGTCGCCATCGACGGCAACAAGATCGAGACCTTCGACGACGTGCGCCGCTATGTCAGCATCCGCCCGAGCCAGAATATCGTCGTGACGATCGAGCGCGCCGGCCAGAAACTCGACCTGCCGATGGTGCCGAAGCGCGTGGACCAGACGGACCAGTTCGGCAACAAGATCGAGATGGGCCAGATCGGCATCATCACCAACCAGCAGGCCGGCAATTTCCGCCTGCAGACCTACACGCCGCTCCAGGCGCTGCGGGAAGGCGTCATCCAGACCCGGGATATCGTCACCGGCACCTTCAAATATATCGGCAATATCTTCGCCGGAACGATGCGGGCAGATCAACTGGGCGGGCCGATCCGCGTAGCGCAAGCCTCGGGCCAGATGGCCACGCTTGGTATAGGCGCGGTGTTGCAGCTTGCCGCCATGCTGTCGGTTTCGATAGGATTGCTTAACCTGATGCCGGTTCCGGTACTTGATGGCGGCCATCTGATGTTCTATGCGGTGGAGGCGGTGAGGGGCAAACCCCTGGGTTCCGCAGCCCAGGAAATTGCATTTCGCATCGGCCTGGCGATGATACTGACATTGATGGTCTTCACGACCTGGAACGACATTGGCTCATGGATAGGGTAAACGAGCAAGGCGAGCGAATTACTATTTATTTACGATGTTTCAAGGCTGTAGTGGCGAATGGGTCACGCTTGCAAATGAAGTAAACAGAAATTAACGGCCTCGCTTGCTTGTATGTCAAAAGCGGGTAAAACGACACACGTGACCGGAATCGGGTTCTCCCGTGGATGGGACGAGGGAAACAAAGGTAATAGGTGAAATGAAGGCTGGTTCAAAGTTTTTGAACGCAGTATCGGCGGTTGCGCTGTCTGCTAGTGTTGTTGCTTCGGGCGCAGGTGCTTTGACGTTCGTTTCCGCTACCGCCGCTCAAGCCGCGGTCATCCAGCGCATTGACGTGCGCGGCGCAAGCCGCATCGGCGCGGAAGCTGTCCGCTCGAACCTCACCATCGCTCCCGGAAAGAGTTTTTCGAACAGCGATATCGATGCCTCGGTCAAGCAGCTCTATGGGACGGGTTATTTTTCCGACGTCAAGATCTCGGTCTCCGGCAGCACGCTCGTCGTCAATGTCCAGGAAGCCCAGCTGGTCAACCAGGTCGTCTTCAACGGCAACCGCAAGATCAAGGACGACAAGCTCGCGACGATCGTCCAGACCCACGCTGCCGGCCCCTACAGCGACACCCAGATCCAGGCCGACATTCAGTCGATCAAGGAAGCTTATGCTGCCACCGGCCGCAGCGAGGTCGAAGTGACGACGCAGGTGGTTCCGCTCGGCGAAGGCCGCGTCAACCTTGCCTTCGTCATCAACGAGGGTGATCGCACCAAGATCGATTCGATCAACTTCGTCGGCAACAATGCCTACAGCGCCGGCCGCCTGGCTGCCGTCATCCAGACCAAGCGTTCAAACTTTCTGTCGTTCCTGACCCGCAAGGACGTCTACAACGACGACAAGCTGCATGCCGACGAGGAAGCGCTGCGACAGTTCTATTACAATCGCGGCTACGCCGACATGCGCATCGTCTCTTCCGATGCCTCCTTCGACGAAGCGACCAACAAATACACGCTCACCTTCAACATCGAGGAAGGCCAGCGTTACGACTTCGGACCGGTGACTGTTCAGTCCACGGTCGAAGGCGTCGGCTCGGAACAGCTGCAGCCGCTCGTGCGCACGAAGGAGGGTCACCTCTACAGCGCCAAGGAAGTGCAGAAGTCGATCGAGGCGATCTCCGATCAGGTTGCTTCTGCCGGTTATCCCTTTGCGCGCGTCACGCCGCGCGGTAACCGCGACCTCAACAACAACACGATCGGTGTCGAATACCTGGTCGACCAGGGCGAGCGCGCCTATGTCGAGCGCATCGAGATCCGCGGCAACAGCCGCACGCGCGACTACGTGATCCGCCGCGAGTTCGACATGAGCGAAGGCGACGCCTTCAATCAGCAGATGATCACCAAGGCCAAGCGTCGCCTGGAAGCGCTCGGTTACTTCTCGTCCGTCAACATCTCCACCCAGCCCGGCAGCTCGCCGGATCGCGTCGTGGTGGTCGTCGACGTGCAGGATCAGTCCACGGGTTCGTTCGGTGTCGGCGCGGGTTATGCTGCCGGCGGCGACGGTCTGCTGCTCGAAGCGTCGATCGAAGAAAAGAACTTCCTCGGCCGCGGTCAGTACATCCGCATCTCGGCCGGCGGCGGTCAGGAAGGTTCGCGCGCCTACGGCGTCAGCTTCACCGAGCCCTATTTCCTTGGTTATCGTCTGGCAGCAGGCTTCGACGTCAACCACAGCGAGACGTCGAGCAATGACCACTACGACTACGAGGAAACCAGCGTCGTCCTGCGCGTCACTGCGCCGATCACCGAGGATCTGGCGACGACCTTCCGTTATAACTACAAGCAGATGAAGTACGACGCTGATAGCAGCGATCTTTCCGATCTGTCGGCACCGTATCAGCACCTCGTCGAGGACAGCCCTTGGACGCGTTCTTCGATCTCGCAGACGCTGACCTATAACACGCTCGACGATACGGTCCTGCCGCGCGAAGGTATCTACGCGACGGCGACGCAGGAAATTGCCGGTCTCGGCGGCGACTCGCAGTTCTATAAGATCTACGGCAAGGCCCGTTACTACCACCTGCTCGCCGACGATGCCGATATCATCGGCTCGGTTTCGGCTTCGGCGGGTTATGTCGTCGGCTTCGGAGAGCATCTGAATGTCTTCGACCAGTTCACCCTGACCAACGGCGATATTCGCGGCTTCGAAAACAAGGGTATCGGCCCACGCGTTTCCGGCACCAACGACGATCCGCTGGGTGGCACGACTTATTTCACGGCATCGGCCGAAGCGACCTTCCCGATGCCAGGCTTCCCGCGTGACTTCAACCTGCGCGGCGCCGTCTTCGCCGACGCCGGCACGTTGTTCGGCAATGACGTCGACCTGAGGGGCGACGGCATCGAAGGCGAAGACGCCTCTCTGCGCGCTTCCGTCGGTGTCGGTGTCGTCTGGCAGTCTCCCTTCGGTTCGTTGCGCCTGGATTACGCGATCCCGGTTCTCAAGGAAGACTTCGACAAGACGCAGAACTTCAAGTTTGGCATCAACAACCAATTCTGATATCGGCAGTCCGGAACTGTAAGACTCAATTCCGTTCTGGAGCATTGCCGATGGAGCAAAACGTTTTTTTTCTGCCCCATGAAGGTCTGAAGCTCGCTGAGCTTGCAGAGTTTCTTGGGGCGGAACTCGCCAATTCCGATCATTCAGATGTTGTCGTCAGGTCCGTTGCCCCCGTCAACCGGGCGCGGGCAGGCGATCTCTGTTATATCCTGTCGCGCCGCAACCGCGATGAACTGATGACATGCGAAGCCTCGGCGGTGATCTGCGACAAGGCTCTCGCTGATCTCGTGCCCGAGCACATCCCCGTCATCCTGTCCTCCAATCCGCATGCGGCCTTCGCCATGGCGGGCGGTCTGCTTTATCCCGCGGCCTTGCGCCCGGTCGTTTTTCCGTCGGGTGAAAGCGAAATCGCACCCAGCGCTGTGATCGACCCGAGCGCGAAACTCGAAAAGGGCGTGATCGTCGAGCCGCTGGCCGTTATCGGCCCGCATGCCGAGATCGGCGAAGGGACGCGGATCGGCGCACACAGCATTATCGGTCCAGGCGTCAAGATCGGTCGGGATTGTTCGATCGCGGCCGGTGCGAGCATTCTCTGCGCGCTGATCGGCAATGGCGTCATCATCCACAACGGTGTGCGCATCGGCCAGGATGGTTTCGGTTATGCACCGGGTCCGCGCGGCATGATCAAGATCGTCCAGATTGGCCGGGTAATCATCCAGGACAAGGTCGAGATCGGCGCCAATACCACGGTCGACCGCGGCGCCATGGACGATACGGTCATCGGCGAAGGCACCAAGATCGACAACCAGGTCCAGATCGGCCACAACGTCCAGATCGGCCGCCATTGCGCCATCGTTTCGCAGGTCGGCATCGCCGGCAGCACGAAGATCGGCAACGGCGTGCAGATCGGCGGCCAGGCCGGGATCAAGGGTCACGTGACGATCGGTGACGGCGTGCAGATCGCCGCCAAAAGCGGTATCATGACCGATCTTCCCGCCGGTGGACAATATGGCGGTGTCCCGGCACGGCCGCTAAAAGACTATCTGAGAGAGGCCGCACTGCAGGTGTCGAAAAGCAAGCTGCGCGGAAAGAACCCTGGAGGCAAGCAAAATGACTGAGGAAGCCACGACAACGCTTTCTTCGGCTGACATCATTGAGATCATGAAGCTGCTGCCGCACCGGTATCCGTTTCTCATGGTCGACAAGATTATCGAGATCGACGGCGACAACAGCGCGATCGGCATCAAGAACGTCACGGTGAACGAACCGCATTTCACCGGCCATTTTCCGGAAGCGCCGATCATGCCCGGCGTTCTGTTGATCGAGGGCATGGCGCAGACCGCCGGTGCGATCTGTGCCAAGAAGGAGGGCCAGCCCGGCAACCTCGTCTATTTCATGACCATCGAAAATGCGCGTTTTCGCAAGCCCGTCGTGCCCGGCGATCGCGTCGAATTCCATGTCAAGAAGCACAAGCAGCGCGGCAATATCTGGAAATTCCATTGCGACGCCAAGGTTGACGGCGCGCTTGTCGCCGAGGCCGATATCGGCGCGATGATCGTTCGTAAGGATCAGGCATGAGCAATATCGCCGAAAGCGCCCATATTCATCCGATGGCCGTCGTCGAAGACGGCGCTGTTATCGGTGAGGGCGTCAAAATCGGTCCCTTCTGCTATGTCGGCCCGCATGTCGTGCTTCATGCGGATGTCGAGCTCCTGGCGCATGCGGTCGTCACCGGCCGCACCGTGATCGGCAAGGGCACGCGTATCTTTCCGATGGCCGTCGTCGGCGGCGATCCCCAGAGCGTGCATCACGGCGGCGAGGAGACGACGCTGACGGTCGGTGCCAACTGCACGATCCGCGAAGGTGTCACGATGAACACCGGCACGGCCGATTTCGGTGGCCAGACGATCGTCGGCGACAACAACCTCTTCCTTGCCAATTCCCATGTCGCGCATGATTGCCGTGTCGGAAATCACGTGATCATGTCGAACAACGTCATGCTTGCCGGCCACGTCGTCATCGAGGATCGTGTCATCCTGGGCGGCGGCTCGGCCGTTCACCAGTTCACCCGCGTCGGCCGGCAGGCCTTCGTCGGCGGGCTTTCGGCGGTGAGTTACGACGTCATTCCCTACGGCATGCTGAACGGCAATCCCGGGCTGCTGAGCGGCCTCAATGTCGTCGGCATGACGCGCGCCGGCGTCGACCGCGCCGTCATCCACAGGGTGCGTCGCGCCTATAAATCGATCTTCGAAGGCACGGCCTCCGTCCGCGAAAACGCGGCCGCCATCCGCGACGAATATGCCGATTGCGAGCAGGTGGTCCAAATCCTCGATTTCATTGCTGCCGACAGCGACCGCGCCTTGTCCTCGCCGACCCGGGGGCAGAAGGGCTAGTCCGTGGATTTGTCAGGCGACACCGCTGCGGGCCGGCTGGCGATCATCGCCGGCGGTGGTCTTCTGCCTTCCTATGTCGCCGAAGCCGCGCGCGCGGCGGGTGAAAATCCCGTCATCGTCGCGCTGAAGGACGAGAGCGACCGGCGCTGGGAAGGTTATGACCATGCCGTCGTCGGCATCGGTGATTTCGCCGCCCTCGACGGCCTCTTCAACCGCTACGGCGTCAGCCGCGTCGTGATGTCCGGCAGCGTGCGCCGCCGGCCGGAGTGGCGCGAGGTGCGCCCGACGCTGCGTATCCTGATGAAAGTGCCGGCCGCCATCCGCACGCTGCTCTCCGGCGGCGACGACACGGTTCTGCAGATGGTGATCCGGTTGATCGAGGGAAACGGTCGTCGCGTCGTCGGCGCCCATGAAATCGCTCCCGATCTGCTTGCCTCCATCGGCCCCCTTGGCGCGGTCGCGCCCGGCGAGGAAGATCGCCGCGATATCGCCCGCGCTGCCGAAGCCGCCGAAACGCTTGGTCGGCTCGATATCGGGCAGGGCGCCGTCAGCATCGGCGGGCGCGTGGTTGCCCTGGAGGGGCTGGAGGGCACGGACGAGATGCTGGAACGTGTTGCAGGTCTCAGAGCCGCCGGGCGCATCTCGCCGCGCCGCCGCGGCGCGCTCGTCAAGCTCTGCAAGCCGCAACAGGATATTCGCGCCGACCTGCCGGCGATCGGCGTCTCGACGATCCTGAACGCAAAAAGAGCCGGTCTCGGCGGTATTGCCGTCGAGGCCGGCCGCTCGCTGGTGCTTGATCGCGCCGCCGTCATCAAGGCCGCCGATGAGGCCGGACTTTTTGTCTGCGGCATCGATCGTGGGTTGCCGACATGGGGGCTCGAATGAACGGGACGCGGCTGAAGGTCGCCGTCATTGCCGGCGAGGTCTCGGGCGATCTGCTCGGCGCCGATCTCATCGCCGCCCTGAAGCGAATTCACGGCGGACCGGTGGAACTCGTCGGCGTCGGCGGTGAGGGGCTGCAGGCCGAAGGCTTGACATCCCTGTTCGATTTTTCCGAGCTTTCGATCATGGGCATCACCCAGGTGCTGAGCCGGCTGCCAAGACTCTATACGCTGATCCGCCAGACGACCGCCGCCATTATCGCCGCAAGGCCCGACATTCTGCTGATCATCGACAGCCCGGATTTCACCCATCGCGTCGCAAAGCGAGTTCGCACCGCGTTGCCCGATCTGCCTGTCGTCAATTATGTCTGTCCGAGTGTATGGGCCTGGAAGGAATATCGCGCCACGCGCATGCTTGCCTATGTCGATCACGTGCTCGCCATCCTGCCCTTCGAGCCGGCAACGATGCGCGCGCTCGCCGGGCCGCCGACGACCTATGTCGGGCATCGCCTGACGGCCGACCCTGCGCTCTTGGAAACCCGCAGCCTGCGCGCCGGCAGGCAACCCGGCAACGGTACGATCCTGCTTCTTCCCGGATCGCGCGCCTCGGAGATCAAGAAACTCCTGCCTTACTTCGAGTCCGCAACGAAGGAGCTCGTCGCCCGCAACGGCTCGATGCGCTTCATTCTGCCAACCGTGCCGCACCGGCAAGCGCTTGTTCGCGAAATGACGGCGAAATGGGCGGTACAGCCGGAGATCGTTGTTGGCGCGGAAGCCAAATGGAAAGCCTTCACTGAGGCCGACGCAGCCATGGCAGCCTCCGGAACCGTTATTCTTGAGCTTGCGCTTGCCGACGTTCCCGTCGTCTCCGCCTACAAGGTCGACTGGATCATGCGCATGCTGACGTCGAGCATCAAGACCTGGACCGGGGCGCTGCCGAACCTGGTTGCCGATTATGCGGTCGTGCCGGAATATCTGAACGATGTCGTTCGTGGCGCAAGCCTGGCGCGCTGGATGGAAAGGCTATCGGCCGACACCTACCAGCTCAAGGCAATGAAGGAAGGCTACGAACTTATCTGGCAGCGAATGCAGACGGAAATACCGCCTGGAGAACATTCGGCGCAGATCGTGCTTACTGTTTTAGCCAACAAAAAACCCGGCCATTCCTGACCGGGTTTTCTTTTGGAGCTCGAAGCGATCAGCGCTTCGAAACCGGCACGTAATCGCGCTTCGGTTCGCCGACATAGAGCTGGCGCGGACGGCCGATGCGCTGTTCCGGATCTTCGATCATCTCGTTCCACTGGGCGATCCAGCCGACGGTGCGGGCAAGCGCGAACAGCACGGTGAACATGGTCGTGGGGAAGCCTAGCGCCTTCAGCGTGATGCCGGAATAGAAGTCGATGTTCGGATAGAGCTTCTTCTCGATGAAATATTCGTCGGTGAGCGCGATGCGCTCCAGCTCCATCGCCACTTCGAGCAGCGGATCGTCCTTGATGCCGAGCTCGCCGAGCACTTCATGCGTCGTCTTCTGCATGATCTTGGCGCGCGGATCGTAGTTCTTGTAGACGCGGTGACCGAAGCCCATCAGGCGGAACGGGTCGTTCTTGTCCTTGGCGCGGGCGACATATTCCGGAATGCGGTCAACGGTGCCGATTTCCGTCAGCATGTTGAGAGCCGCTTCGTTGGCGCCGCCATGGGCGGGGCCCCAGAGGCAGGCGATGCCGGCCGCGATGCAGGCGAACGGATTGGCGCCCGACGAACCGGCAAGGCGGACCGTCGAGGTCGAAGCGTTCTGCTCGTGGTCGGCATGCAGGATGAAGATGCGGTCCATGGCGCGGGCAAGCACCGGATTGACCACATATTCCTCGCAGGGCACGGCAAAGCACATGCGCAGGAAGTTCGAGGCGTAGTCGAGGTCGTTCTTCGGGTAAACGAAGGGCTGGCCGATATGGTACTTGTAGGCCATGGCGGCAAGCGTCGGCATCTTGGCGATCATGCGCAGGCTGGCGACCATGCGCTGGTGCGGATCGGTGATGTCGGTGGAGTCATGATAGAAGGCCGACAGTGCGCCGACGCAGCCGCACATGACGGCCATCGGATGTGCGTCGCGGCGGAAGCCGGTGAAGAAGCGGCTCATCTGCTCGTGCACCATGGTGTGGTGCGTGACGCGATAGTCGAAATCCTTCTTCTGCGCGGTGGTCGGCAGTTCGCCGTAGAGAAGCAGGTAGCAGACCTCGAGGAAGTCGCCGTGCTCGGCCAGCTGCTCGATCGGATAGCCGCGGTGCAGCAACACACCTTCGTCGCCGTCGATGTAGGTGATTTTCGATTCACAGGATGCGGTCGACGTAAAACCCGGATCGTAGGTGAAGGAAGCCGTGTTCTTGTAGAGGGCACCGATATCGATGACGCTCGGGCCGATCGTGCCGCTTTTGACGGCGAGGTCGACTGATTTGTCACCGATTTTTATTGTTGCGCTTTGATCCGTCATGCTGATCCTCCGAACTGGCGGTGGCGCCATAAAAGCGCCATAGGGGTTAAGCGTCCTCAGCGATAGCTATATGATCGCGAAGCTAATGCCAAGTTACCGTGACGGCTTTTTGTGCATTGCGGCATCACCTTTTAGGCACTGCAGCGATGAGCCGCACGCATAGCGGAAGCCAATGATTCGACTGATCTTTTGGCGCTCTCGATTTTCCCTCACATTTCAATCGATTATTCTTGCTCGTTTTGATTGAAGGTTGCATTCTGGCCGCCGGGGCGGGTGACCTTGGGCGGCACATGCAGGAGTTGACGACAGTCGAATTGCGGCCGGAAGCAGGCAGCGGCCTTGCCGATCCGCCGGGTCTTCCCGCGCATGCGGTGGTGACCCAACCGGCAAGGACGCAGTCGCAGACCCCATTGCGCCATCGGCTGCCGGCCGCCGCCTGGCAATCGCTGCGTGCCGGAGCCCGCATGCTGGGCGAGGAGGCCGATCATGGCCGCCTGCTGCTGTTCTCCCCGGTCTTCCTCGGCGCCGGCTCGGCCTTCTGGTTTCTTGCGGCATCGGATTTTCCGCTCGTTGCATCGCTGCTCTGCCTGCTGGTGCCGGCGGCTGCGGTTTTTCTTGTCGGTGCCAGCCGGCCGGCCTTGCGCGCAGCATTCCTGGCGCTGGCACTTTTCGCCGGCGGCATGCTCTCGGCCCAGTTCGAGAGCTGGCGGGCTTCGACCGTCATCCTCGATTCATCCGTGACGACGACGGTGAGCGGCCGTATCGAACGGCGGGAAGGCGACGGCCGCGGCCGCTGGCGCTACATTCTTGCTGTCACCGGCACCGAGGCGCCGGAGCTGAAGCGGCCGCCGGGACGCATCACCGCGATCGTCCGGGGCGCCGACGCGCCTTTCGAGATCGGCGACATCATATCAGGCAGGGCACGTCTGACACCGCCGGCGGGGCCTGCACTTCCCACGCTCAACGACTTCTCCTTCGGTGCCTACTTCGATGGCATCGGCGCCAACGGTTTCTTCTACGGTGCGCCGGAGAAACTCGACGCGCAGGCAGGCCAAGCGGCCAGGTCGACGTCGGACGCGCTGCTCGAATGGCTCTACCGGCTGCGCAGCAGCATCGGCGACCGCATAAGGTCTATCCTGCCCGGCGACACCGGCGCTTTTGCCGCTGCCCTGGTGACGGACGAACGGCGCGCCATCTCGAAGACGACGACGGAGGCGCTGCGCCAGTCCGGCCTTGCCCATATCGTCGCGATCTCGGGCCTCAACATGGCGCTGTCGGCCGGCATCTTCTTCGTCGGCTTCCGGATGCTGCTCAGCCTCTTTCCCGGCGTCGCCCAAGCCTATCCGACAAAGAAGATCGCCGCCGCCGGTGCGCTCATCGCCGTCACCGCCTACTACCTGATCTCCGGTTTCGGGGTTTCGGCCGAGCGCGCTTTTATCATGATGGCCATCATGCTGATTGCCGTCTTCTTCGATCGGCCGTCGATCAGCCTGCGCAATGTCGTTCTCTCCGCGCTCATCATCATCGCCATTTCACCTTCGGAAGTATTGGGTCCGAGCTTTCAGATGTCCTTTGCCGCGACATTGGCTTTGGTATCGGGCTATCAGTTGTGGAAGGACAGGCGTGTCCGCGAAAACGCTTTTCTGAAGCTGCCGATCATCAGGCCGATGGTTGCCGTCGCCGGTTTCTTCGGCGGCGTCTTCCTGACCTCGCTGATCGGCGGCTTTTCCACCGCGCTGTTTTCGATCGAGCATTTTCATCGCCTGACGGCTTACGGCCTGCCGGCAAATCTCGCGACGATGCCGATCATCTCCTTCATCGTCATGCCGGCCGGGCTGCTGGCGATGCTGCTCATGCCTTTCGGTCTGGACGCTCCACTCTGGAAGGTGGTCGGATTCGGTCTCGATCTGGTGATTGCGGTTGCCAAGACGGTGTCCGGCTGGGGCGGTGATATCGGCATCGGCCGCTTGCCCGCCTGGTATTTCGCTGTTGCCGTGGCAGGCTTTCTACTGCTGACGCTGCTGCGCACCCGCCTGCGCCATGCCGGCACATCGATCATATCAGTCTCGACACTCACCGTACTGCTGCTGCCGGCTCCCAGGCCGCCGGATCTGGTGATTTCGGAGGACGGCAGTCTGGTTGCGGTCGTCGCGGCTGAGGCAATCGCGTCCAACCGTGAAAACCCGCCGGATTTCATCTTCGACCAGTGGCAGCGAGCGTTGGTCCTGCCGACGCATTATGCGCCGAAGATGCTGGATGGTCCCGCTATCCCGCCGGAAGGAGAAGACCGCCGCGTCAGGCTTTCCCGCGATCAGCAGAACGAAGCGAGCGCAGCGATGCGGGCCGCCGCAGCAGGTGGTGAAGCAAACCGCTTTTCCTGCGTCAAGAAAGCCTGGTGCACATCAAGACTCGGCAACGGCCATATCGTCACCGTCATCGACAATGCCGCCTATCTCGGCCCGGCCTGCGATACGGCCGATATCGTCGTGACCGCGGTCCGCCTGCGTTTCAACAGCTGCCGTTCAGGTGGCACGCTGTTCACCGGCGAGACGCTGCGCAGGACCGGTTCCGTCGAATTGCGCTTCACTGAAGCCGGCCTGGAGGTCGCAACCGCATTCGAGACGCTGTCGCGGCCATGGATGCGACATCGCGCTTATGACTGGCGCAGCAACAGTTTTACCGAATCCGGTCCGTCCGGTGTCAGTGATAGCGGCGAATGAGGCCGACGAGCTTGCCCTGTACCTTGACGCGATCGGGCCCAAAGATCCGGGTCTCGTAAGCCGGGTTGGCGGCTTCCAGCGCGATCGAGGCGCCCTTGCGGCGGAAGCGCTTCAGCGTCGCTTCCTCGTCATCGACGAGGGCAACGACGATGTCGCCGGGACTTGCGGTGCTGCCGTTGCGGATGATCACGGTGTCGCCGTCGAAGATGCCGGCGTCGATCATCGAATCGCCCTTGACCTCCAGCGCGTAGTGTTCACCGGAGCCGAGCATGTCGGCGGGGACGACAATGTCGTGGGTGTTGTTCTGGATCGCCGAGATCGGCACGCCGGCGGCGATTCGGCCCATGACCGGCACGGAGACCGAGTTGCCGTTGTCGGCAACGGGTTTTGCAGGAGCGGGAGCGGCGACCGGCTGGGGCTTGCCGAGGCTACCTTCGATGACGCTCGGCGAAAAGCCGCGCCGGGGCTGGATGCTGGGGCTATAGGCTTCCGGCAGCTTGATGACTTCGAGGGCGCGAGCGCGGTTCGGTAGGCGGCGAATGAAGCCGCGCTCCTCGAGCGCCGTAATCAGCCGATGAATGCCCGATTTCGAGGCGAGATCCAGGGCATCCTTCATTTCGTCGAAAGACGGCGGAACGCCGGATTCCTTCATGCGCTCGTGAATGAAAAGGAGAAGCTCCTGTTGTTTGCGCGTGAGCATCGACGTCAGACCCCTGATTGAAACAAATCCAGAACAGACACTATATGTTCCATATGTGTTCCGCAAGTAGCTAAATTTCCGTAAACTGGAGGCGCAAAAAATTATCTGGGAATAGCGACTAGACGAGCTCATTCTCGAGAAGGTATTAACTATTTGTTTTAATGGTGAGAGGCACTTAAGTTTTAAGCCTAGGAAACCGTTCGGTTGGCCAACCCGGCGGGCAACCTCGCAAAGCTGGTGAGCATACACCTTCGAGCATTCCGGTTCGTGAAGGATATGAAGCGGACCGGAATATCGCCGAGGCGGTGAATGCGTTCACCGTCTCGGCGTCGGTTTGATGACACTGATTGGACCTAGCCGAACCTTCCGGGACAATCCCACTCAATTGCTCAAGTCGGGCATTCTCAGAGGAGAAGCTTTTCAGTCAAAAGTGGCTTGAAAGAAGTCGCGGAGAACCACCGAGACCTTTTCGGGATCCTCCCAGTGCGGGTTATGTCCAAATCCTTCCATCAGGACTGATTGTGCTTTCGGGAGTGCATCTTCAAGCGCCAGCCGATGACCTGCATCAAACAGCACATCCTCGCTCCCCGCCATGCAAAGCACGGGCGCTCTGACCTGTATAGCGGTCTCCGTCAGATCGAGTGTGGAAAAACAGACCAAAATGCCATGCCAAATCTCTGCCGAAATAGCTGCTGCCTCACGGCTGATGGGGGCGAGGAAACCAGGATCGACCGGATGCGGACAGGCGTGCCAGAGATCGAAGAAGGGATTGCCGGGATCGATCGGATCGCAAAGCCCAAGGATTCCGTCCGTGACCGGATCGTCCTGCGGAAAGGCCGGGCGCACCGTGCCGGAAATCGTCACCAGCGCGGAGACAACGTCGTGCAGCCGGGCAGCAAGATCGATACCGATCATCGCTCCCATTGAATGGCCAATGACCGCGAAGCGCTCAACAGAGAGAGCCGCCATCAGCGCAACGATGTCATCGGTGAAATCCGCGACGGTCATGCCTGTCCCGACCGCGGAACCTCCATGGCCGGGCAAATCCGGGATGACAAGGCGGTAGCCGCAGAGCCACGGCTCCAATAGCGAAAAGCTGCGGCTGGAATCCGAGTAGCCGTGCAGCAGCAGCAGCGTCGGCCCCGAGCCACCAGTATCAATATATGCGAGCGACCGCCCGTCAGTAATGGGCAGCACGCGCTTGCGTGCCGCCCAGCCGTTTTGATCGACGATGTTCATCAAAATCGGCTCACAGCGCCAGCTTAACTTTCACAGCCTCAAGCCCTGGCTTGCCATCGAGGGTCGTCACGCCATCCAGCCAGGCATTGAGACGTCGCGGTTCGCTGGCGATGGCTTTCAGGCCAGCCTCCTCCGGAGTCAGGCCATCCGCCATTAGATAACCCATGCCCTTGTTTTCGAAATCGACGTCGAAAGTCAGGTTTTGCAGCAGTTTCGCGACGTTGGGGCATTCCTGAAGGTAACCCTTGCGCACCTGCGTCGAGACCGTGGCTGCGCCGAAATCCGGTCCGTAGAACTTGTCCCCACCGGTCAGGTATTTGATATCCAGCTCGGTATTCATCGGATGCGGCGCCCAGCCCTGGAAGACTATGAAGGCTTTGTCCTTTGCGTGGCGCTTGACCTCGGCGAGCATGCCCTGTTCGCTGGATTCGACAACATCCCAGCCGGAAAGACCGAGCGTCTGATCCTGGACCGCGTCCAGCATCAACTGGTTCGAGCCAGGCTCGATGCCGTAGAGCTTCTTTTCGAACTGATCGGGGAATTTCTGCAGGTCGGCGAAATCTTTGACGCCGGCGTCCCAAACATAGGTCGGGACGGCAAAGGTGTATTTCGCGCCCTTCAGATTAGTCACGACGTTCTCAACGGAGCCGTCTTCCTTGTAGGGCTTGTAGTAGGTGACCATGGCAGGGTCCCAATAGCCAAGAAAGACGTCGAGATTCTTGTTTTTCAAGCTGAGATAGATGACGTCGATGCCCAGCAGCGAGCTTCGCGGCTCGTATCCCAGGGCCTTCAAAAGAGTGAGGCCGACGCCGGAGGTGAAAGCGAGATCGTTCCAGCCGGGCTCTGCCATGCGGATCACCTTGCAGCTTTCCGGATCGGCGGCGAAAGCCGGCATGGCTACGGCGCTGAGGAGTATGGAAAGAACGCCTGTCTTCAGATGCTGACTCATTTGCATGTTCCTTTTATTAACCACAAGGTTTTTTAATTGTCCCGCCGGTCAATAATTGATCTTTGCGGAAGAATTGTCAATAATGGAGACAAGATGAACGGGCACGAGCATGAAACTGACTAAAATCAGCGCAATCCGGCGCAAGGAGCTGCGACAGGCGGCCTTCGAGGTGTTGCAGCAGGAAGGCATGGCGGGCGCGACGTTGGAAAAGGTGGCTGCCCATGCCGGTGCCTCCAAAGGCATCGTGCTGCACTATTTTCGCAGCAAGCAGGAGCTATTCGAGCATGCGATGCGCGAGGCGAATCTTTCACTCAGTGAGGCGGTGAACGCCCGGCTGAAACAGGCGACGACGCCTTGCGAGCGACTGGAGGCGATCATCGAAGGCAATTTCGAGGAGCGTTTCTTCCGACCTTCTATCTGCCACGCCTGGCTTTCTCTTTGCGCCGAGGTTCCGCGTGAGCCGCAGCTCGCCCGTATCCAGAAGGTGATCCATGCCCGCATGCGTTCCAACTTGATGTCGGCGCTGGTCCATCTTCTGCCACGTGCCGAATGCGAGGCCGTGACGCTGGCGATCACGGCGCTGATCGATGGGCTCTGGCTGCGGGCCGGCTTGCAATCGGAAGGCCTGACCCGAGATATAGCCCTCAACCAGATGCGCGAATATCTGAAATACCGCATCCCCACGCTGAACATCCGCGCAGCGCGCTAGGTGAGGTCAGCGCCTGGGCGTGGCTATGCAAATCTTCTCGGTGTGAACATGATGCACGGCCTACAAGTGCATCGGCTGCTGCGTTGCGGGATCAAATCTTGCATTCGTTGCATCCGCTCGACTTGGCTTAGTAGAGGGCTGCGTCGGCCCCA
Source organism: Rhizobium chutanense (assembly GCF_002531935.1). GTDB lineage: Bacteria > Pseudomonadota > Alphaproteobacteria > Rhizobiales > Rhizobiaceae > Rhizobium > Rhizobium chutanense. The sequence continues at coordinate 12,299 of NZ_NWSV01000018.1, read as the reverse complement.
AGTTTTCGACTTCGCCGGATTGCCAGGCAGGCCTTGCCTTGAAGGCCGTGGTATCACACATCTCTGTCGTGTCAGGGAGGGATTCATGAACGCGCATTCCGCTAACCCGCATCCGCTGGACCATGTCGTGCTGCCCGTCGTCAATATCGACCTGGCGCGCGAAAGACTCGGCAAGCTCGGCTTCACCGTCGCCGCCGATGCGCGCCATCCCTTCGGAACGGAAAACGCCTGCGTCTTCTTTGCCGACAAAACCTATCTGGAGCCGCTCGGCGTCGCGAGCGTCGAAGAGAGCAACGCAGCGGCGCGGCAGGGCAATGTCTTCACCGCCCGCAACCAGGCGTTCCGCTTCCGTTGCGGCGAGGAGGGGCTCTCGGCGGTAGCTTTCGGCACCAGCGACGCCGGCCGCGATCATCGGAGCTTTGTCGGCCGCGGATCGAGCGCCGGCGACGTGCTGCAGTTCAGCCGGCCGCTGAAAATGCCGGATGGTTCCGAGACTATGGCCGGCTTCAAGCTGGCCTTTACTACCGATCTGCGCGCGCCGGATTTCTTCTTTTTCAGCGTCGAGCGTATCAATCCGCTGCCTGCCGACCGCGGCACGCTGGAAACGCATGCCAATGGCGTGACGGGGATTGCCGAGATCGCGCTCTGTGCGCCCGATGCCGCCGCGTTTGCCGCCTTCGTCGGTCTTGCCGCGGCGCAATCGGCCGTCGAAAAAACCGGCTTCGGCGTCAACATCGCCGCGTCGAATGTGAAAATCAGCCTGATGACGCCGGAAGGGCTGGAGGCCTATTTCGAGATCGCCGTCTCATCCGCCGATCGCGGCCTGCGCGGCCGGGCAATCCTCTTCAATGTCGCCGATCTTGCCGTGACAGAAGCGCATTTGACTGCTAACGGGGTGACCTACACGCGCAAGAACAATCGCATTCTGGTGAAGCCCGCGCCCGGGCAGGGCACGCTCTTCGCCTTCGAGGAAACACGATGAGCACCGATACGAATTCCGTAGTCAAGGTCGGCGAAGGCCAGAGCCAGGTCACCTTTTCCAACACAGGCCGCCTGTCGCTGATTGCCGGCCCCTGCCAGATGGAGAGCCGCGACCATGCTTTCATGGTCGCCGGCACGCTGAAGGAGCTGTGCGCAAAGCTCGGCATCGGCCTCGTCTACAAGAGCTCCTTCGACAAGGCGAACCGGACCTCGCTTTCGGCCGAACGCGGCATCGGGATCGAAAAGGGCATGGAGGTCTTTGCCGAGTTGAAGAAGGAGTTCGGTTTTCCCGTCCTGACCGACGTCCATACCGCCGAGCAATGCGCCGAGGTCGCAAAGGTGGTTGATGTGCTGCAGATCCCGGCCTTCCTCTGCCGCCAGACCGACCTTCTGATCGCCGCCGCCCGGACCGGCCGCGTCGTCAACGTCAAGAAAGGCCAGTTCCTCGCGCCCTGGGATATGAAGAACGTCCTGAAGAAGCTCAATGTCAGCGGCAATCCGAACGTGCTCCTGTGCGAGCGCGGCGCTTCCTTCGGTTATAACACTTTGGTTTCCGACATGCGTTCGCTGCCGATCATGGCGGCGATGGGCGCGCCCGTCATCTTCGACGCGACCCATTCGGTGGCGCAGCCCGGCGGGCAGGGCGAATCCTCCGGCGGTCAGCGGGAATTCGTGGAAACGCTGGCGCGCGCCGCAGTCGCCACCGGCATTGCCGGCGTCTTCGTGGAAACCCACCAGGATCCGGACAATGCGCCTTCCGACGGCCCGAACATGGTCTATCTCAAGGACATGCCGCGGCTTCTGGAAAAGCTGCTCGCCTTCGATGCGGTCGCCAAGGCCTGACGTTCAACAGTCTGACATGATCGTGCTATAGGCGAGATCGGACAAGCTGGTTCGAAGGCGGAAAACTGCGCCATTGTAATTTGCACGCCTTCGATTATGACAGGCTTCGAACGACTTATCACCCACCGAGCAGGAAGAACCCATGACTGCAATCACCGATATCATCGCCCGCGAGATTCTCGATAGCCGTGGCAACCCCACCGTCGAAGTCGATATCTATCTCGAAGACGGCAGCATGGGCCGCGCGGCCGTTCCCTCGGGCGCCTCGACGGGCGCGCACGAGGCGGTCGAACTGCGCGACGGCGGCAAGCGCTACCTCGGCAAGGGCGTCCAGAAGGCGGTCGATGCCGCCAATACCGAGATCTTCGACGCGATCGGCGGCATCGACGCCGAAAACCAGATCCAGATCGACAACATCATGATCGAGCTGGACGGCACGCCGAACAAGTCGCGCCTCGGCGCCAACGCCATCCTTGGCGTCTCGCTCGCCGTCGCCAAGGCTGCCGCCCAGGCCTCCGGCCTGCCGCTTTACCGTTACGTCGGCGGCGCGTCTGCAAGCCTCCTGCCGGTGCCGATGATGAACATCATCAACGGCGGCGCCCATGCCGACAACCCGATCGATTTCCAGGAATTCATGATCCTGCCGGTCGGCGCCGATACGATCGCCGAAGCCGTGCGCATGGGCTCGGAAGTCTTCCATACGCTCCGCAAGGAACTGGCCGCCCAGGGCCACAACACCAATGTCGGCGACGAAGGCGGTTTCGCACCGGGCCTGAAGAGCGCTTCGGAAGCCCTCGACTTCATCATGAAGTCGGTCGAGAAAGCCGGCTACAAGCCGGGCGAGGACATCTACCTCGGCCTCGATTGCGCCTCGACGGAATTCTTCAAGGACGGCAAATACGTTCTCGAAGGTGAAGGACGCACCCTCGAATCGGGCGCCATGGCTGAATATCTGGCCGAACTCGCCGCCAAGTACCCGATCATCTCGATCGAAGACGGCATGGCCGAAGACGATTGGGACGGCTGGAAGACGCTGACCGATCTGACCGGCAAGAAGACCCAGCTCGTCGGCGACGATCTCTTCGTCACCAATTCCGCCCGTCTTCGCGATGGCATCCGCATGGGCGTCGCCAATTCGATCCTCGTCAAGGTCAACCAGATCGGCTCGCTGACGGAAACCCTCGACGCCGTCAACACGGCGCACAAGGCAGCCTATACCGCCGTCATGTCGCACCGCTCCGGCGAAACCGAAGATTCGACCATCGCCGATCTCGCAGTCGCCACCAACTGCGGCCAGATCAAGACCGGCTCGCTGTCGCGTTCCGACCGTCTTGCCAAGTACAACCAGCTGATCCGCATCGAGGAAGGCCTTGGCCCGCAGGCTCAGTATGCCGGCCGCTCGATCATCCGCGGCTGATCGGATCCGATTTGCAATGCTCGACCCGCGCCTCCCGGCGCGGGTTTTTTCTTGCCGGCGATTACGGTCAATGAACGGTTAATCTCTGCGCGTTATGCTGAACGAATTGGTAATGCGTTCAAGAGCATGCGTGTATGTGGACAAAGCATCATAAGAAGAGAAAACTCGGCCGCTTCGTCATTCCGGCTATGACGGTCGCCTTCCTTTCCTATTTCGGTTATCATTGCATTCATGGCGATTACGGACTGCGCGCAACGGAGACGTTCGAGCATCAGCGTGTCGCGCGTGAAAAAGAGCTTGCGATCTTGAAGGCGAAGCGCGAACATCTGGAAAATCAGGTCGCGCTCCTCAGTGACGGTTCGCTCGACAAGGATATGCTGGACGAAAAGGCGCGCTATCAGCTGAATATGTCGCGCGCCGACGAGATCGTCATATTCAATCATTATTCCAATTAACCGGAATTCGGTTAATTGGAATTTCTATTGTATTTCCAATTATTTAGTGCCGAATACGAGCCATGCAATTATGGCATTGCTGTGGTCATATTTCTTCCCTATGGTACGCGGCAACCGAGAACCGACAAACCATAGGGAGGGTTGAATGGCGCCGCGAAAGACCGCGACGGTTTCCAGCCGGAAAACATCAGCAAAACCCGCAGTCAAAGCCTCGAATGGAGGCCCTGTAGCCGACTTCGATCGCGATGAGGAGCTTAAGGCCTATCGCGAAATGCTGCTGATCCGCCGCTTCGAGGAGAAGGCCGGTCAGCTTTACGGCATGGGCTTCATCGGCGGCTTTTGCCACCTCTACATCGGTCAGGAAGCTGTCGTCGTCGGCATGCAGATGGCGCAGAAGGAAGGCGACCAGGTTATCACCGCCTATCGCGACCACGGCCACATGCTGGCAACCGGCATGGAAGCACGCGGCGTCATGGCGGAACTGACCGGGCGCCGCAGCGGCTATTCCCACGGGAAGGGCGGCTCGATGCACATGTTCTCGAAAGAGAAGCATTTCTACGGCGGCCACGGCATCGTCGGCGCCCAGGTTTCGCTCGGAACGGGCCTTGCCTTTGCAAACCACTACCGCGGCAACGGCAATGTCTCGATCGCCTATTTCGGCGACGGCGCCGCCAACCAGGGCCAGGTCTACGAGAGCTTCAACATGGCGGCGCTCTGGAAGCTGCCGATCGTTTATATCGTCGAGAACAACCGTTACGCCATGGGCACCTCGACTGCCCGCGCCACGGCTCAGTCGAACTACTCGCTGCGCGGCTCCGGCTTCGGCATTCCCGGCATTCAGGTCGACGGCATGGATGTTCGCGCCGTCAAGGCGGCGGCCGACGAGGCGCTCGAACATTGCCGCTCCGGCAAGGGCCCGATCATCTTGGAAATGCTGACCTATCGCTATCGCGGTCACTCCATGTCCGATCCGGCGAAGTATCGCTCCAAGGAAGAAGTGCAGAAGATGCGCTCCGAGCAGGATCCGATCGAGCAGGTCAAGGCGCGCCTCATCGAAAAGGGCTGGGCTTCCGAAGACGATCTGAAGGCGATCGACAAGGATGTCCGCGACATCGTCGCCGACAGCGCCGACTTCGCCCAGGCCGATCCGGAGCCGGATGCATCCGAGCTCTACACCGACATTCTGCTCTAATCGGGGAGGGAACCCATGCCTATCGATATCCTCATGCCCGCCCTCTCTCCGACGATGGAAGAAGGCACGCTGTCCAAATGGCTGAAGCAGGAAGGTGACAAGGTCACCTCAGGCGACGTCATTGCCGAAATCGAAACCGACAAGGCGACGATGGAAGTCGAAGCCGTCGACGAAGGCGTCATCGGCAAGCTGCTCGTCGACGCCGGCACCGAAGGCGTCAAGGTCAACACCAAGATCGCCGTACTGCTGCAGGACGGCGAATCCGCTGCGGATCTTTCCGCCGCCAAGCCGGCCGCCGCAGCAGCGCCTGCCGTTGCTCAGGAAGAGAAGCCGACCAATACCGGCTCTGCTTCCGCGCCGCTGCCGGCCGAGCCGAAGGCCGTCGTTCCGAACGATCCGGAAATTCCGGCCGGCACCGAAATGGTGTCGATGACCGTGCGCGAAGCGCTGCGTGACGCCATGGCCGAAGAAATGCGCGCCAGCGACGATGTCTTCGTTATGGGCGAGGAAGTCGCAGAATATCAGGGCGCCTACAAGGTCACCCAGGGCCTGCTGCAGGAGTTCGGGCCGCGTCGTGTCATCGACACGCCGATCACCGAGCACGGCTTTGCCGGCGTCGGCGTCGGCGCCGCCATGGCCGGCCTTCGCCCGATCGTCGAATTCATGACCTTCAACTTCGCCATGCAGGCGATCGACCACATCATCAACTCCGCCGCCAAGACGCTCTATATGTCCGGCGGCCAGATGGGTGCTCCGATCGTCTTCCGCGGCCCGAACGGCGCTGCCGCCCGCGTCGGCGCCCAGCACAGTCAGGATTACGCCGCCTGGTACAGCGCCATCCCCGGCCTCAAGGTCGTCATGCCCTACACGGCATCCGACGCCAAGGGCCTGCTGAAGGCGGCGATCCGCGATCCGAACCCGGTCATCTTCCTCGAAAACGAAATTCTCTACGGTCAGCACTTCGACGTGCCGAAGCTCGACAATTTCGTGCTGCCGATCGGCAAGGCCCGCATCCACCGCCCGGGCAAGGATGTCACGGTCGTCTCCTTCGGTATCGGCATGACCTATGCGACGAAGGCCGCCGCCGAACTCGAGAAGATCGGCATCGATGTCGAGCTGATCGACCTTCGCACCATTCGCCCGATGGACCTGCCGACGATCATCGAATCGGTCAAGAAGACCGGCCGTCTGGTCACCGTCGAGGAAGGTTATCCGCAGTCTTCGGTCGGCACCGAAATTGCCACCCGCGTCATGCAGCAGGCCTTCGACTATCTCGATGCGCCGGTGCTGACGATCGCCGGCAAGGACGTTCCGATGCCTTATGCAGCCAATCTCGAAAAGCTGGCACTTCCGAATGTCGGCGAAGTCGTCGATGCGGTGAAGGCTGTTTGCTACAAATAAGGGGAGGGTATTTCGATGCCGATCAATATCACGATGCCCGCCCTCTCTCCGACCATGGAGGAAGGCAATCTTTCCAAATGGCTGGTCAAGGAAGGCGACACGGTCAAATCAGGCGATGTGATCGCCGAGATCGAGACCGACAAGGCAACGATGGAAGTCGAAGCCGTCGATGAAGGCACGGTCGCCAAGCTGGTCGTTGCCGCCGGCACCGAAGGCGTCAAGGTCAACGCGCTGATCGCCGTCCTCGCCGCCGATGGCGAGGATGTCGCCGCTGCCGCAAGCGGCGCGGGTTCCGCCGCTCCGAAGGCCGAAGCCGCACCTGCGCCGAAGGCTGATGCCGCACCGGCGAAGGCTGAGTCCGCTCCGGCTGCTGCCGCTGCACCGGCATCGGTTTCGGGAGGCGGCAACCGCACCTTCTCTTCGCCGCTTGCACGCCGTCTGGCCAAGGAAGCCGGTATCGATCTTTCTGCCGTCGCAGGCTCCGGCCCGCATGGCCGCGTCATCAAGAGCGATGTCGAAGCTGCCGTCGCCGGCGGTGGCGCCAAGGCTGCGTCCGCACCGGCTGCTGCCGCTCCGCAGGCCGCCGCAACTCCGGCCCCGGCTGCCGCAGCGCCGAAGGGCGCTTCCGAGGACGCCGTGCTCAAGCTTTTCGAACCTGGCTCCTACGAGCTCGTGCCGCATGACGGCATGCGCAAGACGATCGCCCGGCGCCTGGTCGAATCCAAGCAGACGATCCCGCATTTCTACGTCAGCGTCGATTGCGAACTCGACGCGCTGATGGCGCTGCGCGCCCAGTTGAACGATGCGGCTCCGCGCAAGGACAATGCTCCGGCCTACAAGCTCTCGGTCAACGACATGGTCATCAAGGCCATGGCGCTGGCGCTGCGCGATGTTCCGGACGCCAACGTCTCCTGGACCGACAGCAACATGGTCAAGCACAAGCACGCCGATGTCGGTGTTGCCGTCTCGATCCCCGGCGGTCTGATCACCCCGATCATCCGCAAGGCCGAGCAGAAGACGCTGTCTGCGATCTCCAACGAGATGCGCGATCTCGGCAAGCGCGCCAAAGACCGCAAGCTGAAGCCTGAGGAATATCAGGGCGGCACCAGCTCGGTCTCGAACATGGGCATGATGGGCGTGAAGAACTTCGCCGCCGTCGTCAACCCGCCGCATGCGACGATCCTCGCGGTCGGCGCCGGCGAACAGCGGGTCGTCGTCAAGAACGGCGAAATGGCGATCGCCACCGTGATGTCGGTGACGCTGTCGACCGACCATCGCTGCGTCGACGGCGCGCTCGGCGCGGAGCTGCTCCAGGCCTTCAAGGGCTACATCGAGAACCCGATGGGCATGCTTGTCTGACGCTTGGCGGAGGCGGAAATGACCAAGACCGTTCTTTGCTATGGCGACTCGCTGACCTGGGGTTATGACGCCGAGACGATCGGCCGTCATGACTACAAGAACCGCTGGCCGAGCGTGCTTCAGGCAGCGCTCGGCAGCGAGGCGCGTGTCATCCCCGAGGGCCTGAACGGTCGCACGACCGCTTTCGACGACCACCTCGCCGATTGCGACCGCAACGGCGCGCGCGTCCTGCCGACGATCCTGCAGACGCATGCGCCGCTCGATCTCGTGATCCTGCTGCTCGGCACCAATGACATGAAGCCGGTTGTATCGGGTTCCGCCTTTGCCGCCTGCCAGGGCATCAGCCGCCTGGTGCGGCTGATCCGCAATCATGCCTGGCCCTTCGAATTCGACGGGCCGGAGATCCTGATCGTGGCGCCGCCGGCGATCTGCGCGACGGGCAATGTGCCCTTCGCGGCGTCCTTTCCCGGCGGCATCGAGGAATCGGCAAAGCTCGCAACGCTTTATCGTGATCTTGCCGACGAACTCGGCTGCGGCTTTTTCGACGGCAATTCCGTCGCCAGAACCACGCCGATCGATGGCATTCATCTCGATGCGGAAAATACGCGCGCGCTCGGGCGCGGGCTGGAATCGATCGTGCGGATGATGCTGGGGATCTGAATGGCCGCCTTCATCGCGCTGCGGCAGGCCTCACGGCGTGATGCCTCGGAGCTGGCGATCCTGGCGGATATCGCATCGCACGGTTTTGCCTCCTGGCTCTGGTTCGCCGATGTGGCGAACGGCGTCAGCGACACGCCGCTGGAGCGGGGCAGGCTGAAGATGCGTGAGGAAGAAGCTGTCGGCGGCTGGCGGGATGCCGTTATCGCCGAAGCCTATGGCGAGGTCGCCGGTGTGGCGATCGGTCATGCGCTTGACGAAGGCATAGGCAATATCGAGGCGAGCATCCCGGCAACGGCGCCGATGCTCGCTTTGCAGAAAACGGTTGTGGGAAGCTGGTTCATCGGCAGTCTCGGTGTTTACCGCCATCTGCGCGGCATCGGCATCGGGCGCAGGCTGCTGGACGATCAGATCGAAAGGGCGGATTGCCGCTCGGTCAGTCTCATCACCGCAAGTGATAACGAGGCGGCTCTGTCGCTTTATGGAAGAAACGGATTCCTGGAGGCTGCGCGTGCCGATGCCGTGCCGCTCTTCGACAACAGCAAGAGACACGCGTGGGTGCTCATGACCCGCAGCGCAGCGTAACAAAAGGGCAGGAAACACATGGCTGAATCCTACGACGTCATCATCATCGGCTCCGGTCCCGGCGGCTATGTCGCCGCCATCCGCGCCAGCCAGCTCGGCCTCAAGACCGCGATCGTCGAGCGCGAGCATATGGGCGGCATCTGCCTCAACTGGGGCTGCATCCCCACAAAGGCGCTGCTGCGCTCGGCCGAAGTGCTCGACCATGCCAATCACTTCAAGGATTTCGGCCTGGTTCTCGAAGGCACGGTCAAGCCGGATGCCAAGGCTGTCGTCGGCCGCTCGCGCGCCGTCTCCGCCCGCCTGAATGCCGGCGTCGGCTTCTTGATGAAGAAGAACAAGATCGACATCATCTGGGGCGAGGCGAAGATCACCAAGCCAGGTGAGATCGTCGTCGGCAAGTCGTCGAAGCCGGTGGTCGAGCCGCAGCACCCGCTGCCGAAGAACGTCAAGGGCGAGGGCACCTATAACGCCAAGCACATCATCATCGCGACCGGTGCCCGTCCGCGCGCGCTGCCCGGCATCGAGCCCGATGGCAAGCTGATCTGGACCTATTTCGAAGCGCTGAAGCCGGACGCGCTGCCGAAATCGCTGATCGTCATGGGCTCGGGCGCGATCGGCATCGAATTCGCAAGCTTCTACCGCTCGATGGGCGTCGACGTCACGGTTGTCGAAGTCATGCCGACCATCATGCCGGTCGAGGATGCCGAAATCACCGCCATCGCCCGCAAGCAGCTGGAAAAGCGCGGCCTCAAGATCTTCACCAGTGCCAAGGTGACCAAGGTCGAGAAGGGGGCGGGCAGCATCACCGCCCATGTCGAGACGTCAGACGGCAAGGTGCAGCAGATCACCGCCGACCGGATGATTTCGGCCGTCGGCGTTCAGGGCAACATCGAAAACCTCGGCCTCGAGGCGCTCGGCATCAAGACCGACCGCGGCTGCGTCGTCGCCGACGGTTACGGCAAGACCAATGTCGCCGGCATCTATGCGATCGGCGACGTTGCCGGCCCGCCGATGCTGGCCCACAAGGCCGAGCACGAAGGTGTCGTCTGCGTCGAAAAGATCGCCGGCCTGCCGCACGTTCATCCCACCGACAAGGGCAAGGTTCCGGGCTGCACCTATTGCAATCCGCAGGTCGCCTCCGTCGGCCTCACAGAAGCCAAGGCCAAGGAGCAGGGCCGTGACATCCGCGTCGGCCGCTTCTCCTTTGCGGCGAACGGCAAGGCGATCGCGCTCGGCGAAGACCAGGGCATGGTGAAGGTGATCTTCGACAAGAAGACCGGCGAACTGCTCGGCGCTCACATGGTCGGCGCCGAAGTCACCGAGCTCATCCAGGGCTTCGTCGTCGCGATGAACCTCGAAACGACCGAGGAAGAGCTGATGCACACCATCTTCCCGCACCCGACGGTGTCCGAAACGATGAAGGAAGCAGTGCTCGATGCCTATGGCCGCGTGCTGAACGCTTGATAATGTCCCGAGCCGCCCTTTATCCCGAGGCGGCGAAGCCGTCCTCCAGGATGGCCTAGGCCGTCCCGGGGGTGGAAAAGACGAAAGGAAATTATCATGTCTATGGAGACGCAAGCGTTGTTGGTATTTTTGTTGATCGGCCTGGTTGCAGGCTTCCTCGCAAGTCTGGTCGTCGGTGGCGGTGGCCTGATAAGATGCCTGCTCAGCGGCATCATCGGCGCCTTCGTCGGCGGATATCTGTTCAGCGCGCTCGGCATTTCGCTGGGCATTGAAAACGCGCTTGTTGTGCAGATCATCCACGCCACGGTCGGTGCGATCGTCGTGGTGCTGATCGCGAGAGCGGTCGCGTAAGGGCAAAGAGGGCAGGCATGGAAGGCGTGGGCTGGATTTCGGCAATCATCATCGGCGGACTTGCGGGCTGGCTGGCCGGCAAGCTGATGGAAGCGCGATACGGGATTTTCCTGAACATCGTGCTCGGCATCGTCGGCTCGGTCGTTGCCAGCGCCATCCTCGCGCAGTTCCATGTCGCGGTGGTCGGCGGGCGGCTCGGCTATTTCGTAACGGGTTTCCTCGGCGCCTGCCTGCTGATATTCCTTGCGCGGCTGGTGCGGCGCTAGCTCCTGATGATTTGCCGCATAGGGGCGGTAGAAAGCTGAAACTGCAATGGTGACCATTCTCGACACGATCAATCCCGACGCCAAGCGCGTGCGCCATCCTGAGAAGGCGCATCGCCCGGATACGGAGGTCATGCGCAAGCCGGACTGGATCCGCGTCAAGGCGCCGACCTCCAAGGGTTATGCCGAGACGCGGGCGATCGTGAAGGAGCACAAGCTCGTCACCGTCTGCGAGGAAGCCGGCTGCCCGAATATCGGCGAGTGCTGGGACAAGAAGCACGCCACCTTCATGATCATGGGCGAGATCTGTACCCGCGCCTGCGCCTTCTGCAACGTCGCGACCGGCAAGCCGAACGCGCTCGATATGGCCGAGCCCGAGAACGTCGCCAAGGCGGTCAAGGAAATGGGCCTGTCCCACGTCGTCATCACCTCGGTCGACCGTGATGATCTGGAAGATGGCGGCGCCGAACATTTCGAAAAGGTGATCTGGGCGATCCGTGCTGCTTCGCCGGCAACGACGATCGAGATCCTCACACCCGACTTTCTGAAGAAGCCGGGCGCCTTGGAGCGCGTTGTCGCCGCCAAGCCCGACGTCTTCAACCACAACATGGAAACGGTTCCCGGCAACTATCTGACGGTCCGCCCCGGTGCCCGTTATTTCCACTCCATCCGGCTGCTGCAGCGGGTGAAGGAACTCGATCCGACCATGTTCACCAAATCGGGCATCATGGTCGGCCTCGGCGAGGAGCGCAACGAAGTGCTGCAGCTGATGGACGATCTGCGCACCGCCGATGTCGATTTTCTCACCATCGGCCAATACCTGCAGCCGACCCGCAAACACCATCAGGTCATGAGCTTCGTCACCCCCGACGAGTTCAAGTCCTACGAGACGGTCGCCTACAGCAAGGGCTTCCTGATGGTCGCCTCCAGCCCGCTGACCCGCTCGTCTCACCACGCCGGTGATGATTTTGCTCGGCTGAGAGCGGCGCGGGAGAAGAAGTTGTTGTTGGCCGCCGAGTAAGATTTGGCATTGGGTTTGTCCCATAACGGTCCGATCCGTGCCACCCAAGACCCCGCCCCAAACCCCTCCCCACAAGGGGGAGGGGCTTAATCTGCCGCACCCGTTTTCCCTATCTGCGGCGTTTCGAGTGGGACCAGGCGAGCACTCCGGGTTAGTCCCTCCCCCTTGTGGGGAGGGGTTGGGGAGGGGACTTTAGCAAAGGCGGATGGGGAACGGAGAGGTGCGGCTATCCTCCTTCGCCCCGTTTACGGGGAGAAGGTGGCGGCAGCCGGATGAGCGACTATCTGGGTTGTCAAGTTGCATATTCGAA